>NZ_JBBHZH010000001.1:0-882859 GCF_049843495.1 Agrobacterium sp. M50-1 | reverse complement strand
GAGATTTATCGTACAGATTAACGGATTTTAACGACTTTCGGCCATGCGAACGGAAAGCAGGACAAGTCTCTCCCTGTATAGGGTTTCCATTTCGCGATTAAAGGATGCGGGCGACCTTGCGGATATCAGTCGGAAGACGGGCTGAAACGGGCCACAAGGGCATGCGCATTGCCGGGATAGGTGAAGCGCACATAGGTCACGGCGCCGGAATTGCTCCAGGTACGACGTTCGACCACCAGGCAGGCCTGCCTGTCGGAGATGCCGAGCAGGCGTGCGATCTCTTTCGACGGCGCCTCGGCGCTGATCCGATGTTCGGCAGTGCTCCACGGGACATGGCCGAGCAGCCAGGGCCCCGGCGCAATTTCGGTAAAGTCGGTTTCAGCCGCTTCCGGCACCGCCGTCAGACTGATGAGACGCTGCTCGACACAGAATTCGCGCGCACCGGCGAAATGGATGCAGAGAATCTCGAGCAATGACGTGCCGACGGAAACGTCGAGGCGCTCACGATCCCCGCTTTTGGCGCTGCGCCCTTTGCGCTCCAGGATCTTGAAGCCATATTCGAGGCCAAGGGATTCGACTTCCGCCCCGATGTCATGAATTTGCAGGACTGCAGACTGGATCTGCGGCTGGCGAACGAAACTGCCGGATTTCTTGCGGCGCTCAATCAAGCCGGCCTTGGCGAGCTGGCCCATGACCTTGTTCACCGTCATGCGCGAACAGTGATACTGATCGGCGAGGTCTACCTCGAAAGGCAGCCGGTGGCCCGGCGGCCATTCTCCTGAAACGATCCGGCCCTCGATGTCGCTGAGGATGCGCTGGTGCAGGGTTTGCCCGGCCGATGCTTTCGTCACGTCCGCAATGCCTTTCCCTACTGGCTTTTTCCCGTTTCTGCCGAGCCCATATCAGCTATCGAGAAGTTCGGCCATGACCTTGTTGAAGCGATCGGATATTTCACGGCGGTGGATATGCCGGCCGGCTTGCACGCGCTTTTTGCCGCGCATCCAAACGGAATCGACGCCAACACCACCGGCAAATATCCATTGATCGAGAATCTGGGATATCGGAAGATAAGAAACGGCGGAAACATCAAGAGCGACAAAATCCGCACTTTTCCCGCTTTCCAGACCATTTGGCGACGCCAGAGCCCTGCCGCCGCCTTCGAGCGCCTGCCGGAAGAGTTTTTCTCCCGTGGAATGGCCGGCATCGGCAATGACATTACGCGCCCGACGCGAGAGGCGCTGTGAATATTCGAGGGTTCGCAGTTCTTCCGGCACGGAAATCAGAATGTTGGAATCGGATCCGACGCCGTAATGGCCGTTTTCACCGAGAAAAGCCGGAGCCGGGAAGATGCCGTCGCCAAGATTGGCTTCGGTGATCGGGCAGAGACCGGCAACGGCGCCGCGTTTCGCCATATGCCGCGTTTCGTTTTCCGTCATATGTGTCGCATGGATAAGGCACCAGCGATCATCGACCGGCGCGTTTTCAAGCAGCCATTCCACCGGTCTCGCACCGGAAAAGGCAAGTGAATCGTCCACTTCCTTCGTTTGTTCCGCCACATGAATATGGATTGGCCCACCCTTTGCCAGCGGCTCGATGGCTGCCAGCTCGTCGCCGGTTACGGCACGCAGGCTGTGTGGCGCGATGCCGAGGGCCGCACCCGGCAATTTGTCCAGCACGGCCTGTGCGCCCTGCATCAGCGTTCCATAACTGTCGAGCGAATGGATGAAGCGTTTCTGTCCATCGATCGGAGCCTGGCCGCCAAAACCGGAATGGGCATAAAAGACCGGCAGCAAGGTGAGGCCGATGCCCGTCTGCGACGCGGCCGCGCCGATGCGTTCGGCCATTTCGGCGATATTGCCGTAATGCGAACCATCCCTGTCATTATGCAGATAGTGAAATTCGCCGACCCGGCCGAAACCGGCCTCCAGCATTTCCATATAGAGCTGGGCGGCAACGGCCTCGATATGGTCAGGCGTCATGGAGAGTGCGAATTTATACATGACAGTGCGCCAGCTCCAGAAACTGTCGTCACCCGGGCCGCGGATTTCGGCAAGCCCCGCCATGGCCCGCTGAAAGGCGTGGCTGTGGAGATTGGGCATGGCTGGAACGATGACGGCGTGACGCTCATCCTGCGGCTGCGGGGAGACGCCGGTTTCGACGGATGAAATAATGCCGTCATCGCAGATGATGCGAACATCCTTCGCCCATCCGTCCCCCAAAAGCGCTGCGCCCGCGTGAATTGCCGTCATGCCACCCTCTCCTTTGGTTCTGTCCGGCAAGGCCATTTCAAACACGAAAATGCAGCTTGCCAAGCCAATTATTATGTATATACATTTAACTCACAAAGGAAAGGCGAAAAGCAAATGCCAGGGAACAAATCTGCAAACGGAACGGCGACGGGGAACGCCACGGCTTTGTGGCGCAACGCCCGGCTGGCAACCTTCAATGCCGACATGGATGGCATCGGCGCCGTCGAAAACGCCGCGATTGCCGTGCGTAACGGCCGCATCGCCTTTGCCGGTCCTGAAAACGACCTGCCCGCCGATCTGGCGACAGCCGATGAGACCACCGATTGCGGCGGTCGCTGGATCACCCCTGCCCTGATCGACTGCCATACACATCTTGTCTTCGGCGGCAATCGCGCCATGGAATTCGAGATGCGGTTGAATGGCGCGACCTATGAGGAGATCGCCAAAGCGGGCGGCGGCATCGTTTCTTCGGTGCGCGATACGCGTGCGCTTTCGGAAGAGGTTCTGGTGGCGCAGGCGCTTCCGCGCCTTGACACCCTTCTTTCCGAAGGCGTTTCCACAGTCGAAATCAAATCCGGTTACGGTCTCGACATCGAAACCGAACTGAAGATGCTGCGTGTCGCGCGCAGGCTTGAGACATTACGGGCGGTGCGCATCGTCACCAGCTATCTCGCCGCCCATGCCACACCTGCAGACTATAAGGGCCGTAACGCCGATTATATTAGCGACGTTGTTCTGCCCGGGCTGGAAAAAGCCCATGCGGAAGGACTGGCGGATGCGGTTGACGGCTTCTGCGAAGGCATCGCCTTTTCCGTCGAGGAGATCGATCGGGTTTTCAAGGTTGCAAAACAGTATGGCCTTCCGGTCAAGCTGCATGCCGAGCAGCTTTCCAACCTCGGCGGTTCCGAGCTTGCGGCATCCTATAATGCGCTTTCGGCCGATCACCTCGAATATCTTGATGAGGCCGGCGCGAAGGCGCTGGCGGAAGCAGGAACCGTGGCCGTGCTTCTTCCCGGCGCCTTTTATGCGCTGCGCGAAAAGCAGCTGCCACCGGTACAGGCGCTGCGCGATGCCGGAGCCAACATTGCGCTCGCAACGGACTGCAACCCCGGAACATCGCCGCTCACCTCCCTGCTGCTGACCATGAATATGGGCGCCACGCTTTTCCGCATGACCGTGGAAGAGTGCCTGACGGCGACGACACGCAATGCGGCAAAGGCGCTCGGCCTGCTTGCGGAAACCGGCACGCTGGAGGCCGGAAAATCCGCTGATTTCGCCATCTGGGATATCGAGCGCCCGGCCGAGCTTGTCTATCGCATCGGTTTTAATCCGCTCCACGCCCGTATTTTCAAGGGACAGAAGGTTTCCTCATGACCATAAAAGCCATCACCCTTCATCCAGGCGCCGTGACGCTTGCCGAGCTTTCCACCATCTACTGGGAAAACGGCACGGCAAAGCTCGACCGCAGCTTCGATGCGGGCATTGAAAAGGCAGCGGCTCGCATCGCGGAGATTGCTGCCGGCAATGCGCCGGTCTACGGCATCAATACCGGTTTCGGCAAGCTTGCTTCCATCAAGATCGACGCGGCCGATGTGGCAACGCTGCAGCGCAATCTCATCCTGTCGCATTGCTGCGGGGTCGGCGCAGCGCTTCCTGAAAATATCGTGCGGCTGATCATGGCGCTGAAGCTGGTTTCGCTCGGCCGCGGCGCATCCGGCGTGCGGCTGGAACTGGTGCGGCTGATTGAAGCCATGCTTGAGAAGGGTGTCATTCCCGTCATTCCCGAAAAGGGTTCTGTCGGCGCTTCCGGCGATCTCGCGCCGCTTGCCCATATGGCAGCGGTGATGATGGGCGAAGGCGAGGCCTTTTATGAGGGAACGCTTCTGCCCGCCGGCCAAGCGCTTGCGAAAGCCGGATTGACCCCTGTTGTGCTTGCCGCCAAGGAAGGGCTTGCACTTATCAACGGCACACAGACCTCGACCGCGCTGGCGCTCGCCGGTCTTTTCCGCGCCCATCGCGCGGCACAGGCGGCGCTTGTCACCGGCGCGCTTTCCACCGATGCCGCCATGGGGTCGTCTGCCCCTTTCCATCCCGATATTCACAGCCTGCGCGGCCATAAGGGCCAGATCGACGCGGGAGCGGCGCTTCGTAATCTGCTGGAAGGTTCGGAAATCCGGGTCAGCCATATCGAGGGTGACGAGCGGGTGCAGGACCCCTATTGCATTCGCTGCCAGCCGCAGGTGGATGGCGCGTGCCTCGATCTTCTGCGGCAGGTGGCCCGCACGCTGGAAATCGAAGCCAATGCCGTGACCGACAATCCGCTGGTGCTTTCAGACAATTCCGTCGTCTCCGGCGGCAATTTCCACGCCGAACCGGTGGCATTTGCCGCCGATCAGACGGCGCTCGCCATTTGCGAAATCGGCGCGATCGCCCAGCGTCGCGTGGCGCTTCTGGTCGATCCGGCCCTGTCTTATGGGCTGCCGGCCTTTCTTTCCAAGAAGCCTGGGCTGAATTCGGGCCTGATGATCGCCGAAGTCACCTCCGCCGCGCTGATGAGTGAGAACAAGCAGATGGCGCATCCGGCCTCTGTCGATTCGACGCCGACCTCCGCCAATCAGGAAGACCATGTGTCCATGGCCTGCCACGGCGCGCGACGCCTGCTGCCAATGACGGACAATCTTTTCGCCATCCTTGGCATTGAAGCGCTTTCGGCCATTCAGGGTGTGGAGTTGCGCGGTCCGCTGAAAACCAGCCCCGAATTGCAGAAGGTGATTGCCGCGCTGCGCGCCACGATCCCGTCGCTGGAAGAAGACCGTTATATGGCGCCGGACCTGAAGGCGGCGGCGGAACTGATCGCTTCCGGCGCTCTGGTCTCGACGATCTCGGGCGGCATTCTGCCGAAGCTGGAGGTTTGAGATGCGTGTCTTTGACATCAAGGAAGGTTCATCGCCGATCATTCTCGGGCTACCCCACACCGGCACGGATGTGCCGGCGGATATATGGCAACGCCTGAACGACAACGGCAAATTGCTGGCCGATACCGACTGGCATATTCACGATCTCTATGCGGATCTGATCCCGGAAGCGACGACAGTGCGTGCCGCCTTTCATCGGTACGTGATCGACGCCAACCGCGACCCGGCCGGGGTGAGCCTTTATCCGGGCCAGAACACAACAGGGCTTGTTCCGGAGACCGATTTCGACGGGAAACCGATCTGGAATGAAGGGCAGGAGCCCACTCAGGACGATATCGCATACCGTCTGGAAACCTTTCATGCGCCCTATCACGCAGCTCTCGCGGCGGAAATAGAGCGGGTGAAGGCCATCCACGGCATCGCCATTCTCTATGATTGCCATTCGATCCGTTCGCATATTCCCTTCCTGTTTGAAGGCAAGCTGCCGGATTTCAATATCGGCACGGATATGGGCGCAACTTGCGACCCGGCGATCGAAAAAATCGCTGTCGAAGCGACCGCCGCTGCAGAAGGTTACGACAGCATTCTGAACGGTCGTTTCAAGGGCGGCTGGACGACGCGCCATTACGGAAAACCGCAGAACCGCGTGCACGCCATCCAGATGGAGCTGGCGCAGTCCACCCATCTTCAAAGCGAGAAGCCGCCTTTCGCCTATGACATGGACAAGGCCGACCGGCTTCGCTCCCATCTCAAAACCATTCTCACGCGCATGGAAAAATTTGCGCTCGACACGAAACGATAAGGGGAAAACACATGAACAATCCACGCCACAATATTCGTGAAGTCCGCGCACCACAGGGCAATGAACTCAATGCCAAGAGCTGGATGACGGAAGCGCCGCTGCGCATGCTGATGAACAATCTCGACCCCGATGTCGCCGAGCGCCCGCATGAGCTGGTGGTTTATGGCGGCATCGGGCGCGCCGCCCGCACCTGGGACGATTTCGACCGCATCGTCGCGACGCTGAAAGATCTGAACGAGGATGAAACCCTCATCGTGCAGTCGGGCAAGCCGGTCGGTGTATTCCGCACCCACAAGGATGCGCCGCGCGTCCTGATCGCCAATTCCAACCTCGTGCCGCATTGGGCGAACTGGGATCACTTCAACGAACTGGATAAGAAGGGCCTTGCCATGTACGGCCAGATGACGGCCGGTTCGTGGATCTACATCGGTACGCAGGGCATTGTGCAGGGCACCTATGAGACCTTCGTCGAGGCCGGTCGTCAGCACTATGACGGCAACCTGAAGGGCAAATGGATCCTGACCGGCGGTCTCGGCGGCATGGGAGGCGCACAGCCGCTCGCCGCCGTCATGGCGGGCGCCTGCTGCCTTGCCGTCGAATGCGATGAAACCCGCGTCGATTTCCGCCTGCGTACCCGTTATGTCGATGCGAAGGCGCATACGCTCGATGAGGCGCTGGCGCTGATCGACCAATGGACCAAGGCGGGCGAGGCGAAATCCGTCGGCCTGATCGGCAATGCGGCGGAAATCTTTCCGGAACTGGTCCGTCGCGGCGTCCGCCCCGATATTGTTACCGACCAGACCTCGGCGCATGATCCCGTCCATGGTTACCTTCCGGCCGGATGGACGGTTGCCGAATGGCGCGCCAAGCAGGAAAGCGACCCGAAGGCCGTTGCCGCCGCAGCGCGCGCCTCGATGAAGGTGCATGTTCAGGCCATGGTCGATTTCTGGAACGCTGGCGTTCCGACACTCGATTACGGCAACAATATCCGCCAGGTCGCCAAGGATGAGGGGCTGGAAAACGCTTTCGCCTTCCCGGGCTTCGTGCCGGCCTATATCCGCCCGCTGTTTTGCCGCGGCATCGGCCCGTTCCGCTGGGCGGCCCTGTCGGGTGATCCGGAAGACATCTACAAGACCGACGCCAAGGTGAAGGAACTGCTGCCTGACAACAAGCACCTGCACAATTGGCTGGACATGGCGCGCGAGCGCATCGCATTCCAGGGCCTGCCGGCGCGTATTTGCTGGGTCGGCCTTGGCGACCGTCATCGTCTTGGGCTTGCCTTCAATGAAATGGTGAAGAACGGCGAGCTGAAGGCGCCTGTTGTCATTGGCCGCGACCATCTGGATTCCGGCTCCGTCGCCTCGCCCAACCGCGAGACCGAAGCCATGAAGGACGGCTCGGACGCCGTTTCCGACTGGCCGCTCCTCAATGCGCTGCTCAACACCGCATCCGGCGCGACCTGGGTTTCGCTGCATCACGGCGGCGGTGTCGGCATGGGCTTCTCGCAGCATTCCGGCATGGTCATCTGCGCCGATGGCACCGACGATGCGGCCCGCCGACTGGAGCGCGTGCTCTGGAACGACCCGGCGACCGGCGTGATGCGCCATGCCGATGCCGGTTACGACATCGCCGTGGAATGCGCCAGAGAACAGGGCCTGCGCCTGCCCGGCATCCTCGGCAATTGATCCTGCCACGGCCGGAAATGGGGAACACCTTTTCCGGCCGCTTCTCTTAGAAGTGAACGACCATGACCCTGCTGCGCGCGAGCGACTACAAGCGAATGCCCTGGAAAAACGGTGGCGGCGAGACCGTGGAAATCGCCATCTTTCCGCCCGGCTCTTCCGTCGAGGACTTCGACTGGCGTATCAGCATGGCGACGGTCGCAAGCGATGGGCCGTTTTCGATCTTTCCCGGTATAGACCGCACCCTCGCCATTCTTGAGGGAAACGGCATGGCTCTGGAAATTGCGGCCGCCGATCCGCTGCTGCTGACCATGGAGAGTGCGCCCCTGCCCTTTCCGGCCGATGTTCCCGTCAATGCGACCCTACCCGACGGCGCGATCACCGATCTGAACGTCATGACCCGCCGTTCGACCTTTCGCCATGTCGTCATGAGGCGCTCGGGTCTGTTTGCGGGGAAAGCAGACGGAAACACGACGCTTGTCCTGGCGCTCGATCCGCTGATGGTTTCGACCGGTGACAGCAAGGACCGGCTGGGGAAGCTGGATGGTCTGCTGATCGACGGCGGTTTACAGTTCACCATTGAAACAGATCAAAACGAAAGCGCGTTTTTCCTGATCACGCTTGAGCGTCTCTGAAGCCTTTCCAGAAAAAGGCGTCACAGTTCCGTCCCGACAATGCTCAAACCGCTGCCGCTCAATCCAGACCCAGCGGATCAGCCACCCGTGGCCAAAGCTCGAGGCTCGCCTTGCGATAGGGCGTTTTTGCCGGGTCGGTCGGATAGGATGTCGGGGCCGCTATATAAACGATCTCGGAGGCGACCGGCGCAAACCCCGCATGGAAATGGTTGGTCGACTTGACCAGCAGCACATCTTTTTTCGCGAAATCGACGCCAAGATTGGAAAAGATATCCGGCTCATAAGTCTGCGTCCGGCTGGTGATGAGGATGATATCAATCTCCGTGCCCAGCGGCCGCACGACAGCGGCGCGGCCGAGCGTGACGCGGCTGTTGCGGAAACTCTGCCAGCCGGCCTCAGCCGTGCGCATTACCTTTATGCGGAAATCGAGCGGCTCGCCGCCCTCAGGGCTGGATTTGCCGCCGATGCGCAGATCGATCTCGGCACCCTCCCCCGCCGCGTGACAGAAAGACACAGCGATCGGGTCCCAGATCGTCGCGACAGCGAAATTGTCCATGCCGCGCCCCACCATGCGCCGCAGAATATGGGTTGCATCACCGGCGACACCGCCGCCCGGATTATCCCAGATGTCCGATACGACGACCGGCTTCTCCTGATTGTCGCTGCGAATGGCGAGAACCCGGTCGAGACCCGTTTCCGTATCCAGCATCGGCATGGCAGTCAGCTTGCGCATGGCATAGAGTTCGCGGCCGAGCTTTTCGGCCAGCGCGTCACCCTTTGCCCTGTCATTATCGGTGACGACCACGATGCGCGTTCCCATATCCGGTACGTCACCGGCCATGAAACCATGGATGACCGAAATTGACAGGATCCCGTCCCTGCCCTCCATCGCCTTCAACCGGTCGACATAAGAACGCATCGGCTCACGGCTGGTGGGATAAATGGTGATCATGCGGCAATCGAAAGTCGAGATGACCGGTTTGATCTCTCCCCGAAACGTGCGCAGCGCCATTTCCACCACATGTTCGCCGCGCTCTTCGAAATCCGTATGCGGAAACTCCAGAAACGTCGCCATGATGTCGAGATTTTTGACCCGGAGCGCCGTCAGATGGCTGTGGGGATCGAATTCCGCCGCGATCAGCACTTCCGGTCCAACCATCGCACGGATGCGGGAGAGGAAATCGCCTTCCGGATCATCGTAACCCTGCGCCACCATGGCTCCATGCAGGCCCAGAACCACGGCATCGACGGGCATGGCGGCGGCGAGTTCGGCAAGAATAGTATCCCGCAGCGTTTCATAGGTCTGGCGCTGGATAAGGCCCGCCGGTTCCGCCCAGCAGGAGGTTCCCTCGATCACCGTGAACCCTTCCGCCTTGCCGCGACGACGCAGGATCGGTACGGGCGAGGAGCAGAGCGTCGGCGTTTCGGGATGCTCGCCCGGCCCGGCATAAAAAGCCGCGCGAAAAGCGTCCATATCCGTCGGCACGGGTGAAAACGTGTTGGTTTCAGTGGCGAGCGACGCCGTGAAGATGCGCATTTTTCCAGATTCTCGTTGCCGGTCTCTGCATTCTCGCAGCTCCCGATTCCAATTTAATTAGCCGGGTAACCTTACCAGACGGTGCCGCGCGCTGCGACCTTCTCAACGCGCGTTACGACGCCGTTTCGATGAAAAACCATCCTGTCGAAAAGATTGCTGACGACGCACGTATGGTTAGGCACGACCTTGACCACATCACCTATTTCAGGCCGCCCGGAGGCGCAGCCGGACAGATCGACGACAGCGTGTTCTTCCGAAAGCGAGATGATTTTTGCGCCTTCATAACCTTCGATCAGCCCATAGTCGCTGAAACCCAGGAGATCTGAGGTCAAGGCCTTGGATCCGCTGTCCAGCACGGCCCGATCCGCCGTAGGTCTCGAAACCACGGTGGCGAGAACATGCATGGCGAGATCGCCGGCCGTGCAATGTCCCGCGCGCAGCATCGCCCGATCATTATAGACATAGGTGCCGGCCCGATGTTCGGTCGCGGAAGGAACGAGATGGGCGGAGTAAAAATCGGGCGAACCGCCACTGGAACGAACCGGGCAATCGATACCCTTTTGCGCAAGCGACGCCATGGTCTCGCGAAGGAATTTCTCTACCGTCTCGGCCCCGCCAGGCGCCGGATAGGTGAGAACGCCCTTGAATGTCAGACCGGGGGCCGCAACAATCTTTTCCGCAAGCGCCAATGCCGCTTGCGGCGTCTGCACGCCGCAGCGCTTGCCGCCCGTATCGCATTCGACAAGCACGGCAAGCGGCCTTGCCGCATCGAATGTATCGGCGAGACCGGCAATCGTGACCGCGCTGTCGGCAACCACGCTCAGCCCGTCGATGCGCGCATTCAGCGCTTTCAGCCGCGAAAGCTTTGCCGCGCCGAGAATATTGTAGGTGATCAGGATGTCATCAAAACCGGCATCCGCGAAAACTTCCGCCTCGCTGACTTTCTGGCAATTAATACCGATCGCACCGGCCTGAAGCTGCTGTTTTGCGACGGCCGGTATCTTGTGCGTCTTGATATGCGGACGGAACGCCTTGCCGTGTTCATCCAGATAGGACTGCGCCCTGAGGATATTGGCACTGAGCCTGTCCTCGTCAATGACAGGCATTGGCGTCGAAATCGCATTGAGTGGTGTGCCCGCATCAGGCCAGGGATAGGTCATCATCTACTCTCAAAAATAGGCAAATTGGGCTTCAAACCAGCGGCTTATAAGCGATAACGTCCATTTCCACCTTGGCATCGACCATTAGCGGTGATTGCACGGTCGAGCGCGCGGGTGGATGATCGATGAAATATTTCTGGAAAACGGCGTTGAAGCTCGAAAAATCCCGCGCATCATCCAGCCAGACATTGACCTTGACCACATCGGCAAGCGTACAATCCGCCAGCGCCAGAACATCCCTGATATTCGCAACAACCTGCTCGGTCTGCGCCACAATCCCGCCGGTCACGACCTCGCCATCAACAGTTGGCACCTGTCCCGAAACATAAACGAAATCACCGGCGCGAACGGCCTTGGCAAATGGCCGACGCTGCCCGCCAGCCTGACTGTCCGCCGTCTCATACCTTACCAGTTTCTGTTTTTGCATGGGCCCTCGCAAATTATTTTCATAATTTCGGAAATTTTCAGGATTTATAGCTTCTTTTATGATGAACTTCCATAAGCTATGTAAATTATTTAGCAATCCCGGATATTGCCCCGCAAAGACGGCTTTGGTCTTTTACCCCAGTTGACTGCGGGAATGCGCGCCTTGAAGGCAAAAAGCGGTACTTCACAAAAGAACTTTGCTTGCTATCGTACAGACAACCCACGCGGCATTCATCAGCCGTCTCGAATCCGCGAATTCGCGCTTCCAATAAATAGTCAGCATATTATTCAAAGAAAAAGTTTGCCGCGGCTAACATCAAAATAAAGAGACGCCGAGAGTGTCTTTTCTAACGGCACCTCCCGCGACAGCCGATTCTTTGGCCGCATCAGCCCTGCGCAGTAACCCGATCATTCGCGGTCACTCTGTGTGTGATCTCCTGCGCAATCTTCTGCGCCTGCACACGAATATCCGGAACAGCGGTTATCTCCCAGAACCGGCCCGCCGTCAGCGCACCCGCGGCAAAAAGACCGGGCCAGCTTCGTCCATCCGTCCGCAGCAAATGGGAGTGGTCGTCAACTTCGACCCCCAGCCCGAAGGGATCAAGCAAAATAACACCGTCGTCGCGCATGGTCTCAAGAAGGCGTGAATGACCGATGCCTGCTCGCTCCATGCCCGTGCAATTGATGACCCAATCGACCTGCAACTCCTTCAAGATCTGCGTATGCCTGCGGCGATAGTGAACGGCAATCCCCTCCTGCCGTTCCTCTATGGACCGAAGGTAACCGGCATGAATTTCCAGAATGCCTTCCGAAAGCAACTTCTCGAAAGCACCGGAAACCTCAGGCGCGATGCGGTGCCGATGGATATTCCACCAGGGCAAGGCATGCCGAAGAAACCGGCTGCGCTGCGCAGGTGTAAGGCGTTGCCAAAGCAATTGTGTTTTCGGCCGCAAACCATCCATGACGGTGCGCCACGGTGCGCCATCGCTGACCTGTTTGCGTAAAGACTGCAGCAACCGGCTGATCTCCGTCGAGCCATCGGGCAGATCTGGCTCCGTCGGGGGAGCAGGCGGGCTGACATGCGGATGCGGCGCCAGGCCGCGACGGGATAGAACATGGATCGGGCCTTGATGCCCTTTTCCCCGCAGGGTCAGAACCTGGTCTATCATCGTCAGACCCGAACCCAGAATACAGATGCGATCCCCCGCCTTGACTTTGGACAACCATCCCGGCTGCCAGCAGTGGCCGATGATACGTTGTGGCCCCTCTTCCTCCCTCGCGACAGTTTGCACCGGCAAACTCGCCGCGCCGACACCGAGACACAACACGACATTCCGCGCGCGCAGCTGCTCGCCATTCTCCAGAGCAAAAGAAAATCCACCCTTGCCATCCTGGCGACAGGCCGAAGCCTTGGCCCGAACGAAATCCACCCGCGCCCGTTGCTCCCTGCTCCTCAGCAAGCCTGCCAGCCGGTCACGGAGATAAAGACCATAGTCTCCGCGCGAGGCGAACAGCAGAGGATTCTCCGCTATCCCATTTTCCGTCAACCAGTCGACAAAATCATTGGGTCGGTCAGGGAAGACGCTCATTCTCCCGGCTGGCACATTCAGCCGATGATAGGGAAGCTCGGTACGGTAAGCGGTGCCGCGCCCAAAATCCGATTCATCGCCCACGATAGCGATCGAGGCTTCCGCCGGTAGGGACGATAAAAGATGAGCGGCGGTACAGATGGCCGAGAACCCCGACCCAACGAGAGCGACATCATAGGACATTCATTCCTCCAACCTGCGACAGCTTGAACAGCCAGACGACGGGCGTCGAACCCAACGATACTCTAGTCAATGAGTAGAGATTAAACATCCGCGAATGTCCACCCTTCACTTTTTGCCGCGGGATGATGGGATGTGCCGTGTGTCAAAACCAAAAAGTTAGCCGCGGCAAACTTATGCGCGGGCATACATTCCTTGTGTGAAAAGACGCGATCCGCGCCCGTCTGTCTGATCGTCAGGGCGAAGTTAGCCGCGGCTAACCGTCAAACTGTCACAAAAACAAAAGTGATTCTTCCACAATGCCTTAGCGGCACTTTCGCACCTGAGAAAAAAGCCTATTGCACCAAAAAGAGAATCGGCGCTTATATCTCAGTTGCGGAAAAAACCGCCTTTTTCGAAAAAAACCGCTACTGCAATTTCGAGCGAAAGAAGACCGATGACACAGAGTGCCGATCTAAGACGTGCCGCAGGAGCACCCGACCTGACGAGTCTTATACAACAGCATTCGGCTGCGTTGTCAGCCCAATTACAGGCTCATAATGCAAATACATTTTCTCCCCACACCGAAAAGAGCATGCGCCATTTCTCCCCGGCAGAAACTGCGCGGCTGATCGGTATTGGCGAGGCCTATCTTCGCCAGATCGCCGCCGAACGCCCGGAACTCGATGCAGCGCAGGCCTCCGGCCGCCGTTCCTATTCGGTTGAGGATATGGACGAGATCAGAAAATTCCTTGATCAGGGCGCACGCGGCACACGTCGTTATCTGCCACACCGCCGTGATGGTGAAGAGTTGCAGGTCATCGCCGTCATGAACTTCAAGGGCGGTTCTGGAAAAACCACAACGTCTGCGCATCTGGCGCAATATCTGGCGCTGCGCGGTTACCGGGTGCTCGCCATCGATCTCGATCCGCAGGCCAGTCTGTCCGCGCTCTTCGGTCATCAGCCGGAGATCGATGTCGGTCCGAATGAAACCCTCTATGGCGCCATCCGTTATGATGACGAACGCCGGCCGATCGCTGAAATCGTTCGTGGCACCTACATTCCCAATCTCCATATTGTTCCGGGCAATCTGGAACTGATGGAATTCGAACACGACACGCCCCGCGCTCTGATGCGTCGCGCGCCCGGCGATACACTGTTCTTTGCCCGTATCGGCCAGGCGATTGCCCAGGCGCAGAACTTTTATGATGTCGTCGTCATCGATTGCCCGCCGCAGCTTGGTTATCTGACGCTTTCGGCGCTGACCGCAGCCACATCCGTTCTCGTCACCGTACATCCGCAAATGCTGGATGTGATGTCGATGAACCAGTTCCTTGCCATGACCGGCGATCTTCTCGCTGAAATCGGCAGGGCGGGCGCACGTTCTGACTATAACTGGATGCGTTATCTGATTACCCGCTTTGAACCGAGTGACGGTCCGCAGAACCAGATGGTCGCCTTCCTGCGCTCGATTTTCGGTGAAAACGTCCTCATCCACCCGATGCTGAAGAGCACGGCCGTCTCGGATGCCGGACTGACCAACCAGACACTTTTCGAAGTGGAAAGAACCCAGTTTACCCGGTCCACCTATGACCGTGCGCTGGAAGCCATGAACAACGTAAACGCTGAAATCGAAGGACTGATTAAAAAAGCGTGGGGTAGGGCAGCATGAGCAGAAAACAGATATTCGCCAATCTTGGTACTCCGGCCGCCGACAGCAATGAGACCGCATCCGAGCGGTCGCGTCCGCGCATCAGGCCCATTCTTGGCTCTCCGGAACTCGTGACCGATGTTCTGAATTCCCCGGTGGGAATGATCGGCCAGTCGCTCAGCGAGGTATCGGAACGCGCCAAGCGTGCGGAAGAGATCGAAAGGCAGCTCGCAGAAGGTCTCACGATCGTTTCGCTCAATCCTGCCGATATCGATCCTTCCTTCATACCCGATCGCATGCCAGCCTCCGAAGAGGCGGATGCAGGTCTGATTGAAGCCATTCGTGAACAGGGCCAGCAGGTTCCCATTCTGGTGCGCCCGCATCCCGAATTCCCCGGCCGTTATCAGGTCGCCTTTGGTCACCGTCGCCTGCGCGCCGTCTCCAGCCTCGGTATTCCGGTCAACGCCGTCGTACGTGATCTCAGCGATGAGCAGCTCGTCGTTGCCCAGGGACAGGAAAACAACGAGCGTCGGGATCTCACCTATATTGAAAAGGCGCGCTTTGCCCAGAAACTGCAGATACGGTTTCCGCGGGATACGATCATGGCCGCCATGTCGCTGCACAAGGGCGATCTCTCCAACATGCTGTCGGTTGTCGGCCGCATTCCGGAGGATCTTGTCGATCTTATTGGCCCCGCCCCAACTGTCGGCCGTCGTAACTGGATGGACCTCGCCGATCAGCTTTCCTCTTCTCAGGTCAAGGAAGCTGCCCGTGCCTATGTGAGGGATGCCTCGGTTGCTGCCCTGCCATCGGAAGACCGTTTCAAGTCGCTTCTGGATTTCCTGAAGCCCAAGGCGCAGGCAAAAAAAACCGGTGTCTGGTCGTCCGAAACCGGCGGCCGGCTGGCGAAGGTGGTCGAGAGCGACCGCAAGCTGGATATCTCCATCGACAAGAACGAAGCACCGGAATTTGCCGAGTTCGTTCTGGAACATCTTCAAACGCTGTTTGCCGAATACCGGTCCAAGCAGTGAGTTTTAACTCGAACGACTAACAGGAGACGCATCACAAAAGAAAAAAGCCCCCGAACGTTGCCGCGCGGAAGCCTTTCTTTGATTTAAGCACCCGAAGAATCTCATTTCCGCGAATCATAGTCAAGAGTCTTGGCATCGAATTTTTCGGTGAGCGATTTTCTTTTGCCTTGTGAAAGGTGAAAGACATGGACAACACATGTGTAACGACGCCCTTTGGGCGGCGAGCGATGTCGTTTGGCGTCCTCGCGACTCAGTTTGCCGCGCAGAAAAACAAGAAGATCGAAGCGGTCGATAAATGGAAACTCTATCGTTCGGTCTGTGAAGCCCGGCCATTGCTTGGCGTGACCGATCGCTCGCTTGCGGTCCTGAACGCGCTTTTGAGTTTTTATCCCAAGAACGAACTTTCCAGCGAAGCCGGTTTGGTCGTCTTCCCGTCGAATGCGCAATTGTCGCTCCGTGCCCATGGCATGGCCGAACAGACATTGCGCCGGCATCTTTCGGCTCTCGTCGAAGCCGGCCTCATCATTCGCAAGGACAGTCCGAACGGAAAACGATACGCCCGCAAGCACCGGGGAGGGGAAATCAGCGAGGCTTACGGTTTTTCGCTGGCACCGCTTCTTGCCCGCAAAGCGGAAATTGAGGAACTGGCCGAACGTATCGTCAGCGAGCGGCTCGATCTTCAACGGCTTCGTGAAAGCATCAGCCTTTGCCGCCGCGATATCCAGAAACTCTGCGACATGATTGCTGCAAGCGGTCGGGTCGAAACCTTCGAAGGGTTTCAGACACGTTACAACGCCATTGCCCGCTCTCTCGGTCGCAATTCCAAACCCGCAGAACTCAAAGAAATCGCCGGTTTTTTGGCTTCTTTGCGTGCGGAAGTGACCAACTATCTGGAAAATATTGAAAAATCAGAAAATTTGGGCGGCAATGACTGCCAAAATGAGCGCCTCATAAAGAATTCAGAATCCGAATCCATATCTAAACGGCGGGATTTGCACGAGCCGGCAGCCGCTGCACCCGCCAGCACGGCAAGCGCCCAGCCAGCATATGCGGCGCCCGTCAGTGCAAAACCTTCGCCACCATCGCCAAAGCCTATGCTTCATAAGCAATTTTTTGTTCCTGATATTGTTTTGGTTTTGAAGGCTTGCCCTGACATCTCGCTCTATGCCCCAGGCGGAGCGGTTACAGGCTGGCGCGATCTGGAAGTAGCGACATCGGTCATCAAGACCATGTTCAATATCAGCCAGTCCGCCTATCAGGATGCGCTTGCTACATTCGGCCGACAGGGAACGGCAGCCATCCTCGCCTGCCTTCTGCAGAAAGCCGACCAGATAAGTTCGCTGGGCGGGTATCTGCGCAATCTGACCCGTAAGGCGCAGGAAGGCGGCTTCGACATGCAGACAATGCTTCTGGCGCAGTTGAGAGGGCGTAAGGACGCTATGGAGGCGAGCATGCTCTGCTGAGTTAACAGAGCCTGGAAAACGGTCTCAGCTTGCGGAAAAAGCAGACCGAAGTTACATTGACGCCGTTTCCGCAAGAAAAAGAGATTCGCATGAGGCTGCTGACATAAACAGTGCAGCCAAGGGGTTTCTATGGTTAATGCAGGGTAATGAAAACTAACTTCGAATTAGCTTTCGTTTGCGTTTTTCCATGATTGGTTTCAATCGCTTGAGTCAGGGATATTTTTCGTCGGAATTGCGCCGACAAGGGCAGAAAGTGCAATCTATATGCACCGATCACCCCCTCAAAGTGGGCATGTAGCACCGGATAAAAAGCATGTCCGGCTGCTGGAAAACCGGGGATGAAATCCACGGGAATGCACACACAGCGGCAATGGGACTTGGGTGGAGGCGGGCGACGTTGAACTTTCCGCAAGGTCCCGCGTTTGCGCTTCATTGCTTAAACGGATGGCTGAGCCGATGAATTTTCCGGACGATATGGAACTGGCCGTCGCTCTCTATATGGCGGACAACGCTTTGCCCCGGGACAGGGCCATTGAAAAGCTGCTAAGGGCGGAGCTCGAAAACGCTGGCCATCTTCCCGGCGGCCAAGGTCGACCGCCCGAAATCATCGACGGGCAACCGAGCGCGGACTATGTCCAATATAGCTCCTACCTTGATGAGGACACCTGAAAGGGGCGGAACCAAAGCGGGCGAGGGCTGTTTATGGCGCAAACAATTGTGCCAGGATGCGTCCCATGTTTCCAAGATCATTTTTTCTCGCAGCCGCGTTCGCCACCATGACCGGGCCGCCAGTAATTGCCCAACCCCTTGAGGTCAGTACGCTCGAGGTTTCCAGGGCGGATAGCACCACACTTCCGCCAAAGGTCTTGGCCCCGAACTACATCACCGATGTTTCGGGAAAAAAGGTTCGTCTGGTCGGGCCGCGTTTTTATCCCGACAGTGCGCGGTCGCTGGAGTTTCCCGGTCGAAAATTGAATCCGGTCGAAGCGGGCGGCGAAGAGATTTTCTCCCAACGGTGAGGCCATTGGTGAGCGGACGTATCGCGACGACCAACATTTGACGGGGATGGCATGAGAGCCAAGGGCGAGACTTATTCACGCAAGGCGGATGGGGAAAGCTGGATAAGGCAGGAGGGCCAGGATGCCGGAAAGGCCAGTTTCCCCGAACTGTTCTTCGATCTGGTCTTTGTTTTCGCGCTGATCCAGCTCTCCCACGCCCTCGCCAAGGATTTTGGGCCGACGGCCGCGCTTGAAGCGGGCATCCTGATATTATCGCTTTGGTGGTTATGGATACACACCACCTGGATTACAAACCTGCTGAACACGGAAAAGGAACCGGTCAGGATTTTGCTGTTTGTCCTGATGTTCGGTGGCGTTTTGCTCGCCATCGCGCTGCCGGAGGCTTTTGCGGAACAGGGCCTAGTCTTCGCCCTGATCTACAGCGTGATGCAGGTGGGGCGGAGCCTCTTTGCGCTATTTGCTTTCAAGGACGAAGACCGGCAGTCCTTTCTGGTCTTTGTGCGCGTGACAATCTGGCTCGCGGTATCAAGCCTGTTCTGGCTGGCCGGCGGGCTTGTCGATCTGGCGGATCGCATTCTCCTGTGGGGCATCGCGCTTGCAATCGAATATGCCGGCCCCGCCTGCCGTTATGTCGTACCGGGCTTGGCCTCAAGCGACGAGGACAGGCTACATCTTTCCGGCGAGCATCTGGCGGAGCGATGTGCGCTCTTCGTCATCATCTGTCTTGGGGAAACGATCCTCACCACCGGGCGCACGGCCACGGAATATATGAATTCGGGCCTGACATTCATCGTCTTCTGCTCGGCCTTCGTCAGCACCGTGGCGATGTGGTGGATTTATTTCCATCATGGGCAGGAAGAGGCTTCGCGAAAAGCCGAGAACGCCGAAGAAAAAGCGAAGATTGCCCATAATCTTTTTAACTACGGGCATTTGCCTATTGTAGCCGGCATTATTCTGACGGCAGTAGGTGAGGATTTCAGCCTTTCCCATGCGCGAGAGGGCGCAACGATGCGGGAGGCGATCGCCATTCTCGGCGGTCCCGTCCTGTTTCTGTCCGGCAATATCGGCGTCAAGATTGCCGCCGCCTATCAGCGGCCGGTTTCGCATTTTGCCGGCGTGGCGGCGCTCTGCCTGTTTTTGCCGGTGCCGGGTATTCCGCTTTTTGTGCTGCAGCTGGCAAGCACGGGAATTCTCCTGCTCGTCGCCCTCTGGGAATATCTGGCGCTGAAAAAAGCAGGCAGCAATGCCTGACGGCTAATCACCCATTGGCAAGATTACGCGCCCTGTCGTTCCAGAGCCGAAGGCTGCGCGCATAGGCTTCCTCAAAGGGCAGGGTCATATCATTGACCAGCATCAGCGCGATAGCGGCGGTGGAAATGATGATGGTTTCGGCTCTTTCGTCCCTCGCCGCCCCCGTCCAGACCGCCCGCCAATATTCGAAGGTGGTGAACATGGTCGGCATTTCGGCCGGCGGCGCCTCGCGGGCGGGAATGAGGAATTCCACATCCCTGCCCTTTGCAAGGCCAAAAATCCGGGTGGTGCGAAAAGGGGTAAATTGCGCAAAATCCCGCGTATTGCCGAGAATGGCGAGGTTTTCCACCGAAAGCAGCCGCGCCGTGTCCCGGTGAAGTTCCTGATAGGATGGCCGGGCGACGCCGATGATAGTGCTTCGGGCGCGAAGCGGGTTGAGAAGATGGACGACCGTGTTGAGCGGCAGGCGCATCTCCAGAATGCCATGCAGGCCGAGCAGGCTCTGAAATTGTAGAGATAAGCCACCGATCGGCAGATAGGCGATACGTTCTGAGGATGTAGCTTCGGCCGCCTGCGAAAGCGAGTGGCAAAGGGGAATGCCGCAGGCCTGTGCGGCAAGTTCAAGCTTGCCGCCATTTTCGCCCTGACCCACATGGCCGTGCAACAGAACGCTGTATCCCGCCATGGAAACCAGACGGGCGGAATGCAGGAACCACGGCGCATCGCGATGTTTCGGCGACATGTAGGCCGGCCAGTCGAGATCCGCCGCTGCCGGCTGCTGCCGATCTCTTTCGATATGTTGCCACATGGCCTCGATGAAACCGGCAAGTTCGGCTGCGGTCACACCGCGATAATGCATGGTGGCGAGCAGCGCGCCGATCTGTATGGGATCGGCATCGCCCTCGAGAATGATCGACAGCGCATCCATCGCCTCGTCTTGGGCGAGTGGCCGGCTGTTGCCGATGCCCATTGCCGAGGTCGCGATATATTTGGCAAGCCGGTGCCGCGGATCGGAATTGTGTCCGATGCGGGCGAGGCGGTCGGCAATATTTTCCGGTGTCGGCTGGCCTTCGAGAAGAACGCTGGGGCGAAGCGAAAGCGGCGGCGCCTTCATCAATACCGGCTGTTCCCAACCGCTTTTATCGAGGGCGGCCGGCGCCTCCGGTCTGTCCTGCGAATAGTCGATCAGATTTTCGGCCTCCGCCGCCAGCGATCGAATGCGCAGCCGCATATTCTCCGCAAAGGGGGTAGGGCGCAGGCCCTGGCCAGTACGCAAAAAAAGCTGGTCTCCGTATCTCTCCCGGAGCTGCTGCAGGATGCGGCTCATCGAAGATGTCGGCAGTCCCATGCCCGCAGCAGCGCGGCTGACACTGCCTTCCCGCAACAACGCATCAAAAGCGACAAGTAATTTCAGCTGTCCAAGCCTGTCGGGTTTTGTCGTGGAGGCTGGTTCTTCTTTTCTCTTGCCGGTTGTCATTTTGCGATTTTTTTACTCCGCCGCTCATTCGGGGAGCCCTTTTTGCAATTTCTGGAATTTAGAACTGTTCGAAAACAAACGCGTTGCGCCCGCACCCCCTCCTAAATAAGTGGGGTTAAATTCTCAAGTTAAATGCGGGGGCGTAACATGGAATTGAAGTACCGCGGTCAGAACAGAGCTGCGACAATAATAAAGACCGGTGTTTCTGCAGCAATGGCTGGCACGGCTTTGAGCCTTGCTCTGCCGGCATTTGCGCAGCAGGCGTCCGAGGGAACCACGGTTCTTCAGCAGATTGTGGTCACCGCATCCGGCTTCGAGCAGAATGTGAAGGATGCTCCGGCCAGCATAACGGTTGTCACGCGGGAAGATCTGGAAAAGGGCTCCTATCGCGATCTGACCGATGCCCTGCGCGAAGTTCAGGGCGTGTCCGTCACCGGCATTGCCAATGAAAAGGATATTTTCATTCGCGGATTGCCCGGCGCCTACACGCTGGTTCTGGTTGACGGCAAGCGGCAGAGCACACGCGATGCCCGAACCAACGGCAATTCCGGCTTCGAACAGAGTTTCGTGCCGCCGGTATCGGCGATCGAACGCATCGAAGTGGTGCGTGGGCCGATGTCCTCGCTTTACGGTTCGGATGCCATGGGCGGCGTCATCAACATCATCACCCGTAAGGTTGGCGATGTCTGGTCCGGCTCGGTCACCACCGAAGGCACGGTTCAGCAACATTCCAAGTTCGGTAATAGCGGCCAGGTCTCCTGGTATGCAAACGGACCGATCCTGAAGGACCAGCTCGGCCTGCAGGTCTGGGGCAGGGGCTTCACGCGCGGCGAAGACCGTATTCTGAACGGCACCACGGGCGCCAAGGAATATGATTTCAACGGCCGCCTGACATTCACGCCGAATGAAGATCATGACATCTATCTCGAAGGTGGCAAGACGCGGCTGCGTCGCGACGCCGAACCCGGCGAGACGCTCGCAGCGACGGATGCCAACGGCACCTACAACACTAATACGCGTGACCACTGGTCCCTGTCGCATACCGGCCGCTGGGGGCCGACCACATCCGAATTCTCGTTCCAGCAGGAATGGGCGGAGCGCACCAACTTCACCAGAAATATCCGCACGGGCCTCGTGACCGAAAACCCGCGCTCGCCGCAGGTGCGCAACACCGTTCTCGACGGCAAGTTCACCACGCCCTTCGAATTGTTCGGCAACCACACGCTGGTCACAGGCGGACAATATTTCGAGGCGCGGCTGACGGACCAGAACCCGGGACGCCGCACCGGTCGCGACGAGACATTTTCGGCGACGCAATGGGCGCTCTTCCTCGAGGATGAATGGCGCATTGTCGATAATTTCGCGCTGACGGGCGGTCTTCGTCTCGATAATCACGAGAAGTATGGCAATCATTTCAGCCCGCGCCTTTATGGCGTCTGGAGTGCAACCGAAGATCTGACCATCAAGGGCGGCATTTCCACCGGTTTCCGCGCCCCGGAAATCCGCCAGATCGCGCCGGGTTATGCTTATACGACGGGCGGCGGCGGCTGCAGCTATGGTCCGAGCGGCACCTGCGGCGTGATCATCGGTGATCCCAACCTCGAAGCGGAAAAGAGCACGAGCTATGAAGTCGCCGCCCTTTGGGACAATGGCGACGTCGCTCTCGGGGCCACCTATTTCTACACCGATTTCAAGGACAAGATCTCCAACGCGCTGGTGCTTAATCCGGATGGGACGCCGGCCCGCTGGAGCGAAGACCGCAACTATCGTCTCTGGTATAACTACAACATCGACGATGCGGTCATTCAGGGTGTGGAGCTGACGGCGACCTGGTATGCGACGCCGGAACTGACGCTACGCGGCAACTATACCTATACGCATTCCGAACAGAAGACTGGTGACTATGAAGGTTTCCCGCTAGCACGGACACCTGAACATATGGCCAATCTGCGCGGCGACTGGGTGACCCCGATCGATGGTCTGGAAGCCTGGGCCTCGCTGAATTACCACGGATCGGAAATCAATGCCGGCCCGCGCATCGGCACGAACGGCACGCCGGTGACGATCAATGGCAAGGCCGGTCGCAAATATGACGCCTACACCACGCTGGACATCGGGGCGAAATATGCGGTCGCCGAAAATGTCGACCTCAATGCCGCCATCTACAATGTCTTCGACAAGGATGTCGGCACCGATGATTTCAACACCGTCATGGAAGGCCGCCGTTTCTGGATCAGCATGACAGCCAAGTTCTGATCTGGACACAGTCACAGAGATTCAGAGGCGCCCTTGGGCGCCTCTTTTTTTGAACGTTCGTCTATTGACCTCAACTATGGTTGAGGAATTATACCGGCTGCTCTTCACTGTGTTTCCGCGTTTTCCGAGCGGAAATCGTGCCGGAAGCAGGAGCCAGAATGGAAAATACCGTATTCAAACACAGTCTGACGGTCGGTGAGGTTGCCCGTCGCAGCGGCATCGCCGTCTCCACAATCCATTTTTATGAAACGAAAGGATTGATCGAGGGCTGGCGCACCGCCGGTAACCAGCGTCGTTATCATCGTGCTGTTCTGAGACGCATCGCCATCATCCGCATCGCGCAGCGCGCCGGGATACAGCTCAGCACTATCAGGGACGCGATGGCCGATCTGCCGCAGGATCGGGTGGCGACGACGGCCGATTGGCGCAGGTTCTCCCAATCCTGGCGGGAAATGCTCCAGCTTCGCATCAACAACCTGATCATGCTGCGCGATCAGCTGACCGGCTGTATCGGTTGCGGATGCCTTTCGCTGGATGATTGTCCGTTACGCAATCCGAATGATGTTCTGGCCGATGACGGCGCGGGTCCGCGCCGTCTCGTGTCCGCCGAGTGAGCAGAAGTTTCGGGATGGGACGATTGTCCTCACTCGGATTCGGCTGGAACCCAAACGCTGACGCTGCCGCCATTGGTGGGAAAGACGCCCTTGCCGCTCTCATCAAGGGTAATATGTTCTTCCCGGTGCCCCAGAAAGTCGCGCCAGACCGCCCCGGCGTGATCGGGACCGAGATCGATCTGCTTTTCCGCCGGCTCGCCATTCGACATCACCACCACGCAGCCCGGCGCATCGGCGGTACCGTTGCGAATAAAGGCAATGCAGCTCGGGTCGTCGAAAATATCCGTCTGGGCTCCGTTGGCGAAACGGCTTCGGGCCTCGATAAGCGCCGGCAGGCATTCGATGGCGGGAATGATGATCTCGTGTTCGTTGCCGTCATTGCCGGTGTCGGTATAACCAGTGCCGAACAGATCCGGATAAAAGACGCAGGGCACGCCCTCTTCGCGCAGTAGAATGATAGCGTAAGCCAGCGGCTTGAACCAGGGTTCCACCGGTGCTTCCAGCGATTGCAGCGGCTGCGTGTCGTGATTATCGACGAGCGTGACGGCATGGTCGGGAACGGCGGAGACAAGCGAGCCGTCGAAGATGCTGCGCATGTCGAAATCACCACCCTGTTTCGAGGCGTCGTGAAAGCGGTGATGAAGGGCGACGTCGAAAAGCATGAGCTGCTTGTCGACCAGCTCAAGATAGCTTTTCAGCGCCTCGAGATCGGGGTGCCAATATTCCGCCACGACGAACAGATCCGGATCGACCGTTTCGCGCATATGGCCGACCCAATCGCGGAAGAACCAGGCCGGGATGTGTTTTGCGGCGTCCAGACGAAAGCCATCAACCTGTACCTGCTCGGAGAGCCAGCGGCCCCAATATTTGAGTTCCTCGTAAACCGCCCGGTTTCTGAACTCGACATCCGCGCCCATCAGATAGTCGAAATTGCCGTTTTCCTGATCGACTTCCTCATTCCATTCCCCATCGCCATATTCGTTGACGAGGCGGAAAATGCCGTCTTCGGTCGGCTCCTCGATATGGTCGACACCGCTGAAGCACTTCAGGTCCCAGATGAATTTGGAATGTTTGCCGTTGCGGCCGGGAAAGGTGAAGCGTGTATAGGCAAGCGCCTGAAAGTCTTCATCGTCTATTTCGGTGCGGTCTTCGGGATTGACGCGGCGAACCCGTACCTTTTCCTTCTCGTCGGCACCCATCTTGTGATTGAGAACGACATCGTGAATGACACGGATGCCATTCTCCTTCAGCGTCTTGCCCGCATGTTCAAGGGCGGCGCGATCACCATATTTGGTGGCGACGGTGCCCTTCTGGTCAAATTCGCCGAGATCAAAGAGATCGTAGGTGTCATAACCCACCGAATAACCGCCGGCGGCGCCCTTGTAGGCGGGCGGCAGCCAAACGTCGGTGATACCCATTTTCGCAAGGCTTTCGGCCTTTTCCGCCACCTCGCTCCATAATTTCCCTCCGTCCGGATAATACCAATGGAAGAACTGAAGCAAGGTGCGTCCGGCCATATTTCCCTCACGATGGTTAGCAGGTCGCGCCATAAACGGCCCGGCGGCGAAAGGGTTCCGCCGCCGGCGATGCGCGATCTGCAATTGTGAGGCCGATGGCCCGGCCGTATATTAGCCGGCTATGTCGATAAGGGTGGCACCCGCCTGCAGATAGTCGCCTTCCTTGACGATCAGACGGACTTTACCGGCCTTGGGGGCGACAATCTGCGTCTCCATCTTCATGGCTTCCATCACGGCCAGAAGATCGCCTTGCGAAACCGTGTCGCCGTCTTCCACCTTGAAGGACTGCAAGGTGCCGGAAACCGGGGCGAGGATTTCACCTTCCTTTTCCTTGGTGGCGGCGGTGTCCGGAACAGCCGCGCTGCTGCCGCTAACGGCACCGAGACTGGAAAGCAGCAGGCTGGGCAGGCCAACCGATACGCGCTTGCCGTCGATTTCCAGAAAAGTGCGAGTAACGGAAGGGTCGTCGGCCTGTGCCGGTCGTTCCATCGCATCCGGCATGGCGGCGAAATCGGTCTCGATCCAGCGGGTATGAACCTTGAACCCATCCGTGCCGATGAAGTCTTCGGTTTCGATCGCGGCGCGATGAAATGGCAGCACCGTGGCGATGCCTTCGATGCGGAACTCCTTCAGCGCGCGGCGGGCGCGACGCAGGACCTGATCGCGGTCGGCACCGGTGACGATCAGCTTCGCCATCAGCGAGTCGAATACGCCAGGCACGCTGGAGCCGCTGACGACACCGCTATCCACACGAATCCCGGGACCTGAAGGTGCGTCGAAAACCGAGATCGAGCCGGGTGTGGGCAGGAAACCCCGGCCGGGATCTTCGGCATTGATGCGGAACTCCATGGAGTGGCCACGCGGTTCCGGCGTTTCGAGCACCCGTAGCTTGTGGCCTTCGGCAATGCGGAACTGTTCGATGACGAGATCGATGCCTGTGGTTTCCTCGGTAACCGGATGTTCCACCTGCAGGCGCGTATTGACCTCGAGGAAAGAAATCGTGCCGTCGACGCCGAGAAGGAATTCGACGGTGCCGGCGCCGGAATAACCTGCAGCGGCGCAGATCGCCTTGGCGGCCGCGTGGATTTTCTGACGCTGTTCGGCGGACAGGAAGGGGGCAGGGGCTTCTTCGATCAGTTTCTGGTTCCGGCGCTGCAGCGAGCAGTCGCGGGTGCCGAGTACCAGCACATTGCCGTGCTTGTCGGCGAGAACCTGCGCCTCGATATGGCGCGGCCGGTCAAGGAAACGTTCGAGGAAGCACTCGCCGCGGCCGAAAGCGGCTGTCGCCTCGCGCACGGCGGATTCGTAGAGATCGGCGATCTCTTCCATCTTCCACGCAACCTTCAGGCCGCGACCACCGCCGCCATGCGCTGCCTTGATGGCGACGGGCAGGCCGTGTTCTTCGGCAAAGGCGGTGACTTCGGCGGCGGAAGAGACCGGGCCGTCACTGCCCGCAACCAGCGGTGCTCCTACGCCAGTGGCGATGCGCCTCGCCTCGACCTTGTCGCCCAATGCTTCGATAACCTGCGGGTTCGGGCCGATCCAGATCAAGCCGGCATCAAGCACGGCCTGCGCGAATTCAGCACGCTCGGACAGGAAGCCGTAGCCGGGATGCACGGCATCCGCGCCGGCACGTTTGGCAATCGCGATCAGCTTGGTGATATCGAGATAGGTCTCGGCCGGGCGCACGCCTTCCAGCGCATAGGCTTCATCCGCCAGCCGGACGAAAAGCGCATCCTGATCGGGATCGGCATAAACGGCGACCGATTGCAGGCCATAATCGCGACATGCGCGGATGATGCGCACCGCGATCTCGCCGCGATTGGCAATCAGCACTTTTTTCATCGCTCTTCTCCTCGGAATTATGTGTTCTTGGCCGCGATTTCGGCGAATGGGCCGATCGGGCGGAATTTGATTTTGGCGTTGACGGGGATCTGCCCGGCAAGATCGAGATGATATTCCGCCACCGCGCCGATGACGGGATAACCGCCGGTCAGCGGGTGATCGGCAAGGAAGAGAACCGGCTGGCCGCTATGCGGTATCTGGATCGCCCCCGTCGCCGTGCCTTCGCTCGGCAGTTCGGCGCTGTCCTTGCGTTCCACCGGCACTTCGCCGGCGAGGCGGATGCCGACGCGGTTCGACTGCGGTGTGACCTGCCAGAGCTGGCCGGTCAGCGTCTCGATACCCTTCTGCGTGAACCAGTCGGTGCGGGGGCCGAGAACGACGTCCAGTGTCACGACTTCACCGGTTGCCGGCGGTTCGAAGGCTGGAACCTCGTTGATCGATACACTGGAAAGGCCGGACTTCTCACCCTTGAGCGAAAGGACGGCGCCAGCGCCCACCGGCTCGGGACCGACGACAGCCAGCGTGTCCGTCGCGAAACTGCCAAGTACCGGCTCAACATCAAAGCCGCCGCGTACCGCAAGATAACAGCGCATGCCCTTCGGCGGCTGGCCGAAAGTCACGACATCGCCGGGTTCGAGGGATACCGGGCCATCGGTCGTTGCCGCGAAGCTGCCATCCGCGGTGTTAATGGTGACGGGGCAGGGCGCACCGGCAATGCCGATGACAGTGCGGCTCGAACTCCTGAAGGAAAAACCGCCGAGCGTCAGTTCAAGGCACGGCGTATTAACCGGATTGCCGACGATGCGGTTTGCGGCGTTGAACGCACCGCGATCCAAGGCGCCTGAAGCCGATACACCCTGCCCGGTCTGGCCGAAGCGGCCGAGATCCTGGAAAATGGCCGGCATGGGTGCGGCGAGTACCTCGAAATGTGGGTCGTCCCTTGTCGGTTCTTTTTGGGAACTACGCGGTGCCGAGACTGGAATATTGACCGTCTTGCCGGCCTTGTTCACGTCGAAGAAACGCACCCGATAGCCGGGCTGGAAAAGTGCGCCGGGATCGCGGTCAATATCCCACATTTTCACCGGCGTCGTGCCGATGATCTGCCAGCCGCCGGGGCTGTTTTGCGGATAGACGCCGCTGAAGGCTCCAGCCAGTGCTACCGAACCCGCCGGAATGCGGGTGCGCGGGCTTTGACGGCGCGGCACATGCAGGGCCGGATCGCCGCCGACCAGATAACCGAAGCCGGGAGCGAAGCCGCAGAAGGCCACGGTGAATTCGCTTTCGGTATGGCGGCGGATGACCTCCTCGACGCTCATGCCGGTCAGTTCGGCAACATCGGCGAGGTCTTCGCCATTATAATGGACGGGGATTTCGACGAGATTGTCCGAAGGTGCAATTTTCGCCGAGAGATCGCGGCTTGCGAGCTGCGCGGCCAGCATCTCCGCGCCGATCTTTTCGGGGCGGAAACGGATCATCAACGTGCGGGCCGCAGGCACCGTCTCTTCGATGCCCTCGACCGGATCACTCTGAAGCGAGGCGAAAAGCGCCAGCGTTTCATCGAGATCGGCAAGTTCAACAAGAATGGTGGTGAGGCTGACGGGGAGAAAACGCATCATATCCTCACGCGTGATAGGCGGTGTCGGGAATATCGGTGATGAACATGTGCCCCGGCGCATGGGTAATCGCAAAAGGTACACCGGACGCCATGACCGCGGCCTGAGGGGTCACACCACATGCCCAGAAGACCGGGACCTCGCCCGGCTCGATCCGCACCGCATCACCGAAGTCGGGTTTGGCAAGATCGATGATGCCGATCTCTTCCGGCGCGCCAACATGCACGGGCGCGCCATGCACCGCCGGAAAACGTCCCGAAATGGTTGCCGCATCGGCGACACGCGACGCCGGGATCGGTCGCATGGAAACGACCATATTGCCCTTCAGCCGACCGGCCGGACGGCAGGGCCGGTTGGTGAGATACATCGGAACGTTGCTCTTGTCGGTCATGTGGCGGATTTCGATACCCGCTTCGACCATCGGCGTTTCGAAGGTGAAGCTGCAGCCGATCAGGAAGGCGACGAGATCATCGCGCTCCGCCCAGGCGGCAGTGGCATCAGCCGTTTCCTCGGCAAGCTTGCCGTCCCGCCAGATGCGGTAGAGCGGAAGGTCTGTCCTGAGATCGGCGCCGGGAGCCAGAAGCGTGGTGGGCGAGCCGGGATCGGAGACATCAAGCACCGGGCAGGGTTTGGGATTGCGCTGCGCATAAAGCAGGAAATCGAAAGCCCAGTCGCGCGGCAGCACGATCATGTTCGCCTGCGTGAAGCCGGGTGCGATGCCAGAGGTTGGGGCGACGAGGCCGTCGCGATAGATGGCGCGGGCCTTTCGCGCGGTCTCCGCGTCCGTGTGGTTGAGATAGGATGTCGGTATCGTCATCGGCTACCCTTTCAGCGATTGGATGCGAAGGAGCGGATGTCGATGCCATCAGCCTCGAAACGGCGGCGGATTTCCTGGGCGATGGCAACCGCGCCGGGGCTGTCGCCATGCACGCAGATGGATTGCGCCTCGATTTTTATGATGCTGCCATCGATTGCCTCCAGCGTGCCTTCGCGGGCGAGCTGCACCATACGGTCGGCGATCTTTGCCGCATCATGCAGGACGGCACCGGCTTCCCGGCGGGAAACGAGCTGGCCCTGAGGCGTATAGGCACGATCCGCAAAGGCTTCGGCAACGACGGCAAGACCGGACTTGCGGGCGAGATCGAGGATGGGCGCGTTGGCAAGGCCCATCAGCACCAGCGAGGCATCGACCGCCTTGATGCCGTCGATAACCGCCTGCCCCTGTTTTGTGTCGTTGGCGATGCGGTTGTAAAGCGCGCCATGTGGCTTGACGTATCGCACGGTGGTTCCGGCAGCGGCGGCAACGCCCTTCAGCGCGCCGATCTGGTAGATGACATCGGCAATGAGCTCTTCCGAGGTCACGTCAAGATCGCGGCGGCCGAAGCCGACGCGGTCCGGATAGGAGACATGGGCGCCGACGATCACGCCCTTTTCGGCGGCGGCCTTGACGGTGCGGTAAATGCCGGCCGGGTCGCCGGCGTGAAATCCGCAGGCGATGTTGGCGCTGGAAACGATGGCGAGCATCGCCTCATCGTCCCCCATGCTCCACGCACCGTAACTTTCGCCAAGATCGCTGTTGAGATCGATAGCGGCCATGTTTGCCTCCCTTTGTTTATTACAGGCCAAGCAGGCCGAAGATGGTGCCAGCGGACTTGTAGCCCATGTACCAGGTCAATGCGCAAGTCAGAACGCCGAGCAACAGCAGGATGCGCGGATAGCGGTAGCCACCCATCAGGTCTTCGCGTTTCCATGCCGCAAACAGGAAGATGCTGAGGCCGATCGGCAGGATGAGGCCGTTGAGGCCGCCGACGAAGACCAGCATGGCGGCGGGCGGGGTGGTGATCAGCAGGTAGCAGACGAGCGAGACTGCGATGAAAATGACCGTCGCCATATTGCGGGCACGCTCGCTCATATCCTGCTTGAAGACGGGCAGGAATGAAACGGAGGTATAGGCTGCGCCGATGACGCTGGTAATGGCCGCCGCCCAGAAGATGATGCCGAAGAGGCGGAAGCCGAGATCGCCGGCAGCCGAACGGAAGGCCTGCGCGGCGGGGTTGGCGGCCTGGCCCGACGTATCGATGATGACGCCGCTGGCGACAACGCCGAGAATGGCGAGAAACAGCACGTAACGCATGATGCCGGTGACGGCGATGCCGGTCAAAGCGGCGCGGTTGACGGCAGGCAGGTTTTCAATGCCTACCATGCCCCGGTCCAGCAGGCGGTGTGCGCCGGAATAGGTGATGTAGCCGCCAACGGTGCCGCCGACGATGGTGGTGATGGTTGCGAAATTGATCGTATCCGGCAGGAAGGTCTGGCGGAAGGCGTCGCCCACCGGCGGAGCGGAGACGAAGGCCACATACAGCGTCAGCACTATCATCAGAATGCCGGCGAAAATGATGAACCGGTCAATAGCGAGACCTGCCCGCTTGGAAACGAAGATGGCGATGGAAAATATCGCGCTGATGGCGCCGCCGATTTTCGGGTCCAGCCCGAAAATGGCGTTCAGGCCAAGGCCGGTGCCGCCGATATTACCGATATTGAAGAACAGGCCGCCGATGATGACGAGAATGGCGAGCAGATAGCCGGCGCCGGGAATGGCGGCATTCGCAATATCGGATGCGCGCATGCGCGTCAGCGTCACGATACGCCAGATATTCAGCTGGACGACGAAGTCGATGACGATGGAGGCAAGAATGCCGAAGGCGAAGGCTGCGCCGAGTTGAGTGGTGAATGTCGCCGTCTGGGTGATGAAGCCGGGACCGATGGCGGATGTCGCCATCAGGAAGATCGCTCCCATCAGGGACGCGCGTTTAGACATTTTCATATCGGCAGTCGGGGTGAGCTTTTTTTGCTCCATGGATTTTCTCCGCTCCTGTCGCAATCCGCCCCTCGCGGATGCTTTATGCGGCCGATCTTGTCCTGTTCCGCGAAATTGTCAATATTGTTCAACAATAAATAATAATCGTTCTCTTATTCTGTCTATTTGTTGGACGTTATGCGCATGAATTCATCACGTTTTTTTCGTGCTTTGCTAATGCTTTGTGCTATGGGCAATCATGCCGTGTCCGAAGATGCCTGTCACGGAATTCCCGATGCTGCATTGCTCTTAAGGAAAGGAGCGTCATGACGGAAACGATAGAGGGTCTGCCGCTTGCGGATCGATTGGCCAAGGGTATCCGCACCCTGCTGATCTCTGGCGAGTTGATGCCGGGGCAGCGCCTTTCAGAGGCAGCTTTCAGTGAACGTTTCGACGTCTCTCGCAATTCGCTGCGCGAAGCCTTCCGGCTTCTGACCAAGGACGGGCTTCTGCGCCATGAGGCAAATCGCGGCGTGTTCGTCGCCGTTCCCACCATGTCCTCGGTGATCGATATTTATCGGGTGCGACGCATGGTGGAATGCGGCGCGCTGCGTCAGGCCTGGCACAAGCATCCGGCTATCCGGACCATGCGCGCGGCGGTCGAGGATGCCAAGGTCAAGCGTGACGATGCCGACTGGCTGGGCGTGGGCAGCGCCAACATGAAGTTTCATGCTGCCGTCGTCGATCTCCTCGACAGCGCCCGTCTCAGCGATTTTTACGAGCGCATCGCCGCTGAACTCAGGCTTTGTTTCGGGCTTTTGAAAGATCCCGAACAGCTTCATTCCCCCTTTGTGGACATGAACAGCAAGATACTGTCGCTGATGGAAGAGGGAAAAGCTGGAGAGGCTGGCGACGAGATGGAAATTTATCTCAATCTTTCCGAACGAACGGTTTTGAAGGCGCTTGAACGCGCCGTAGAACACGCATCGTGACATGATGGGCGGCAGGGGAAAAAAACGGCCCTTGCCGCTCCATCCATTTTTTGCATCCGCAGCCGATTGCCAAGTTTGCTGCGCTGCGTCATCAATGCTGACATGACGCTTCGCGACCTGACCATTCTCGTTATAGACGAAAACGCGATCCGCGCCTCCATCATCGAGGAGGGGCTGCGGGAGGCCGGATATCACCGCGTCACGGTCATCCACGAGGTGAACGGGGTGGCGCGCACCATCGAGACGCTGCAGCCCGATGTCATCTTCATCGATCTGGAAAATCCCAATCGTGACATGATGGAGCATCTGTTCCAGCTCACCCGCACGGTCGGCCGCCCCATCGCCATGTTTGTCGATCGTTCGGACACCGCCTCCATTGAGGCCGCCGTCGAGGCGGGTGTTTCCGCCTATGTCGTCGACGGGCTGAAGAAAGAGCGGGTCAAGCCCATTCTCGATATGGCGGTCAGCCGCTTTAATGCTTTCAGCCGCCTGCAACGGGAACTTGCCGACGCCAAGTCGGCGCTTGAGGAACGCAAGGTCATCGAGCGCGCCAAGGGTATCCTGATGAAGATGCGTGGTCTTTCCGAAGAGGAGGCCTTTGCGCTTTTGCGCCAGACGGCGATGAACGAGAAAAAGAAGATTTCCGAGATCGCGCAAAGCGTGGTCACCGCGGCCGGTTTGTTGATGTGACGAACCGCCGGTCGGACAGTCAAGGAGTGCATGATATGGCGGCACCGGAAAGAACGGCCGGATCAGACAGCGGAGTAACGAAAGCCCCAGGCGCGCCGGCAATCGTCGGCAGCGACCGGCAAAAAATCCTGCGTGCCGGCTTTATCCCGCTTGTCGATGCATCAGTGCTGATCGCCGCTGCCGAATTCGGTTTTGCCGAACGCGAAGGACTTTCGCTCGATCTCGTCAAAGATGTCTCCTGGGCGAATGTGCGCGATCGACTGGCGTTCCGGCAATTTGATATCGCCCATATGCTGTCGCCGATGCCTGTCGCCTCCATGCTCGGGCTCGGCTCCAACCCATCGCCGACGATCACGCCTTTTTCGCTCGGACGCGGCGGCAATGCGATCACGCTTTCGACCCGCCTGTTTGCCCGGATGAAGGCTTTGACAGGGCTTTCCGAAATGGCGGGAGCACTCGAAAATGCCGAGGCGTTGAAGCGGGTGCTCGATGATATGCGGGCGCGCGGCGAACCGCCGCCGACACTGGGCATGACCTATCCGTTTTCATCGCATAATTACGAATTTCGCTATTGGCTCGCCGCCGGCGGCATTCACCCTGATCACGACGTCAAGCTTGTGGTGGTGCCGCCGCCATTGACGTCGGACGCGTTGGCCGCAGGGGCTATCGACGGTTTCTGCGTCGGCGCGCCTTGGAACATCGTCGCCGCCGAGCGCGGTGTCGGCCGTATCGTCGCCGCCAAGCAGGATTTATGGCCTTCCGCGCCGGAAAAGGTGATCGGCATGCGGCCCGATTGGGCGGAAAGCCAGCAGGACACGGTCGGTCGGCTGTTGACGGCGTTGGATGCCGCCGCTCGCTGGTGCGACCTTGCGGACAATCACGACGAGCTGAGCAGGGCGCTGGCCGATCCCCATTATATCGGCGCGCCGGAAAGCATCATTCGCCATGTGCTTGCCGGGGAGTTTAACATCGACAGTCAGGGCAACCGCCGGGTCATCGACAATTATTTCATCTTCCATGGCGGCCATGCCAATTATCCACGCCAGAGCCAGGCATTGTGGATTTACAGCCAGATGATCCGTTGGGGGCAGACGGAATTTTCTGAAGCGGGTGTGGAAGCTGCCCTGTCCGCCTACCGGCCGGATATTTATCGGGCGGCGCTGGGTGACGGCAATGCACCTGATGATGCCGATATCCGCATCGAAGGGCAGGAAGAGGAAGACCGTTTCGTGGACGGTTTCGTGTTCGATCCCGCCGATATCGCAGGCTATGTCAGCGGCTTTTCCGTGCGCACATCCGCGCCGTTTTCCCCGAATTCGGGAGAGGCGTGATTGGCGCCATGCCTCGCAGGCTGCGCAAATTTCAAGCGCGGTTTTTTTGCTTTGCACAATCGGAAGACAAAAAAGGTGCTGATTAAAATTTAATCACACGATGATATCTCAAAAATTATCTTTCATTTTCAATGATATAATACTTATTACGCAAACTGGCACGCCTCTTGCTTCTTTCTGTTTGCACCGGTCAACGGCGATCGGGGCGAGCAGGGCGCGGCATAGGCGCTTTCAAAGACATAGACGTCGCAAGGTTTTGCTGCCTGGAACACCTCCCGTTCCGCAGGCGCAAACACCGAGCGGCGTTTTTTTATTTTCAGGTTTTTTCGCAAGCGAAAGCGTCACCCGCAAAGGTGGCCCAATAAGGGGAACATGCGAATGAAAAAGATATTCTCGGGCGATATCAGCCGCCGCACGATACTGAAGACGACAGCCACCGCAGCCCTCGTCACCGCCGTGCGCACTGCCTTTCCGTCAGGTGCTTTCGCAGCCACCACCGAACCGGAGGTGAAAGGCGCGAAAATCGGCTTTATCGCGCTGACCGATGCCGCCCCGCTCATCATCGCGGCGGAAAAGGGCCTGTTTGCCAAACACGGCATGCCTGACGTCGAGGTTCTGAAGCAGGCATCCTGGGGGGCGACGCGCGACAATCTCGTGCTTGGCGGCGCATCCAACGGCATTGACGGCGCGCATATTCTGACGCCGATGCCCTATCTCATGCACACCGGCAAGGTGACCCAGAACAATGTGCCGGTGCCGATGACCATCCTCGCTCGCCTCAACCTCGACAGCCAGGGCATTTCCGTCGCCAGGGAATATGCCGAGACCGGCGTTCAACTCGATGCTTCCAAATTGAAGGCTGCTTTCGAGAAGAAGAAGGCCGAAGGCAAGGAAATCAAGGCCGCGATGACCTTCCCCGGCGGCACGCATGATCTGTGGATCCGCTACTGGCTCGCCGCCGGCGGCATCGATCCGGATAAGGACGTCTCCACCATCGTGGTTCCGCCGCCGCAGATGGTTGCCAATATGAAGGTCGGCAATATGGACGTCTTCTGTGTGGGCGAGCCGTGGAATGAACAGCTCGTCAATCAGGGCATCGGTTTTACTGCCTGTACCACCGGCGAACTCTGGAAGGGCCATCCGGAAAAGGCGCTCGGCATGCGCGCCGACTGGGTGGAAAAGAACCCGAACGCCACCAAGGCGCTGCTGATGGCCGTGATGGAGGCGCAGCAATGGTGCGATGAGATGGCGAACAAGGAGGAAATGTCCGCCATCCTCGGTAAACGCCAATGGTTTAACGTGCCGCCGAAGGATGTTCTCGGTCGCCTCAAGGGCAATATCAATTACGGCAACGGCCGCGTGCTCGAAAATACCGGCCTGCAGATGAAGTTCTGGCAGGACCATGCCTCCTATCCCTTCCGCAGCCATGACAGCTGGTTCATCGCGGAAAACATCCGTTGGGGCAAATTCGCGCCCGATACGGATGTGAAGGCGCTGGTTGCGAAGGTCAATCGCGAAGATATCTGGCGCGCGGCGGCCAAGGATCTCGGCGTTGCCGATCTTCCCGCCTCCACCTCGCGTGGCAAGGAAACCTTCTTCGACGGCAAGGTCTTCGATCCTGAAAATCCATCCGCCTATCTCGAAAGTCTGTCCATCAAGGCGGCCTCCTGAGGAGGAGACCCGGGCGTCGCTCCTCATCCGCCAGCAGCTCTGCCCAACCGGCGCTGCTGAAGACCGGATGAGGGGCGAGCCCAGACCGCAACCGAAATCAAGAGGAAATGCCCATGTCCGCATTGGCCCGAAAATTCAACGAAGAGCCGCAGCAGCCGGCGGCGCAGAAGGCAAACGTCGTGGCGCTTGCACCGAAACAGTCGCCGCGGATCGATCTGCGCAAATGGGGTGCTGCGGCGGCTCGTAACATCATACCGCCGCTTGTCGTTCTCGCCATGCTGCTCGGCGTCTGGCAGCTGCTCTGTTCCGCGCCCGGCTCCTCGCTGCCGCCGCCGAGCCAGGTCTTCGAGGAAAGCTACGATCTCATCGTATCGCCGTTTTTCCAGAATGGTTCGCAGGATATCGGCCTTGGGCTGCGCGTTCTGGTCTCGCTTGAGCGTGTGGCCTATGGTTTCGGCCTCGCCGCCATTGCCGGCATCATCCTCGGCGCGGTGATCGGCCAGTCGGTCTGGGCAATGCGCGGCCTTGATCCGATCTTTCAGGTGCTACGCACCGTGCCGCCGCTCGCCTGGCTGCCGCTTTCGCTGGCCGCCTTTCAGGACAGCAATCCATCGGCTATTTTCGTGATCTTCATCACTTCCATCTGGCCGGTCATCATCAATACGGCGGTCGGCGTGCGCAATATTCCGCAGGACTACCGCAATGTCGCCCAGGTGCTGCGGCTCAACCAGCTCGAATTTTTCTTCAAAATCATGCTGCCATCGGCCGCTCCTTACATCTTCACCGGCCTGCGCATCGGCATCGGTCTTTCATGGCTCGCCATCGTGGCTGCGGAAATGCTGACAGGCGGCGTCGGCATCGGCTTCTTCATCTGGGATGCGTGGAACTCCTCGCGCCTGCCCGACATCATCGTGGCGCTCGCCTATATCGGCGTTGTCGGCTTCATGCTCGACAAGCTTGTGGCGGCGCTCGGCAAGGTCATCACCCGCGGCGCTGCGGCGAATTGAGAGGGCCAATATTATGAACGCTTATCTGAAGCTCGATCACATCGACAAATATTTCGACAAGGGCGGCTCGCGCGCCGAGGTGCTGAAAGGCATCAACCTCACCATAGAAAAAGGCGAATTCGTCTCCGTCATCGGCCATTCCGGCTGCGGAAAATCCACCATGCTGAACCTCATCGCCGGGCTGACGAAGGTTTCCGCCGGTGCGGTGCTTCTCGAAAACCGGGAGGTTAATGAGCCCGGTCCGGAGCGCGCCGTCGTGTTTCAGAACCACAGCCTGCTGCCCTGGCTTTCGGTCTATGAAAACGTCAACCTCGCCGTGGAAAAAGTCTTCCGCAACACCAAGACCCGCGCCGAGCGGCATGACTGGGTGATGCGCAATCTCGATCTCGTGCAGATGGCCCATGCCAAGGACAAGAAACCTTCGGAAATTTCCGGCGGCATGAAACAGCGCGTCGGCATTGCCCGCGCGCTCGCCATGGAGCCGAAAATCCTGCTGCTGGATGAGCCCTTCGGCGCGCTGGACGCGCTGACCCGCGCTCATCTTCAGGACGCGGTGATGGAAATTCACGCCCGTCTCGGCAACACCATGGTCATGATCACCCATGATGTGGACGAGGCGGTGCTGCTTTCCGACCGCATCGTGATGATGACCAACGGGCCTGCCGCCCATATCGGCGAAGTGCTTGACGTGCCGCTGGCACGCCCGCGCAACCGCATCGAGCTTGCCTCCGACAAGACCTACCTTAAATGCCGCGAAGCCGTGCTGAAGTTCCTTTACGAACGTCACCGCTTCGTCGAAGCCGCGGAGTAACGACTATGGCGCAAAAACTCGTCATCATCGGCAATGGCATGGCGCCGGGGCGCATGCTGGAAAACCTGTTCGAAACCGCCCCCGGCCTTTACGACGTCACGATTTTCAACGCCGAACCGCGCGTCAATTACGACCGCATCATGCTCTCGCCGGTGCTTTCAGGCGAAAAGAGCTATGAGGACATCGTCATCCACAATGACGAATGGTATGCGGCTAATAATGTGACGCTGCACAAGGGCGCGAAGGTCACCGGCATCGACCGCGACAGGAAAACCGTGACCAGCGAAAACGGCATCACGGCCTCTTACGACAGGCTGGTGATCGCCACCGGCTCCCTGCCCTTCATCATCCCCGTTCCCGGCCATCAGTTGCCTGGTGTGCTTGCCTATCGCGATCTCGACGATGTGACGAAGATGCTGGAAATCGCCGAGGGCAAAGGCCGCGCCATCGTCATTGGCGCGGGTCTTCTCGGACTGGAAGCGGCTTACGGCCTGAAGCGTCAGGGCATGGATGTCACCGTCATCCATCTGATGCCGACGATCATGGAGCGCCAGCTCGATCCGGCAGCGGCCTATCTTCTGGAAAAGGCGCTGAACGAGCGCGGCATCGACATCATTACCAAGGCCAACACCAAGAGCATTCTCGGCGAGGAGAAGGTCGAAGGAATCGAGCTGGAAGACGGCCGCGTCATAAAAGGCGACATGGTGGTGATGGCGGTGGGCATCCGCCCCGCCTCCGGCCTTGCCAAGGAAGCCGGCATCGCCGTCAATCGCGGTATCGTGGTGGATGACGGCATGATGACGTCGGACGCTTCCATCTACGCACTCGGCGAATGCGCCGAGCATCGCGGCATGTGCTATGGCCTCGTTGCACCGCTTTATGAATCGGCCCGCGTGCTGGCCGATCGGCTTTGCGGCGGTTCGGCCGAATATCACGGCTCCGTCACCAATACGAAGCTGAAGGTCACCGGCATCAACCTGTTTTCCGCCGGCGATTTCGCGGAGGGCGACGACCGCGAGGAAATCGTGCTGCGTGACGCCACCGCCGGTGTCTACAAGCGCCTCATTCTCAAGGAAAACCGCATTATCGGTGCGGTTCTCTACGGCGAGACGGCGGATGGTTCGTGGTTCTTCGATCTGATGAAGAAATCGACCGATATTTCCGCCATGCGCGAAACCCTGATCTTCGGCCAGGCCTATCAGGGAGGGTCGCCGCTGGACCCTATGGCGGCCGTTGCAGCCTTGCCGGATGATGCGGAAATCTGCGGCTGCAACGGCGTCTGCAAGGGCAAGATCACCTCAGCCATCACCTCCAAGGGGCTGGCTTCTCTGGATGATGTGCGCGCTCACACAAAAGCCTCCGCCTCCTGCGGCAATTGCACCGGCCTCGTCGAACAATTGATGACGCTGACGCTCGGCGACAGCTACAATCCCGCTGCCGTGCAGCCCATGTGCAAATGCACCGATCTCGGCCATGACGATGTCCGTCGTCTGATCAAGGCCAAGGGCCTGAAGACCATTCCCGCCGTGATGCAGGAGCTGGAATGGAAAACCTCCTGCGGCTGCGCCAAGTGCCGCCCGGCACTCAATTATTACCTCGTCTGTGATTTTCCGGATGAATATGCCGACGATTATCAGTCGCGTTACATCAATGAGCGCGTTCACGCCAATATCCAGAAGGACGGCACCTATTCCGTCGTGCCGCGCATGTGGGGCGGCGTCACCTCTTCCTCCGAACTCCGGGCAATTGCGGATGTGGTCGACAAGTTCGAAATCCCGATGGTGAAAGTCACCGGCGGCCAGCGTATCGATCTTCTCGGCATCGAGAAAGAGGATTTGCCGGCGGTCTGGGCCGATCTCGGCAAGGCCGGTTTCATTTCCGGTCAGGCCTATGCCAAGGGACTTCGCACGGTGAAGACCTGCGTGGGCCAGCAATGGTGCCGTTTCGGCACGCAGGATTCCACCGGGCTTGGCATCCGCATCGAGAAATTCATGTGGGGTTCGTGGACGCCGGCCAAGCTTAAGCTTGCCGTTTCGGGCTGTCCGCGCAACTGCGCGGAGGCGACCTGCAAGGATATCGGCGTTATCTGCGTCGATTCCGGTTTCGAGATCCATTTCGCCGGCGCCGCCGGTCTCGATATCAAGGGCACGGAAGTCTTGGGCCTCGTCAAAACCGAGGACGAAGCGCTGGAGTATATCGTGGCGCTGACCCAGATGTACCGCGAACAGGCGCGTTACCTTGAGCGCATCTACAAATGGGCCAAGCGTATCGGCTACGACGAAGTCCGCCGCCAGATCATGGACGATGCTGACAAGCGCAAGGGCTATTTCGACCGCTTCGTCTTCAGCCAGAAATTCGCGCAGGTCGATCCCTGGTCCGAGCGTGTGTCCGGCCATGACAAGCATGAATTCAAACCGATGGCGGCAATCGGTTTCAGTGAGGCGGCGGAGTAAGAACGATGGACAGCAACTGGATCGATATTGGCGACATCTCCGACATCCCGCTGCGCGGCGCACGTTGCGTGAAAACGCCGATGGGCAAGATCGCCGTGTTCCGCACGGCGGAAAATCAGGTCTTCGCGATTGAGGATCATTGCCCGCATAAGGGCGGGCCGTTGTCTCAGGGCATCGTGCATGGGGCGTCGGTGACGTGTCCTTTGCACAATTGGGTCATTTCGCTGGAAACCGGCAAGGCTTTGGGGGCGGATGAGGGTGAGGTGAAGACTATCCCTGTCCGTAATCTCGATGGCCGGCTTTCCATCGCGCTTGAAACTCTGATGATTGCGGCGGAGTGAATTGCGATGGCGGCGATGGTACCCTCCTCTGCCCTGCCGGGCATCTCCCCCTCAAGGGGGGAGATCGACAAGGTGAATGCTCCCAGCATCTCTACGGGCGGCGGTGTACGCTGTGAATGGAGGGCGGTGCCGCAATTGATCTCCCCCCTTGAGGGGGAGATGTCCGGCAGGACAGAGGGGGGTAACCGCCACTCACTGAGAGGGCAGCCTCATGCCCGTTGAAACCAAAACCACCTGTCCCTATTGCGGCGTCGGCTGCGGTGTCATCGCCACCGTCAATGACAATGGCCTCGTTTCCGTCAGGGGCGATCAGGATCACCCCGCCAATTTCGGAAGGCTCTGCTCCAAGGGTTCGGCTCTCGCCGAAACCATCGATCTCGACGGACGCCTGCTTCATCCTGAAATCAGCGGCAAACGAGTTGAATGGGACGAAGCGCTTGACCTCGTCGCTTCCCGTTTCGCTGAAGCCATTGCCGAGCATGGCCCGGATTCGGTCGCCTTTTACGTCTCCGGCCAATTGCTGACGGAGGATTATTACCTCGCCAACAAGCTGATGAAGGGTTTCATCGGCTCGGCCAATATCGACACCAATTCAAGGCTCTGCATGTCGTCTTCCGTCGCCGGCCATCGCCGTGCTTTCGGTGCTGACACGGTGCCGGGCACCTATGAGGATATGGAGCTTGCCGATCTGGTGATCCTCACCGGCTCCAATCTCGCCTGGTGCCACCCGGTCCTTTATCAACGGCTTGCCGCCGCCAAGTCGGCGCGACCGGAGATGAAGGTCGTCGTCATCGATCCGCGCCGGACGATGAGTGCCGATATTGCCGATATGCACCTTGCCATTTGCCCGGATGGAGATGTGGCGCTGTTTACCGGTCTCTTGGCGCATCTTTTCCGCAGTTCCGTGATCGATCATGCTTACGTCCAAAACCATACGGCCGGATTTGACGCCGCGATGCAGGCAGCAACCGGACACAGCCTGCCTGATATCGCCGAGGCGACCGGCCTGACAGTTGCGGAACTGATTTCCTTTTACGACTTGTTCGAACGCACGGAAAATACCGTCACCTGTTACAGTCAGGGCGTCAACCAGTCGCGGAGCGGCACCGACAAGGTCAACGCCATCATCAATTGCCATCTCGCCACCGGCCGCATCGGCCGGCCGGGCATGGGGCCGTTTTCGCTGACCGGCCAGCCGAACGCCATGGGTGGGCGCGAGGTTGGCGGGCTGGCAAACATGCTGGCCGCCCATATGGCCATCGAAAGCGCCGAGGACCGCGACCGTGTGCAGCGCTTCTGGGCCTCACCCGCCATTGCGCAAAAGCCCGGGCTGAAAGCGGTGGATATGTTCCGGGCGGTGGCGGATGGCCGCATCAAGGCGCTATGGATCATGGCCACCAACCCCGTCGTTTCCATGCCGGATGCCGGTGCCGTCGAAGCGGCGATAAAGGCCTGTCCTTTCGTCGTCGTTTCCGATGTCATGGCCAATACCGATACAGCCCGCCATGCCCATGTCCTTCTGCCATCGCTTGGCTGGGGGGAAAAGGACGGCACGGTCACCAATTCCGAACGGCGCATTTCCCGCCAGCGCGGTTTCCTCGATGCGCCCGGCGAAGCAAGGGCCGACTGGTGGCAAATGGCGGAGGTGGGCAGGCGCATGGGTTTCGACGCCGCCTTCGCTTATGGCCAGCCATCGGAGATTTTTGCCGAACATGCCGCTCTGTCCGGCTTCGAGAATGCGGGAAGCCGCGATTTCGATATCAGCGGGATCGACCAGCTCTCCTACGAAACGATGCCGCCCTTTCAATGGCCGAAAGCCCGACCTGGCGAGGCCGCCGTTACCCGCTTTTTCGCAGACGGCCGTTTTTACCATGCCGATGGAAAGGCGCGATTCATCGCCACCGCCTTGCCGAAAACCGGCAGGACATCGCCCGATTATCCGCTGACACTGAATACCGGCCGCATCCGCGATCAATGGCATACCATGACCCGCACCGGCAAAAGCGCGCGGCTTACCGCCCATATTGCCGAACCTTTCGCCGAACTTCACCCGCGCGATGCGCAGGCGCTCGGAATTGAAAGCGCCGATCTGGTGGAGCTGGAGAGCCCGCATGGCAAGGTTCTGCTGCGGGCGCTAGTGAGCGAAAGGCAGGCGCGCGGCTCGGTCTTTGCGCCGATGCACTGGAACGATCAGTTCGCCTCGCGGGCGCGCATCGATGTGGTTGTGGCACCTGTCACGGATCCGCATTCCGGCCAGCCCGCCTCGAAAAACATGGGCGTGAAGGCAAGGCGTTTTGCGGCGAAGGCCTATGGTTTCGCCATCTCCCGCACCCGGCCGGATGCGCCGGATTGCGCCTACTGGGCCATCGCCAAAGCCGATGGCGGCTATCGCATGGAGCTTGCCTTCGAAGATGAGCCGCAGGACTGGACGCTCTGGGCGCGGCAGGTTTTCGGCATCGATATCAGGATCGAGCCGCTGGGTTACAGCGACCGGCAGACGGGCGATCTGCGCCTCGCCTTCTTCGACGGCGATATTCTGCTGGCGGCGCTGTTCATCGCCAAGGAGCCGGTGGCAGTCGCCCGCAACTGGGCGATATCGCAGCTTTCCGAACGCCATGAAGATTTGCGCATGCGTTTCGCGCTGGTCGCCGGGCGTCCCGGTGCCGGTCGGGCCGACCCGGGCGCGACTGTCTGCTCCTGCTTCAACGTCGGGGTGAACCAGATCACGACCGCCATCCGTGATGGCTGCCACAGTGTCGAAGCCATCGGCAAGGCGTTGAATGCCGGAACCAATTGCGGCTCCTGCCGCGCTGAAATCAGGGGGATCATCGATGGATGCCTTAAATCCGCAGCGGAATGAACCGGCCCGCATGGAAAAACTCGCCAAGCTGCCGGTCTTCTGGGGGCTTGAGGGCAAGCGCGTGGTGCTAGCGGGCGGATCGGATGGGGCGGCCTGGAAGGCGGAACTGCTGCTGGCCTGCGGGGCGGAACTTCGTCTTTATTGCGAGGAAAGCGAGCTTTCGGAAAGCTTCGCGGCGCTCGTCGCAAAAAGCCCGGCGCTGACATGGCATGACCGTTCATGGGGTGCGGATATTTTCAAGGGCGCGGAACTGGCGCTGGCGGATTGCGAGACGGATGAAGAGGCGGAAAGATTTTACCATGCCGCACGAGCGGCCGGTATTCCCGTCAATGTCATCGACAAGCCGGAGTTCTGCCAGTTCCAGTTCGGCTCCATCGTCAATCGCTCGCCGGTGGTGGTGTCGATTTCCACCGATGGCGCCGCACCCATTCTGGCGCAGGCCATTCGCCGGCGCATCGAAACCTTGCTGCCGCTGGCCCTCAAGGACTGGGGCGCGCTTGCTCAGCTAATCCGCGAGCGCGTCAATCTGCGGCTCGCTCCGGGTCCGGCGCGACGCTCTTTCTGGGAAAAATTCGTCGATCGGGCGTTTACCGAAAGGCTGGATGAAGGCAGCGAAGAACGGCTGCTTGCGGATATCGGAACGCAGGCCAGGCGAGGGGGATCGGGTCGCGGCCTTGTGACGCTTGTGGGTGCCGGACCGGGCGATGCCGAACTGCTGACCCTGAAAGCGGTGCGCGCTTTGCAGGCGGCCGATGTCATCCTGTTCGACGATCTTGTTTCAGCCGAGGTGCTGGAACTGGCGCGGCGGGAAGCGAAGCGCCTGCTGGTCGGCAAACGTGGCGGCCGGGAAAGCTGCAGGCAGGAAGACATCAACGAGATGATGATCCGCCTCGCCAAGGCAGGCAAGCGGGTGGTGCGGCTGAAGTCCGGTGATCCGATGATTTTCGGGCGTGCTGGTGAGGAGATCGCGGCGCTGGAGGCCGAAAATATCCCGGTCGAAGTCGTGCCCGGCATCACTGCCGCAAGCGCCATGGCCTCGCGCCTGGGTGTGTCCTTGACCCATCGCGACCATGCCCAGTCGGTGCGCTTCATCACCGGTCATTCCCGGCAGGGCAAGCTGCCGGAGAATATCGACTGGCAGTCTCTCTCGAACCCCTCCGTTACCACTGTCTTTTATATGGGCGGACGAACCGCCGGTGATATTCAGTCCTGCCTGCTTGCCCAGGGAATGCCCGCGTCAACACCCGTGGTGGTGATGATTTCCGTCAGCCGCGCCAATGAGCAACGATGGTGCGGTTCGCTTGCGCAACTGGCTGCGGCAGTCGAGAGACTGGGCGTGAACGAACCTGTGCTGATTGGCATCGGTGATACGTTCCATACCGCTTCCGCGGCATTTTCCGTTACCCGCAGCGAGGGAGCGGATGCTGTGCCTGCCCAAAAAGCCGGCTAATAAGATTTTTGATGGTTTCCGCTAACCGGCGATCCTTCCGCCCGCAAACCCTCCCTTGACATTGGTTTTTCGTTCGCTCTTCAATAAAACGAAAAAATTGAAAGAGGAGGGAGGGTGAAATGCTGCTCACACCGCGTCAGGATGAAATCGTTGCGCTGGCGAAAGCGAACGGCCGGGTGCTGGTCGATGAACTGGCGGCGCGGTTTTCGGTGACACCCCAGACGATCCGCAAGGATCTGAACGATCTCTGCGATACGCGGGTGCTGACCCGCATCCATGGCGGCGCGCTCTTTCCAAGCGGCAATGAAAACGTCAAATACGAGGCGAGGCGCGCGATCGCCTCATCGGAAAAGCAGGCGATTGGCGCCGCCGCCGCCGCGCTCATCCCCAATAACTCGTCGCTTTTCATCAATATAGGCACGACGACCGAGGCAGTTGGTGAGGCGCTCGCGGATCATCACGAGTTGATGGTTATTACCAACAACATCAATGTTGCCAACAGGTTGAGGGTCTTCCCCGGCATCGAAGTGGTGATTGCCGGGGGTGTCGTGCGCGGTTCCGATGGCGGTATCGTCGGCGAGGCGGCGGTGGATTTCATCCGCCAGTTCAAGGTCGATTTTGCCGTCATCGGCGTGTCGGCCATCGATGAGGATGGCGCTTTGCTCGACTTTGACTTCCGTGAGGTCAAGGTGGCGCAGGCGATCATCTCCAACGCGCGCCATGTCATTCTGGTATCGGATTCGCTTAAATTCGAGCGCACGGCCCCCGTGCGTATCGGTCATCTTTCGCAGGTTCATACCTTCATTACCGATCATTGTCCTGTTGATTCCATCCGTACCATCTGTGCTGATCACGATGTCCGGCTGATCGAAACCGAGGGCCGCGACGCCTGATTAAAGGGCTCTTGGATTTCGTTTGACATTCGTTTTGTCTTCGAATTAGATGGCTGTGCTTTCAATATATCGATGAGGAGAGCGTCGATGAAAGCGCGGGAGGGTCCATGTCTGACGAGGCAATCCACGATGTTTTCGTGATCGGCGGCGGCATCAATGGCTGCGGCATTGCGCGTGACGCCGTCGGCAGGGGCTATTCCGTCGCACTTGCGGAAATGAACGATTTTGCCTCCGGCACCTCGTCCGCCGCCACCAAGCTCATCCATGGCGGTTTGCGTTACCTCGAACATTACGAGTTTCGTCTGGTGCGCGAAGCGCTGATGGAACGGGAAGTGCTCTGGGCCATGGCGCCGCACATCATCTGGCCGATGCGCTTCGTGCTGCCGTTCCAGAAGGGCGGCGTGCGCCCGGCCTGGCTCGTGCGTCTCGGGCTTTTTCTTTACGACCATCTCGGCGGCCGCAAGCTTCTGCCTGCCACCCGCTCACTCGATCTGCGCCGTGATCCAGCCGGAAAACCGCTAAAACCGGTTTTTGCCAAGGCTTTCGAATATTCCGATGGCTGGGTGGACGATGCCCGGCTGGTGGTGCTGAACGCCCGGGATGCGGCCGATCGCGGCGCCCTGATCCTCAACCGCACGCAGGTCGTTTCGGCGCGGCGTGAAGGCGCCTTCTGGCGGGTCGAAACAAAAAGTGCGGCCGGAGAAACCGCGACCTATCGGGCGCGCATGCTGGTGAATGCCGCCGGCCCTTGGGTGGACAAGGTTCTGGCGTCGACATTCGGCAAGAACAATGTCCACAATGTTCGCCTCGTGCAGGGCAGCCACATCATCGTGCGCAGGAAGTTTTCCGATCCGCGCGCCTATTTTTTCCAGAATCCGGACGGCCGCATCATCTTCGCCATCCCTTACGAACAGGACTTTACGCTGATCGGTACGACGGATCGCGACTATACCGCCGACCCCCGTGCTGTTAAGATCAGCGATGAGGAGATCAGCTATCTTTGCAGCGCGGCGAGCGAATATTTCGCTGAGCCGGTGACGCCGGCCGATATCGTCTGGACCTATTCCGGCGTGCGGCCGCTGTTTGACGACGGCGCATCGAAAGCGCAGGAAGCCACCCGCGATTATGTGCTGAAAACCGAGGGTGCGGAAGGCGAAGCGCCGCTTCTCAATATATTCGGCGGGAAGCTCACGACCTATCGGCGGCTTGCCGAACATGCTCTTGAAAAAATTGGCGATGCGCTGGGTGAAAAGGGCTCGCCATGGACGGCGGGTTCGCATTTGCCGGGTGGAAATTTTGGTGCCGAGGCCTATGCGGGGGAGGTTGCGGCCTTGCGGTCGCGTTATCCTTTCCTTGATGAGCGTCATGCCAAGCGGCTCGTCCGCTGTTATGGAACGGATGCAATGTCGATAATCGGCAATGCGGGGGAGATCGCAGCGCTGGGACGGCATTTCGGCGGTACGCTTTATGAGGCCGAGGTGCGCTGGCTGATGACGCGGGAATGGGCGCTGACGGCGGAAGATATTCTGTGGCGCCGCACCAAGCAGGGACTGTTTTTAACCCCCGAAGAGGTGCGTGGGCTGGAGGATTATATCGAAGACATTGCAGGTGAACGCTTGAAGGCAATCTGACGATCCGATCGAAAAGCGGAGGAGGCTTTGGATCACCATGCTTGAATTGCGAAACGTCTCGAAGATGGTTGGCGGTGAATATCATATTCACCCGATCGATCTGACGTTGCAGCGCGGAAGCCTGAACGTCCTGCTTGGACCGACACTTTCGGGCAAGACGACGCTCATGCGGCTGATGGCCGGGCTGGACAAGCCGAGCGCCGGCTCGATCTTTTTTAATGGCGAGGACGTGACGGGCTGGCCGGTGCAGAAGCGCAACGTCGCCATGGTCTATCAGCAGTTCATCAACTATCCGGCGCTCTCCGTTTATGAAAATATCGCTTCGCCGATGCGGGTTGCCGGCAAGGATCAGGCGACCATCGACAGGGAAGTCAGGAAGGCGGCCGAGCTTCTGAAGCTGACGCCCTATCTCGACCGCACGCCGCTCAATCTTTCCGGCGGCCAGCAGCAGCGCACAGCACTTGCCCGCGCCATCGTCAAGAACGCCAATCTGGTGCTGCTAGACGAACCGCTGGCCAATCTCGATTACAAGCTGCGCGAAGAATTGCGCGAGGAACTGCCGCGCATTTTCGCGGAATCCGGCGCGATCTTCGTTTATGCCACGACCGAACCGTCCGAGGCGCTGCTGCTTGGTGGCAACACCGCAACGCTTAACGAAGGGCGGGTGACGCAGTTTAGCCGCACCATCGAGGTCTACCGGCGTCCGGTGGATATCGTGACCGCGGAAATCTTCGCCGACCCGCCGCTCAACACCATCGAGGTCATCAAGACGGGTGGGGCTTTCACCCGTGCCGACCAGGCCGTTGTCGCGGTGCCGGCGCATCTTGCGGCCGTGCCGGATGGACCTTTGACCATTGCTTTCCAGCCGCATCATCTTTTCCCGTATGCAAAGGGTGAGGCGCGGCAATCCATCCGGGCGCGGACACTGATTTCGGAAATCGCCGGATCGGAGAGCTTCGTGCATGTGGAGTTTTCCGGCAGGCGCTGGGTTATGCTGGCGCATGGCATCCACGACATCGAACCGGACAGAGATATCGAGCTCTTTCTCGATACAAGACACCTGATGGCCTTTGACGCGAATGGCCGCGCCATCGGCGAAGCGGCGTAAGGGAGATCGGTCATGGCACGCATCACGCTCGATCATATCCGCCACGCCTATAATGCCAAGGCGCAGGCTGCCGGCGAATATGCTCTGAAGGAAGTCCATCACGAATGGGAGGACGGCGGCGCCTATGCGCTGCTCGGCCCTTCCGGCTGCGGCAAGACCACGTTGCTCAATATCATTTCCGGGCTGCTGCGTCCGTCGGAAGGCCGTATCGCCTTTGACGGAACTGACGTGACCGATTTTGCCACCGAAGACCGCAATATTGCGCAGGTGTTCCAGTTCCCGGTCGTCTACGACACGATGACGGTCTACGACAATCTGGCCTTTCCGCTGAGGAACCGGCATGTGCCGGAGGCCGAGGTTGACCGCCGGGTGCGGGAAATTCTCGAAATGACCGATCTTTCCGGCATGGCCAAACGCCATGCGCGGGGGCTGACGGCAGACCAGAAGCAGAAGATTTCGCTGGCGCGGGGCCTGGTACGTTCCGACGTCAATGCCATCCTTTTCGACGAACCGCTGACGGTGATCGATCCGCATATGAAGTGGGTGCTGCGCTCGCAGCTGAAGCGTCTGCATCGCCAGTCCGGTTTCACCATGGTTTATGTGACCCATGACCAGACCGAGGCTTTGACCTTCGCGGACAAGGTGGTCGTCATGTATGACGGGCAGATCGTCCAGATCGGTACGCCCGCCGAACTCTTCGAACGGCCGGGACACACTTTCGTCGGTTATTTCATCGGCTCACCGGGCATGAACGTTTTGCCCGCCAGCATCGAAGGCGCGACAGCTGTTGTCGGTGGCCTCGGCGTGCCGCTGGCAGGTGCGCCAAAGGTTGACGGGGCGCAACGCATCGAGATCGGTATCCGCCCGGAATTTGTCCGGCTGGAACGGGGCGGTATGCCCATCACCGTCGACAAGGTGGAGGATATCGGCCGGCAGAAGATCGTGCGCGCCCGGTTCGCCGGCCAGAAGCTCGCGATTGTCGTTGCGGAAGACGAGGAAATTCCGGCGGAAGCGGGTGTTCGCTTCGATCCGGCCGCGATCGGCGTCTTTGCCGATTCCTGGCGCGTGAAGATGGGAGCCTGACCATGGAAAAGAGCTGGAACAACAAAGCGTGGTTCTTGGTGCTGCCGGTGCTGGTGCTGGTCGCCTTTTCCGCCGTCATTCCGCTGATGACGGTGGTGAACTATTCGGTACAGGACACCTTCGGCAACAACCAGTTCTTCTGGGCGGGAACGCAATGGTTCGAGGAAATCCTCAGTTCCGATCGCTTCTGGAACGCTCTCGGACGAAACCTGGTGTTTTCCGGCATCATATTGGCGATCGAAATTCCGCTCGGCATATTCATCGCGCTCAAGATGCCCAAATCCGGCATCGGCGTGCCGGTCTGCCTCGTGACGATGGCGCTGCCGCTGCTGGTGCCTTGGAATGTTGTCGGCACGATCTGGCAGGTGTTCGGCCGCAGCGATATCGGACTGCTCGGTTATTACGCCAATCAGCTTGGGCTTGACTATAACTACGTCAACGATCCCGTCGACGCGTGGATTACGGTCATCATCATGGATGTGTGGCACTGGACAAGCCTTGTCGTGCTGTTGTGCTACGCCAGCCTCGTCTCCATTCCGGACGCCTATTATCAGGCGGCAAGGATCGATGGCGCGTCACGGTTTGCGGTGTTCCGGTACATCCAGCTGCCGAAGATGAAGCGGGTGCTGCTGATCGCCTTCCTGCTGCGCTTCATGGACAGCTTCATGATCTATACCGAGCCTTTCGTCGTCACCGGCGGCGGCCCCGGCAATTCCACGACCTTCCTGTCCATCGATCTCGTGAAGGTCGCGCTCGGCCAGTTTGACCTCGGGCCTGCGGCGGCCATGTCGCTGATCTACTTCCTCATCATCCTGCTGCTGTCCTGGGTGTTCTACACCGTCATGACCAGCCACGACGCGGAGACTTGAGACATGAGCGCCTCGAATGTCACCACAAGCGTGGAACGCAACGGCATCGGCAATCCGTCGGCGAGAGCGTCAGCGGCGGCCCTAGCCAGCCTTGCCGCGAATTCGCGCTCGCGCCGCCGCCATGGGCCGTCGCGTTTTTCATGGCTGGTGCCGACGATCTACATCATCCTGCTGCTCGTGCCGATCTACTGGCTCATCAATATGAGCTTCAAGACGAATTCGGAAATCGTCTCATCCATGACGCTTTATCCGCACCAGCCAACGTTGCAGAACTACAGGACGATCTTCACGGATTCATCCTGGTATTCGGGTTACATCAATTCGATTACCTACGTCGTGATGAATATGGTGATTTCGGTCGCGGCGGCGCTTCCAGCGGCTTACGCCTTCTCACGTTACCGTTTTCTGGGCGACAAGCACCTGTTCTTCTGGCTGCTGACCAACCGCATGGCGCCGCCCGCCGTCTTCGCGCTTCCCTTCTTCCAGCTCTATTCGGCCTTCGGCCTGATCGACACACACATTGCCGTGGCGCTGGCGCATTGCCTGTTCAACGTGCCGCTGGCGGTGTGGATCCTCGAAGGTTTCATGTCCGGCGTGCCGAAGGAGATCGACGAGACAGCCTATATTGACGGTTACTCCTTCCCGAAATTCTTCGTGAAGATCTTCATGCCGCTTATCGCCTCCGGCATCGGTGTCGCCTGCTTCTTCAGTTTCATGTTCTCGTGGGTCGAGCTTCTGATCGCCCGCACGCTGACGACGACCGACGCCAAGCCGATTGCCGCGACGATGACACGAACCGTTTCCGCCGCCGGCATGGACTGGGGCCTGCTTGCCGCCGCCGGGGTGCTGACGCTCATTCCGGGTGCGCTGGTGATCTGGTTCGTGCGCAATTACATCGCCAAGGGCTTTGCGCTGGGGAGGGTTTGACCATGACGAAGATGCCCGATTTTACCTGGATGGCCTGGACCTGGCAGACGGCCGCGTTTTTCGGCGCCATCGCCGTGCTGCTCGTCGGCATGTGGTTCTGGGAATATTTCTCGCCCGGCGGCAATCCCCGCTTCGGCCTCTTGCGCTTCGAGACAACGCGCGGCGACCGGCTGTTCATCTCGCTGCTCGGCAGCGCCTTCATTCATCTCGCATGGCTCGGGCTGGTCGGCCCGAACCTGTGGTGGGCTCTCGCTCTGTCTGCGGTCTACGCCATCGGCGTTTTCCGTTTTGTCTAGAGCAGGAAAAAGGTGCGGCGGAGGAAAACCGCACCAGCAGACTTCATGCAATCGCAAACCCTTGGGAGGACTGACATGCGACGGCATCTGATGACGACGACGGCGGCCATGCTGCTGGCAATGACGGGTTCCGCTTTCGCCGGAATGGAGGAAGCAAAGCAGTTTCTGGACAAGGAAATCGGCGATATGTCGTCGCTTTCGCGTGCAGATCAGGAAAAGGAACTGCAATGGTTTATCGATGCCGCGAAACCTTTCGCAGGCATGGACATCAAGGTCGTTTCCGAATCCCTGACCACGCATGAATATGAATCGAAGGTTCTGGCGCCGGCCTTTACCGCCATCACCGGCATCAAGGTCACGCACGACATCATCCAGGAAGGTGACGTCGTGGAAAAAATCCAGACCCAGATGCAGACCGGCCAGAACCTTTATGACGGCTGGGTGAATGACAGCGACCTTATCGGCACGCATTGGCGATACCAGCAGGTGCGCAACCTGACCGACTTCATGGCCAATGAGGGCAAGGACGTTACCAATCCCGGCCTCGACCTCAAGGATTTCATCGGCAGCGCCTTTACGACGGCGCCGGACAAGAAGCTCTACCAGCTTCCCGACCAGCAGTTCGCGAACCTTTACTGGTTCCGTTACGACTGGTTTAATGACGACAAGAACAAGGCCGATTTCAAGGCCAAGTACGGTTATGACCTCGGTGTTCCCGTCAACTGGTCGGCCTATGAGGATATCGCCGAATTCTTCACCGGCCGTGATGTTGGCGGCAAGAAGGTCTTCGGCCATATGGACTACGGCAAGAAGGACCCGTCACTCGGCTGGCGCTTCACCGATGCCTGGCTTTCCATGGCCGGCAACGGCGACAAGGGCCTGCCGAACGGTCTGCCGGTCGATGAGTGGGGTATCAAGGTCAACGACAAGTCGCAGCCGGTCGGCTCCTGCGTGGCGCGCGGCGGCGATACCAACGGTCCGGCCTCGGTCTATTCCATCGAGAAATATCTCGAATGGCTGAAGAAATATGCGCCGCCGGAAGCACAGGGCATGACCTTCTCCGAATCCGGTCCGGTGCCGGCGCAGGGCAATATCGCCCAGCAGATCTTCTGGTACACAGCTTTCACCGCCGATATGGCCAAGCCCGGCCTGCCTGTCGTGAACGAAGACGGTTCGCCGAAATGGCGCGTCGCACCTTCGCCGCATGGCGTCTACTGGAAGGACGGCATGAAGCTCGGTTATCAGGATGTGGGTTCGTGGACGCTGATGAAATCCACCCCCGACGACCGCGCCAAGGCCGCTTGGCTCTATGCGCAGTTCGTGACCTCGAAGACGGTCGATGTGAAGAAGAGCCATGTGGGTCTCACCTTCATTCGTGACAGCACCATCCATCACCAGAGCTTCACGGATCGTGCCTCCAAGCTCGGTGGTCTCATTGAGTTCTATCGCTCGCCGGCCCGCGTGCAATGGTCGCCGACCGGCACCAACGTTCCTGATTATCCGAAGCTGGCGCAGCTCTGGTGGCAGGCAATCGGCGATGCGTCGTCGGGTGCGAAAACCGCTCAGGCTGCGATGGACTCGCTCTGCGCCGAGCAAGAAAAGGTCATGGCCCGTATCGAGCGCGCCGGTGTGCAGGGTGATATCGGCCCGAAACTGGCGGAAGAACATGATATCGACTACTGGAACAAGGACGCCGTTTCGAAGGGCAATCTGGCGCCGCAGCTGAAGATCGCCAACGAAAAGGAAAAGCCGGTCACCGTCAATTACGACGAACTGGTCAAAAGCTGGCAGAAGTAATGTCTGCGTGAAATCTTAAACCGGGGCGGCTTTGCCGCCCCGTCATTGCGTCTGAAAGGGAGTGACATATGGGCGGTTATATTCTGGCGATCGATCAGGGAACGACATCGACAAGGTCGATGGTCTTTGATCGCGACATGCGGGTCATCGGTGTCGGGCAGCGAGAATTTCCGCAGCATTTCCCGGCCTCCGGCTGGGTCGAACACGATGCCGAGGATATCTGGAAAAGTGTGCTGGAAACCATCCGGCTGGCGCTTGCCGATGCCGGCCTCGCCGCATCCGATATCGCAGCGATCGGCATCACCAACCAGCGCGAAACGACTGTGCTTTGGGACCGCAACACCGGCGAGGCCGTGCATCGCGCCGTCGTCTGGCAGGATCGGCGCGCCGCGCCTGTCTGCGAGGATCTGAAACGCCGGGGACTGGAGCCGCTTTTTTCAAAAAAGACCGGGCTGCTGCTCGACCCCTACTTTTCCGGCACGAAGCTGAAATGGCTCCTCGACAGCGTCAGCGGCCTTCGCGAAAAAGCCGTGAAGGGAGACATCTGCTTCGGTACGGTGGACAGTTTCCTGATCTACCGTCTCACTGGCGGCCGCCGCCATGTGACCGACGCCACCAATGCCTCGCGAACGCTGATCTACAATATCGAAAACAACGCCTGGGATGATGAACTCCTGTCCATCCTCGATATTCCGCGCGCCATGCTGCCGGAAGTGCTGGATTGCGCTGCCGATTTCGGCGTGACGGACAAGTCGCTGCTGGGTGCGGAAATTCCGATCCTTGGCGTCGCCGGCGACCAGCAGGCGGCTGTGATCGGCAACGCCTGCTTCGAGCCGGGCATGATGAAATCAACCTATGGCACCGGCTGCTTTGCGCTTCTCAACACCGGCACTGATCGCGTCGCCTCCACCAACCGCCTGTTGACGACGATCGCTTACCGCCTTGATGGCGTCACGACCTATGCGCTCGAAGGCTCGATCTTTATCGCCGGCGCCGCCGTGCAATGGCTGCGTGACGAGCTTGGCTTCATCTCGGTTGCATCAGAAGTCAGTGCGCTTGCCGAAAAGGCCGATCCCAGGCAGCGCGTTTATCTCGTGCCGGCCTTTACCGGTCTTGGCGCGCCTTACTGGGACGCCGACGCGCGGGGTGCGATCTTCGGACTGACACGCGGCACCGGCCCCGCGGAATTCGCGCGTGCGGCGCTGGAAAGCGTTGCCTACCAGACCTTCGATCTGCTGGACGCCATGCGCAAGGACTGGGAGGGTGACAATGGCAAGACGGTGCTGAGGGTCGATGGCGGCATGGTCGCTTCCGATTGGACCATGCAGCGACTGGCGGACATTCTCGCAGCACCCGTCGATCGTCCTGTCTTCCTCGAAACGACCATTCTTGGCGCTGCATGGCTCGCAGCATCGCGCGCTGGCATCTGGCCGGACCGCAAGGCCTTTGCCGACCATTGGCGGCGTGACCGCCGTTTCAGCCCGGATATGGAGGAGGGTGAGCGGAAGAACGCCATTGCCGGCTGGCGCGACAGCGTCGGCCGTTGCCTCTCGAAACGGGAAAACTAGAGCATTTCCAGCAAAATTGCGAAGCGGTTTTGCGTTCGGAAATGCGCCAGGAAGTCTATACGAAGCTGCCGGGTGCGATGCTCTTGCTCGACACGAGATCGGAAAGGGCGCGCACCAGCTTCGTATCCGCGCCCTTGCGGGGCTGAAGCACGAATTCCACATCTTCCAGCACTGGCAGCACACCCGCCGCAATCTCCTTGAGACCGGCCGGCGCCATGCTGCGTGGCTGCACCAGAATGCCCATGCCCGCTCTTGCCGCAGCGGTCAGCCCGCTAAGGCTGCCACAGGTGCAGACGATCCGCCAGGAGAGGCCGGCTCGGTCCAATGCTTCCTGCGCCGCCTTTCGGGTGATGCTGGGCGGCGGGAAGGCGATCAGCGGCAGGGCGTCCGGCTGGTTCAGCATGCGTTCCGGGTCGCGCGCCAGCCAGACCAGCGGTTCGCGGTAAAGGAAGTGACCCAGCTTGTCGCCGAGGCGGCGTTTGGCGAGCACCACATCCAGCTCGCCATTATCCTGCATCTGGTAAAGCACACCGCTCAGCGAGACCGTCAGCTCGAGATCCACCAACGGATAAAGGCGGATGAATTCCTCCAGAATGGCCGTCAGCCGGCTGGCGACGAAATCCTCGGAAACGCCCAGCCGCAGCCGCCCGCGCAGACGAGTTTCACTGAAGAGCGATGAGACCTTGCTGTCGATCTCCAGCATGTTGCGGGCATAACCAAGCAGCGCCTCGCCCTCACCGGTCAGTTTCACCTGGTGGGTGCTGCGGGCGATCAGCCGGCGGCCAAGGGCTGCCTCAAGCCTTTGAATATGCTGGCTGACGGTGGATTGGCCGATACCCAGCCGCTCGGCAGCAAGCGTGAAACTGCCGGTTTGCTGAAGCATGACGAAGCTGGCAAGATGTTGAAGGTTCAGCATTATCTCAAATCGTGATAACTGTTAATCTTTGCATCCGAAATCATGATGAGGGATAGTGGCGACCGTTTCAAGCAAAACCGATGCCGGAAAGACCTCCCATGACCCGCTTCCTGCCCGATCGTTTCACCATGATGCTGGTGGCCACCGTGATTTTGGCTTCCATCTTGCCAATCAGCGGCGAGCCGGCGGAATATTTCGGGCTTGCGACGAAACTGGCGATCGCGCTTCTTTTCTTTTTGCATGGCGCGCGGCTTTCGCGGGATGTGGTGATTGCGGGCATCCTGCACTGGCGTCTGCATCTGGCGATCCTGCTCGTCACCTTCGGCCTTTTCCCGCTTCTTGGCGTGGCGATCGGTTTCATTCCCGAAAGCATCCTGCCGGCGCCGCTTTATATGGGTGTGCTGTTTCTCTGCGTGCTGCCATCCACCGTGCAGTCTTCCATCGCCTTCACTTCCATGGCGGGCGGAAACGTGCCAGCGGCAATCTGTTCGGCCTCGGCCTCGAATATCTTCGGCATGTTCCTGACACCATTGCTGGTTGGCCTGCTGTTTACGGTGGGCGGCCATGGCGGCGGCTTTTCGCTGGACGCGTTCCTGCAAATCTTCCTGCAGCTTCTGTTGCCGTTCATCGTCGGGCAGGCTCTGCAGCCTTGGATCGGCGACTGGATCCGGGCGCGCAAGAAGCTGCTGTCCCCGGTCGACCGCGGCTCGATCCTGATGGTGGTCTATCTCGCATTCTCCGACGCAGTCATCGAAGGCATCTGGCACACGTTTTCGATCAGGGATATCGGCGTTGTCATCCTCATCAACATCGTGCTTCTGGCGCTTGTTCTGTGCGTAACCATGTTCGGCAGCCGTCTGCTCGGTTTCGAGAAGGCCGATGAAATCACCATTACCTTCTGCGGATCGAAGAAGAGCCTCGCAAGCGGTGTTCCCATGGCAGGCGCGATTTTCGCCGGCCAGAGCATAGGCGCGATCGTTCTGCCGATCATGCTCTTCCACCAGATACAGCTGATGGTCTGTGCGGTTCTTGCCCAGCGTTATGCCCGCAAGGCGCATGAAAAGGCAGCGATCGCGGAAACCGCTGCCGCAGAGGGTGCGGCGGCCTCCGCTCGCTGACAGGATTTCCGCAAACAAAAACGGCCCCGTAAAGGGGCCGTTCTTTTTGCATGTCAGAAAAGCTTAGTTGACCTGAGCCGGGGAAATCTGGGCTTCGATCGTCTTCGGCGCATCGGCGCTGTCGGACGAGATCGCGATGCGGCGCGGCTTCATTGCTTCCGGAATATTGCGGACGAGGTCGATGTGAAGCAGGCCGTTCTTCAAGGAAGCGGTCTGGACTTCGACGTGGTCGGCAAGCTGGAAGCGGCGTTCGAAAGCGCGTGTGGCGATGCCGCGATACAGGAATTCTCCCTCGGCCGTTTTTTCGTCCGTGGCCTTCTCGGCCTTCACCGTCAGCGTATTGGCGCGGGATTCGATGCTGAGTTCGTTCTCATCGAAACCGGCAACGGCCATGGTGATGCGATAGGTGTTTTCACCGGTCCGCTCAATATTGTAGGGCGGATAGGACTGGGCCTGTTCGGGCTGGCCGAGGCCGTCAAGCATCGAAAAAAGACGGTCGAAGCCGACGGTGGAACGATAGAGGGGGGAAAAATCAACGTGACGCATGGTGTCCTCCTTAAGAAGCGACTGTTTGCGGTTAAGTCCGGCGTCCCGTTCTGGCTACGGCCGGACATCTGGCGCGGTCCCGTTCTGGCGACCGCATGAATGAGATGGGAATGGCTTGCCGCCCCGTCAAGGGGCGTAAAAACGTGAAAGCAACATGAACCATGGCTGAACGTCAGGTTCCGGCATCGTTCAGTTTGAGAGCCATAAAACATCGGTCATCGGAGACATTCTCCGTGGACAGAAGCAATAACGTCCCTTCTTCTTCTGTCTTATTCGCCGGAACCGCGACTGCTTTAACCGACGGTTCCGGCAATTTTTTCTTTGACCTTCCCGCGCCGCCGACCTATCCCGAAAAGGCACAAAAGCCGGAAAAGACCGATGATCGAAGCCACATTGCGCGCCAGTGAAGACAACCCGGTTCCCGGCAACCATACCGTCGGATATTTTGCCGGCCATGGCGGCAAACAGCTTCGATATGCGATCTTCCGCGCCAGCCGCCAGATTGCCCGCGGAACCGTGGTTCTGCTGCATGGCAGGAATGAATGTATCGAGAAATATTTCGAAACGGTTGGCGATCTTACCGCCATGGGTTTCTGGGTTGCGACCTTCGATACACGCGGGCAGGGCGGTTCCGAGAGGCTGCTGAAGAAGCCGGGCGCCGGGCATGTGCGGCGGTTCTTCGACTACCAGCATGACATCAGCCTTTTTCTCGAGCAGGTGGTGCTGCCGGATACGCGGCTGCCATTCTTCATGATCGCGCATTCCACCGGCGCGCTTGCAGCACTTGCGGCTGCTCCCGGCCTGTCGAACCGCATTGACCGTCTGGCGCTTTGTTCGCCCTTCATCGAGCTGGATAGCCAGCAATCGGTTCCCTCACCCGTGATCCGGATTGTTGCGACGGCGTTGAGTCTTGTCGGTCTCGGCAGGGTTCAGCTCGGCAGGGACCAGCGCGAGCGGGATTTCGACGGCAACCCGCTGACCTCGGACGCCAGGCGTTTTGCCAGAAATCTGACCCTGCACCGGCAATTTCCGGAACTTTTCATCGGCGCACCGACGGCGCGCTGGGTCTATGAGGCGCTGAAGACCATGGGCCGCGTGACCCGCCAGGATCACCTGACGAACATTACCGTACCGACGCTTATTCTGGCCCCGATGCTGGATACGATCACGCCCTATAAGGCGCAGGAAGAGCTCTCACGCAATTTCCGGGCGGCGCAGCTTCTTCCGATAACCGGCGCGCGCCATGAATTGCTGCATGAGCGCGACGTTTTCCGCAAACAGGCGCTGGCGGCCATCGACGCGTTTTTCGCGCCGGAGTGATGGCCGCCCAAGCGGGCTGCCTAGAGTTTGGACAGAATGGCGAGCGCCTGTTCGTGCACCGCTTTTGAGCCGGCTGCGAGAATGCGACCACCATTTTCAGGACGCCCGCCATCCCAGGTGGTCATGATGCCGCCGGCCTGTTCGATGACGGGGATCAATGCGCCGACATCATAGGGCTTCAGGCCGGATTCGATCACCAGATCGACGTGGCCGGCCGCAAGCAGGCAATAGGCGTAACAATCCACGCCGTAGCGGAAAAGACGGACCTGATCCTGCACTTCTTCGTAAAGGGGCTTTTCTTCCGCAGTGAAGATGTGGGGAGTCGTTGTGAACAGCACGGCGTCCGATAGCGAAGCGCAGTCGCGTGTGCGGATCTTCCGCTCGCCATCCGGCCCGAAATACCACGCCGCCTCGCCATCGGCGAAATAACGCTCTTTGGTGAAGGGCTGGTCCATGATGCCCATCGTGGCGCGGCCGGCCGACTGGAAGCCGATCAGCGTGCCCCACACGGGCACGCCCGAAATGAAGGCGCGGGTGCCGTCGATCGGGTCGATGACCCAGATATGGTCGCGGTCGAGGCCGACATTGCCGTGTTCTTCGCCGAGAATACCATGCTGCGGAAAATTTGCCTCAATCAGGGTGCGAATGGCGGTTTCCGCTGCCTGATCGCCTTCCGTCACCGGGTCGTAGCCACCATCCTGCTTATTGGTGACCGCAATGCCCGTGCGGAAGCGGGGAAGCGTCTCGGCGCTGGCGGCATCGGCAAGTTTGAAGAAGAAATCCCGGTCGGGCAGCATGCGAAACCTCATCGCCTGAATATTGGGTTTGAATTCTGTGGCGCAATGCATAGACCGGAATCACATCCGCCGTCCACTCATACGGATAACGGGAACGGCGTTTCCATATTTTCAGCAAAAGCCTAAAAAATATGCATAAAATAAAATGATTGACAATTGTGCATATACTGCGTAGCGTGACCCTGCAGTCTTTGACTGTAAATACCCTCCTTGGGTGTTTCCTCCCTAGACTTGACCGCGCCAAGGCGCGGTTTTTTTTGCCCGGCAGGCCGCCAGGTGATCCGGGATAAAAGATTGAATTAGCGGGTGATTAGAGCTGCTACTCGGCAGCGAGCGAGGTTTCTATCGCGTATTCGGAAACGAAGACGCCGAGCTGGCGCATGAAGATTTCAAGCGATGCCTGGATGGCCGGAAAATCGGTTTTCTTCAAAAGCGTCTTTTCATCGACGTAAAGTGCGCGATTGACTTCAATCTGCAGCGCATGCAGCGAGCGGATCGGCCGGCCATAATGTTCGGTGATGAAGCCGCCGGCATAGGGTTTGTTACAGACCGCGACAAAACCCAGTTCCTCGAGAAAATGCAGCGCGGCGCGGGAGACTTCTTGGGATGCGCTGGTGCCGTAGCGATCGCCGATGATCACATCCGGCCTGAGATTCGAGCCGGCGACGCGGATATTGCCCGGCATGGAATGGCAATCGATCAGTACCGCCATTCCGAAATTGGCGTGGGTGCGTGACAGCAGGCGGCGCAGGCAGGCATGGTAGGGCTTGTAGATCGTCTCGATACGCGAGAGCGCCTCGTCGACCGGCAGGCGGTGGGCATAGATATCCATATTCTCGGCGACGATGCGCGGCACGGTTCCGAGACCGCCGGCAACCCGCATGGAGCCGATATTGGCATAAGGCGGCAACGTGCCCTCGAACATGCGGGGATCGAGTTCGTAGGGTTCGCGATTGACGTCCAGATAGGCGCGCGGAAAATTCGCCTTCAGAAGCGGTGCGCCGATCTCCGGTGCTGCCGCGAACAGCTCGTCGACGAAGTGATCTTCGGAGCGGCGTATCTCGTGCGAATCGAGCCGTGCCGATTCCAGGAAGGAAATGGGGTAGCAGCGGCCGCTATGGGGGGAATTATAGACAAATGGCAGGGTTTGAACGGCAGGTTCCGTTACCTCAAAAAGCTCATATTCACCCGTTACCCAGTCCATTCAGTGCCATTTACCATGTCGCAAACAATCGGGATGTTCATGTTGCCAGTTACGGTGCGGCAAGTCCATACTGTCGCCCAAGCAGCGCTATACCGATTCACGCGTTCACAGGATATTTACCGTGAAAATCCTATAATCGGGCTAGGGTATTCCAAACATTGAGTAGTTACGGTCACTTATGATGAATCAGAAAATTCTTCTCGCTGAAGACGACAACGATATGCGCCGCTTTCTCGTCAAGGCGCTGGAAAAAGCCGGTTACAAGGTTTCTTCCTTCGACAATGGCGCCAGCGCCTATGACCGGCTTCGCGAAGAGCCCTTTTCGCTCCTGCTGACCGATATCGTCATGCCCGAAATGGATGGCATCGAGCTCGCACGGCGCGCGACCGAACTCGACCCGGATCTCAAAGTCATGTTCATCACCGGCTTTGCAGCCGTTGCACTGAACGCCGATTCGAAGGCTCCGAAGGACGCCAAGGTGCTTTCCAAGCCGTTCCATCTGCGCGATCTGGTGGATGAGGTCAACAAACTCCTTGTGGCGTAAGGCCTCTCAAAAAACCTTCACAAAACCGAAAAAAAGCAGTTGACGCATCAACCGGTTTTGTGGTCTATCCGCCGCCACGGAGGGCGTGTAGCTCAGCGGGAGAGCACTACGTTGACATCGTAGGGGTCACAGGTTCAATCCCTGTCACGCCCACCATCCGAATTCATGAGAAGGGTTTCTGAGCGATCAGAAACCCTTTTCTCGTTTCTGGCCTGCGCTTACGGCTGCCTCTTTTCTCAAGCCCGAGAGTTTCCTTGCGACCTGGCCAACTTCAGGAAATCGACAAAGCGGGAATCGGTTGCGCTGATTTCAATCTTGGCCGCACTCGCGCTTCGCAATAAATTTCACTGCACAAAATAAAATTCAAACTACGTTGACGTGACCTGGGTTTCCAGCTATCTCAAGTGACATGCAATAAATTACAGTAGATAAAATTTATTGCGGACTAGGTCATTGTCCTTGGGAGGGGAATATGTTGGCTTTTCTGAAATCGACCGCTGCCGCGGGTGTTATAGCCGTGGCAATTTCCGCTAGTGCCGGTTCTCAGGCCGTCGCTGCGGGCAAATTCGCCTGCGAGCCGGGCGAGACCTATGTGATGAACGTCATGGTTTCCAGCCACCCCTATTGGGTACCGGTCTTCGAGGGCTTCAAGCAGGCTGCGAAGGCACTCGGCTGCGAGGCCGTTTTTACCGGTACGCCGGAATATGACATCACCAAGCAGATCGCGTCCTTCGAGCAGGAGCTTGTGAAAAAGCCGAAAGGCATCCTGCTGCACCCGATGCAGGCCGATCCATTTATCGAACCCATCAACAAGGCGATTGGCTCCGGCGTTTCGGTGACGACGTTTGCGGCGGATTCTCCGAAGTCGAAGCGCACCGCCTACATCACCTCTGATAATGTTGCCGAGGCGAAATTCGCGGCTGACGAAATCGTCAAGAAGCTTGGCGAGAAAGGCGAATATGCCGTTCTGGAAAATCCGGGACAAAGCAACCACGATCTGCGCGTCACCGCCCTCATCGACTATATGGGGCGCACCTATCCGGAAATGAAGCTGGTCGGCCGCCAGGCGACCAACCAGGATGCGAATGTCGCCTATCAGGCGGTTGGCGCCCTGCTGCAGGCCAATCCAAATCTCGGCGCATTATGGATCCCCGAGGCCGGTTCGGCTGAAGGCGCGACCACCGCTGTTCTCGAGGCAAAAAAGAAGGTCCTGATCCTGCATGCGGATATCACGCCCGCGACGCTGGAGCACATCAAGCAGGGCAATATCTACATGTCCATCAATCCCAATCAGGGCGTTCAGGGTTTCATGGGTTTCATGAACACCTTTCTCGGCGCCCATTCGGATCTGATCGACCCGTTCAACGACTACAAGGTTTCCGGCTTCAACCCGATGCAGGTTCCTTCGATGGACAATGGCTTCGCCGTCATCACCAAGGCTAACGCCGCTTCCTTCGATCTCAACGACTACATGAAGGGGCGCTGACGCGTCGCTCTGGACCCGGCGAGGTTTGCGCCTCGCCGGCCATAAGGGGAAGCAGGTTCGGGAGGGCGTTATGGGTGAGGTCATCCTCAGCATGACGAATATTCACAAGGCGTTCGGCCCCGTGCGGGCGCTGCGCAATGCGGCATTTGAGCTGCGGCGCGGCGAAATCCACGCGCTGGCGGGTGAAAACGGCGCCGGCAAGTCGACGCTGATGCATATCATCGACGGCATTTTGCAGCCGGATGGCGGGGAAATCCTGCTGGATGGCAAACCGGTCAAGATATCCTCGCCCAATGCGGCGAACCGGCTTGGCATCGGCTTCGTGCATCAGGAGATCGCGCTCTGCCCGGAGATTTCGGTTGCCGAAAACATGTTCATGTCGCAGACCGGCCAAAGCCGTTCCTGGTTCATGAACTATCGCGACCTCGAAAGGCAGGCGGCAATCGTGCTGCGGGAAATCGGCGATATCGATCCCACCCGCCGCGCCGGCGACCTTTCGATTTCGCAACAGCAGATCGTCGAGATCGCCAAGGCGCTGACGCTGGATTGCCGTATCCTCATCCTTGACGAGCCAACGGCGGCTTTGACCGAGACCGAAGCCCAGACGCTTTTCAGGATCATGCACCGGCTGGCCGAACGGGGCATTGCCATCATCTATATCTCGCATCGTATGGCGGAGATTTTCGACCATTGCGACCGCATCACCGTCATGCGCGACGGCTGCCATATCAGGACGGAGAATATTGCCGATATTTCCCCCGAGGAAGTCGTCAACAGCATGGTGGGACGTGTGCTCGACAAGCTCTATCCGCCAAAGCTTTCGGACGACGAGAAATCCGATGACGTTATTCTTTCAGTCCGTGCCTTGAATGAAGGAAAGCGCGTTTTCGATGTCAATTTCGATCTGCGTCGGGGCGAAATCCTGGGGTTGGCGGGGCTGATCGGTGCGGGAAGAAGCGAGATCGCCCGGGCGGTCTGCCGGCTGGAGGGGAAACCGCGAGGCGAGGTTACGCTGCGTGGCCGGCCGCTGAGGCTGAAAGACTACCGCGACAGCATCCGCGAGGGGTTGGTCTATCTTTCCGAGGACCGCAAAGGGGACGGGCTGTTCCTCAATATGTCCATCGCCTCGAATGTCTCCGCGCTCGATATCGGCAGGGTATCGAACGGCATGGGATTCATCGAACGGCGCAAGGAAATGAAGCGGGCAGATGAGCTGGGGCGCCGGCTGAAATTGCGGGCGAACAGTGTCGGCGATGCGGTGTCTACCTTGAGCGGCGGCAACCAGCAGAAAGTAGCGCTGGCGAAGATGCTGTCGGTGGAGCCCGAGGTCATCTTTCTGGATGAGCCGACACGCGGGGTGGATGTGGGTGCGAAAGCCGAAATCCACCGCCAGATCCGGGAGTTGGCGCGCGAAGGTGTCGGCGTGGTCGTCATATCCTCGGAGCTGCCGGAACTCATCGGCGTCAGCGATCGCGTGCTGGTGGTGCGCGAGGGGCGGATCACGGGTGAGGTCGAGGGCGAAGACATGACGGAGGAAAAGATCATGCAGCTTGCATCGATCAATATTGTGCATAGCCCGGAAAGGGCCTGAGGGAGCGGGAAAATGGCAACATCGGAAACACCTTCAAGCCTTGCCGAAACGGCGGTTCGCCGCACCGCCTGGTGGGAGCCGGCGCTCAAGGCGCGGGAAACCGGGCTGATCGTCATCATCCTCGCGCTTTTCGCGGTGATGTCCTTCATATCCCCGTATTTCCTGACCGTGGATAATCTGCGGGCCATGGCGATGGTCTTCGCCATCGAAAGCATCGTCGTGGTGGGCATGACGATCCTGTTGATCTCGGGCGGCATCGATCTTTCCGTCGGCTCCGTCACCGCACTTGCGATGGTGGCGGCCGGTTGGCTGTTCCTCAACGGCGTCGACCCTTGGGTGGCGGCGGGGCTGGCCATCTGCCTGACGACATTGGTCGGCATGGCCATGGGATTCCTGACCACGGTCATCGGCCTGCATCATTTCATCGTGTCGCTGGGCGTCATGGTGATTGCGCGCGGTGTGTGCCTGCTGGCAACCGGCGGGCGGCCACTGGGGCTCTATTCCCTGCCGCCCGAATTCAAGTTCATCGGTCAGGGTGTGATTGGCGGCATTCCGCTGGTGCTGATCATATTTGCGGTGGTGGTCGTCTCTTTCGATCTGCTGCTGCGGCGCACGACCGCCTTCCGTAAGGTGTTCTATACCGGCAGCAATCCCAAGGCCGCAGCCTATTCCGGCATCCGCGTCGGCCGGGTCGTGTTTGCCACCACCACGCTTTGTTCGATGCTGTGCGGTGTTGCAGGCGTTATCTACATGGCCCGCTTCGGTTCTGCCCAGCCGAGCTTTGGCGTCGGCATGGAACTCAACGTTATTGCGGCGGCGGTTATCGGCGGCGCGAGCCTTTCGGGCGGCTCGGGCACCATTCTCGGTGCAATCCTTGGGGCGATCCTTCTCTCGGTCGTTTCCAGTTCGCTTGCCTTGCTCAATGTGTCTGTCTACTGGCAGGACATCATCAGGGGAAGCATATTGCTGACTGCGGTTCTGTTCGACCACTATCTGGTCAGGCGTCGCCGCTGAGCGCCCATTGAACGCCCATGGGTAACTGGAGAAAGACGATTATGCTGGATATCAAGGACGATTTCGATCAACAGAGACAGATGTATTCCGTCCTGGTGCTGCATTTCATCGAGGGGGTGAAGCAGTCAGAGATCGCCGAGCGGCTCAATCTTTCCCATACCAAGGTGAACCGCATGATTGCGGCCGGCCGTAAGGCGGGCATGGTGAAGATCACCATCGCCAGCCCCTATCAGAGGCTGGTGGATCTTGAGAGCGAGATCACCCGCCGTTTCGGCCTCAGGCAGTCGGTGGTCACGCCAACGGTATCCGATAATCCGGAAACCGCCTTGCAGATGGTGGGTCGGGTGGCCGCCAACCATTTGCTGGAGACGATCCGTGACGGCGACGTGATTGCGATTACGGGCGGCAAGGCGGTGAGCGCGGTTGTCGACAATCTGCAGGCGGAGCGCCGTTTCGATGTGCGGGTGGTGCCTTTGACGGGCGGCGTCCAGGGCAAGCACTATACGGATGTCAATCATCTCGCCACGCAACTGGCGGAAAAGCTGGGCGGCAGCGCCTCGCTCGTGCATGCGCCGCTGTTTGCCGAGGATGAGGAGCAGCGCGATCTGCTGATGAATGTCGCATCGATCCGCGAGGTCTTCGATCTGGCGCGTCAGGCGCAGGTGGCGCTGGTCGGCATCGGCTCGGTGGAAGCGCCGGGCTCCGGTTATTACGATCTTCTGCCGGATGCCGCCCGCGGCGGGCAGGCGCTGGTTGATGCGGGCATTGCCGGGGAGTTTCTCGCCCACCTCACCATGGCGGACGGGCAGCTGGCGCGGATCGATCTCAACTCGCGCGTCGTGGCGCTGGACCCCGGGCAGCTTGCCCGGTGCCCGAATATCATCGGCGTGGCGGCGGGCGCAATCAAGGCCGGCCCGGTGGCTGCCACGCTTGCCGGCCGCTATCTGACCTCGCTCGTCGTCGACGAGGCGATAGCCGGCTATTTACTGGATCATGAAGAAGGGGAAACCTCGTGACGGACGATGCAATATTGACCCGGACGATCGGCGGCAGCGCCATCAGCGCATCCGCCGTGGGGCTTGGCACCTGGGCCATCGGCGGCTGGATGTGGGGCGGCACCGACGAACGGCAGTCCATCGCCGCTATCCAGGCCTCCATCGATGCGGGCATTTCCCTCATCGACACCGCGCCGGCCTATGGCATGGGGCTTGCAGAAACCATCGTTGGCAAGGCAATTGCCGGCAGGCGCGACAAGGTCGTGCTGGTCACCAAATGCGGGCTTGTCTGGCATGTGAATGAGGGCTCTTATTTCTTCCATCAGGATGGCAAGCCGGTTCACCGCTATCTCGGTGCAGCATCCATAAGGCACGAGGTCGAAGAGAGCTTGAAACGGCTCGGAACCGACTATATCGACCATTACGTCACCCATTGGCAGGACGCCACGACACCGATTGCCGAGACAGTCGGGGCTTTGGTGCGGCTGAAGGAGGAGGGAAAGATCCGTTCCATCGGGGCAAGCAACGTCTCGCAGGACGATCTCGAAGCCTATATCGCAACCGGCGCGCTGGATGCCATTCAGGAAGAATATTCCATGGTGAAGCGCGGTATCGAGACGACGCTCCTGCCGCTTTGCCTGGAGAATGCCGTCTCGGTTCTCAGCTATTCGTCCTTGGCGCTCGGTCTCCTCTCGGGCAAGGTCGGGCCGGAGCGGGTTTTTGCGGAAGACGACCAGCGTCACGGAAATCCGCGCTTCAGCCAGGCGAACCGCCAGAAAATCGCACGGTTGATGGGGGTGCTGGAACCGGTGGCGGCCAACCATGAGGCTTCGGTCGCGCAGGTGGTGATTGCCTGGACGATTGCGCAGCCCGGCATAACATTTTCGCTGTGTGGCGCGCGCGATCCGGCTCAGGCGGTTGAAAACGCCGCGGCGGCGCGTCTTCGCCTCACGGAGAGTGAACTGGCGCTTATCAGCGCCGGCGTCGCGGAGCATCTTGTGGGGCTCGATACCTGATTATGTAAGCTGAGACGGGGCTTCAGGCGACAGCGCATCATTTTCGTCCCGTCTCTCATGTCGCTTTAAACGGTCAACAACATTGGGACGCTGGTCATCAGCCAGCGAACGGTATTTCTATGCCCAGTTTTCGCGAGGACGCTCTGCGCCGCATCCGGCACGATGGTGATTTTGATGCCGTCGTTATCGGCGGCGGCATCAACGGAATTGCCGCCTACCGCGATCTCGCCTTGCAGGGGCTGCGGGTGCTGCTGGTCGAGCGGAACGATTTTTCCTCAGGCTGCAGCGCCGCACCCTCGCGCATGATCCATGGCGGCCTGCGTTATCTCGAAAACGGCGAATTCGGCCTTGTGGCAGAGTCCTTGCGGGAGCGGGATGCACTTCTGAGGCTCGCGCCGCATATGGTTCGTCCGCTGCCGACAACGATCCCGATTTTTTCGACTTTCAGCGGCCTCTTCAACGCAGCGGCAACCTTTGCCGGCTCCGGCGGAAAACCTGCAAGCCGGGGCGCTCTCGCCATCAAGACGGGCCTTATGCTCTATGATTTCGTCACCCGTAAAAACCGCATCCTGCCCCGTCACACGTTTCGTGGTGCGCCCGGAACTTTGCAGCATTGGCCGGATCTGACACCGGACATCAGATATTCCGCCACCTATTATGATGCGTGGATAAGCCAGCCCGAACGGCTTGCGCTGGAGCTTCTGATCGACACCTGTGCCGATGCACCGCAAAGCATTGCGCTCAACTATGCCGAACTTGTTCGTCTAGGCGATGAGTACCGTCTTCGGCTGGAGGGCGCGGATGAAACCCTGCCCGTCCGCCCAAGGATCATCGTCAATGCGACCGGCGCATGGATCGACGAGACGATAGGAGCGCTGGCCGCCGGACCAGTGGCGGAGAAAGCAAAACCGACCGTCTCTGGAACCAAGGGATCGCATCTGATCATCGCCAACGAAGCGCTTCTCAAGGCCCTGAATGGCCATATGATCTTTTTTGAGAATGCCGATAATCGCGTCTGTATCCTCTTTCCCTATCTCGGCCGGGTTCTCGCGGGGTCGACCGATATCAAGGTGGATCGTCCCGAACGGGTGCGCTGCGAGCCCGAGGAACGGGATTATATTCTGGACGCGATCCGGCAGGTCTTTCCGCAGATTGACATCGACCATTCCGACATCGTCTTCAGTTTCAGCGGCATACGCCCGCTGCCGCGCAGCGACGCCGCCTTTACCGGAAAAATATCCCGCAGCCATTTCATCCACCGCGTTGCGGGCGATCCGCCGCAGCTCTGCATGATCGGCGGCAAGTGGACCACCTTCAGAGCCTTTGGGGAGCAGGTAACCGACGAGGTTCTGGCCTTTCTTGGGCGCCGACGGCTGACTGGCACCATGGATCGCCCAATCGGCGGCGGCAGGAATTTTCCTGCCGGTGCAGGCAGCCTGCCGGCCTTGCTGTCCGAGGAGTTTTCGATCGCCGGAGACCGGGCGGCGCATCTGGCTCTGGCTTACGGCTCCCGCGCCTTCGATCTGATGGGCTTTTGCCGGGACCGTGCGGATGATGCGCCGCTTTCAGAAAAATCGCCGATCACCGCCGCAGAGGTGATCTGGCTGATCCGCTGCGAACACGTGCGACACCTGACCGATCTCGTGTTGCGGCGCACGACGCTCGCCATCACCGGCGTCATCGATGCCGATCTGATCGACGCGATCTTGGACGTCGTGGCACGCGAGCTGGGCTGGCCGGCCGCCCAGACGGCGGCGGAACGGCAACGGCTTACCCATGAGCTGGAGACTTTTTACGGCGTCACGCCGGCAATGCTTCAACACAGATGCAAGGAGAATGCATGATGATGCGGATTTCGAAAAAGGCGCGCATGAACCGGCTGTTTCGCAATGGCGGCTGCCTTGATGTGGCCATCGATCACGGGGTTTGCAACGAGCCGAGCTTCCTCGTCGGACTGGAGGATATGGCGCAGACCGTGGACAGGCTGGTCGAGGCTGGTCCCGATGCGATCCAGATGGCCTATGGGCAGGCCGATCTGCTGCAGCAGCGGCCGGAGCGCGACAAGCCGGCTCTCGTCATGCGTATCGATATGGGCAATCCCTATAATTCCACCCGCCACAGAAACATGTGGTCGCAGCTCCAGAACCATCACGATCCGATCATCGGTGCGCTGGAGATGGATGCCGCCTGCGTCGTCGTGAACCTGTTCATGCTGCCGGACGAGCCGGACCTGTTTCGTCAATGCGTCGAAAACATCAGCCGCGTGCGGGCGGATTGCCACCGTTTCGGCATGCCGCTGATGATCGAACCTTTGGTGATGCTGCCCAATGATGTGCGCGGCGGTTATCAGGTGGATGGCGATGCCGAAAAGATCGTCACGCTGGTGCGTCTTGCCTCGGAAATGGGAGCCGATATCATCAAGGCCGATCCGACCAGCGATCCACGCGATTTTCACAAGGTGATCGAAGCCGCGCGGTGCCCGGTGCTGGTGCGGGGCGGGGGGCGTGAGGACTTGCGCAATGTACTGGCAAAATCGGCGGCTCTGGTGGCCGAGGGTGCGAACGGCATGGTCTATGGCCGCAATATCTACCAGCACGACAATCCCAAGGCCGTCGTTGCAGCGCTGATGGCCATCATCCATCAGGGTGCGGGTGGCGAGGAAGCATGGGATATCTATAATCGTGGCTGACAAAAATCACATATTGGGTCTCGATGTCGGCAACACGGTCATCAAGGCCGTGCTGTTCGACACGGCGGGCCGGCAGATCGCGCAACACGCCATCGACGGACAGTCGACATTCCCTCAGCCCGGCTATGTCGAGCGCGATCTTGAGGAATTATGGCAGAACGGCTGCGAGGCGATCCGCCAGCTGCTGGTAAAATCCTCTGTCGATCCCTCCAGCATTCTGGCGGTGGGCTGCGCCGGCCACGGCAATGGTCTTTACCTTCTGGACAAGAACCAGCAGCCCCTGATCGGCATCCAGTCGCTCGACAGCCGCGCCGCCGATGTGGCGGCCGAGCTTGACCGGAAAAGCGGAGCGCAGTTGCAGGCTCGCTGCCTGCAGCGGCCATGGCCTGCGCAAACACCCAGCCTGCTTGCCTGGGTCAAACGGCATGCGCCCGATCTATACGGGCAGATCGGCACGGTCCTGTTCTGCAAGGATTTCGTCAATTTCCGCCTGACGGATTGCCTTGCCAACGATATTTCGGACCTCAGTGGTGCGGGGCTGCTGGCCTTGCCGGAAGCGCGGCTCGACCGCGAGCTCCTGTCACTTTACGATCTTGAGGACGGGTTCGCGTTCTTCCCCCGTCTCGTGGAATCGGCTGATATTGTCGGCCATGTGACAAGCGGGGCTGCTGACATCACGGGGCTGCCCGAAGGCATACCCGTCATTGGCGGTTTCTTTGATGTGGTCTCCAGCGCCATGGGGTCGGGCGTCATCAATGCCGGGGAAGCGTCCATCATCGCTGGCACCTGGAGCATCAATCAGGTTTTCGCAGACAAACCGGTCATCAGTCCCGACGTCTTCATGGTCACGACCTTTGGCCGTGACCGCTATGTCAATATCGAATCCAGCGCCACCTCCGCCGCCAATCTTGAATGGTACGTGCATCGTGTTCGCGGCGACCATGGCGACCATGCCTTCGAGCGCTGCAACGAATTGGTCGGCTCCGTCACGCCGCGCGCCGACGATCCTTTCTTCCATCCGTTCATTTTCGGATCGCGGCTGGGTGCGGAATTTCGGGGCGGCTTTTACGGCCTCGCGGGGTGGCATGGCGAGGGCCACATGTTGCGCGCCCTGTTCGAAGGGGTGTGTTTCGAACATCGCCGTCATATCGGTGTCCTGCGCGAAGCGGGATTGCCGGTGGAAAGCGCCGTGATGTCCGGCGGCGGTTCCCGCAGCCAGCATTGGCCGCAGATCATGGCTGATGTTCTGGAAATTCCGCTGCGTGTCGCGGAGGCCCGCGAGACGGGCGCGCTCGGTGCGGCCATTGGCGCGGCCGTGGCGATTGGGCTTTATCCTGATTATGAGGAGGCGGTTGCGGCGATGACACGGGTTGCGAATACTTACCAGCCGAATGCTGCGCAAATCTCGCACTATGGGCGGCGTTATGGTCTCTATGCGGAATTGACCGCACAGTTGCGTGGCTTCTGGAGCGCCTTGAGGTTACCGCAATAGTTCCCGGCTTCGGCAGAGCGTAATTGCGCACTGCATCAAGCAGAGCCCCTGCGCAGAGGAAGTATCTATGCAGGGGTAAAATATCGCGTAATAGTTTGTATATACTTCAATATTACAACTTTATAAAGTATTGGTGTTCTTTAATTGCACGTGAAAAACAGATCTTAAAGTAAATCTTAAACATAAATTCTTAAGCTCACTCTCCAGCCCGGTCGCCAACAGTTGCGCACACACCCGTAACTCCCGCCACCGTCGCAGCATAGTTTTGGGGGATGGGACATGCTTTTTAAATCGACGACGGGTCGGAATATTTTTGCGGTCGCCGCGTGCGGTGTCCTTGCGACGATCACGGCCTCGGCCGTGCTGTTTTATCGGTCCATGGAGGATACGAGGGCCAACAATCTCGAGCGTATTCGGCAGATCGCCCATGCCGAAGCGCTAGCGACCGAAAAGACTATCGGCGGCACCATTCATATCGTCAACAGCCTCGCCTCGGTTCTGGAGGCGATGAAACAGTCAGGTGATGCGGACCGGGGCAAGGCCGATCAGATCATTCACCAGATGCTGGCCAATAACCCTGATATCCTTGGTCTCTGGACCGGATGGGAGCCAAATGCGTTTGACGGCAAGGACGCGGATTTCGCTAACAGGCAAGGCCATGATGCGACCGGCCGGTACATACCCTATTGGGTGCGCAGCGGCGACAAAATAGGTAATACCGCTTTGACCGACTATGCCACCGCAGGCCCGGGCGATTATTATCAATTGCCCTTCACCCTGAAGAAAACGGTCGTCGTCGAACCCTATTCTTATGCAATCGACGGCAAGGAGGTTCTTATTACCTCGATCGCCAAGCCGGTTATGGTTGATGGCAAACCGCTGGGGGTTGCCGGCCTCGACCTGTCGCTTGATGAAACAAGCAAGGCGCTTTCGACCGTGCGGCCCATGGGAACGGGTTTCGTCAGTCTCGTCAGCGGCGGCGGCAAGATCATCAGCCATCCGGATGCGGCGATCATGGGAAAAAGCCTTGCGGATGGCGGTGCGCAGACCGCCGGCTGGGACCAGCTGATTGCAAACCCCGGTGCGGAGCGGGAGATCACTGCACAGGACGGAACGGCGTCCTTCGCCATCGCCTTGCCGGTCATGCTGACACAGGACATGAAATGGTACGCAATCATCTCGGTGCCGGAAGAAACGGTGTTTGCGCAGCTGCATGCAATGATGCGTGACGCCGCCGTGACGATCGTGACGGCCACCGTGCTGCTGGCGCTGGCGGGATGGTTCATTGCGCGGCGGTTCATCGGGCGCATCGCCAATATCATCGGTGAGACCGCCCAGATCGCACAGGGAAATCTTCAGCTGACCCTGAAGGATATCGAGACAAGGGACGAGATCGGCGATCTTGCCCGCTCACTTGACGTTTTGCGCGAAAACAATCGACAAAAGGCTGCGCTGGAACAGCAGGCGGAAAGCAACCGCACGCTTGGCGAAGAAGAGCGCGCGGTTCGGGAACGCACGGCCGCTGATGAGGCGAGCAGCATTCGCTTTGCCGTCGACAGTCTGGCCTATGCGCTGGCGAAGCTCGCCGATGGCGATGTGTCCTGCCGCATCGACGATCCCTTTGTCGAGCAGCTCGATGCGGTGCGGAGCGACTTCAACGGCTCGGCCGGGAAATTGCAGGATGCGCTTCTGCGGGTATCGGAAAATGCCTCCGGCATCGATGCCGGCGCCAATGAAATCAAGGCGGCGTCCGATGATCTGGCGCGGCGAACCGAGCAGCAGGCGGCATCCGTTGAAGAAACCGCTGCCGCCCTTGAGGAGATCACGATAACGGTAAAGGATGCCGCGAACCGTGCACATGAGGCGGGCCGGCTCGTTTCCCGCACGCGCGTCGGCGCGGAACGGTCGGGTGAGGTCGTTCGGCAGGCCGTGCTGGCGATGGAGCGGATAGAGAAATCGTCCAACGAGATTTCCAGCATCATCGGCGTGATCGACGAGATCGCCTTCCAGACGAATTTGCTGGCGCTGAATGCCGGGGTGGAAGCGGCGCGTGCCGGCGAGGCGGGCAAGGGTTTTGCCGTGGTGGCGCAGGAAGTGCGTGAGCTTGCCCAACGCTCCGCCGGTGCTGCGAAAGAAATCAAGTCGCTGATCAGCAAGTCGAACCAGCAGGTCGAAGAGGGCGTGCATCTTGTCGGCGATACCGGCAAGGCGCTCGATGTCATCGTTGCCGAAGTGCAGGAGATCAACCAGCACGTCGCCGCGATCGTGGAATCCGCGCAGGAACAGTCGTCCGGCCTTCAGCAGATCAACGTTGCCGTCAACCAGATGGATCAGGACACGCAGAAAAATGCCGCGATGGTCGAGGAGATGACCGCCGCAAGCCATACGCTTGCGACGGAGGTCGATGCGCTGAACCGGCTGCTCGGCCAGTTCGAACTCGGTCAGGGAACAGGTGCCCATCGGGGTTCTCTCAGGGCGGCCTGATCGGACGCCTTCGCCATCGGCGCTGTTGGGGCCGACGGGGAAATGGAAGATGGACTTTGTCTGCAAATTGAGCATCTTATTCCTGCAAGCAAGTAATGGGATGATCAACAGCAGATGGATATCAGGCGCCTGAAATCGTTTATCACGATTGTCGACATGGGTAGCATAACCAGGGCGGCCGATGTGCTGCATATCGCCCAGCCGGCGCTTAGCCAGCAACTGGCAAGCATCGAGGAGCATTTCCGCCAGAAACTGCTGACCCGAAGCCAGCAGGGCGTGGTCATGACCGATGCCGGCAAGGTCGTCTACAGGCATGCGCAGGTCATTCTGCGACAGATGGAGCAGGCGCAGGCGGAGGCTCTGGAAGCCGGCGCTGTGCTTTCCGGCAAGGTATCGGTGGGGCTTGCGCCCTTCAGCAGCGCCGCCACGCTCTCGCTGCGTCTGATGGAAGAAACCAAGCGGCTTCATCCCGGCATTCTGCTGCACATCACGGAAAGCGTCAGCCAGCCCTATAGCCAGATGATCATGAATGGGCGTTTGGAAATGGGCCTGATTCACGGAACCGGGCCGATCCGGGGCGTCAAGTTCACGCCGCTATTGCGTGAGGAATTTGTGCTGGTCGTGCATCGCAGCTTCGGCGTGGAACCGGGCGATGCGCCGATCACGGTTGCTGATCTGGCGTTTCTCCCTTTCCTTCTACCGCCGACCTATAATTTCGTACGCCGCGCCATCAATCTCGCTTTCACCCGCAGCCGCAAGGATTTGATCGTCATGGCGGAGCTGGAATCGGTAAGGACCATCGCGCGCGGCGTGGATGCCGGGCTTGGCGCGACCATAACGCCCAAGGCCATCGCTGACCGTATCGTGGCGGAATCCAATGAAGAAATCGTCGTCAGGCAGATCGCCAGCCCGATGATCGAGGAAACGCTGTCCTTCTGCGTATCGGACAATACGCCGCTCTCCGAGCCGGCGCTGGCCGTCAAGGAGATATTGTTGCAACTGGCGGAGACCCTGAAATAAAAGGGTCAGGCCGGTTTTAAAGCTGCGCGCGGCATGGTCTTTCCGTACCGCGCGCAAAAAAGCTTAAAGCATTGATTCTTTGCGGCAATTCACTAGCAGTTCGGCCACTGAAAGATTGTTCGGCAGGCGAAGCAGGGTTTCCACCATTTCGGCGAGATCGTCCGGCTGGGTCATATCCTCGCGGCTGACTTCCGTTTCGCCTGCTGTCATATCGGTTGCGATATAACCGGGGCAGAGGGCGGTGGCGCGCACGCCGCTGTCCCACAACTCCTGGCGGATTCCGTGGGTGAGGGCGACGACGGCGAATTTCGTCATTGCATAACCGACATTGGAGCCAACGCGGCGACCAGCCAGCGAGGCGACGTTGATGACCCTGCCCTGTCCGGACCTGACGAGATGGGGAATGGCGGCGCGCGTTACTCTCAACGGCCCCTTGACGTTGATGCGCCACATCTGGTCGAGGCTTTCTTCGCCCGCATCCATGACCCGGACCTTGGGGTTGATGCCGGCGCAATTTACCAGACCATCGATCCGGCCATATCTTGTTGCGACGGCTTCAACCCAGGCCTCGGCCGAGCCCGTCTCTTCCGCATCGTATCGATCAGCTGAAAGCCGGTCCTTTACCGCAACAGCGGCCGGACTTCGCGCTCCCGCCGCGACGGTGAAACCGGCTTCGTGAAGCCTCTTGGCGATCGCAAGGCCAAGGCCCCGCGATGCGCCGGAAACCATGATGACACGGCCACTTCCTCCCAACATATTGCTCTCCCTATTTCATTCCATTGCAGAATTCGGCGATGCGGGCGCAGCCTTCGGCCAGGTTCTCCATGCTGGTGGCATAAGAGAGCCGGAAGAAGGGGCTCATGCCATAGGCCGCGCCCTGCACGGTCGCAACGTGATGCTCGGCGAGAAGCGCCATGACGAAATCGGTGTCGTTCTCGATCTTCGTGCCGCCCTTCGTCGTCTTGCCGATCAGCGCCCCGATGTTCGGGAAGATGTAAAAGGCGCCTTCCGGCTTGTGGCAGCGGATGCCGTCGATCTCGGCGAGCTTGCCGAGCACGAAGTCGCGGCGCGTCTTGTAGATATCGGCGCGCTCCTTCAGCAGATCCTGCGGACCGTCGAGAACCGCGACGGCGGCAGCCTGCACAATGGTTGCGACACCGCCGCTGTTCTGGGTGTTGACGTTGCTGATGGCCTTGATGAGATCCTTCGGCCCACCGCAGTAACCAAGACGCCAGCCGGTCATGGCATAGGCTTTCGATGCGCCGTTGACGGTCAGAACCCGATCATAGAGCCGCGGTTCGACTTCGGCGATGGTGCAGAATTCGAAGTCGTCATAGATCAGATGCTCATACATGTCGTCGGTCATGATCCAGACATGCGGATGCCGCAGCATGACTTCGGCGATCTCTTTCATTTCCGCTCGCGAGCAGGCGGCGCCGGTGGGGTTGTTGGGGAAGTTGAAAAGCAGCCATTTGGTTTTCGGGGTGATGGCGGCTTCGAGATCTTCGGCCCGCAGGCGGAAACCGTTATTTTCGGGGCAAACCACCGGCACCGGCACGGCGCCCGAAAACTTGACGATATCGGCATAGCTGATCCACGACGGTGCGGGGATGACGACTTCGTCGCCCGGGTCGCAGGTGGCCATGATGGCATTGAAGATGATCTGCTTGCCGCCGCCCGCCACCAGAATCTGGCTCGTATCGTAATCCAGATTGTTATCACGTTTGAACTTCCGTTGGATGGCGGCGCGCAGGGCAGGCGTTCCGTCAGCGGGCGGATATTTCGTATCGCCGGCAAGGGCTGCCGCATGCGCCGCTTCCACCGCGTGGGCAGGGGTCGGGAAATCCGGCTCGCCGGAAGACAGGCTGATAACCTTGATACCCTTCGCCGCGAGGTCGCGGGCTTTCTGGGTCATGGCAAGCGAGGCTGAAACGGTGACGTTGTTAAGGCGTTGGGCAATAGCGGGCATGGATCGTTTCCGATTGTAACGGTGAAGGCAGGCATCTTCGTGGTGCCAGTGCATGACAAAGAGGTTACGGGAAATTTCCGCCGTTTCCCCAATACGACTTCGATGTGAGGTCATACGGGATTTTGATGCATCGCTCTGAGAGGGCGCAGGTCCATACTCGTATGCGATGACCTAAGAGCAATAAACTATTATGCAGCGCGTCGGCTTAGCCCCTAAGCTCCTGACAACAACAAGGGAACGACGCATCGGACAATATTACCCAAAGAGGTAACCGGCGCGAAAATGCAGAAACATGCGACAGGGGCCGGCAAAAGACCGGATACCTCGACAGGGAGCACACCCAGCAAATTCTAGTCATAGGGCCTGGACGATTTCGTTCGGCTCAACGCGATGCCTCGTGCCGTATTCAACGCGACGGGAGTATAGATGTCGGATATTGCGATCATGGAACCACATGCCCCGCCACGCCGTGGAGTTTCCGGCTGGAAAGCCATCGAGCGCCGGCTGTTTTCGCCCGGTATACTCATCCTGCCGCTCCTGATCTTTCTCACGATCTTTTTCTTCTGGCCGGCAATTCGGTTGATGACCTTCAGCGTCATGACGCAGAATTCGCAGGGGTTGATCGGTGCCCCCTTCACGCTTGCCCACTATGCGAGGTTTTTCGAGGTCGATCTTTACCAGAAAGTGCTCTGGGCGACCATCCGCATCAGCCTGATCACTTCGGTTCTCGCGGCCATACTCGCCTATCCGGTCGCGACCGTACTGGTGCGCGGCAATATCGCCACGACACGTATCATCACCTTGATCGTGATCGCACCATTGGCCGTCAGCGTCGTGGTCCGTGCCTATGGCTGGCAACTGATCCTCGGCAACGGCCCGACAGGGCTATTAAATTACGTCCTGATGAATCTCGGGATCATAGAGAGCCCGCTGACGCTGCTGTTTTCGGATGCCGCCGTCATCATCGGTTCTCTCCACATCTTCTTCCCGATGATGGTGCTGCCGCTGTCGTCCGCTCTTGGCAAGATCGATCCCAATCTTCAGCAGGCCGCCCGCACACTCGGAGCGCCCGCCTGGAAGGTGTTCCTGCGGATCACCTTCCCGCTCAGCCTTCCCGGTTTGGTGGCGGGCTTCACGCTGGTCTTCTCTCTGGCCTCGGCATCCTACGTCATTCCCGCTCTGATCGGCGGTCCCGGCTCGCAGATGCTAGGCAACATGGTCGAACAGCAGGTTCTCGCGGTCTATGACTGGCCGTTCGGCGCCACCATCGCCACCATCCTCGTTTTCATCGTCATTCTGATCAACGCCGTCTCGATGCGGCTGCTCGGCGGGCGTCGTATCAAGGCAAGCGCGTCATGAACAACAAGCTGACCGGCACTTCCGCCATCGTCCTTTACGCGATCACCGCCGCCATGATGGTCTTCATCCTGGCTCCTATCATCCTCGTTGTCGCCATCTCGTTTTCCGACAGTTATTTCGTCACCTTCCCGCCGCAGGGTTTCACCTTCCGCTGGTATGCGGCGGTAATGCAGAACGAGGAATTCACCGCTGGTCTCACCTTCAGTGCGGCGCTGGCGGTGGCGACCACCATCCTTTCACTGGCGCTCGGCGTTCCGGCTGCCTTCGCGCTCTCCCGCGGAAAGTTCATCGGCCGCTCGTTGATGAAGGGGCTGCTGCTTTCGCCGCTGATCTTCCCCGTGCTGGTGACCGGCCTTGCGCTGCTGCAGCTCTTCTCCGGCTTCGGCTGGATGGATACCAAGCTGAAGCTTCTGATCGCCCACACCGTCGTGACGTCGCCCTATGTGATCCGCACGGTGCTGACCAGCCTCCAGCTCGTCAATGTCAGCCTCGAGGAGGCGGCGCGCACGCTTGGCGCCACCCGCTGGAAAACCTTCACGCGGGTGATCTTTCCGCAGATCGCGCCCGGCGTCGCCTCCGGCTCGATCTTCTGCTTCATGGTTTCTTTCGACAATTATCCCGTTTCGATGTGGCTGGCGGATTCCGCGAACCTGCCCGTGCCCATCGTTCTCTATCGCCAGATCGGCACGGTCTTCGATCCTTCGGTCGCGACCATGTCCACCATCATCATCGCTCTGGCGGTTACCGTCGTGCTCGTCCTCGACAGGCTGGTGGGTCTGCGCCGGGCAATGGCTATGTAAATCAACAACAAGAGGGGTACCGGAAATGACAGACAAGTCCATCATCATGAAACGGCGCAGTTTTCTGACAGTCACCGCAGGCGCGCTCGCCACACCCTATTTCTACACCGCGGCTTCCGCGCAGGACCGCACCATGTATGTCGGCGTCTATAATTCGGCGCAGGGCGGGCTGATCAAGAAGGAAGTGATCCCGGCTTTCGAGAAGGAATATAAATGCCGGGTATTGACCACCGAAGGCGCAACGCTTGCCAACATTGCGACGCTGCGCGCCACCCGCGAAAATCCGCAATATAGCGTGATGTCGATGGATGACGTCGGCGTTCCCCAGGCCAAGGAGGAAGGCCTGATCGAGCAATTGCCGGCCGACGAAATCCCCAACCTCAAGAACGTCTATTCCCGCTATCTTTTCGAAGACAATTTCGGTGTTGGTTTTGCAATTTCGATCGCCGGCCTGTTCTACAATCCGACGACGGGCAAGCCGTTCGAAAGCTACGAACAGATGTTCGACAAGAAATATGCCCGCCGCATGCTTTTGAATACGCCGAAGAACACCCAGAGCGTTCTGATGCTGATGGTGGCGGCCGCACTTGCGACCGGCAAGCCACTGAAGGAAGCGCAATATGATACGGATGCCGGCTGGGCGAAACTTGCCGATCTGAAGCCGAATGTCCTGTCCATCTATGATGCGGAAGCCCAGACGATGATGGTCGCGCAGGGCCAGGCGGATTTCGGCGGCATCGAATATTCCAAGGCCGTTTATCCGCACACCAAAAAGGGCGTGCCGCTGGACATGACCTTCCCGAAGGAAGGCGCATTCACCGGCATCAACTCCATCGCGCTCGTCAAGGGCGGGCCGCACCGGGATCTTGCGCTTGCCTATATCAACCGCATCCTCGATCCGGGCGTGCAGAAGATGCTGTCGGAAGCGACGCTCAGCGCCCCCTCGGTCAAGGGCATCGAGTTCAGTGAAGAGACGGCGAAGTTCCTTGCCTATCCGGAAGCGAAGATGGAATCTCTCAACCTCTTCACGCCGGACTGGAAATACATCATTCCGCGCCGCGCTCAGTGGCTCGAAAAATACAACCAGACCTTTAACGGCTGAGGGAACGCAGATGAAATCCGTAGAAGTTCGCCTGGAAAGACTGACCAAGCACTACAGCGGTCAGGTCGTTGCCGTCGATGATGTTTCGCTTACCGTCAAAGCAGGGGAAATCCTGGCGCTTCTCGGTCCGAGCGGATGCGGGAAAACGACGTGCCTTCGCATGATTGCTGGGCTCGTCGATCCCACCTCGGGTGAAATCGTGGTCGGCGGCAAGCCGACCACGCGCACCCCGGTTCATCGCCGCAATGTCGGTATGCTCTTCCAGAACTACGCCCTCTTTCCCCATATGACCGTTGCCGAAAATGTGGCTTTCGGCCTCGAGATGCGGGGCGTTTCCAAGGCGGATCGGCAAGGACGCGTGAAGCAGGCGCTCGATCTCGTTCAGCTGCACGCCTTCGGCGACCGGCTGCCGGCGCAGCTTTCCGGCGGCCAGCAGCAGCGCGTGGCGCTGGCGCGTGCGCTGGTGATCGAACCTTCGATGCTACTTCTGGACGAGCCGCTTGGCGCACTTGACAAGGGCCTGAGGGAAAGCATGCAGGTTGAAATCCGCAGCCTGCAGCAGCGGCTTGGCCTCACCACCATCATGGTGACGCATGACCAGGATGAGGCCCTGACCATGGCGGACCAGATCGCCGTGATGCGGGACGGTAATCTCGAGCAGATCGCACCGGCAGGCGAAATCTACCAGAAGCCGCTGACGCGCTTCGTCGCCGGTTTCATCGGCGCCTCGAACTTCTTCGAGGCGAATGTCAAGGAACGCAACGGCCGCGCCGCGCGGCTTGTGACCGGATCCGGCGTGCAGCTCGATGTCGATGACATGGGGGCGGTCCAGGGCGACAAGGTCGTCGTGACGGTTCGCCCGGAGGCGATCTCCGTCTCGCCGCTTGCTTCCGACGCGGGTGAAAACGCCGCCAATTCCACGACGGCACGGGTGGAGCAGGTCGTCTATCGCGGCTTCATGCTCCACTATTATCTGCGGCTTGATAATGGCGAGCCGATGATCGCCTACCGGCAGACCCAGACGGAAGGGTTCACCAATGCCGTCAGCGCTGCTGGCGACCGGGTGAGGCTGAGCTGGACGAACGACAGCAATCACGTGATCCAGCTGAATTGATGCTTCGTCGGCCGGATCGGTTCACCAGTCCAGCCGACGAACAATACCTGAAAATGTAACGGCACCGTGCTCCAGAAATGATGCACGGTGTCGTAATTGTTTGATTGTCAATGATAAGGGGAAAGCGGGCCGCCCTCAGACGACTACTTCGCGGGCCGGAACGACGCTGCCGCCGCAGGCTTCCACTTCGCTGCGCACCGTGCGTGCAAGCTCCAGCGAGCCGGGCGTATCGCTGTGGACGAGGATCGATCTGGCTCGAACGGGGATGATTTCACCTTCGATCGTCGTGACCGTGCCTTTTTCCAGAAACTGGCGCACCCGCGCGCGCACTTTTCCCTCTTCCTTGATGACGGAATTTGGCAGCTTGCGCGGCACAAGTTGACCTTTCACATCATAGGCCCGGTCGGCGAGAAAGAGGTTGAGCACTTTCAGCCCGCAATCCAGCGCGGCCTTTTCGATCAGCATGTCCGGCATCGAAAACACGATGAGATTGGGATCGACCGCTTTGATCTTTTTCATGATCCGTTCGGCAAGGGCCGCGTCGCGGTTGATCATGTTGCCCATGGCGGCATGGAAGCTGATATGGGAGAGCGCGACATCCTGCGCCCTGGCAATCGCCGAAAGCGCGCCGAGCTGGTAGAGAACCTGCTGTTCCATTTCTTCCGCATCGACGGGAATTTCGCGGCGGCCGAAGCCGAGACGGTCGGCAAGGCCCGGATGTGCGCCGATGCCGACGCCGTTCTGCTTGGCGAGACGCACCATGCGCGCCATCATTTCCGGATCGCCCGCATGGAATCCGCAGGCGATATTTGCCGAAGAGACGACTTCCATAAGTTTCTCGTCGTCGCAGACCTTATAGACGCCGAAACCTTCGCCCATATCGGAATTAACATCGATTTTCATGGTTCCCTCTCCCTTGTTTTTCAGGATCATCGTTTTGTGAACGTGCCGAGTGCGGCGGTGACCAGCGGCAGGGTCTTGCGGATATCTGCGAAATAGGCGTCGATCGCCTGTTCGACTTCCAGCGCCTCACGCACCGTCGCCTGCACGAAGCGGATGCGGCTGCCGATGCGCGCCTGTCCGAGCCGCCACAGATCGCTGTCGATAATGCCAGCCATCTTGGGATAACCGCCGGCCGTATTGGCGTCGCTCATCTGGATGATTGGCTCGCCGCTTGGCGGTACCTGGACCACGCCGGGAATGACGCCGTAAGAACGCAGCTCCACCGGGGCGGAAAGTGTCATCGGCGTGCCGGCAAGCCGGTAGCCGGTGCGGTCGCTCTGCGAGGTGATTTTCCAGGCTTCCGACCAGAAACGTTCAGCACCTTCGCCGAAAAGATCGTGTTCGGCCGCTGGAATGGCGCGCAGCAGCAATTCGCCATTGTCGGACACCGGAAACATATCAGGCATCGCATCGGCAAGCGGCATGACGCCAAGGCCGTTTGCGGGCAGCGGCGCGGTCTCGGATGGCAGAAGCGCAAGCCTGTCGCCGGTGGCGAGATGTCGTCCTTCGTGGCCACCAAAGGAGCCGCGAAGCGAAGTGCTGCGCGATCCCATCACCACGGGAACATCGATGCCGCCCTGAAGGCAGAGATAGGTACGCGCATTCTTCAGCGGCGTCGAAAGCTCGAGAACCTGGCCCTTCTCAGCCCGAATGCACCAGTAAGGCGGCAGATCCGCTCCATCGAGCCGTGCCGCGCAATCCGCACCGGTGACAGCAAAGGTCAGGGCCTCTTCGAACTCGATCCGGAAAGGGAAGGTCTGGATTTCAATCGTAGCGGCATCTTCGCCGTTACCGATGAGAATATTGCCGACCCTGAGCGCTATGGGGTCCATCGCGCCCGTGGCGGTGATGCCGATATTGCGGTAACCCGCGCGGCCGAGATCCTGGACGGTGTTCAGTGGTCCGCAGGCAAGAATATGGATCATAGTTCGATCCTTTCAGGAAGGAAGCGAACCCGGTCGCCGGGCGCAAGCACCGCCGGCTGCTCGGCAGTGGCGTCGAACATGGTGATTTCGGTAAAACCCAGCGAATTCCAGCCGTTCGGCCCGGTCAGGACCGAGATGCCGGATTGCATGCCGCCGATGGTCACCATGCCTTTCAGCATGCGCAGCGACGGGACTTTCTTGCGTGGCATGAAAATACGCGGATCGAGACCGCCGAGATAACCGAAGCCCGGCGCGCTGCCGACGGCGAAAACCGTATAGGTGCGCTCGAAGTGCAGGCGCACGACTTCCTTGTCCGCTAGGCCTGAATAATCGCAGATCGCGGCAAGGTCGATGGCGTGCTCACCGCCATAGGTGGTCGGCACCTCGATGGTCTTGCCCAGAAGATCGAGTTCGGTGGTGCGTTGCCAGATGTCAAGAAGCTCGTCCTGCAAACGCCCGGCATCTTCAGGCGTGCCGCGCAGCACGATCAGGAGGTTGGTCATGCCGGGTATGAGTTCGAGCACGTCGGGGCGGTCCTTCAGCGCGCGCGTCAGCGCCCAGATGCGCCGCTGCGCGGGCAAATCCAGCTCGCCGGGTGCTTCGATCAGAAACGTCTTGTTGCCGATCATCGAGATTTTCGGCAGGCCCAGATGGGCGGGGGAAAGGTGGGGCGTTTTCAGCGAGGTATTGCTCATCGACGTCACCATCACGCTTCGGTCTTGAGAAGGGGAGAGCCATATCCGACAAGCGCGCCGGCCTCTGCCGCCACTTCGGTGACGGTGCCGGCCTTGTCGGCGATCACCGGAACGATCACGGGTCCGATTGTCACGAATACGACGATTTCGCCCTTCGCTACCGATTTTCCTGTCTGGATCGGACGGTCGGGGCGTTGCGGATGGGCGGGCGTGAAGATGCCGGCAATCGGCGCGCGGGCAAGGATGTCCCCCGTCTTTGCCGGCGCCCTGGCCGTCTCAGCGGGCCGCGGCGTGACAGGAGCCTGGGCCCCTGCCATGGCGACGATCTTCAGTGACCCATCCGGCGTCTCTATTTCGATGGCGGATACGTTGTTGCGCTCAAGGTGAGCGGCAAGATCGGCAATGATGCCGGGCTCGCTATAGCGGGATATCGAAACAGACTGTCGCTTCATTTTGAACTCCGCGCTGCAAGCCAATGTTCGAGGTAATGGATATCCGTGCCGCCTTCAGAGAAGGCCGGGTCTTCCAATATTTCCCGATGCAGCGGCAGGTTGGTGGAGACGCCTTCGATGCGCATTTCGCCAAGCGCGCGCCGCATGCGCATGATCGCCTGCTCGCGCGTCGGCGCATGGACAATGAGCTTGGCGATCAGGGAATCGTAATGCGCCGAAACGCGATAACCCGCCGTCACATGCGTATCGACCCTCACACCGGGCCCACCCGGCAGGTGAAGTGCCGTGACCAGGCCGGGGCAGGGAACGAAGTTGTACGGGGCCTCGGCATTGATGCGGCACTCGATCGAATGTCCCTCGCAGACAATGTCTTCCTGCGAGATTTCAAGCGGATGACCGAGAGCGACGAGAAGCTGCTGGCGCACCAGATCCACCCCCGAGGTCATTTCCGTCACCGGATGTTCGACCTGCAGGCGGGTATTCATCTCGATGAAGTAAAATTCGCCGTTTTCATAGAGAAATTCGAATGTGCCGACGCCGCGATAACCGATCTGGCGGCAGGCCTCGACGCAGCGATTGCCGACAAAGGCGGCAACATCAGGCGGGATGCCGATGGCCGGGCCTTCCTCGACGACCTTCTGGTGTCGCCGCTGCATGGAGCAGTCGCGCAGGCCAACCCAGACGCCGCCGCCCTGTCCATCGCAGAGAACCTGAATTTCGACATGGCGCGGATGTTCGAGAAATTTTTCGATATAGAGTTCCGGCGTTCCGAATGCGCGGCTCGCCTCTTCGCGCGTGACGAGGACGGCGTCCTGAAGGGTGGAGGCGTCGCGAACGACGCGCATGCCGCGCCCGCCGCCGCCGCCGGCTGCCTTGACGATGACGGGATAGCCGATCTCAGTGGCGATTTTCGAAACCAGCGCCATGTCATCCGGCAGGGCGGAATCGGGGCCGGGAACGCAGGGCACGCCGGCCTCCATCATCGCCCGCTTGGCCGCGATCTTGTCACCCATGGTGCGGATGGCGTCGGCGCGCGGGCCGATGAAAACTGCACCCGCTTCCTCCACCGCTTGCGAAAAGGATGCCCTTTCGGACAGAAAACCATAACCGGGATGAACTGCACCGGCGCCCGTCAGTTTCATGGCAAGCAGGATAGCAGGCACGTTGAGATAGCTCTGGCCGGGAGAGGCCGGGCCGATGCAGATGGCGGTATCGGCCGCTTTCAGATAGTCGGCGTCCTTGTCAGCTTCCGAATAGACCATGATGGTTTTCAGGCCGAGTTCACGGCAGGCGCGCTGCACGCGGAGTGCGATCTCGCCGCGATTGGCGATGAGGACGCTGTCGAATGCTCTTTGATCGGCCGTTCCAGCCTTTGGCAGGGAAGCATCCATCATGCAAACTCCAGCACCGGCTGTCCAAGCTCGACGTCTTCACCGTCATTGACCAGAAACCTTGCGATCTTGCCGCTGCGCTCCGCCCTGACGGTACTGAAGACTTTCATGGCTTCGATGATGAAGAGTTCCTGTCCTTCCGCGACCTCATCGCCGGCTTCGGCGAAAGGCGGCGTGCCGGGGCTTGGGGCGCGATGGAAAAGACCGAATGAGGGTGCCGTTACGATGCAGGATGGTCCCGCAGCCGCTGCGGCGGATGCCGGGGCCTGTTCTTCGGCGCGGGGTGTCTCAGGTGCCGCTTCCGTCACCGGAAAAGCCTTGGGCTGCGGCGATGGCGATTGCGGTGAAACGGCGCTGTTTTCGCGAATGATCCGGACCGTGGTTCCCTCCTGGCTCACGGTCAATTCGGACACTCGCGAAGAGCCGACAAACTCGATCAGTTTCTTGATCTTTTCCAGATCCATATTGGTTTCCAACGTCTTTTTTGTCCCCACGGCGGCGGGTAAGCGGAGCGGAATCCGCACCCTGTCCATCAGCAACAGCTACCATGGAGGCGGGATTGATGGGGTCAGACGAAGTTTCTATGGACGTTGCTTTGCGGTTTGATATCCGGCCGCCGCGTGGTGAAACGGTTCGAAGACGTCCGAAGGAACGAACCATGGATTCCCGCAAAGGCATTCTCCTCAAAATCTCTGCAGCGCTCGCTCTTGTGCTGATGGGCGCGTGTATCAGCGGTCTCAGGGGCGAAATACCCATCGGGCAGGTCGTGTTCTTCAGATCGGCGGTGGCCATGCTGCCGCTCTGTCTGTGGATGGCCGTTCAGGGCGGATTTCGAGAACAGGTCGCCACCAGTCACATTGGCGGGCATCTGGTGAGAAGTTTTTCCGGCACCGGCGGCATGGTCTTCAGCTATCTGGCGCTTTCTTACATTCCGCTCGCCGATGCGACGGCCATCAGCTATGCCACGCCGCTCTTCACCGTCATTCTGGCGGTCTTTCTTTTGAAGGAGGTCGTCAGGATTTATCGCTGGACGGCGGTGGTCTTCGGTCTGTGCGGCATCGTGCTTATCCTGTCGCCGCATTTTTCCTTCGATGTTGCCGATATTACTTCGGACACTGGCGTTGCCATGCTCGGCGGTCTTTTTGGTCTGGCCGCCGCTTTTTTCTCGGCCATATCGATGATCCAGATCCGGCATTTGACACAGACGGAAAATACCGGCGCGATCATCTTCTATTTCACTCTCCTCACAACGGTGATCGGTTTTGCCAGCATCGGCATGGGCTGGACAATGCCGAACGCCTGGCAATGGACCCTGCTGATCGGCACCGGTCTCATTGGTGGGATCGCGCAGATACTGGTGACGCTGAGCCTGCGTTATGCCGAGGCTTCACTGCTGGCGCCGTTCGACTATACGACGATGATCTGGGCGCTGTTGATCGGTTACACCTTCATGGATCAGGTTCCGGCCCTGACAACCATTCTCGGAGCCTCGATCGTGGTTGCCGCCGGCTTGTTCACCTTGTGGCGGGAAAGGCGGATGCACAAAAAGCGCGTCACGGAACAGCTTACGCTGTCGGCTCCCTGACGGCCTGCTTCATCAGCCGGTTTTCGCGCCACATGGCAAAAAGCCCGGCGGCGATGACCGTCAAAGCGCCAATGATGGTCGCACCTGTCGGCACTTCGGCCATGAACAGATAACCGAGGGCGATCGCCCAGATCATCGTGGTGTAATCGAACGGCGCCAGCAGCGAGGCCTGGGCATGGCGCAGGCTGAGAGTCATGGTGATCTGGCCGATGCCGCCGGCAAGACCGCCGCCGGCGAGCAGCAGGAACTGGTTGAAATCCGGCATCTTCCATCCAAATCCAAGCGTCGCGAAGCCGGCGACGACACCCGTCAATGTATAGATGAGTACGATGCGCGACGGCTTTTCGATACTGTTCAGGTGGCGGACGGCAATGGAGGAAAAGGCGGCGCAAAGCGCGCCGGTCAGCGCCAGCGCCGTTCCGATCATCGCTATGCTGTCGATCCGGGCAGAGCCCGGCGCGGCGTCAAACATCAGGTTCGGCGAGAGCGTAATGAAGACGCCGATGAAGCCCGTCAGCACGGCGGACCAGCGATATATCCGCACTTTTTCGCGCAAAAGCAGCGCGGCCAGCATGATGGTGAAAAGCGGTGTCGTGTAGCTCAGCACCGTGACATTCACCAGCGGCAGATAGGCGAGCGCCAGAAAACCGAAGAACATGCCGCCCAATCCAGCCGAGCTGCCCGCAAGCAGGCGGCCGATATTTTTCGCGGCCGGCACGGTTATTCGCTCGGAGGAGGCGATGAACCAGAGACAGAGGGGAATGAGGGCAAAAAATCCCCGGCAGAAGACGACTTCGCCGACCGGAATCGCCCCCTCCAAACCCTTCACGCAGGCGGACATGACTGTGAATGCCAGCATGGCCGCCAGCTTGAGCAAAATACCGGTCTTAGGATCCATCCCGCTCCCCATCGCAGCAAAGACCGTGTCATGGGGAAGAGGCGGAGAAAAGCCATGGTCGCTGGCCATAAGAATCTTGTCTTACCCCATCATGCGCAGTTGGGTCCTTTGAAAACCGGTGGAACCACTTGACGGTGCTTTTGCTCTAGGCCCCGGCGGCGATTTGGTGTCATGATCGCATCTCGAACCGGTGGGAGGTTTAAGCCGACATGTTGGATTTGCGCAGGCTGCGATATCTGGTCGCGATTGCTGATTGCGGCTCCATGTCGGCGGCGGCGCGGCAATTGGGGATCGCCCAGCCGGCGCTCAGTCACCATATTACGGAACTGGAACGGCTGGTGGGTTTTCCTGTGCTGCACAGGCTGGCGCGCGGCGTGAAGGCGACGGAGAAGGGTGAAATACTCCTTATCCATGCCCGGGAGATTACCGAGAAGGTCCGGCAGGCGGAGGCGGAAATCCGGGCCATGGCCTATCTGGATGAACGGGTGATCCGGCTGAGCCTTATTCCGTCCTGGGCCACGGCTTTTGCGCCGAACATCATCAGTGAGGTTGCCGCTTCTATGCCCAAGGTTTCGCTGCGGCTGATAGAGGCGCGCAATGACGAATCTCTGCGCCTCATTCGTCTCGGCAAGGTGGATATGGCTGTCGCGCTGGTCGGCGCGGAAGACAAGGCCGATGATCTTATCATCAAGGAGAGCCTTTTTGCGGTGTCTTCCCGACCCATCGGCCAATCAATGCCGCTCGAGGCTGTGGCGGGGCTCAACCTGATCCTGCCGCCGAAGGACAACCCGCTGCGCGTATCGATCGATGAGGCCGCCGCCCGCGCCGGCATCACGCTGAACGTGACCATGGAAATCGACGGGCAGGATACGATCAAACGCGCCGTCAGCGCCGGTATTGGCGCGACGATCCTGTCGTGGAATTCGGTGCAGCAGGAGCAGGAGGCCGGTCAGCTTCAGGCCGCTCATATTATCGCTCCCGTCATTTATCGCTCCATCCATCTGCTGAGGAACAGGGAGGTGGACGAGCGGACGTTCAGGCTGTTCCGAGACCTGTTGCGGGCCGTCGCAAGGCGCGAGTCAGCATTCAACCCATAAACGATTTGTATGGGTAAGTTGAAAACTCGGTATTTGTATTGTTGATGGCTTCTTCCTAGCCTCCCCGGTGAAAGTATATCGGGGAGGAAAAGATATGCGTTTGAAGACATCTCTGTTCGGCATGCTGGCGGCTGCGGGAGTTCTGGCTGCCGGATGGGCGGCGGCGGAATATCCGGAGCGGCCGGTGACGCTCGTCATTGGTTATCCGGCCGGCGGCGGCACCGATATACAGTCGCGGGCGCTGGTGCCCTATCTCGAAAAATACCTCGGCACATCCGTCGTGGTGGAAAACCGCGAAGGTGCTGGCGGGCTGATCGGCGCGACCTATATCGCCAATGCGAAACCTGACGGATACACGATCGGGGCGTTGAATTTCCCGTCCATGTACTCGCCGATCGTGCAGGGCAATGCCAGCTACAAGCAGGACGCCTTCACGCCGCTTGCCAACCAGATCGGCGGCGATCTGGCGCTGACGGTCAACAAGGTATCGCCGATCAAGACAGCCAAGGAATTCGTTGAAGCGGCCAAGGCGAACCCGGTCGTCGTTGGCGTGACGGGTATCGGCCATCCAAGCCAGATCACCGCCCTGCTGTTCGAAGAAGCGGCGGGCGTGAAGCTCAATTTTGTCCCCTTCAATGGTGGCGGACCGGCGCGGCTCGCCATGCTCGGCAACCACGTCACACTCGGTTTCATGAACTTGAACGAGGTTTTTGCCGACAATCGTTCGGGCGCGCTTCGTGTTCTGGCGACATCAGGTACTGAGCGTTCGCCGCTTTCGCCAGATGTGCCGACCTTCAAGGAAGCCGGCTATAACGTTCAGTTCAGCCTGCTTGCGGGTTTTGGCGCACCGAAGGGCCTGCCGGCGGATGTCGAGACCAAGCTGGTCGATGCATTCCAGAAGGCGCTTAAGGACCCGGATTATCTTGCCGAGGCCAAAAAGCGCGAACTGACCATGCTGCCGCTGACACAGGCGGAATTTGCCGAGGCGCTCAAGAAGGGCAACGCCAATCTGGCCGAGCTCTGGAAAAGCAAGCCCTGGACGAAATAAGCGGCGGTCAACGACCGCATCTCTCACCACTAACCAAAATGACGCTTGGGCCCGCGCGTGGCCCGTGCATGACCCACTGTTGAAAGGAATCCGGCCAATGGCCCATGTCATCCGCAATTTCCAGCGCCCTTCCAGAGCTGATATCGAGGCGATCAGCAAATTCAGCCCCGCCACCATTCACGAGGCGCAGGGCAAGCTCGGCGCGCTCGATTATCGCATCAAGCCGATCAAGCCCGGCCTGAAAATCTGCGGCCCGGCAATCACGGCAAAATGCCATATCGGCGATAATCTGATGATTTTCGAAGCCATTAATCTGGCAAAGCCCGGCGACGTGCTGGTCATCGATGGCGGTGACAATCCCAACCAGGGCGGCTTTGGCGATGTGCTGGCCGCCGCCTGCATCGGCAAGGGCATTGTCGGCTTCGTGGTCAGCGCCGCCGTGCGGGACGGCAAGGGGCTGCGCGAAATCGGTTTTCCGGTTTTCTCGCTCGGGCTTTGCATGAAGGGCACGTCCAAGGACACACTCGGCACCATTAACCACCCGGTCGTGGTGGGTGGTGAACTGATCAGCCCTGGCGATATCGTTTGCGGTGATGACGACGGCGTCGTCGTCGTTCGTGAAAAGGACATCGCAAAGCTCGTCAAATCGTGCCGGGAGCGCGACGACCACGAGAACCACATGATGGAACTGCACCGCCAGGGCAAGATGGATATCGAGGATCGTTACGACATGATGCGTTCGAAGGGATGCGTCTGGGCGGATTGACCCAACTGGCTGACGTTTGAATACGCCGTGTCGCAAGGCATGGCGTATTCCTCAATGAGGGGAGGAGAAAATCATGGCCGAACATAAGACCGGCTCGAAACTGACGGCGAATATTCTGTCCGGAGCCTTTTTTCTGGTCGTCGCCGCCGGGCTCTATTACGGCGCACGGCCGTTGAGCATGGGCACCAATTTCCAGCCCGGACCCGGCTATATGCCGATGGTCATCGCGGCATTGATGTTCGCGCTCGGCATTGCGCTGATTTTGCAGGATCTGCTGGGCAAGACCCGATCCGAGGTGTGGGAGGCACCGAAACTTCGTCCTTTCCTGGCTGTCGCCGGAATTGTCGGCTTTGCGCTGCTCATCGAGCCATTAGGCTTCGTTGCGGCCGCCTTCGTGCTGATCGTGCTCGCCTGCATCGCTTACGGAAGAATTCGCCCGGTTGAGGTCCTTCTGCTTTCTGCGGTGCTCATCATTGCCTGCATCCTCATTTTTGTTGTGGGCCTCGGACAGAGGATTGCCCTGCTGCCATGACCGATCTTCTTGCCAATATCGCCCTCGGTTTCGGTGTTGCTGTCACGCCGGTCAACCTTTTCTATTGCCTGCTGGGCGTCACGCTCGGCACGATGATCGGCATCCTGCCGGGCATAGGTCCTTCGGCCACCGTCGCGCTGCTTTTGCCCATCACCTACACGATGCCGGACACGGCAGCGCTGATCATGCTCGCGGGCATTTTCTACGGCGCGCAATATGGCGGCTCGACCACGGCGATCCTCGTCAATCTGCCGGGCGAATCCTCCTCCGTCGTCACCTGCATCGATGGATACGCCATGGCCCGGCAGGGCAGGGCGGGTGTGGCGCTCGCCACGGCGGCGCTCGGGTCGTTTTTTGCCGGCACGGTGGCGACCGTACTGATAGTCGTCGTCGCAAAGCCGCTTTCCGCGGTCGCGCTCGCCTTTGGACCTGCCGATTATTTCAGTCTGGTGATCTTCGGGCTTCTGTTTGCCGTGTTCCTGTCGAGCGGTTCGCCGGTCAAGGCGGTCGGCATGGTCGCCTTTGGTATTGCGCTGAGCCTCGTCGGCATCGATCCGACATCGGGTGAACAGCGTTTCACCTTCGGCATGGCGGAACTGTTCGACGGCATCGATTTTGTCGTGCTGGCCATCGGTCTTCTCGGCGTCAGTGAAATCCTTTTCAACCTGCAGCAGGGTGTGGAGCGCGATGCAGGAGCGGCAAAGACCGGATCGCTGATGCCGACCCGGCAGGATTTCAAACAGGCCTTCCCCGCCGTGCTGCGTGGCACGGCGCTTGGCTCCTTCCTCGGCGTACTGCCCGGCGGCGGTGCGATCATGAGTTCTTTCGCCAGCTATGCGCTGGAGCGCAAGATCGCCAAGGATCCATCCCGGTTTGGCAAGGGCGCAATCGAAGGGCTGGCGGGGCCGGAAAGCGCCAATAATGCCGGTGCGCAGACCTCCTTCATCCCGCTTCTGACACTCGGCATTCCCGCCAACGGCCTGATGGCGCTGATGGTCGGCGCAATGATGATCCAGGGTATCACCCCGGGACCGGAAGTCATGCAGTCGCGGCCCGATCTCTTCTGGGGGCTGATCGCCAGCATGTGGGTGGGAAATCTGCTGCTTCTGGTCCTGAACCTGCCGCTGATCGGCATCTGGGTTCGGCTTCTCGGCATTCCCTACCGCTTCTTGTGCCCCGCCATTCTGATGTTCTGCGCCATCGGGGCCTATGGGCTTTCCTACAGCGTTGCAGACGTTCTGTTCTGCGCGGTCTTCGGCATCGTCGGTTTCTTTCTGCGCAAGATCGGCTGCGAGCCGGCGCCTCTGGTTTTGGGCTTCGTTCTCGGTCCGCTTCTGGAGCAGAACATGCGCCTCGGGTTGCTCATTTCGCAGGGCAGTTTCTCAACATTCGTCACCCATCCGATCAGCGCCACGCTGCTCGCGCTGTCCGGCATGGTCGTCATCATGATGGCGATGCCGGCGATCATGCGTCGCCGCGAGGTGGTGTTTCAGGGTGATGACGACTGACAATCAATCGAGCCGGTCTCGCCGGCCAAGCAAAGGTGAAACAATGCATATTCTGATAATCGGTGCGGCCGGAATGATCGGCCGCAAATTGACGCAACGCCTCGCCTCCGACGGAACGCTGGGCGATGCAAAGATTACCGAAATGACGCTGACGGATGTTTTCGAACCGGCCGCGCCGAAAGGCTTCGGCGGTGCACTGACCATCGAGCGAAGTGATCTGTCGAATGCCGGCGTGGCCGAAAAGCTGATCGCAAAACGACCGGATGTGATCTTCAACCTCGCTGCCGTGGTTTCGGGCGAGGCGGAAGCGGATTTCGAGAAAGGTTATCGCATCAATCTCGATGGCGGGCGCTCGTTGTTCGAAGCCATTCGTCTGGAGCACCAGAAGGACGGATATCGGCCGCGCATGGTCTTCTGCTCATCGCTTGCCGTGTTCGGTTCGCCATTCCCCAAGGTGATCGGCGACGAGTTCCTGATGGCGCCGTTGACGAGCTATGGCACGCAGAAGGCGATCGTGGAGCTGTTGCTTTCGGACTATAGTCGCCGCGGTTTCTTTGATGGCGTCAGCATCCGTCTGCCCACCATCTGCATCCGCCCCGGCAAACCGAATGCGGCCGCTTCCGGTTTCTTCTCCAATATCCTGCGCGAACCGCTGGTGGGTCAGGAAGCGGTGCTGCCCGTTGCCGATACCGTCCGCCACTGGTTCGCCAGCCCGCGCTCGGCCGTCGCCTTCCTGCTGCGCGCCGCAACCGTCGATCTCGCCGGGCTCGGTGTTCGCCGCAATCTCATCATGCCGGGGCTTTCAGCCACGGTGGCCGATGAAATCGAGGCCCTGCGCGCCTTTGCCGGGGAAAAGGCTGTAGCGCTTATCAAACGCGTTCCCGACGAGCGGATCATCCAAATCGTCGACGGTTGGGCCGAGGATTACGATCCGCAACTGGCGCTGTCGCTCGGCTTCAGGGCGGAAACCTCCTTTGCCGAAATCATTCAGGCGCATGTGGAAGATGAACTGGAGGGGAAAGCAGCATGAGTGATGCAAAGATCGCGCTCGTTACGGGTGGAGGAACAGGGGTCGGCAAGGCGATTGCCAAAGCGCTTCTGGAAGATGGTTACAAGGTCGCGATAACGGGCCGGCGGCGGGAGGTTCTCGACACCACCGCCGCCGAATGGAGCGAACATAAAGACCGTGTTCTGGCCGTCGCGGCTGATATTTCCGTTCCGGCCGATGTCGAGCGACTGTTTGCAAAAATCATCGGACGTTTTAGTCGCCTCGATCTTCTGGTCAATAATGCCGGCATGTCCGCACCGGCGGTGCATATCGAAGATGTGCCGTTCGAAACCTGGAATGCCGTGGTCGGGGCTAACCTCACAGGGGCCTTTCTGTGCACCCAGGCGGCGTTTCGCCAGATGAAGACGCAGTCGCCGAAGGGTGGCCGCATCATCAACAATGGCTCGATTTCCGCCACCACGCCGCGGCCGCGGTCTGCGCCATATACCGCGACCAAACATGCGATCACCGGACTTACGAAATCGGCCGCGCTGGATGGCCGGCCGTTCAACATTGCCTGCGGACAGATCGATATCGGCAATGCCAGCACCGAAATGACGCGGGCGATGGCAACCGGTGTGCTGCAGGCCGATGGCAGCACCGCCATCGAACCGACCATCGATGCCGGCATCGTTGCCAAGGCCGTGGTGCATATGGCCTCGCTGCCGCTCGAGGCGAATGTACTGACCATGACGGTGATGGCGAGCGACATGCCTTTCGTCGGTCGCGGGTAAGGAGCGCGCATGAAGCCCGATCTTCTGCAAACCTATCCGCTTCAGCCGCAGATCGAAGCCGAACTGCAAAAGCGCTTCAGGGTCCATCGCTGGCACGAAATATCCGACAAGCAGGCGTTTCTCCAGGCGGAGGCAGCGTCGATAAAGGCTGTCGTCACCGGCGGCCATATCGGGGTTGCTCCTGAACTCGCTGCCGGTCTGCCCGCTCTCGAAATCGTCGCCATCAACGGCGTCGGCTTCGACAAGGTCGATCTCGATCAGGCCCGCGCGCGGGGTTTCAGGGTGACGAACACGCCTGACGTGCTGACTGAGGATGTGGCCGATCTTGCCGTCGGTCTCTCCGTCATGCTGCTGCGCCAGCTTGTGCGAGCGGATCATCATGTCCGCTCCGGGGAGTGGAAAAGAGGCGAAATGCCGCTGGGAAACAAGGCCTCGCGGCGGCGTTACGGCATTTACGGGCTTGGCCGCATAGGCCGCGCCATCGCGGTGCGGCTGGAAGCTTTCAATGCGGAGATTTCCTATTTCAGCCGGCAGAAACAGGACGTGGCCTATGAGTATCATTCGACGGCCATGTCGCTCGCGAGGGATTGCGACGTCTTGATTGTCGCGGCGGCGGCAACGCCGGAGACCAAACACGCGATCAACCGCGAGGTGCTGGAGGCGCTGGGACCGGACGGTGTTCTCGTCAACGTCGCCAGAGGGTCTCTGGTGGATGAAAAGGCGCTGGTTGATGTTCTTGTGGCAGGCGGGCTGAAGGGTGCAGCGCTCGATGTCTTCGAGAACGAACCGCATGTTCCCGAGGCGCTGATCGGCATGCGCAATGTCGTTCTCGCTCCGCATATCGGCGCTGCAACGCATGAGACGCGGCTTGAGATGGGCGCTCTGGTTCTCGCCAATCTGGATGCACATTTCGCGGGACGGGACCTGCCGACCGCAGTGGTCTAGAATGTGCTGGTGGCTGGCATCGGCAACGTACGCCCCATCGGCCGGGTTGCCGCATCGCCGAATGTGGCGCATTCGCCATCCATACAAGTTGCTTATTACTCCAAAAAAAATCGGTCTTAGGCAAGCGATGAAAGCTTCACTACTGTTTGCTCAACGATAGGGGACAAACATGCCATTCTCAGACTACAAGACCGCACTCGTAACCGGCGCATCTTCCGGAATTGGCGCCGCTGTCGTTGAGCGACTTTGCCGTGAAGGGCTGGAAGTGCATGCGGTTGCCAGAAGTGTGGACGCTCTCAACCAGCTGGCGAAGCGCACGGGCTGCTTCGCACATGCCATAGATGTGACAGACCGGGCGGCGCTCGCGAAGCTCACCAGTGAGGTGGCGTTCGATGTCCTCGTGAACAATGCCGGTGTCGACCGCCCGAAGAAATTTCTGGAAGCGGATGAGAGTGACATCGATCTCCTGATCGACGTCAACCTGCGCGCCGTGCTGCATCTCTGCCGCATGGTGGTGCCGGGCATGGTGGCGCGCGATCGCGGCCATGTCATCAACATCTCCTCGATTGCCGGCAATTATAATTTCGGTGGCAATTCCACCTATCACGCCAGCAAGGCAGGCGTGGCGATGCTGTCCAACCAGCTGCGCATCGATGCTTTCGGTAAACGCGTGCGGGTGACGGAAATCTGCCCTGGCCGCGTCGCAACCGACATCTTCAACCATGTTCATGGCGATGATCCGAGCATTCGCGAACGTTTCATCGATGGTTTCGAGCTGCCGCAGGCCTCCGATATCGCCGATGCGATCGCGTTTGCCATCGCTGCGCCCGTGGCCATGAATATTGGCCACATGGAAATTACCCCGACGCTTCAGGTCATGGGCGGGCTGCAGACGGCCAAACCCAAGATGGCTGAAAATAAGGCTGCGGCGGGCGGAGCCGGAGGAAAAGTCGCGTGAGCGGTTTTGACCTCTGGGCAATTCTGAACAATGCGGACTACGTCTCGATGCTTTTGCATGGCATCCAGATGACGTTCATCATCTATGCCGGCTCGTGGCTGCTCGCCATGTCGCTCGCCATCGTGCTGCTTGCCATCCGCCTCTCGCCTTTCCGTTTTGGTGATCCGCTCGTGGCGGCCTATGTGTCCTATCACCGCAACGTGCCGACGCTGGTGCAGCTGATGCTCTGGTATTTCGGCGTCTTCACGCTGCTGCCGAGCGGGCTGGCCAGCTGGCTTTCGAGCCATAATGCCGAAGCGATCTTCGCCATTATCGGTCTTGGCCTCTGTCAGGCGGCCTATTTCAGCGAGGATCTGCGCTCCGGTGTTCGTTCGATCAATCCCGGCCAGATGGAGGCTGCCCGTGCGCTCGGTCATAGCTATGTCTCGGCCATGCGTTTCGTCATCATGCCGCAGGGCGTTCGCAATGCGCTGCCGCCGCTGATCAATCACAGCACGTCCCTCTTCAAGAACAGCAGTCTCGGCGTTCTGATCGGCGCACCGGAACTGACCCATGCGGTCAAGGAAGTTGAGAATCTGAGTTTCCGGACGTTTGAGGTCTATCTGGTCGCCACCGTGCTTTATCTGTTCTTCTCGCTGCTGATCATGGGTCTTGGAGCCTATATCTCCATGCGTGCCGATCCTCTCCGGAGGGCACGGGCATGATCCACGACATGATCGCAATCATCCAGGATTACTGGCTGCTGCTCCTCATCGGCCAATATCCCAACGGGCCGCTCGGCGGGCTTGCCAACACGCTCATCCTGTCGGCGCTCAGCATCGCGCTCGCCTTTCCCGTCAGCATCCTGATGGCGCTGGCGCGGCTGTCGAAATGGCGGCTCCTGCGCTGGCCGGTCACCGCCTTGGTCTATTTCACCCGCGGCGTGCCCCTGTTGATGCTCATTCTCTGGAGCTATTTTCTCGTTCCGCTCTGGACCGGCGCCGACGTGCCCAGCTTCGTGACGATGTTGACCACGCTTGTCATCTATCAGGGCGCTTTCATGAGCGAAGTTGTCCGCGCCGGCATCGTATCGCTGGGTACGGGGCAGATGGATGCGGCACGGGCGCTCGGCCACGGTTATTTCAGCGCGATGCGTTACATCATCCTGCCGCAGGCGCTCTACAACATGATCCCGAGCCTGATCTCGACCTTCGTATCCACCATCAAGGATACGACCCTCGGCTACGTTATCAATGTGCCTGACCTGACCTTTGCAGCGAACCAGGTGAACAACCAGCTCCTGACCCAGCCCTTCCAGGTCTTCCTCATTCTGGCGCTGGTTTATTACATCATCTGCTGGTCGCTCACCCAAGTCGCCAATCTTCTCGAGCGCCGCATCGCCCGCCGGCGCGCCGGCCCGCGCGGCAAGCTTGCCGTTGACACGGCACCGGCCCCCGCCAATATCGTTACGGAGCAGCTATGACCGCGCCAGTTTCCGCCACTCAGGACTACACCATCACGCTTTCGCAGGTCTGCAAAAGCTATGGCGATTATCAGGTGCTCAAGGATGTCAACGAAAACGTCACCCGTGGCGAAGTCGTGGTCATCTGCGGGCCATCGGGTTCCGGCAAGTCCACCCTCATCCGCACGATCAACCGGCTGGAAGAGATCAGCAGTGGTTCGATCATGCTGGATGGCAAGAACATCCATGCCCAGATGCGCGCCAGGGAACTGAACGCGCTGCGCAGCCTGGTGGGTTTTGTCTTCCAGAGCTTCAACCTTTTCCCGCATCTTTCGGTGGTGGAGAATGTCTCCATGTCGCCGATCCGCGTGAAGGGTGTTTCCCCGGCGGTTGCGCATGACAAGGCGCTGAAACTTCTCGATCGCGTCGGCCTTGCCGACAAGGCCAATTCTTATCCGGCCCAGCTTTCCGGCGGCCAGCAGCAGCGCGTGGCGATTGCGCGAGCGCTTGCCATGGAGCCGCCCGTCATGCTGTTCGACGAGCCGACCTCCGCCCTTGACCCCGAAATGGTCGGTGAGGTGCTCGCCGTCATGAAAAGCCTCGCCGCTGAAGGCATGACCATGCTCTGCGTCACCCATGAAATGGGTTTTGCCCGCGAAGTGGCCGACCGCATCTGGTTCATCGATGCCGGGCGCATTCTCGAAACGGCAAAACCGGACGAGTTTTTCAAAAATCCGCAACATCCGCGTGCCCAGCGGTTTCTTGCCGATCTGAGACACTAGGACCCAACCTCTATAATAACAGGGAGAACTGAAATGAACTGGAAGTGCATTACTCTTACCGCCATATTGGCGACCTCGGCTGCGGTCATTCCGGCCAAGGCGGACCAACTCGATACGATCATTGCGAACAAGACGCTGCGTTGCGCGACATTCGCCGATGTGCCGCCTTTCGCCTCGCCGGACCCGAAGACGCGTGAAATGGCAGGCTTTGACGTCGATCTGTGCGGCGCCATCGCCAAGGAACTGGGCGTCAAGGCCGAGATCAAGCCGGTGTCGGTCGAAGCGCGCGTTCCCGAAGTCAAGCTCGGCCGCGTCGATCTCTCAGTTGCCAACCTCGCTTACACCCAGAGCCGCGCCGAACAGATCCAGTTCAGCGATCCATATTATCTGGCTAAGGAAATGCTGATCGTTCCGGTCGACGACCCCGGCACCAAAAAGTCCGATTTCGTCGGCCAGCGCATCGCTTCCAGCAAGGGCTCGACGTCGGAACTCTCCGTCAAGCTCAACAAGTCCGAGCCGCTGACGTTCCAGGATACGGCGTCCGCCTATCTCGCCGTGCAGCAGGGCAAGGCGCGCGGCATCGTTGGCAACACTATGACGATGACCAAGTTTGTCAACGAATCCAAGACCAAGGGCAAGCAGATGCGCATGATCGAAGAGCCGATGCTCTTCCAGCCGATCGGCATTGGCATGGCCAAGGACAATCCGGCGCTGACGGCCAAGATCAACGAGATTCTCCGCAAGCTCGATGCGGATGGCGAGATCAACCGCATCTGGGACAAGTGGCTCGGCCCGAACACCGAATACAAGATGACGCGCACCGACAAGGTCGTGCCTCTGTCCGAACTGAAGTTCGATCCGATCCCCTGAGCCTCGGCTCAGCCTCGGCCATCATTCCATCCATTCAACACCATCATCGGTCGGCGAGACGTTCTCGCCGACGGTTTCAACGTGGGAGGTTTTCATGATCCACATTAAAGATATCGCGCAGCGTCCGGCCAAGGCGGATGTCGAAGCCCTAGCCAAATTCTCTCCCGCCACGATTCATGAGGCGCAGGGACGTCGCGGCGCATTGTCATCCCGGCTGAAGCCGGTCGATTATCGCATGAAGCTCTGCGGTCCGGCCTTCACGGTTAAATGTGCGCCGCGCGACAACATCATGCTGCAGCTTGCCATCAACTATGCCAAGCCGGGCGACATCATCGTCGTTTCCGCCGGCGAATATGAAGAAGCCGGTTCGTTCGGCGACGTCCTCGCCAATGCCTGCCTCGCAAAGGGTATTGGCGGCCTGGTGACCGATACCGGCGTGCGCGACACGCTGCAGCTACGAGACCTCGGTTTCCCGGTCTTCTCGCTCAGCGTCTGCATCAAGGGCACGGTCAAGGAGACCATTGCCGCGGTCAATGATCAGGTGATCGTTGGTGGCGAGATCATCAATCCGGGCGATATTATCGTCGGTGATGCCGACGGGCTGGTGGTCGTCAGACGCGATGAAGCGCAGGAAGCGGCCAAGCTTTCTCAGGCCCGCGAAGATGCCGAGGCGGGCTACATCGAAGCCTACAAGCAGGGCAAGTCAGTGATCGAGGTCAGCAAGCTCGAGGCCGTGCTGAAAGCCAAGGGCCTCGTGGTCGATATCTGAGAAATCCGGGGAATGGCCTGGCCGCATTAGCCGCCATGCCGAACCCTCATGGGAGGAGAGACTATGAAAGCGGTTGTCATCCACGCGGCGAAGGATCTGCGGATCGAGGAACGGCCGGACGAACAGCCCGGCCCGGGACAGGTCGAGGTCGCCATCGAGGCGGGCGGCATCTGCGGCTCCGACCTGCATTATTACAATCACGGCGGTTTCGGCACCGTGCGCGTGCGTGAGCCGATGATCCTTGGCCATGAGGTGGCCGGTACCATCAAGGCTTTGGGAGAGGGGGTTTCCGGTCTGGCTGTTGGCGACCGTGTTGCCGTATCGCCGAGCCGGCCCTGCAACCATTGCGAATTCTGCCTGAAGGGTCAGCAGAACCAGTGCCTGAACATGCGCTTTTATGGCTCCGCCATGCCCATGCCGCATATTCAGGGTGCATTCCGCCAGCGCCTCGTCGCCGAAGCATACCAGTGCCACAAGGTGCGGGATGGCATCTCCATCCATGAAGCGGCCATGGCCGAACCCTTCGCGGTAACGCTGCATGGTGTCAACCGCGCTGGCGCATTGACCGACAAACGTGTTCTGGTCACCGGCTGTGGGCCGATCGGTGCGTTGGCGATCATTGCCGCCCGTGCTCATGGGGCTCGGGAAATCGTCGCGACCGACATCATGGATGCGGTTCTGCAAAAGGCGCTCGCCATCGGCGCCGACCGCGTCATCAATGTGGCGAGCGACCCGGATGCGCTCTCCGCCTATTCGGCAAACAAGGGTTATTTCGACGTTCAGTTCGAGGCGTCCGGAAATGAAAGAGCCGTCCGTTCGGGTCTCGAAGCGCTGAAACCCCGCTCTACCGTGGTTCAGCTTGGCCTTGGCGGCGATGTGTCCATTCCGCAGAATATGGTGGTTGCCAAGGAAATCGAGATGAAGGGCACGTTCCGGTTCCATGAGGAATTCGGACTTGCCGTCGATTTCATCAACCAGCGCCGCGTCGACCTGAAGCCCCTGCTGACTGGAACCTTTCCATTGGAAGAAGCGGTTGCCGCATTTGAAGCCGCCGGTGACAGAAGCAGGTCGATGAAGGTTCAACTCGCCTTTTAACGGGCGCCGTTCCCCGCTGTCGAAACGGCCGCAGGAAGATTTCGATTGCGGCCGTTTACGCGCGGTTTAACGATCATTCGAGCCTTGACCGGACAAAGCGCTGTTCCAGCACCTCGCTTCCCCATTGGCTGCCCGGATGTTCCTCGACGCATGCGAAACCATGGGCTTCGTAAAGGTGCCGCGCGGCCAAAAGGCCGTTGAATGTCCAGAGGTGGGTCTCGGCAAACCTTTTTTCATCGACGAAGGCCAGCGCTGTCGCCAGCAGCCTGCGTCCGACACCGCCACCACGCACGCCGTCATCAACGATGAACCAGCGCAGATGCGCAATATCCGCTCCGAGATCTTCACCATCGATCGCGACTGAGCCGATGATCTCCTGTCCGCGCATAGCGACCCAGATCGCATTTTTTGGGCTTTCGAGTCGGTTGCAGAAGGCTGCGAGGCCTTCGGCCACGACGGATTCGAAACGCTGGCCGAAACCGGATGTCCGGGCGTAATAAAGCGCATGCATCTGCGTGATACGGGCAATGATGCCAGGCCTGTATCCCTCCAGAATCTCTATGGAGGGAACGGTATCGTCCCCGTTTCCCAGCGCATCGGCGTAAAGACGAAGCCCCTCGAGGATCGTGTGGGCATCCGTCGAGGTAAGTTGCTTAAGGGCGCCGGAGACCTGCCGGTTCGCAAAGCCATGAATGGCGCCCACCTTTTCCTGCCCTTCACCCGTCAGACGCAGCCGCTTGACACGACTGTCCTCCTCATCCGTTTCTTCGTGAACATCGCCGGAAAGTACGAGCTTACGCAACATGCGGCTGACACTCGATTTTTCAAGCCGCAGAAGCTTTCCCAGATCCCTCGCCGTGATGTTTGGGCATGCCTCGATCTCTATCAAGGCATGCACGGCGGAGGGCGGCAAATCCGTGCCGGCAAAATCTCCGCCCATAAAGCCGAGTTCGCGGACGAGCCGGCGTGAGGTGGAGCGGATGTCGCTTACGGGGAAAGGTTGCTGGGGCACGTTCAATCCATTATAGTTGCATCATGCAACCATAATCACACTCTGCTTCGCTTGCCAAGATTGCCGCCAAGGTAAAAGGCTGGCTTTCTCAACAAAAGCGGGCAATCTGCTTTCCCGGCCGCCGACAATGGTGGCTAAACCGATATCATCGGCAACATGGACAGTCACCGAGACCGCACGATCGGACTTGTCAGCGGCGTTCTCGGTAGTTGATTATCCGGCTAAGGAGCAGGCATGCCCGATACGCCCCGATTTTTCCGCTATGCGGTTTTAGCAGCCATGTTTCCCGTGGCCGTCCTCGGCCTGGTGGCGACCCCGAACGAATATCGCGCCATCGGCATGGAGGCTGTCGATTGCGATGGGCCCATATCCGTCCTGATTGCCGCCGTGCCGGCATTTGCGGTCTATGCAATTATCGGCTGGATGTTTCTCTCAGGAGCCAAACGCCATCGGTCGCTGATTTCAGCCTGTCTTTGTGGACTTGTTTGCCTGGCGCTTGTCTGGAATATCGGCATGGCGCTTCAGGAGCAGCGACGAAACGCGGCTGAAATGGCATGCGGTTTCAGTAGCCGATTGTGACTGCGCTCTCCTTCGAGTCCTTCCGTAACCGTCCTGCCTGGTCAACGGAACCGAAGGTTTCGGCGTGTGAGCTGATCGACTGAGGTGCAGCCCATCAGCTTCATGCCGCGCTCGATTTCGATACGCATCAACTCAAGCGCCCGCTCCACGCCCGGCTGCCCGGCGGCGGCAAGGGGGAAAAGGTAATAGCGGCCGAGCCCCACGGCTTTTGCGCCGAGAGACAGTGCTTTCAGAACATGGGTGCCGCGCTGCACGCCGCCATCCATCATCACGTCAATCCGGTCGCCGACCGCATCGACGATTTCGGCAAGTTGATCGAAGGCGCTGCGGGAGCCGTCGAGCTGGCGTCCGCCGTGATTGGAAAGCACGATGCCGCTGCAGCCGATTTCCACGGCGCGTCTGGCGTCATCCACCGACATGATGCCTTTAAGGCAGAAAGGCCCGCCCCATTCGCGCACCATCTGCGCCACATCGTCCCAGTTCATCGAAGGGTCGAGCATGTCGGTGAAGTAGCGGCTGATGGAAAGAGCGCCGCCGTCCATTTTAATGTGGTCGTCGAGCTGCGGCAGGCTGAAGCGCTCATGCGTCAGGTAATTGATGCCCCAGGCCGGTTTGATGGCGAATTGCGCGATGCCGGAAAGATTGAGCTTGAATGGAATGGCAAAGCCGGTGCGTTTGTCGCGCTCGCGGTTGCCGCCGGTGATGCTGTCCACCGTCAGCATCATCGTCTCGACACCGGCGCTCTTGGCGCGCGCCATCATATCGCGATTGAGGCCGCGGTCCTTGTGGAAATAGAACTGATAGACCTGCGGGCCGCCGCTGATACGGCGCGCTTCTTCCAGGCTCGTGGTGCCGAGCGAAGAAACGCCGAACATCGTGCCGTATTTCCCCGCCGCGGCCGCAACAGCCCGTTCCCCTTGATGATGGAAGAGGCGTTGCAGCGCCGTCGGGGAACAATAGACCGGCATGGACAGCTTCTGCCCCATGACGGTGACCGACATATCCACATCGGCCACACCCCGCAGCACATCGGGAACGAGATCGCATTTCTCGAAGGCGGCCGTGTTTCGCCGATACGTCACTTCGTCATCGGCAGCACCGTCTATGTAATTGAAGATCGGTCCGGGAAGACGCTGTTTGGCCATGCGGCGAAAATCGTGGAAATTATAGCAGTCTTTGAGTTGCATCTGTTACCCGACCGGTCCGGTTTGAAGGCTTTCAAAAGAGTGTCGGAAACCTATACCGGAGATTTGGGGCGGGCAATCATGCTGTGGACGATTTCCGCAGGCTCAAAGCGATGGATGCCTCGAGGTCGAAACGGCAGGAGCTGTTCCGCATTAAGAAGCCTCGCGGAAAGCCAGAGGACCGACATCCACATTTCCGTGCCCTGCAGCCCGGCCGGGTGCCCCTCTGCGAAGGCAAAGCCCTTGGTTCTTTGCCAGCGCCTCTCATTTCGGCTCAGAATTTCGCGGGCGATCTCCTTTGCTTCGTTCTGCCGGTGATCCGTCTGTTGCAGGCACAGAAGAAGTGGATGGATCGTATCGAGCAGGTTGCAGGCATTAAAATTCTCGCCGTGAAAACCGCCATAGGCCTGATAGTTGGCGATGACGGAGTCTATTGCTGCTTCCGGATAAGGAACGGGCAGGCCGAACTGGGCATGGGAGCCGCGGGTAAGCCTGTAAAAGCCGTTGACCGGTTGCAGTAAGCCCTGCGTGGACGTCGGCTCCCCCCAAAGGCCGGTGGTTTTATCGGCGTTCATCGCCAGCCAGCCAAAGAGAACGGTGAGATTGTCGCCGGATGTGAAATAGCGCCTGTTGAAATAAAGCGCGGTGGCGATGGCGTCTATCGTGGCGCCGCAATGCCATGCCCGGCTTTGCCACGGCAATTCTTCGAGCAGCAGGATGAGTTCGTCGGCGCGAAGATGCTCCACGAAAGCGACCGGCTGTTTCGGCGCGGCGCCGAAACATTCAAGCGCATATCCGACCGCCAGAATATTGTAGAGGACGGCAGGGTCCTTCTCGGGCGGCGTTAAGGGGCGGCGGTCACGGGCGAAAAACAGTCCGGTTTCCGGATCCTGCAGGGCCTGAAGGCTGGCCACGGTTTTTCCGGCATCGAAAGCGATGCCTTCCTGTCCGAAGGCCGCCGCGATCTCTATGGCATCGCACAGATGCCTGACGCTTTCGACCTCATGTCCGGATGCATCGGCGGAACGATAGATGCCATCCGCGCCATAGGAGCGGATGGCGGCAAGCCAGTCGCCGGCAATCTCTTGGCCGAGTTTTTGCAGCAGGTGATCGGGTTCCGTCAGCTTCGGTGCGGCCGCTTTTCCTCCGCGGTATCGCAGAGCCCGGGCGGGAACGCCGCCTGCAATGGCCATGGCGGGAATGTCTTTCGCCACCACCGCGCCTGCGGCGATAACAGCGCCGCGTCCTATCTTCACGCCATCAAGCACAACCGCATTGGCGCCGATCCAGACGTCGTCACCGATCTCTATTCCGAGCGAGGTCAGCGGTTGGCGATAGATCGGAGTTTCAATGTCGTCGAAACCATGGTTGAAACCGATGATGCTGACATGTGAGGCGATGCGCACGCCGTTGCCGATCGTCACCTTGCCGGAAAGACAGGCATAGGGATTGATCGAGACATTTTCACCCAGTTCGATATTGCCGCGCACGATCGCATAACCTGCGACCCACGACTGCGCACCCATCAATAGCCTGTCCGTATGCACTCCGGCCTTGTCGGCAATGTAAACGCCCTGCCCGAAAACGGCGTTGGCAGAGCGCTCAAGGCCGCGCAGCCGTGCCTGATGGTCGGGGCTATCGATATCCTCCTGTCTCCGCTCCCAGGTCAGGATATTCAGCCGATCCGACCTTTGGAAAACACCCGGTGAGTCGTCGGTCATCGCCATCAGCCTGCGCGGTTTTCATCGAGAGCATGGGCGGGAACACGCCGTCCCTCCCGCTTGAACATCTTTTCCAGCCCGGCGAGATCAGGAATAACGGGAAGGGTAGCCAATGCGGCCTCTGCCTCTTTACCGACCGGCAGTGCCATGGCCGCCGTCACCAGCAGCGTTTCGCCGGAGGCGACGGTGGCGCGCAATTGCGGAACAAGGGTTCTGGCGTGGATAAGGTTGGTATTGGCGATTGCCTGATGGCATAGGCCTTCGCGCCGAATGCCAGCCGAAAGATCTGCGATGAGGCTGGTGTCAGTCTGTCCGTAACAGACAGCGCGACCTTCACCCGCCTCCGTGCGGTCGCGATTGAAATCGGCCCGCTCTATGGCAAATCCGCCTTCCGATGTTTGCAAGGGACGCGGGGTGCGGATGCGGTGCAGCCTTATGTGCCAGGGGTTTTGTGGCACGAGCCAGGTCTCGATCTCGACATCCGCCCATGGCCGCCAGCGGGAATAGAGGCAGTCTTTGGCAATCAACGCCTCTTCCATCGTCTCGCGGGTACGGAAGTGCACGCCGTCGTCGGAAAGGCCGAGCATGCCGTCGAAACTCGCGGCGGCAAAATGCCGGTCATCCGCTTCGATATTGAAGGCATAACGGGTGGAATAGACGAATTTCGAGTATTTTTCCTGCGCGCCGCGCATCCTGTCGTGCTGTTGCCCGGAGGACAGGACCACGATATTGCCCGGCGTATGAAAGGCCACCATGCCGGGCTCCGCTAGGGGAACCGGTTCGGCAAACTCCTGCGGTTCGGCCTCTTCCGCAGCCCAGAAGGGGTGATCGGCGGGCAGCGCCAGCGGCAGGAAAAATTTGAGCGCCCAATAGGGCGAACAGGGAGAATTATAGCTCTCGCTCATCAGAAGGTTCGGATAGGCGTATCCAACTGACAGGACGCCATCGCGATCGGCGATAGGCCGCTTCGACCACCAGCGGATATGGCGCATGTAATAACCCTTGATTTCCGGCCACGGCAGGGCCTTGAGACCGGAAAAGGCAAGAGCGCCCCAGAAGCCGCCCGCCGCAAACCGGTAGGTCTGGCTGCGCCCGAAGGCGAGCGAGGCTCCGTCCGGCCCGAACCAGTGGCGCATGTCGTGAGCGAAAATGCGCGAGCGTTCGAGGAACCGCGCTTTTCGTGCCCCGTCCCCTTTCGCCAGCGCCGTATAGATCAGACCGTAAAAATGCATGGCGAAGGGAATATAATGATCGACCCGGCGCACCGGCCCGTCTCGATACCAGCCATTGCCGATATCGAAAGCCTCGAGCTCATCGAGATAGGCCTGGGTTTTGGTCTGGTCGAATTCCACACCCACCCGCTCCAGCCCGAGGTCGATCAGGACGCGGAAGAATTTCCAGTTATTGTCGACGAATTCCCGCTCGCGGGCGGCCAGAAGATAGGCGGCGACAGTCTGTTTGTCCGTTTCGGCGAGTGGCTCCCAGATATGCTCGGGAACCATGGCGAGCGCAAATCCTATGGCCGCCAGTTCGACCAGCCGCTGATGACGGTCGGCGGTGTCGCCCCAATATTCCGGGTGAGCTGGGTTGGCGCCATTGGCCAGTCCATGCCTGTAGAGATCCCAATGGGGAAAGTCATAACCGCCGGCGGCAAGTGGGACGATGCCCCACAATGGCCGGGCGAAACCCTCCAGTTCGGCGGCTGGATAGTCGAAAATCGCCCCCGTTGCACCGAGCCGGACACGTGCGCCGCCGGGTGAAAAACAGCCAAGCAGCGGATTGAAGAGATCGATCACCGCCTTTGCGAGATCGTCCCTGCTGAGCAGCGGATTGTGAAAGAGCGGATTGGCTTTGGCGGTCTCGTGAGGCACGGTTACGAATGTCCGGAATTCATGATCAAGGGAAAGGGCCGCAGGCCAATCGCCCGCGGCCCCGCGATAATTATTTGATGGCTTTGACACCGTCATTCATGTCCTTGATGCCGTCATCGATGGAGATATTGTCGGTCATCAGCGCGTCGTGCACGCGGTTCAGAACGACCTCGATCTTGGCCGCATTCGGGTTGACCGCCATTTCCAGATAGGCCTTGCCCGCCTGCAGCGCGTCCTTGCTGTTCTGATCCTGCGGGAAGCCCGGCAGCGCCGCGATTTTCTCAGCCACATCATCGGTTCTGAGCGCGGGGAAGGTGCCGGTAGAGGCGATGATCGCCGCACCCTCAGGCCCGGTGACGAACTGAATAAAATCCAGCGCCGCTTCCTTGTGGCCGGAATTGGTATTCACCGACAGTCCGGCGATCTGTGCAGCCGTTGCGCCTGCCGCCACGCCATCCGGGTGGGGGAATTTCACGATGCCCCAGTTGGCGCTTTTCGATTCGCCGGATTTTACCTTGGCGATCTGGGTTCCGACGAACCATGTGCCCATGGGCAACATCCCGATCGTTCCGTTGAAGAACAGGGCGGAATAGTGGGTGTTGGATGTTTTCAGCGAGGCATAGGACGGTATCGCGCCGCTCTTCTGCAGGGCAAGCGCCCGCTCATACCAGGGTTTCAGGAATTCATAATTGCCGTCCACCAGCGTGTGCTTGCCATCCTGAATGCCGGGCAGTTGCACCGTCGAACGCCAGGTATGCAGCAGCGCGCCATAGGTGCGGTTGGCGCCCATGCCGCCCTTCAGCTTGCCGGCGATTTCATCGAATTGCGCCCAGCTCATGTCATTGGTGGGGTAAGGCACGCCCGCCTTGTCGAAAATATCCTTGTTGTAATAGACCACCCAGAAATCCGAGCGGAATGGCAAAGCATAAATCTTGCCGTCGATGGTCAGTTCCTCGATCAGGCCGCCATAGGGGGCCGTCTCGATCTTCTGGTCCTCGATGAAGCCGCTGAGATCGGTGATGTTGCCGGCGCGCACCAGATTGGCGTATCCGGGCACATCCTTGATGGTGACGACGTCGATATCCTTGGAGCCGCCGGTCAGCTGCGTGGATATCATCTGCGTATAGTCCTGCGAGCCGAGGTCCACCACCTCGAACGTCACATTCGGATGCTTCTGCTTGTAGGCCTCCATCAATGGCTTGAAATAAGCGCCCTTGTCCAGATCCCACAACGCCCATTTAAGCGTGACGGGTGCATCACCCGCAGCAAGCGCGGTTCCTCCCATGCTGATCGCAATGCCGAGACCGGCGGTTGCGAGAGCGAATGCACGTCTGGTTGTCTTAAACTCCATAGCCCGTTTCTCCTTCCCTGACTGATGTCGTTTTGATTCTGGTCTGCCTTAAGCGCCGCTCCCCGCCGGTTCGGGCATCCGCACGCGCGTTTTCGCGGCGGCGTTTCTCGCCGCGAAACACAGGGCGAACATGCCGAGCGAAAAATTGATGGTGGCCGGCATGAACACCGACACCGGATAAAAGAGGATATGCGCTATCCAGAGCGCTGCGACGAAGCCGAGCGCCGCAAGCATCGGCAATGGCCTGGTAAGCGCCAGAAACGCCGCCTGCCGCAGGGTTTCCGAAAGCGGCAGGTCCCGCTTGGCCAGAACAACGCTGGCATAGGCGCTGAGGAGGATGAGGAATAGCGTTACCGCAAGGCTGATCGCAAAAGGCAGGCTGTAAGCGAGCTGAAGCCGCGCGGCCCCGGCATAGCTGACAGTCGCATAAGTACCGGCGCTCACCAGCAATGCGCTCAAGACAACAAGCGCGGTGCCGCGCAGGGCGAATTTTGGCAGGGCTTCGAGAAAGTCGCGCAGCAGATAGGTATTTTTGTCGTCCGCAAAGGAAACACAGATGCGGGCCATGGCGAACATCGCCGCCGGCATCGTCACCACCGGCAGACTGGCGATGAGGAACAGGAGATTGAGCTTCACCATCTCCCACCATTCGCGTTTGAGGATATCCAGGAAGAGCGCAAGGCCGGTCAGCGGCGGGGCGTTCTTGTCGATCCCGGCTCCTTCCTTCGTCCATAACCCTTCCAGCCATTGCATCGCGTTTCTCCCGGCCGCGTCAGTAAAGGATCGATCGTTCGGTCACAGGATCGAAAAGCTGCGCATTCGTCAGATCGGCCACCAGTTCGACGGGATCACCGATCTTGGCCCTGAAACGCGGCGAGACGCGCGCAACGAGGTTTCTGCCGCCGGAGACGAGGTTGAGATGCACTTCCGATCCCATTGGCTCCGCCAGTTCCACGGCGGCCGCGAAGGGAGAAACATTGCCGGCATCGATATCCGCGGGGGCGAATTCGTGGAAATTCTCCGGTCGGATGCCGAGAATGATGTCCTTTCCCTCGTAAGGTCGCAGACGTCCGGTGTCGATATCGGCTGGCAGCGGCAGGGGAGTGCCGTCGAACAGGGCGGTGAAACGGTCGCCGTCACGGCGCAGCGTCACGGGAAGCATGTTCATCTGCGGCGCGCCGATGAAACCCGCGACGAACATGTTGATCGGCCGGTCGTAGAGGTTTTGCGGCGTATCCACCTGCTGGATATGGCCGTCCTTCATCACCACGATGCGATCCGCCATGGTCATGGCTTCTACCTGATCATGGGTCACGTAAATGAAGGTGGCGTCGAGCCGCTTGTGCAGCTTGGAAATTTCCGACCGCATGGTGCCGCGCAGCTTGGCGTCCAGATTGGAAAGCGGCTCATCGAGCAGGAAGACTTCCGGATTGCGCACCATGGCGCGGCCGAGTGCAACACGCTGTCGCTGGCCGCCGGACAGCGCCTTCGGCTTGCGGTTCAGCAGATGGGTGATGTCGAGAATTTTCGCGGCTTCCTGTACCTTGGTGTTGATGAGGTCGCGCGGGGCCTTTCTGAGTTCCAGACCGAAGGCCATGTTCTTGTAGACGGTCATATGCGGATAAAGCGCATAATTCTGGAACACCATGGCGATGTCGCGGTCCTTGGAGGGCACGTCATTCATCACGTCTTCGCCGATGCGTAATTCGCCACCGGAGATTTCCTCCAGCCCGGCAATCATCCTGAGCGTCGTGGATTTGCCGCATCCGGAAGGGCCGACCAGAATGATGAATTCCTTGTCGGCAATATCCAGATCGATATCGTGAACGACCTTGAGCGCACCAAAGGTCTTGTTGAGTTTTTTCAGTGAAATGCTTGCCATCTGTTCCTCGCGCTCACCAATAGGAAGACCAGTTGCGCGAAAGCCGGATCAGCGCTTCCAGATAATAATAATCGCCCCAGGAGACGCACTCATCGACGCCTTCGCCCCGGCAGGTATTATGGGGCGTCTTCTTGGAATAGGTGCCGTGCAGAAGCTGCCCGTTGGAGATCGCGGGATCGCGAACTGAATAGATATCGGCCAGGCTTTTCACCATGCGCCTCGCCAGATCGCGATATTCCTCCGCCTTTTCCGGCGTTTCCAGTTCCGCCATCTCCAACAGGCCGCAGGCGACAATAGCCGCTGCCGAACTGTCGCGCGGTTCGCCATCGCCATCGGCAAAGACCAGGTCCCAATAGGGCACGAGATCGTCGGGCAGGCGTTTGAGATAGAAGCCTAGAAGCCGCTCGAAAGTGTCACGATAGGCAGGCAGCCGCTCATAGCGATAGGAGATGGCCATGCCGGCTATGCCCCAGGCCTGTCCACGGGCCCAGTAGCTCTCATCGCTGTAACCCTGCTTGGTCACACCGCGCACCGGCGCGCCGGTCTCCGGGTCCATGTAAAATGTATGATAAGTGGAATCGTCAGGCCGGACGGAATGGGCAAGTGTGGTGCGGGCATGGGCGAGTGCGACGGTGCGGTAATCTTCCCGGCCCGTTTCGCGGCTTGCCCAATAAAGCAGCGGCAGGTTCAAAAGGCAGTCGATGATATAGCGATATTCATTGGGGTTGTCCCTGCGGCCCCAGGCCTGGATGAACTGCCCGACCGGCTGGAACCGCTCCATCAGCTGGTCTGCCGCCATCAGCGCCGCGCGCCTTCCATCCTCGTCTCCCACCAGTTTCCATGCGGCGATGCAGGAGGGCGAATAGAGAAAACCCATATCGTGATGGTCGGTCTCGATGCGGTTTTCGATACGGTGCAGGAAGCTCTGCACCTGTATTTGCGCCGCATGCTGAAAGGTCCTGTCGCCGGTATGTTCGAAGGCGAGCCATATCTGGCCGGGCCAGAAACCGGCGGTCCACTGGTCGTTCGCCACTGCGGGGTAAAAATTCTTCACGCTCGAATGGTTCTGCGCGGTATAGGTGAACTCAGGCAGATTGCGCCTGACCTGCGCGACGGCGGCCGTCAGCGCTGCGTCGATTTCCGCTGCGGTAATCGGGGTTGGAAGGGACGTGGTCAAATCGAGCATGAAATCAACCCTTGAGGCCAGTGGAGGCGACGCCTTCGACGAAGAAGCGCTGCAATGCCAGGAAAACGACGAGAACCGGGATGAGCGCCACGACCGAGGCGGCCATGATCAACCCGTATTCGGCCGAATATTGCGAAATGAACATGCGAAGACCGATCTGGATGGTCTTCAGCTCGGTCTTGGTGAGATAGATCATCGGCCCGAGAAAATCGTTCCAGGTCGTGACGAAGGTGAAGATCGTCAATGTGGAAAGCGCCGGTTTGGAGAGCGGCAGCATGATCTTCGCCCAGATCTGGTACTCGTTCATGCCGTCGATGCGGGCCGCTTCGCAGAGTTCGTTCGGGATAGACATGTAGAACTGCCGCATCAGGAAAACGCCGAAGGCGGTGAAGGCCTGCAGGAAAATCAAAGCGAGATGGGTATTGTTGAGGCCGAATTCGCGCATGAGCAGGAATTGCGGCACCATATAGACCTGCCAGGGCATGGCGATGGTGGCGATATAGCCGAGAAACAGCGTATTCTTGTAGGGAAAATGCAGCTTGGCGAAGGCATAGGCCGCAAAGCTTGATGTCAGCAATTGCAGCACCGTGACGATGATCGTCAGCTTCGACGTATTGTAGATGAACAACGCCAGCGGGATCTTTGTCCAGATCTCCACGTAATTCTCCCAGCGTGGCTGAGAGGGTATCCATTCGATCGGGAATGCGAAGACATCGCGGCTGAGCTTCAGCGAGGCCGACAGCATCCATGCGAAGGGCAAAAGCATGACGATGGTGACGACGATGACCGTCAGATAGATGCCGATCGTGGCGGCGGGGATTTTCCGGCCCATGATGCGCATGGATCAATCCTCCCGCTGCCGTTTGAACTGGACGATGGTGACAGCAAGAACGAGGAAGAACAGGACGAGCGCGATCATGCTGGAATAGCCGAGATCCCAGGAAATGAACGCCTCATTGTAGATGTGGTAGACGAGAACGAGCGTCGAGGTGCCGGGGCCGCCCTGCGTGATCATGTAGACCTGATCGAAAACCTTGAAGGACTGGATCGTCAGCATCACGGTGACGAAAAAGGTCGTCGGCGCAAGCTGCGGCAGGGTGACGTGGATGAATTTCTGCCAGGCATTGGCGCCATCCAGCCCTGCGGCTTCGTAAAGCTCCGAATTGATGCCCTGCAGCCCGGCGAGATAGATGACCATGTAATAGCCCATGCTCTTCCACACGCCGAAGAGAATGACCGTGACCATGGCCCAGTGCCGGTCCGCCGCCCATCCCGGCATATCGGCGGGATCAAGGCCGAGCGTATAAAGCAGCATGTTGACCGGACCCATTTCCGGATTGAAAATCATGTTCCAGACGACAGCCACCGCAACCAGCGATGCGACATAGGGAAAGAACATCGCGGTGCGAAAGAAATTGCGGCCGAAGATTTTCTGGTTGAGCAGGATAGCAAGCCCCAGCGCGCAGGCGAGTGTCGCCGGCACTGATGCAACGGTGTAGATGACCGTGTTCCAGAAGGCCGCGATGAAGGCCCTGTCTTCGAAAAGCCGCCAGAAGTTATCGAGACCGGCAAAACGCATCGCATTGGAGCCGTCCCAGTGCATGAAGGCCAGCGCAAAGGCGAAGAGGATCGGTCCGAGCGTGAAAATCGCAAAGCCGAGAAAATTGGGTGCGATGAAGGAATAGGCGACGAGCGCATTTTCTATTCCGCGCCGCCGCTTGGAGACGATCCGGACTTTTTTCCTGCGATAAGGAACCGCCTGCTTGTCGGACATGGTCGTGGTTGCGATTGCCACAGCCTACCTCCCATTGCTGCCGTTTCACCGCGTCATCGGTCTTGGCTGCTGCGTTTTCCATTGCGGCCGTGGTCTTCACCCTGCCGCCTCCCGCGCTCTGGATAACACAATATCAATATTGGTCAAACAACTTTGCATAAAGTCAGACAAATTTTCTGGTTTTCTAGAAATACGTATGATAGGAGCCGCATATCGGATTGCGGAACGCGCGGGAGGTTTGAGGGCGTGTTTGTCGAAATGATGCGGCTCCTGCCCGAAGGGCTCGCCGATTTCGGTGTGGAACTGACGGTGGAAAAAATACGGTCTTCAGCGCCGGATACGGTTTGCCGCAGCCTCGTCGAGGCGGCGGAAAAGGCGCTTGGCGAGCCGTGGTCCGTCATTCTGGCGGGCGATTACCGGGAATATAGCCGTACTGGCAATCGCGATCGTTTCGAGGCGCTTTATTTTTCCCGGCGACTGAAGCTGAATGCGCTGGTTCTGGGGGAATGCGCCGAAGGGCAGGGCCGTTTTCTCGATGCCATCATCGATGGTCTCTGGCTGATATGCGAAGAGAGCGGCTGGCAATTGCCCGCCCATAACTCCCATATTCGCGGCGGCCCGCGAGATCCTCTGCCCGATCCGCAAAATCCGGTGATAGACCTGTTTGCTGCTGAAACGGGCGCCAACCTCGCTGTGTGCCTGCATTTGCTCGCACCGGAGCTGGAGCGGGCAAATACAAATCTCGTTTCGCGGGTCCGCGCCGGGATCGATCAGCGTATAATAAAACCCTATCTAGCCCGGCATTTCTGGTGGATGGGGAATGGCGACGAGCGAATGAACAACTGGACGGCTTGGATCACCCAGAATGTTCTTCTCTCGACCATGCTATCTCCCACTAATCAGCCGACGAGACGTTCGGTCATCGAAAAGGCGCTCAAGAGTCTCGATGCGTTTCAGAAGGATTACGCGGAAGACGGCGCCTGCGAGGAGGGCGTTCTTTATTATGGCCATGCAGCACTGTGTATGTTCGGGGCGATGAGCATTATCGACGCCTGCGCGCCCGGCTCCATGGAACCGCTTTTTCATGCGCCGAAGCTTCGCAACATGGCCGAATTCATCGCCAACATGCATGTGGCGGGAGATAGGTTTTTCAACTTCGCCGATGCGCCGGCGAAGATCGAGACGTCCGGCGTGCGGGAATATCTTTTCGGCAAGGCCGTTTCTTCGCCGTCACTCCAGGCTTTTGCTGCCGCCTGCTGGAACCGCTCGCCGGACCGGCTTATGCAAAAGGAGTGGAACCTCTGGTATCGGGTCCAGGCGGTTCTCTCCATTCCGCAATTGTCAGCGCTTGTGCCTGCAGAACCTGCGACGACCGACATCGCCTACCCCGGCATCGGTCTGGCGATTGCCCGGGACGGGGTTTTCGATCTCGCCGTGAAGGCGGGCAATAATGGCGAGAGCCATAACCACAACGATGTCGGCAGCTTCACGCTTTATAAGAACGGCCGGCCGTTTATCATCGATGTCGGGGTGGAAACCTACACCGCAAAAACCTTCTCGCCGCAGCGCTATGACATCTGGACGATGCAGTCGGCGTTTCACAATCTGCCGACCTTCGGCGGCGTCATGCAGGTCGCCGGGGCAGAGTTTGCTGCAAGAGATTTTGTGACCGAATTCTCTGAAGAGCAGGCGGAAGTCTCCTTCGATATAGCCGGAGCCTATCCCGCCTTGGCAGGTGTTGAACACTATCGTCGCCGCGTCCGACTGCTGCGTGGCAGCCATGTGGAGGTCGTTGACGACTATCAGGGCGGCCGGGAGGCGGTTCTGTCGCTGATGGTTTCGGAAAAGCCTGCCGTCACGCCGGGTGGCCTGATCTTTGCGGGGCTTGGAGAGATCGCCTGCGAAGGCGCAGGAGAACCCGCCATCGAGGCCATCACAGTCAACGATGCCCGCCTTCGCCAGTCCTGGCCGCCGGTGATCTATCGCATCCTCATCCCAATCAAAGCCAAACGTCTGTGCCTGACGATCAGTTAAGGAAGTGCCGATGAAGCTTACACTCAAGGTCGTCAATGCGGTGGGCGATGTTCTGGCGGAGGCCGGGGCGGAGGACGAAGCTTTGCTTGTCTATCGCGCGGAATATTGCGAGGGCGACAGGCTTGTTGTCGCGGTTTCGCAGCCAGGTCACATCTGGCTCGCGCTCGATGCCGGCATGCCGCCGACGCTGGTTTTCTTGCACGGAAACGAATTCATCCTGCCCGTTCCGTCCGCGGCGAAACGCAAATCCTATCCGCCGCAGGCCTTCAGCGGTAATCTTCACCGGATTGCTGCCCGCCGCACACTTGCCGGCGAGATTGGAGTTCGAAGGAATCTGGCCCTGAACCCGTTTGACGATCATGAAAACACCTCGCTGTTTCCGCATGTCTATGCGAGCACCGAAACGCGTGGTGAAGCGGCCTTTGCGGCTCGCAACGTCATTGATGGCGAAAAGGCGAGCGCCGGTCATGGTTTCTGGCCCTATACCAGCTGGGGCATCAACCGCGATCCCGAAGCCTCGTTGACACTGGTATTCGGCCGCGCAGTCCTCATCGACCAGCTGACCTTTTATCTGAGAGCGGATTTCCCCCATGATGCCTGGTGGGAGAAGGCGAGCGTCACTTTTTCCGATGGTGAAAGCGCGAGCTTTTCCCTGCAAAAAACCGGGGTCGCACAGAGTTTTCCAGTCGCCCCGCGCCGGGTGGAGTGGATCCGCCTACATGATCTCAAGAAAGCGGATGATCCTTCGCCCTTTCCCGCACTGACGCAGATCGAGGTCTGGGGTGCGGATCTGCGGGAAGCGCCGTAGTTCCTGACCGCGCCATTCAGAGCACAAAGCTAAGACCCAGTTCTACTCGAAATCCCTTAGCTGTGCGCGATGCCGCGCAGGTCGCGCATCATGTCGCGGTAGCGGTGCTGGCTGCCGCGCAGATGCGCCTGCATCGCCAGTTTCGCGGCCTGTTCGTTCCGGTCCGATATGGCGATGACGATGGCTTCATGTTCCTTGTGGATCAATCGCCGGTAAGCTGTCTGGTCGCTCTCGCCGGTTTCGGAAACCACGCGCGATTGTGGAATCACGGCCTGGCCGTGCAGTTCGAGGAACTGCGTGAAAAGCGGATTGTTGGTGGCGGCCGCAATGGCCAGATGCAGCGCGAGATCGGCTTCGCGAATGGAACGGCTCTCTTCGATACATTGCAGAAGCCGGGCGTGACAGTCGAAAATCGCCTCCTCCTGCGATGGCGAGCGGCGAAGGGCGGCGAGCCCCGCTGCTTCGATTTCGAGCGGCGTCCTGATTTCCAGCACCTCCAGATCGGAAGAGAGACGGGCGCGGTCGATACCGGGCGTGGGTGACGCTTCCTTTTCGCGCTTCAGCACAAAAATGCCTGCCCCCTGGCGAACCTCCACCAACCCGTCGCAGCGTAGCGCCGTGACCGCCTCGCGCACGACGGTGCGGCTGACACCATGGGTTTCCGTCATCTCGATTTCGCTGGGCAAGCGGTCACCGGGTCCGTATTGCCCTGAGGCGATCGCGTTTCTCAGACTGAGGCTAACTCTACTGACCAGAGAACCGGAGGATTTGCTGCGCTGTTTTTGCTGTTCAGGCACGTCGGTCACCATGCATTAAAATCGAGGCAGGCGTGGAGCCTGTCAAATATGTATGATGAATTTCAATAAAACTCAATGATCATACCAATTTTACCCGCTTTCATGCCGAAGTCGCGCAGGATGGCATTAAAAATCTTCCCGACTCTGGCCGGAGACACTAGGCTGGGCCGGCAAACTGCTCGGTGGAAACAGCATGCAAAGCTCTACCGGTTCTGAAAAAGCTCTCGATATTGCCGATCGTGGTGTCCGCGATGTTCGTGAGGGCTTCCTGCGTGAAGAAGCCCTGATGGCCGGTCACCAGGACATTGGGGAAGGTCAGCAATCGGGCGAAAACGTCATCGCGCAGCACGTCGTTGGAAAGGTCCTCGAAAAAGAGATCGGCTTCTTCTTCATAGACATCGATGCCGAGGCTGCCGATCGTGCCGTCTTTCAGACCGGCAATCGCTGCCTGCGTGTCGATGATGGCGCCGCGGCTGGTATTGACGAGCATCACGCCCTTTTTCAGCCGCGGCAGTGTCTCCCTGCGAATGAGGTGACGGGTCTCCGGTGTCAGCGGGCACATCAGCGCCAGAATGTCCGATGTCTGGAACAGTTCCTCGCGCGTGACGTAGGCCATGCCCAGCGCCTCGCAATCGGGATTGGGCCGGAGATCGTGGCCGACGAGACGGCAGCCGAAGCCTGCCGCAATGCGTGCGAAAATCGCCCCGATCTTGCCCGTACCGACAATGCCGATGGTCTTGCCGTGAAGATCAAAGCCAAGCAGGCCATCGAGGGCGAAGTTTCCTTCGCGGACACGGTTATAGGCGCGGTGGATCTTGCGGTTGAGCGACAGGATGAGCGCCATGGTGTGTTCGGCGACCGCATAGGGGGAATAGGCCGGCACGCGCGCAATGGTCAGGCCGAGCTTTTCGGCAATGGCGAGATCGACCTGATTGAAACCGGCGCAGCGCAGGGCGATGAGCCGAACCCCCATTTCCGCCAGTTTCTCGAGTACGGATCGTGAGAGGTCGTCATTAACGAAGGCGCAGATCGCCGCCGCTCCCTCCGCCAGCGCCACCGTCTCAAGAGACAGGCGTGCGTCGCAATATTGCATCCGCATGCCAGGGCGCGCGGCGGCGTCAAGGAACTGCCTGTCATAGGGTTTGGCGCTGTAGACCACGATCCGCATCTGTTTCTCCAGTCTCCAAACGAAAGCTGCCGTTACAGGGCGGTGTGCGTCCGGCAGGCAGCTTAGCTGCGAAGACCCGGTGCTTCCTGTCCCGTGCTTTCGACATATTCGGTATAGCCGCCGCCATATTGGTGAATACCATCAGGCGTCAGTTCCAGCACCCGGTTCGAGAGCGCAGCCAGGAAATGGCGATCGTGCGAAACGAACAGCATCGTGCCTTCATAACCCGACAGGGCCTTGATCAACATTTCCTTGGTGTCGAGATCAAGGTGGTTCGTCGGCTCGTCCAGCACGAGGAAGTTCGGCGGATCGAACAGCATGGCTGCCATGACGAGGCGGGCTTTTTCACCGCCGGAAAGAACACGGCAGCGTTTTTCCACGTCGTCGCCGGAAAAGCCGAAACAGCCGGCAAGGGCGCGCAACGGCGCTTGACCCGCCTTCGGAAAACGCTCCTCCAGCCATTCAAGAATGGTGCTGTCGCCATCAAGCACATCCATGGCGTGCTGGGCGAAGTAGCCAAGCTTGACGCTGGCGCCGAGGGTGACATTGCCGGAATCCGGTTCCGCCGTGCCCGTCACCAGCTTCAGCAGCGTTGATTTTCCAGCGCCGTTGACGCCCATGATGCACCAGCGTTCCTTGCGCCGCACCATGAAGTCCAGCTCACCATAGATCGTGCGGCTGCCATAGGCCTTATTCACCTTCTTGAGCGCCACGACATCTTCGCCTGAGCGAGGCGCCGGCGCGAATTCGAAAGCAACCGTTTGACGTCGTTTAGGCGGCTCGACGCGGTCGATCTTCTCGAGTTTCTTCACACGGCTCTGCACCTGCGAGGCGTGCGAAGCGCGGGCCTTGAAGCGTTCGATGAACTTGATTTCCTTGGCGAGCATGGCCTGCTGGCGTTCGAACTGCGCCTGCTGCTGCTTTTCGTTCTGCGCGCGCTGCTGTTCGTAAAAGCCGTAATCACCGGAATAGGTGGTGAGGTTGCCGGCATCGATTTCGATGATCTTGGTGACGATGCGGTTCATGAATTCGCGGTCATGCGAGGTCATCAGCAGCGCGCCGTCATAATTCTTCAGGAAATCCTCGAGCCAGATCAGGCTTTCAAGATCGAGATGGTTCGAGGGTTCGTCGAGCAGCATCACATCCGGGCGCATGAGAAGAATGCGGGCAAGCGCCACGCGCATCTTCCAGCCGCCGGAAAGCTTGGAAACATCGCCGTCCATCATCTCCTGGCTGAAGCTCAGCCCGTCCAGCACCTCACGCGCACGGCCTTCCAGCGCGTAGCCGTCCAGCTCTTCGTACCGCGCCTGCACTTCACCGTAACGTTCGATGATGGCGTCCATCTCGTCCATCCGGTCGGGATCGGACATGGCTGCTTCCAGTTCCCGAAGCTCCGCCGCCACTTCACTGACCGGGCCTGCGCCTTCCATGACTTCGGCAACGGCAGAGCGGCCGGACATTTCACCGACGTCCTGATCGAAATAACCGACCGTCATGCCCTTCTCGACAACGACCTGGCCCTCATCGGGCTGCTCTTCACCCGTTATCATCCGGAACAGCGTGGTCTTTCCAGCGCCGTTCGGACCGACAAGGCCGATCTTCTCGCCGCGATTGAGCGCGGCGGAGGCCTCGATGTAGAGAATGCGGTGACTGTTCGACTTGCTGATATTTTCGATGCGGATCATGACAGGGCCTGTGAATGGGAGCGGCCCTCCTATGCCACGGGCCGCTGCCGCTGTCACCTGCCATGCGTGTCTTGCCAGCCATGCAGTCTGGCGACATCAGCCCCGAAGCAATGCCGTCCCCCGGGGCTTCCTTGTGCGCTTGTCAGTTGGTGAGCGTAGCTATGCTGCCTGCGGCCTTGCGGGCGATTTCACCAAATGCGGTCACGATCTGCTCCATATTCTCGGGCGCGTAATAATTATCGGCGCTGGAGGCGCAATATTGCAGCAGCGATTTGCCCTTGTCCGGCGCCATGAAGGCGACGCTGAAAATCTTGATTCCGTCTTTCTTGGCGGTCTCGCAGGTGGTGCGTACCGACTGGTCGATGCTGGAATTCCAAGAGGCGCTGTTTCCCGTCATTTCGCCATCGGTCATGAGAACGATATAGCGCTCGAAGGATTCGTTACCCTGTGTTTTATGTGCTTTCGCTTCATCGGGGTTAGATTTTTTAAGGGCATTATAGGCGGCAGTCAGGCTGCTGCGGGCATCCGTGCCGCCGGTCGGAAACTCCGGGATTTGCTTGTCCACGTAGCTGACCACGCTGCTCGTACCCCAGCTGATGGACTGGGCCGCATAGGTCTCGTGCGTATAAACCGAGGCGCCCGTGCGAACGAGTTCGGAACCGCCGCTAGCGGTATAGGTCGGGTCAGCCTTGTTCAATGTTGCGACGAGGAACCCGACGGCGGTTTTGAGCGACGTGGCCTTGTTGACATAGCATGGACTGGATGTGACCTGCGCTTCGCTCTTGCCCCAATTGCTTGAAGTATAGTTCGGGCACGATTTTTTCGCGGTATTGATGGTATCTGTCTTGAAAGACATCGATCCCGAGCGGTCGAGCGCAAGATACATGGAGATCGGCGCGCCCTTGTCGACGGTGCTTTTTGCAGTGCCCGTTACCGAAAGGTTGAGCGTACTTGCTCCAAGGAATCCAAGCATCGGATTGAGATTTATGCGGCGGTTGATCGTGGTCTCGACCGTGTATGTCTTGCCGCGCTTATTTTCAGTTGTCGTGATGTTGGTTGGAGAGTTTTGCTCCAGCTCCTTTTTCTCCTGCTCGGTCAGGGGCTTTTCCATCTGAGCTGCAATAAAGGCCTTGGCGATCTCCTTGAGCTGTTCGTCGCTCAGTTCGCCTTTTTTCAGGCGGGCCTCGGTGGCCGCTGCAAGAGCCGCAGAATCCGCCGTATTCTGCATGTCTGCTTTCGCCTGCATGACGTTCGCAAGCTCCATGCCAGCGCCGGCAACACCCAGCAACACTGGCAGCAATATGGCCGTCATCATACCGAAATTGCCGCTGGTATCAGCAAGAAAACGGTACTTCTTTTTTTGATGTGTGGAGGCGGTCATAGTGGTGCTCAACGATTAGAATATTCGATTGAGCGCAGGAAACCCGCAAACGATGTAGAATCCGCTAACGTGACCGGTTCAATTTTACGCAGCGTTCAATTTGGTGCAGGTTTCAAAGTATTTTCAAGAATTGTTTCGCACGATGGCCGCAATAATACACATCGTGTCATTATTGGACGGGGATGACGTCGACGGCCTGTTTTATCTGCTGGTTGCCATAGCTCTTCAAGACACCGATCACCGGGGCGACATCGGAATAATCCCGGCCATAACCGACGACGATGTGGTCGCTTCCCGCGACGATATCATTGGTGGGATCAAGCTCCAGATAACCGGTTGCCTCGCCGCACCAGATACGAACCCAGGCATGCATGGCATCGGCCCCTTCCAGCCGTTCCTTGCCCGGTGGGGGAATGGTACGCAGGAAGCCGCTGACGTATCCGGCGGGAATGCCGAGGCTGCGCAGCGCCATGATCATGATATGCGAGAAATCCTGACACACGCCGCGCTTCAGCTTGAAAGCTTCCGATGGCGTCGTATCCACGGTCGTCGCCTCGCCATCATAGGTGAAATCCCTGTGGATGCGTTTGCACAGAGAAAGCGCGATTTCGCGAATGGTCATTCCGGGTTTCAGCAATTCCCGCGCATAGGCGGATATCGCCGCGTCCATTCCAATCCTCGGGCTTGCGCCAATGAAATGGTGCGGCGACTGGAAATCGAGTGACCAGACATCGGCAAGCTCCTGCGGCAGGCGGTAAAGCTCTGGAGAGAAATCCGCCGTCAGCGCCTGTGCCTCCACCATCACGCGGGCCTGCATGCGGATGTCGAGCTTTTCATGCGGAGCGCGAAGATGCACCGAGGTGGCCGATTGATGAAAGAAATCATCGAAGGCGACACGTTCTTCCGGCGTCGGTGAAACATCGATGGAACCGGCGACAAGCCGCTGCCGGCCGGGAATGGAGAGCGGCAGGACACGGATGATGTGGCGCGCGCCGTGGGCCGGCGTGTCGTAGGTATAACCCATATGCAGGGAAAGGTCGTAGAGCATAGGATTATCCAAGATAGGTCCGTGCAAGAACATCGGAGAGATGTTCCATATCGGTTTCGAGCTGACGATAGATCGCGCCGTTCATGTTTTCAGGCGTCATGACCGCCAGCCCGGAATGCAGGCGCATCGCCTCGCGGTAGAAGGGCGACATCTGGCCATTGACGAAGGCGTTCGGAAGCTGCTCCACCTCGGTGCGGATCTCGTTCAGCTGGAACAGGATCGAACGAGGATTGAGCGGGTCGAGCGCCAGAAGATCGGTCACGGTCAGGCCGGCCGTGCTGACATTGTAGCGGCGGCGATGGGTCATGACGCTGTCGCCGATTTCGAGCAGCATGTCATAGGAACCGTCAGGCGCGTCCGGGCCGGTCATATGGCCGAGAAGACGTGTCATGTGCAGGCCGCGTTCGAGATAACGGCCAATCGACAGGAAACGCCAGCCGGTGAAGCGATACATGTTTTCGTGCACGAGACCGGCAAAGCCCGCAAGCTTGCGCAAGAGGATCGTCATGGCATGGGTGGCGTCATCGCCGGGGGCCACTTTCGCGTGGAAGCGGCGGGCGGTCTTGGCAAGGTCGTTCAACGCCAGCCATCCGTCAGGCGAAAAGCGGTCGCGGATATTGCTGGCGGAATAAAGCGCGCTGTTGATGTTGTTCAGCAGGCTTTCCGGCACGGCATCGTTCATCTCCACGTCCAGCGCTTCGAGATAGCGCGTCACATGGGCGAGCAGCGGCTGGCGCGGATCAGCGGATTCGGCATAACGGCCGTGCCAGGCACGCAGGATACGCAGGGCGCCTTCCGAACGCTCGATATAGCGGCCAAGCCAGAAGAGATTGTCGGCCGCACGGCTCGGCAGGCTTCCCGGCATGTTTCGGGTGAAGCTTTCTTCCGCCGGCAGAAGCGTGGTGCGTTCCACCGGCTTGTCGCTGACGATCCAGACATCCGCCGCGCTGCCGCCCGATTGCATGGCGATTGCGGAAACGTCGTCGCCGCTTCCAATCCGTGCGAAGCCACCCGGCATGATCTGCCAGCCGTCCTGGGTGCGGGCGGCAAAAACACGAAGGCTCATCGGGCGCGGCACGAGCTTGTTGTCAATATAAGCGGGGGTGGTTGAAAGCTTCACCACTTCCTGACCCACCAGCTTGTGACCATCGGAGGCGAGCCAGTCGCTGATCGATTCCTTCGCCGTTTCACGCAGCGAAGAGCCGAGGACGGATTGGCCGTTATCATCAAAGAACGGCATCCGCGAATAGGCGGGGCCGATGACCATACCTTCAATATTGCCGGCAACATGGCGGCGCTCGGCCTCCTGCCCGCACCACCATGTGGCGATGGAGGGCAGCTTCAGTTCTTCACCGAGAATGTGGCGGCAGATACGCGGCATGAACGCGAGCAGCGCTCGCGTTTCGAGAATGCCGCTGCCAAGCGCGTTGACGATGGTGAGCGCTTCATTGCGCAGCGCCTGCACCATGCCCGGCGTGCCGATATGGGATTGCTGGTTGAGTTCCAGCGGATCGGAATAGGAAGCGTCCAGACGCCGCCAGAGAACACCGACCGGTTTCAGCCCGGCGACGGTTCTGACCATGACACGGCCGTTGACGACGGTCAGATCCTCGCCCTCCAGTAGCATGAAGCCGAGATAACGGGCGATATAGGCGTGTTCGAAATAGGTCTCGTTGGCGGGGCCGGGCGTCAGCACCGCGATCCGGTCATCAGGATGTTTGCGGTGCGCCTGCAGCGTATCGCGGAAAGCGCCGAAAAACGAAGCCAGACGATGCACATGGGTTTCCGCATAGATGTCGGACAGTGCGCGGGTGGTCGCCACCCGGTTTTCGAGCGCGAAACCCGCACCGGAAGGCGCCTGCGTCCGGTCGGCCAGCACCCACCAGTTTCCATCGGGCCCGCGGCCGATTTCAAACGAGCAGAAATGCAGATAATGGCCGCTCGCCGGTTTCACGCCGACCATGGGCCGCAGATATTCCGGATTGGAGGCGATCAGCGCCGGCGGCACGTAACCTTCCTTCACCAGCCGGTTTTCGCCGTAGAAATCGGCGACCATGGCTTCCAGAAGGTCAGCGCGCTGTTTCAGACCTTCGGAAAGGACGGTCCATTCCCTGTCGTCGATCAGCACGGGAATATGGGAGATCGGCCAGTTTCTTTCGCTGCTGCCCTTGCCGTAATCGCGGTAGAACACGCCGGCATCGCGCAGATAGCGGTCGGTGCGGGCGAAGCGCTCATGCAGCTCCCGTTCCGACATGCGCGACAGGGCGTCGAGCAGGGTTTTCCAGACCGGCCTCACCTTGCCGTTGGTATCGAGCATTTCGTCGGCGACGCCCGGCAAGGGGGAATATTCAAGCCCGCGCGGTTGCGCGCTCGTTTCCGTTTTGCGTTCCGTTGCCGGGGCTTTGGACAATTTACACTCCGTAAGGCCGACGCAGATCGAGCGTCAGCGGAAATTCTGGCGACACGGTTTCCACCTGTAACGGATATTGCCCTGCCGTATGTCCCCATGGTTCGAAACGGGCGAGGCGGCGTGCCTCGGCCTCATTGCCGTTGACGGGAAAGGTCTCGTAATTGCGCCCGCCCGGATGAGCAACATGGTAGATGCATCCGCCGATCGATCGCCTCGACCATGTATCATAAATGTCAAAGGTCAAGGGTGAATTGACGGGTAGAACGGGATGCAGGCCGGAGGCGGGCTGCCATGCCTTGAAGCGGACACCGGCAACCGCGACGCTGCGGTTTTCCGTCTGCGTCAGTGGAACGGCGCGGCCGTTGCACGCCACGGTGTAGCGGGTGGGATTGGGGGTTTCCAGCCGCACCTGCAGGCGCTCAACGGAGCTGTCGACAAAACGCACGGTGCCGCCAATGGCGCCCTGTTCGCCCATCACATGCCAAGGCTCCAGCGCCTGGCGCAACTCAAGTTTCGCGCCCTCATATTCCACTTCGCCGAAGAAGGGGAAGCGGAATTCCTGCTGGGCGGTGAACCATTCCGGTTTCACGTCGAAGCCGTTTTCCCGGAGATCGGCGAGCACATCCAGAAAATCCGCCCAGATATGATGCGGCAGCATGAAACGATCGGCGAGCGCCGTGCCCCAGCGCACGAATTTGCCGGCGGCCGGATTTTTCCAGAAACGGGCAATGAGGGCACGTATCAGCAATTGTTGGGCAAGCGACATGCGTGCGTTCGGCGGCATTTCGAAACCGCGAAACTCCACAAGGCCGAGGCGACCGGTCGGCCCGTCAGGCGAAAACAGTTTGTCGATGCAGATTTCGGCGCGGTGGGTATTGCCGGTCACGTCTGTCAGCAGGTTGCGGAACAGGCGGTCGACCAGCCATGGCAGCGGCGGCACGCCCTCGCCGGGGGCGGGCACCTGCGCAATCGCGATTTCCAGCTCGTAGAGGCTGTCGTGGCGCGCCTCGTCGATGCGCGGTGCCTGACTTGTCGGGCCGATGAACAGGCCGGAAAAGAGGTAGGAGAGCGATGGATGTCGCTGCCAGTGCAGGACGAGACTCTTCAGAAGGTCAGGACGGCGCAGAAAAGGGCTGTCATTGGGGTTCGCCCCACCAACCACCACATGGTTGCCGCCGCCGGTGCCGGTGTGGCGGCCGTCGATCATGAACTTGTCGGCGCCGAGACGCGACTGGCGCGCTTCTTCATAGACGGCCGTGGTGATATCGACACAGTCCTTCCAGCCCGCGGCGGGGTGGATGTTGACTTCGATGACACCGGGATCGGGCGCGACGCGGATGACATTGATACGCTCGTCATGGGGCGGGGCATAACCTTCGATATGGACGGGCAATCCGAGATCGGCTGCTGCCGTTTCGGCTGCGGCGATCAGTTCCAGATAATCCTCGATGCGCTCGACGGGCGGCATGAAGACACAGAGCCGGCCATCGCGCGGCTCTACGGACAGGGCAGTGCGCACCGCACCGCCGATTTCACCCAGCGTCTGCTCGATGCGCTCCTGCCCCGCCCCTTCACTCGCCTGGAAGGAAGCCTCAGGCATGGCGCGGCCCGATGGTGTCGGGACATCGGGAAGCGGTCCTCTCGGGATCGAAGGGTCGGCCTCGTGAATATAGGGATAGGCGGATGGCGGCACATGAGGCAGCGTGCCGAGCGGCAGGCGGTAACCCACCGGGCTGTCACCGGGAACGAGGAATATTTTACCGCGTCGCGTTTTCCATTTTTCGCTGATCCAGCGCTTGCCGGCGGCGCGTGCATTCCACGCCTGAACGGGAAGAATATAGCCGGTCGGTGTCGTCAGTCCACGCTCGAAGACGCGGGCAATGCGGTTTCGTTCTTCCGGGTCTTTCAGTTTGGAATTGGACGGGTCGACATTGTCGGGAAGGCTGCCTTCCTTGATGATCCATTCGGCCGGATCCTCATAGGCCGGCAGCACCAGCTCCGGCTCGATGCCGAGGTGGCTGGCTATGCCGTCCAGCAGTTTCTGCGCATCTTCCGCCTTGACGCCTGTATTGGCGCCCTCTTCGGCGATCAGCGCCGGGTTCTGCCAGATCGGCAGGCCATCCTTGCGCCAATAGAGCGAGAAGGTCCAGCGGGGCAGGCTTTCGCCCGGATACCATTTTCCCTGTCCGTAGTGCAAAAAGCCGCCCGGCGCGAAACGCTCACGCAGGCGGCGGATCAGGGCGTCGGCCTTTTCGCGCTTTGTCGGCCCGACCGCGCCGGTGTTCCACTCGTCCGATTCGAAATCGTCGATGGAAACAAAGGTCGGCTCGCCGCCCATCGTCAGGCGGACGTCATGGCTATTCAGAACCTCATCGACCTCCTGGCCGAGCGCATTGAGTTCCTCCCAGCTTTCATCCGAAAAAGGCTTGGTGATGCGCGGCGTTTCGGCAACCCGGCGGACCTGCATGTCGAAGGCGAATTCCGTGTTGGCATGGCCATAATAGCCGCCGGAAATCGGTGCGGCATTGCGGTAATGCGGCGTTGCCGCCAGCGGAATATGGCTTTCGCCGGTCAGAAGACCGGAGGTGGGGTCGAGGCCGATCCAGCCGGCGCCAGGCATATAGACTTCCGCCCAGGCGTGAAGATCGGTAAAATCCACCTCGGTGCCGGATGGGCCATCCAGCGCCTTGAGGTCTGGCGTCAGCTGGATGAGGTATCCCGACACGAAGCGGGCTGCGAGGCCAAGATGTCTCAGGACCTGCACGAGCAGCCAGCTTGTATCGCGGCACGACCCCTTGCCGGAGGCGAGCGTTTCCTCAGGCGTCTGGACGCCGGGTTCCATGCGGATGACGTAACCGATCTCCTGTTGCAGGCGGGCATTGAGGCCAACGACCATGTCCACAGTCGGTTGCCCCGGTGTGTGGTCGACGGTGGCCATGAAGGCGGCGAGCAGCGGGCCGGTCGGTTCCGGCTTCATGTAGATGGAGAGATCGTCACGCAATTCCTGCGGATAATCGAAGGGCCACTTTGTCGCTTCCTCCTCAACGAAGAAATCAAACGGATTGTAAACCGTCATATCGGCGACAAGATCGACCTCGATCTTAAATTCAGTGGCCGGTTCGGGAAAAACGAAACGGGCGAGGTAGTTGCCGTAGGGGTCCTGCTGAAGGTTCACGAAGTGATTGGAGGGTGAAACCTTGAGCGAATGGCTGATGACGCGGGTTCTGGAGTGCGAGGCGGGCTTTAGTCTTATGATCTGTGGTCCAAGTCGAACCGGGTTGTCATATTTATAATGCGTCAGATGATAAATGCTCGCTTTGATCGCCATTAATCTGCCTTGCCCGGTTTTTCCGGTTTATGCGGTTTGTCCGCCCCTCTGAAATTATTCGGATTTTGTGCAATGCAGGAAAAGAAAGCAAGGATCATTTCCGGGGGCAATCGCATTGTTGGCTGAGACCACGATGTTTGCCCGAACGAAGAATTGCCCGGGCTTTTCAATCACCGTCGCGGAGATTTCGCCGGGATTGTGGACAAGGTTAAACAGCATGTTATTGCTTGGCATCGCAAGGCGCAGAATCGCGACCCGCTTTCTTTGCCGACTGACGTTTCGGAATGGAATGAATGGCAACAACCGTGACCGACGATCAGCGCAAAAGCGCGGCTAATCTTTCGGGTTTCGATCTCGATTTTCCCGCCCAGCTGCGGATGATGGGGCGCGCCTTCTGGACATCGCCGGTACGCACCCGGCTGATTTTGCTGTCGATCGCGCTGCTCACGGTTATATTACTCACGGCCTATGGGCAGATCAGGCTCAATGAATGGAATGCGCCGTTTTACAATGCGCTGGAACGGCGCGATCTCGATGCCTTCATTCATCAGCTCGAGGTCTTCGCCATCATCGCGGGACTGCTGCTTCTCCTCAACGTCATCCAGACCTGGCTGAACCAGATGACGGCGCTGAACATGCGCGAAGGTCTTGCCAAGGATATGGTGGATCAATGGCTGAAACCGGGTCGCGCCGCCCGTCTTGCCGGTTTCGGCACGATCGCCATCAACCCGGATCAGCGTCTGCATGACGATGTCCGCAACCTTGCGGAAAGCAGTACGGCGCTTTCCATCGGTCTCGTGAATGCGACGATTCTGCTCGTCAGCTTTATCGGCGTCCTCTGGTCGCTCTCGGCCGGTTTCACCATCACCATCAGCGGCGATACTTATGCTATTCCCGGCTATATGGTCTGGGCGGCGATCTTTTATGCCGGTTCCGCCTCGCTTCTCAGCAATCTCGTCGGTTATCGGCTGGTCGGGCTGAATGCCGAACGTTATTCCAAAGAAGCGGAATTGCGTTTTTCATTGATGCGGGCGAGCGAAAACCTTGCCGCCATTGCGCTTGCACGTGGTGAGAAGAACGAAAGGCGGCGGATCGGTATCGATATTGATGCGGTGCTTGGCGTCATCCGGGGCCTTGCCATGGCGCTGACGCATCTCACATGGGTCTCGGCAGGGTATGGCTGGCTGGCGGTGGTGGCGCCGATCCTGATCGCGGCGCCGGTCTATTTTTCCGGCAACCTCACCTTCGGCGGGCTGATGATGGCCGTCGGCGCCTTCAACCAGGTCAATACGGCGCTGCGCTGGTATATCGACAATTTCGGCCCTATCGCCAGCTGGAAGGCGACATTGCAGCGCGTTTCCGTCTTCCGAAACGCCCTTATCCAGATGGACAGCGTTGAACAGCACGGCCTTACGATCGATCTGCAACGCAGCGCAGAAAATGAAAAGGTCCGTCTGCAGTCGGTCACGATCTGCCGTGATGCGGGCGGGCAGGATATGGAGCGTGGGTTCAGGCTGCGCGAGGCTGAGATCGAGGTCGGGTCGGGCGAACGGCTGATGATAAACGGCGAGCAGGGCGTGAACAGGCGGCTGCTGTTTGCGGCCATGGCGGGGCTCTGGCCCTGGGGACAGGGCAGGATCGAGATGCCCGAACAATCCGACACGCTTTTCATCGCCCAGCACGGCTATCTGCCGTCGGGTTCGCTGCGCGAAATCCTCGCCTATCCGCGCGCGCCGCAGCGGTTTACGGATGCGGATTATCTCGCGGCGCTCACCGCATGCGGGCTTGGAGAAATGGCCTCACGTCTCGATGAAAATATCCGTTGGGACAAGAAACTGGATTCGGATGAGCAGGCCAGCATCCGTGTTGCCAATGCCCTGCTTTTGAAGCCGAAATTCCTCGTGATCGACGATTTGCTGGAAGGGCTCGAAAAACAGACGCAGGATACGCTGGCGGAGGTTTTGAACGGGATCGACGGCGCGGCGATCATCTATATCGGCCGGTCGGAAACATTCCTGTCGATCCTCACGCCTCAAGTGGCCCATCTCGACCACACCTTTCCGAAGGAAAATATTTCCAGGCCCGATAGTGCGCCGCAGTAGATCGTCGGGCTGGGAGCCTGATGGGAGCGGATCAGAGCCGCAAATGCCAGCTATCTGAAGCGAGCCGTTGCTGTTTGACGAGGCTTATCGTGGCTTCCGGCTCCACCTGCGAGCGTAGGGCAAGTGTGCCTGTCGCCAGGCTGATGGCGACGACGCTTGCAACCGCCAGGACGATGCGGTCGTAGCGCTGCTGTATTGTGTTGTTTCCACTCCAGTCATAGGCCATTCGCACGCCCTCGCGTTTTTTGGAATCGTGCCCCATCATGGTTAACCGAAGCTTACGATGGCCCTATGATTCCTTGCTGTTTTGGAAGGGCTGCCGCGAAAAATCGGCTATTGGCGGATAGGGCGCGGTTGTTTAAGTCCGGCAGCGGGAGGTTTGTGAAAGGATTTTGAGACATGGACCAGCAACCGCCCGCCGACATGGAACTCACGCTCAGAACGCTTGCAATGCCCGCCGACGCCAACCCGGCCGGTGATATTTTCGGCGGCTGGGTCATGTCGCAAATGGACCTTGCCGCTTTCGTTCGCGCCAATGATGTGGCCGGGGGCCGCACCGTCACCGTGGCAGTCAATGAGATCGTCTTCAAGAAGCCGGTCAAGATCGGCGATACATTGTGCGTCTATACCAGGATCGAAAAGATCGGCCGCACCTCCGTCACGCTCAAGATAGAGGCCTGGACCCGCAGGCATTATCAGGATTCACGCGAAAAGGTGACGGAGGCCGTCTTCATCATGGTCGCGGTGGATGACAATGGTGAGCCGCGCCCCGTCCGCAAAGAGGCTTGAAGGTCGCCGTCTTTTCAAAGCAACGTCAAAGCGCCTGCCGAAGGAATAAAGAGCACAGGCGCTTTGGCCTTCCGCGCCATTCGATATCTCTCCGCTCAATACTTTCGAAATATCGAATTTATTTATCAATTTTTGCGATCAAGATATGGAATAGGACGGGGATCAGGCTTTGACCATTCCAGGTGTTGTTATTGTCGGCGGCGCTCACGGCACGCTTGCCCTTGCGCGCAGCCTTGGTGCCCTGAATGTGCCCGTCCATTATCTTACCCACGATTCCCCCTTGCCGGGCTGGTCTCGCTTCGTGCGGCAAACAATTCGCTGGGCTGGCCCGCATGATGCCGGGGCAATCGTGTTCCTGCGTCAAATGGCCGAGAAGCACGGTTTGAAGGGCTGTCTGCTGGTGCCGTCCGGCGATGGCGAGGTCCAGCTCATTTCGCAGCACCGTGAGGAGCTTTCCGCTCTTTACAAAATCGTTCTGCCGGATTGGGCGGCTCTGCAATGGCTGTGTGAAAAACCGCTGCTTTACAAGCGTGCGGCGGAGCTTGGCGTCAGCATTCCCCGGACCTATGCATTGACATCGGACGCCGACATCGATGCGCTGGATGTGATGTTTCCCGTCATTCTCAAGCCCAACATGGGGGGCGGTGATACCACGATTGCCCGGGCGAAAGTGATCCGGGCGGATGATCGCCAGGCGCTGAAGACCGCTTTCGCCGATGCGAGTGGAGAGATCGGCGCTGGCAACGTCGTTGTGCAGGAACTCATTCCCGGCGGCGGAGAAAGCCAGTTTTCCTACGCGGCACTGTGGCTCAATGGAGAGCCGGTGGCCGAATTCACAGCTCGGCGCGCCCGGCAATATCCCGTCGATTTCGGTTATACCAGCACCCGTGTCGAGGTTGTCGATAATGGGCAAGCGATCAATGCGGCTCGAAAAATGCTGAAATCCGCAGGCCATAGCGGGCTTGTCGAGGTCGAGTTCAAGCTCGACGGCCGGGATGGAGAGTTGAAACTTCTCGATGTCAATCCGCGCCCATGGTCGTGGTTCGGCCTCTGTTCGGCCGCGGGCGTCGATCTTGGTGCTTTGCTGTGGCGGGTCGCGAATGACGAACCGACAGGTCAGCCCGCCAGCGCGCGGCAGGGCGTTTCCTGGTCCTATCTCGTCCGCGATACCGTTGCGGCTTTCACCCTGGCCACGAGGGGGCAGACGAGGATTGGAGACTATTTCGCCTCTTTCGGCAAGATACGCAGCTGGGCCTCCTTTGTGCTGAACGATCCCTTGCCGGGCCTGATCGATCTGCCGCTGACGGTCTTGAGGGTCATGAAAAAACGCATCCTGCCCGGTCTGGCGTCAGGGCAATCGAAAACGGGATTTTTACCGCCGTTCAAACGCCTCGTAAAATATGGGGCCATAAGGGCGGGGTTGGAAGTGAGTTCTTTCCCGCCTGTCCGGTCGGCGTTTTCGTCCTTTGCCGGGTGTGGTGTGATTTTTACACTTCACCATGTGCGCCCGGGCAGGGCTGTTTCGGCCTTTGCTCCGAACGTTCAATTGTCAGTTACGCCGCAATTTCTGGAAGAGGCGATACAGGCTGCGCTCGAATGTGGCCTCGTTCCGGTCCATCTGCACGATCTGCCGGCTCTGCTAGCCGATAACCACGAAGGTCGATCATTCTGCGCCTTCACGCTGGATGATGGCTATCGCAATAATGCCGAGTATGCAGCGCCGATCTTCCGCAAATATGCCGTGCCTTACACGATTTTCATCACGCCGGGCTTTGTCGAGCGAACACGCAGCCTTTGGTGGGAAACCGCCGCTGCCCTGACGCAGAAGGTCTCGTCTTTCGAATTCGATTTCGGGGCGGGGCCGGAGCAGGTGGCGTGCGCCAGCCCATCGCAGAAAGCGCAGGCATTCACGCGACTTGAAGATTTTGTCCAGAACTTTTCGGAAGACGAGGCGGTGGAAAGAATCGACCGTGTCGCGAGTCAACATGGCGTCGAACCCATCGCGATCGTGGACGAACTCGTCATGGATACGGATGAGCTCAGGACGCTGTCGAAAGATCCTCTGGTTCATTTCGGCGCCCATACCATGACGCATGTGAATATGCGCAAGATAGATGCGGTGCGTCTGGTTTATGAGATCGCAGAATCGGCGCGGCGGGTGGAAGCCTATACCGGCCATCGGCCACGGTCCTTTTCCTATCCCTATGGCTGGGTAAGGGCGGTGGGAGAACGCGAAGCGAAAGCCGTTCACGATGCAGGATTTTCTGCGGCCGTGACCACGCAGGCCGGCGTTATTGGTCCCCACAGCCTCGAAAAGCCGACGCAGTTGCCGCGGGTATCGCTGAACGGACGCTTTCAGAAAAAACGTTTTGTCAAAGCGCTCATCTCGGGCCTGCCCTTCCGGTTCATCTAGCAACCTCAGCCTTCGTCATCTTTGCCCGTCCAGCCATGTGGGGCTGCGGTCCGCGTTTGACATCCCCTGTCACTATTTCCGAATTCTGCTGTCGCTCTGCGGGCGTCTTCGCAGCCGTTTGGTCAATTCGAAATGCGGTGTTACAATTTTTGTTATTCACATCCCATTATCTATTGATTATAAATAAATTTATCGATGTAAAACATTACAACTTTTATGAAGGCTTCGTTGGTGCTGCTGATTTTTGCCGATGATCTGACCGGAGCGCTCGACGCCGCCGCCCCCTTTGCCGGGCGGGGGCTGGCGACCGAGGTTGCGATCGGGCTTGACGGTGTGCGTGCAGCGCTCGCGGATGCGCCTGCCGTCCTCAGCGTCAATCTCGGCTGTCGTGATGGCAAGGCGGATGAAGCCCGCCGCCGCACGCAGGAACTGTTGGCGCTGGTTCCGGCGGGTACAATTCTCTTCAAGAAAATCGATTCCCGCCTGAAGGGGCATATTGCAGCGGAAATGGATGCGATTTCCTATCGCCACGCGCTTGTCGCGCCCGCCATTCCGGATTTTGGCCGTGTCGTTGCTGGTGGAGCCGTGTCCGGCTTTGGCGTCGAAATTGCCATTCCTGTTCATGAAAGGTTGGGCGGACACGCCGGCCGGTGCACGATACCGGATACACAATCGAAGGGCGATATCAGGGAAGCTCTCGCCGCCGCGCAGGCGGAGGGGGCCGATCTTCTGGTCGGCGCGCGTGGGCTTGCTGAGGCGCTGGCTGAGGCGATGACGGGCCAAACTGTCCCTGAGGCAGCGGCCGTTCCAGCTGGCAAGGGGCTTTTTGTCATCGGGTCCCGCGATCCGATTACGGTGGAGCAGGTTGACGTTCTTGGGAGTGTTGGACCTTTTTCGATCGTTGAGGCGCCGAATGGTATCGTGCCCCGTCATGCCGATGAGGATGCCGGCCTGACGTTGGTTCAAGCGACACAGGGTACGGAAAATCTGTCGCCGCTTGTGGTTTCAGACCGGCTGGCGGAAGGCGTCGTGCCGGATTTTACCGCCAGAGCGGCAAGACTGCTGTTGTCGGGCGGAGCCACGGCCGAAGCCGTGCTGCGAGCCATGGGCGTTTCGCGCTTGCGTCTTGCCGGCGAATGCCTACCGGGTCTCGGCGTCGGCTGGTCCGGAGACCAATGCATCATTGCGAAGTCCGGCGGTTTTGGGCAAGCTGACACGTTGAAACGGATCGCGAAAATGATGCTTGGCGACAATGACGCTGGAGAGAGCTGACCAGATGGGGCTGATGAAAGAAACGGCGCGCAAGGCACTTCCGGACATTATTTTCGAGAGAATGCACCGGGCGATCAAATCCGGCGCCTACAAGCCGGATGAGCGGCTACCGACCGAACATGAACTCGCCATGGAATTCGAAGTATCGCGACCGGTGGTGCGCGAGGCGCTCCGGCGGCTGCGCGAGCAGGGTTTCATCTATTCCCGCAGAGGCTCCGGCAGCTATGTCAGGGCCTTCGGTCTGCGTGAACCGCTCGGCTTCGGGCAACTCGAAAACGTTGCTGATCTTCTCAACTGTTACGAATTCAGGCTGACGCTGGAGCCGGCCGCCGCCGCAGCAGCGGCATTGCGGCACGATGGCGAAAGGCTTGCGGCGATCAGGAAGGCGCTCGAATTGATGCGGGACGCAACCAATCGCCAGTCGCACCGCGAGGACGCCGATTATCAGTTCCACCTCGCTATCGCGCGGGCGGCGCGAAACAGTTATTTCTCCACCGCGATGGAAGCGCTGAAGGACCATATCGCAGTGGGAATGAAGTTCCACGGCATGTCGGTGAAGCGGGAGGCATCCGGTCTGACGCGTGTTTTTGCCGAGCATGAGGCAATCGCTAAGGCGATCGCCGATGGGGATGCAGACGCGGCACGCCAATTGATGCTTCAGCACCTGACCGGATCGCGTGACCGCCTGTTTGAGTCTTCGCATACAGATTAATCGGGCGGCAAAGGCCGATGCGCGTGTCCGCGCACCGGATTTTTGCTCAGAAGGCGTGGCGGTAAATCCCGAGCACGTCTTCGACGCTCATATCGACGGGGTTGTTGTCCATCAGCCGGCGGATGGCATGCGCATCCTCAGCGTAGCGGGGAAGATCGGCTTCAGTCGCGCCGTGCCGTGCGAGCGACATTTCGATGCCGAGCCCGGCACAGAAATCCGTCGCCGCCTTGCGCAGATCATCAGGCGAAAGATGTTCGCGAAGCCCGAGCGCTCCCGCCACTTCCGCCGTCTTCGCAGAAACCGCAGGCTGGTTGAAGGCCAGAACATGCGGAAATACGATGGCGTTCGCCAGCCCGTGCGGCAGGTTGAGAAGCGTGCCGAGCGGATAGGCGATCGCGTGACCTGCCGCCGTATTGACCGGGCCGAGGCAGATGCCGCCATAATAGGAGGCGAGCATCATGCCTTCCCGCGCTTCGGTATCCGCGCCGTCGCGGACGGCGCGCGCCAGATATTTGCCAACCAATGCAAAGCCCATGCGGGCGAAACCGTCGATCATCGGATGGGCCTTGCGGTTTGTGAAAGCCTCGACGCAATGGGCCATGGCATCCACCCCCGTTGCCGCCGTAACCGCTGATGGCACGGAATAGGTGAGCTCCGGGTCTAGCACGGCGAAATCCGCAATCAGATAAGGGCTTTCGACCGCGATCTTGTTGCCTTTGACAGGATCGGTAATGAGCGAACGGATGCCGGCCTCCGAGCCGGTGCCGGCAGTGGTTGCGATCTGCACTAACCGCGTTTCGCGCCCGGCAACCCTGTTCGGTCCTGCCACATCCTCCAGCGTCTGGCTAGAATTCCAGAGCGCCGCGACCAGTTTTGCCACATCCATCACCGAACCACCGCCGAGGCCGATGACGAGATTCGGTTTGGTAGCGCGCGCCGCGGCAAGGGCGGCCTCGAGCGTTGTGGTGTCCGGCTCGCCGGGAATGGCATCGAATATGGTGAAAGGGCCTTGCAATTGCAGCCGTTCGGCAAATTTCGCCGTCAGCGGTGTGGCGATAACCAGGGTTGATGTGGTTTTTCCCGCCCAGGCGCCGACCTGTGAAATGGTGCCTGCGCCAACGGCGAGCCGTCGGGGCTGATGGATGAGAATGGGAGCTGTAGACACGGTGCTCATTCCTTCCGTTCCTTGCCCGCCACCAGCTTGCGCGCATAGGCGATGGCCGCATTCATGTTGCCGTGATTGGCGATGCCCTTGCCGGCGATATCAAAAGCCGTGCCGTGATCGACGGAGGTGCGGTCTATCGGCAGATCGACCGAGACGTTGACGGCGGTATCGAAAGCGACAAGCTTGATCGGGATATGGCCCTGATCGTGATATTGCGCGACGACGAGATCGAAAGCGCCGGAGTAAGCCCGATGAAACACGGTATCGGCGGAAATCGGTCCCTGCACCTCGATGCCTTCGGCGCGGGCGGCGGCGACCGCCGGTGCGATCTGGTCGTCATCCTCGGTGCCGAACAGGCCGTTTTCACCACAATGCGGATTGATGCCGGCAACCGCGATGCGCGGCCGCTCGTAACCGATGCGCTTCAGATGCGCGTTGCCGGCGCGGATGGTCGCCAGCACCCGCTCCGTCGTCGCCCGGCGAATGGCCTCCTGCAGGGAGACATGGGTGGAAACGTGAATGACCTTCAGCCGTTCCGAGGCGAGGAGCATATAGGCGGCCGAGGAGCCGGTGAGGCTTCGCAACATGCCGGTGTGGCCGTCATAATGGTGGCCCGCAAGGTTCAGGGCTTCCTTGTTGATCGGCGCGGTGACGATGCAGCCGATTGCCCCCGCTTCGGCATCGCGAACCGCCTTTTCAATGAAACGGAAAGCGGCGTCTCCAGCCACGGGCGACAACGTACCCCAGGGCAGCGGCGCGCCTTCCACGGCCAGGTCGACCACATGCTGAGAGAGATCGATATCAACACCAAGCGCATCCCGCGCCGCTTCCAGCGTCGCGAGATTTCCGTAAATCCGCGTCGCCGCGCGATCCGGCGCGGACATGTCCGCCAGCGCCCGCACCGTGATCTCCGGGCCGACGCCGCAGGGGTCCCCCATGGTGATGCCAATGATATTGCTCATCTTTGTCTCCCGTCGTTCTCGTCAGCCCAGCCGGGCGCCAGCCGGACATATTTGATTGCACGGCGATGATAGGTGTAGCTCGCATGCAGCGTACCGTCCGGCGCTTCCAGAAGCCACGGATAGGACATTTCCAGATTGCGTCCATCGGTCGAATCATTCGAAAGGCAGGTGCCCGGCCCGTCTTCGATCAGGATCCGAGTGGTAAAACTGCGCCCGTCATCATTGGAGAGGCAGATCGAAACCGGCGCGCGCGGCACACCCCAGACCGGCACACAGCCACCGCTCGGATCGGCATCCGGCCTGTCGTCTTCCTCTCCCAGCTCGTCATAAAGCGAGGCGCGGCGATCGCTCGACTGCGCGGCGTTGACGGGATTGCAGATCATTGCCAGCCTGCCATCGCCGAGCCTGATCACGGCAATGGAGGAATTATTGTTCGGCACATCGGTCGGCTGTGGCTTTGACCATGAGCGGCCGCCATCGACGCTTTCCGTGCGATAGACGAAATCGGCCTGACGCCGGCGGAAGAATGCGGCGTAGTCCCCATTCGTCACTGCGACCGGGCTCATATGCACGCAGCCGATCGATTCCTCCAGCTCCTGCAATTGCCAAGTCGCGCCATTGTCGGTGGATATGCCGAGTGCTGCCGTATCGTGGCTGCCGTTCCATTTCTGTCCGGGGCGCTGGACGCAGCGGAAGATCGGCAGCAGCCAGGCGCCGTCATCGCGAATGCGCAGCGGTGAACGGATGAAGCAGCCCTTCGGAAGGTCGAGAAAGCGACCATCCTCGGCGGACAGCTTTTCCGGTGCTGCCGGGTCGTGCGTTACCCGCGCCATGCGAATGCGGCATTCATCCTGATTGCCGGAGGGCTGGGCTGTGTGAAACAGCCAGAGAACGCCATCCGGCGCAGTGAAGAGGACCGGGTTCTGTTCGGAATGGGCGGGGTCGTGGCTCAGGCGCTGCGGCGGCCCCCAGCGGGTTGAACCATGTGTCAGCACGGATGCGAAGATCGAAATATCCGATTTTCCCTCCAGCGTGCCGCCAAACCAGGCGCAGAGCAGGGTGCCGTCATCCAGAAGGTGCAGGAAGCTCGCATGGTTCTGGATCATGGGCGACGGCAGGAATGCTTCCTGCCGGTTTTCCGACACGGCATGCATGGCTCCGGTCATGGCGTGAGCGATGTCATCAGGGGTCATCGTGGTCTCCTCTTGCCCTGATGAAAATGGCATATTCAAAAAGTTGTCAAGTTTATTTGATAAAAAAAGACGCGCTGCTGTTTTTCATATACGAAATTAACTATATGTTTTTAAACAATAAAAATAAAAGATTTGACGTGAATAAAAACCGCTTTTGAAAAATAAATTGACAAAAAATTCGATAACGTCGATGCTCTGTTTACGGGTGGAGGAGACGATCATCCGCACGCCATGCTCCTCATTGCAGGAGACGGGGCTTTTAGAATGTCCCTTGCGGTGCGCCGCCATGTTGCTGAATTTCTGATCTGGGAGGAGAACGGAATGAAGAAGTCATTGATTGCGGGCGCCCTAGTCTTGGGTTCCCTCAGCGCCGCGGTTTCGCCGGCGCTTGCGGCGTCGGGGCCGATCAAGATCGTGCTGGCGGAAGAAGCGGACCTGCTTGAGCCCTGCATGGCCACCCGCTCCAATATCGGTCGCATCATCATGGAAAATGTCAGCGAGACGCTGACCGAGCTCGATGTGCGCGGCAAGAGGGGCGTTCAGCCGCGCCTTGCCGAGAAGTGGGAGCAGAATGCCGACGGAAGCTGGCGTTTCCACCTGCGTGAAGGCGTGAAGTTTTCCGACGGCACGGGTTTCGATGCCAAGGACGTCAAGCACAGCTTCGAACGCATCATGAGCGACAAGAACGCCTGCGAATCCCGCCGTTATTTCGGTGGCATGACCGTGACCCCGTCGATCGTTGACGATCACACGATCGACTTCAAGACCGAGCCGGCGCAGCCCATTCTGCCGCTGCTGATGTCGCTCGTCACCATTGTTCCCGAAGAAACCAAGATGGAGTTCATTCGCGAGCCTGTCGGCACCGGGCCTTACAAGCTGACCAACTGGACGCCGGGCCAGCAGATTGTGCTCACCGCACGCGATGATTATTGGGGCGCCAAGCCGCAGGTGACGGAAGCGACCTATCTTTTCCGCGCCGATCCTTCAGTTCGCGCCGCCATGGTGCAGACCGGCGAAGCCGATCTTTCGCCTTCCATTTCCCAGCTCGACGCCACCAATGCGAAGACCGACTTTTCCTATCTCGACAGCGAGACGGTCTATATGCGCCTCGATCACAATATCGCGCCGCTGAACGATGTGCGGGTGCGCCGCGCGCTCAACCTTGCCATCGACCGGCAGGCCTTCCTCGGCACGCTGGTTCCCGAAGGCGCCGTGCTGGCAACCGCTCTGGTTCCGCCGACCACGCTTGGCTGGAACCCTGACGTCAAGGTCTTCCCCTATGATCCCGAGGGCGCAAAGAAGCTGCTCGAGGAAGCCAAGGCTGCCGGTGTGAAAGTGGATACGCCGATCACCATCATCGCGCGTACCGCGAATTTCCCCAACGTCACCGAGATCATGGAAGCGATCCAGCAGCAATTGCAGGATGTCGGCTTCAAGATCGACCTGAAATTCGTGGAAGTGGCCGAGCACGAAAGCTATTACTCCAAGCCCTTCAAGGAAGGCCGCGGACCGCAGATCGTCGCCGCCATGCACGACAACTCAAAGGGCGACCCGTCCTTCACCATGTTCTTCAAATATGCCACCAAGGGTACCCAGTCCGGCTTCTCGGACAAGAAGGTGGATGATCTGATTGAACGTGCATCCGCAGCGGTCGGTGATGAGCGCGCCAAGCTCTGGTCGGAACTCATCGCCTATCTGCACGACGATGTGGTGGCAGATGTGCTGCTGTTCCACATGGTCGGCTTCTCCCGCGTTTCGGAACGGCTGGATTTCAAGCCCACCATTGCAACGAACTCGATGCTGCAGCTTTCGGAAATCGGCATCAAATAAGACCCCGCGTCTTGTCAACTGAGAAGCGGCGGCGCAGCGAAAGCTTCGCCGCCGCATTGAAAAACCGGAGGCAACCATGCTGAGCTTCATCCGAAAACGTTCCGTTGCAAGCCTGATCTCCCTGGTCGGCCTCATCGTTATGGTTTTCTTCCTGTCCCGCCTGACGGGGGACCCGGCCGCGTTGTTTTTGCCGGTTGAGGCTTCGGAGGAGTTGAAGCAGCAGTTTCGGGCGCTGCACGGGCTGAACGACCCGCTGATGGTGCAGTTCCTGCGTTATGCGGGCGATGTGATGACGGGGGATCTCGGAGAATCGCTCCGAAAAGCCCGCCCGGCGCTGGATGTGGTGCTGGAGGCTTTCGTCTGGACACTGTGGCTCGCGGTCATCACCATGTCGCTCGTCACCACCGCCGCAATCGTCGTCGGTTCGCTTGCGGCTTTCCGCTCCGGCGGCTTTTTTGACCGCATGGCCTCGAGCATTTCGCTGATCGGCGCTTCGGTGCCGGATTTCTGGCTGGCGATCGTGGCGATTGTGGTGTTTTCCGTCAATCTCGCCTGGCTGCCCACGTCAGGCACGGGCTCCGTGCTGCACTGGATATTGCCGATCGCGGTTCTGTTCGTGCGCCCCTTTGGCATTATAGTGCAGGTGGTGCGCGGTTCGATGATCGGCGCGTTGTCCTCTGCCTATGTCAAAACGGCGCGGGCCAAGGGCGTAAAATCGGGACCCATCATCTTCATCCACGCCTTACGCAACGCCATGCTGCCGGTCATCACCGTCATTGGTGATCAGGCGGCGAGCCTTCTCAACGGCGCGGTCATCGTCGAGACCATTTTCGGTTTTCCCGGTGTCGGCAAGCTGATGATCGATTCCATTCTTCAGCGCGATTTCAACGTCGTGCTGGCCGCCATTCTCGTGACCGCTCTTGCGATCTTCCTGATGAATCTTCTGATCGATATCGCCTATGCGCTCCTCGATCCGCGTATCCGGCACTGAGGAGGCCCTTCAGCCATGAGCGTTTCAAGCGCCGACACCGAGATCATTGCCGAGCCTTCCTTCTCAACGCGCATGCTGCGCATGTTGTGGGCGGATAAATTCGCGCTCTGCGCCGCGATCTTCCTCATCATTGTCATTATCCTCGCTTTTGTCGGCCCTGCCTGGCTTGGCGATCTGGCGACGAAACAGAACCTGCGCGGGCGTAACCTCGCCCCGTTCGACTGGCAGCGCGAGTGGTACTTCTGGCTGGGGGCGGATGCGCTCGGCCGTTCGCTTCTCGCGCGCATCGTCGCCGCCACGCAAAATACGATGATGATTGCGGCGGGCGCGGTGCTTCTTTCCGCTATTACCGGCACTGTGCTCGGCTTGATCGCTGGTTTTTCCTCCAACCGTGTCGGCCAGATCATCATGCGGCTCGCGGATGTGATCATGTCGTTCCCATCGCTTTTGATCGCGGTCATCGTGCTTTATCTGCTTGGCTCCTCCATCCTCAACCTGATGCTGGTTCTCGCCATCACCCGCATTCCCGTTTACATCCGCACCACCAGGGCGGAGGTGCTGGAGGTGCGCGAACGCATGTTCGTCCAGGCGGCGCGCGTGATGGGCGCATCGGGCAAGCGCATCCTGTTCCGCCATATCCTGCCCGTCGTGCTGCCGACGCTCACGACGCTTGCAACGCTTGACTTCGCCTATGTGATGCTGGCGGAAAGTGCGCTGTCATTCCTCGGCATTGGCATTCAGCCGCCGGAAATCACCTGGGGTCTGATGATCTCGCAGGGGCGGCAATATCTCACCAATGCCTGGTGGCTTTCCTTCTGGCCAGGGCTTGCCATCATTCTCACCACCCTGTCGCTCAACCTGCTGTCCAACTGGCTGCGCATTGCGCTTGATCCGGTGCAGCGCTGGCGGCTGGAAATGAAAGGCCGCAAGCATGGCTGACCATCTTCTCGAGGTACGCAACCTTTCCGTTGAGTTTCATACCGCAAGCGGTGTCGTCCATGCGGTGAAGGATGTCTCCTACCATATCGACCGCGGCGAAACGCTGGCTATCCTCGGTGAAAGCGGTTCGGGCAAGTCGGTATCATCGTCAGCCATCATGAACCTCATCGACATGCCACCCGGACATATCAGCAGCGGTCAGATATTGCTCGACGGTCAGGACCTTCTGACAATGCCGGCTGAAGCGCGCCGCGAGATTAACGGCCGGCGTATCGCCATGATCTTTCAGGACCCGCTCAGCCATCTCAATCCGGTCTATACCGTTGGCTGGCAGATCCGCGAGGCGATGACCACCCATGGCATGGATAAGGCAAAGGCCGAAGCGGAGGCGAGGCGGCTGGTCGCACGCGTCGGCATTCCCGATCCGGATGGGGCCTTGAAGAAATACCCGCATGAATTTTCCGGCGGCCAGCGCCAGCGCGTGATGATCGCCATGGCGCTGGCGCTTCGGCCCGATCTCCTGATCGCGGATGAACCGACCACCGCGCTTGACGTGACGGTGCAGGCCGAGGTGCTTTCGCTGCTCAAGGAATTGCAGCGGGAGACGGGCATGGCCGTGCTCATCATTACCCATGATCTCGGCGTCGTCGCCGAAATCGCTGATCATGTGGTGGTGATGGAAAAGGGCGTTCTGGTTGAGGCCGGCACGGTGCGTGAGGTCTATCGCAATCCGCAGCACCCCTATACCCGCAAGCTCATCAGTGCCGCACCCGGCAGGGGTGAAATGCACGAGCCGCAGGCGGCGGGCGAGGCGCTGCTCAGCGTGCGCGACGTGCGCAAGCGTTACGGCGCCTTCGAGGCGCTGAAGGGTGTTTCCTTCGACCTCATGGCGGGAGAAACCATTGCCGTCGTCGGCGAAAGCGGTTCCGGCAAATCGACGCTGGCGCGCATTCTCTTGCGGCTCGACGAGCCGGATGCGGGCAGCGCCTTGTGGAAGGGTCGCGATCTCTTCAAGCTTTCGCCTGCGGAACTCTTTGCGCTCCGGCGTGATCTGCAGATGGTGTTTCAGGACCCCACCCAGTCGCTCAATCCTCGCATGACGGTGTTCCAGCTGATTTCCGAGGCCTGGGTCATCCATCCGGAGATCTTGCCCAAGGCAAGATGGCGTGAGCGGGTTGCCGAATTGCTGCATCAGGTGGGCCTCTCGCCGGAACATATGCGCCGTTATCCGCACCAGTTCTCCGGCGGCCAGCGGCAGCGGATCGCGATTGCCCGGGCATTGGCGCTGGAGCCGAAACTCATCATCTGTGACGAGGCGGTGTCGGCGCTGGACGTTTCGGTGCAGGCTCAGGTCATTGCGCTTCTGGATAAGCTGCGCCGCGAAATAGGCCTCTCCTTCATCTTCATCGCGCATGATTTGCCGGTGGTTCGGGATTTTGCCGATCACGTCATGGTCATGCAGCGGGGAGAGGTGGTGGAGTTCGGCACGGTCCGCCAGGTTTTCGAAGCGCCGCGTGAGGCCTATACCCGTGCTCTTCTGTCCGCGAGCCTCGATCCCGACCCAGACATGCAATCTCAGCGTCATCCGGCCGCCGCCGGCGACGTCATTGCAAATTCAAGCGGAGTTATTTCATGACCAAGCAAGCTTTCGTCGCGCTCGTCACCTGTTTCAACGAGGACGAAACCATCAATTATCAGGCGACCCGCGCGCAGGTGCGCCGCCAGGTGGCCGCCGGCAACAACATCATGTGCGCCGGCACCAATGGCGATTTCACTGCGCTGACGCATGAGGAAAAAATCCGGCTGACCGAAGAGGTGGTGGATGAAGTTGCCGGACGTGCCAAGGTCATCGTGAATGCGGGCATGCCTGCCACTTTCGAAACCCTGCAACTTGCCAAAGCCTTCGACCGTATCGGCGTCGACGGCATCGCCGTCATCACGCCCTTCTTCATCGCCTGCACTCAGGATGGTCTGATCCGCCATTTCTCGACGGTGGCTGACGCCGTTGAAACGCCTGTCTATCTCTACGACATTCCCGCCCGCACCCAGAACCACATAGAGCCGGAAACTGCACGCAAACTCGCCACCCATGGCAATATCGCCGGCATCAAGGATTCCGGCGGCGCTCAGCAGACGCTCGAAGCCTATCTTCAGGTGGCGAAGGAGATGCCCGGTTTCGAGGTCTATTCCGGTCCGGATCACCTCGTTCTCTGGTCGTTGCAGAACGGGGCGGCAGGCTGCATTTCCGGCCTCGGCAACGCGCTGCCGGATGTGCTGGCCGGCATTCTCAATGCTTTCAACGCCGGTGATATCGCCGAGGCCGAACGCCAGCAGGCAATCTACGCCGACTTCCGCACCGATCTCTACGCTCTCGGTTTCGCACCGGCCATGGTCAAACGCTCGCTTTATCTCCAGGACTCTTCCGTCGGCGCCAGCCGCCAACCGGCCCTTCTGCCCGATAGGGAGCAGGATGAAAAAATCCTGGAAATCTTGCGGCGTTATCAACGGATCTGACGCTGCTATCGAATGTGGCGCGCACCGCTGAGGATAGTGCGCGTCATCTTAAAAATATCTGCGAAAATGGCCAGAAGCCGATGCATTTCCCCAGCCTCACCCATGACGAATAATTTGTGACACAAACACGAAATTCCCCTTGTCAGCCCGGCCATTGATGTTTAAGAGGAGCGCGCAACGCAAGCGTTCGCGCATGCGGAGAGGTGGCAGAGTGGTCGAATGCACCGCACTCGAAATGCGGCATACCTGCAAGGGTATCGTGGGTTCGAATCCCACCCTCTCCGCCATTATCGCTTCATCAGTACTTTTTGCGAATTTGACACCATTTCGGCATCGTGGTTGCGGCGCCTTATGGTCGTCATGAGTGCCTGTTCCCATGTCAGACCTTGGGTTGCTCGTGGGTGGCGCAATGGATGCCGCCGCCTACTTCACCCAATGGATCTATATTCAACGTGATTATCTCCCGATTCGGATAGAGCTTGCCAAGAACGGTCGCGGCTCGTTCATCGGCTTGCTGGTCGCCGAATTCGGCGGCGATTACGGCGCCGTTGCAGACATAATAATTGACATAGGAAGAGACAAAATCTGCGCTATCCGCGCGGATGTCGTAGGGCTCCGGCAAAATGATCATCTCAAGCTTGCGGCCCTCGGCATCGGTGGCGGCGGCCAGGACATTATGGGTCTCGAAGGCGGCGATCGACCAGGGATCTTCGGGATCGATTTTTCCCCCCATCTGAATCAGCAATTGCCCCGGTTTGACGAAGCGGGCCAGCGCATCGATGTGATAATCGGTGATGTCCGCACCGATAATTCCCGGCGCCCAGATCATCTTGCGTGCGCCCATCGTGTCCAGCAGCATCTGCTCGACCCGGGCTTTGCTGTTCTGATTGCGGTTGGCGTTGATGAAGCTGCTTTCATGGGCGATCAGCGTGCCGTGACCGTCGGTTTCAACGCCTCCGGCCTCTCCCACCAGTCCTGCATCGAAAATCTGAAGGCCCATGCGTTCGGCTATCCGCGCGGCAATGCGGCCATCTGCGTTATGGGTCTGTTTGTTACCCCAGCCGTTAAAGTTGAACTGCGTGATGGCCAGTCCGCCCTTGCCATCGACAACGAAGGACGGTCCGGAATCGCGGCACCACAAATCATCGGTTGGAATATCCCACAACTCTACGCTGCGCGACACTTGGCGGCGGATCGCGCCATGGTGCTGCGCTGCGGCCAGCATTACCACCGGTTCGAATTCCGCGATGGTGTTGGCGATTTTTGCGATGGTTTTCTGAAGATCATCGAGGAAATCAGGGTCATCATGCACGGCGGTGTTCACCGGCCATTGCATGAAAGTGCGCTCATGCGGTTCGGTTTCTTCAGGATACCAGAAACCGGCGGCACGCGCCGATGAGCCTGTTGCATGGCTCCGGTGTGGCAAGGTTGAAAGACCGGTGGCGGCAGCGGCAAACAGCAGGGTCTGGCGACGGGTCATCATCGTATCACCATGAAAATAAAAAGAAAAATTTCGATCATCTCGCGGTGATACAGGCTAGGTTTACCGACAGGTGCTGTCAACAGGGACGAAATCGCCTGCAATCATTGCCATTTTCAATGTTGTCCTTACGCGGTTCTCGGCCGCTATTGCCTCTGCGAAAGGTTCAACGGATTTGCCCCGTTTTCTCAGAACCCACACTCAGCGAGAAACGCCCTGCTGGCCGCCAGATCATCCAGAATGCCGCCGGCATTGCGCGGATCGCGCTCCTGTTCGATGGTGATATAGCCGCCATAGCCGAGTTCCGTCAAAAGGCTGCGGATCGCCGGATAATCGATTGAGCCGCGACCGATCGGGCACATGACGCCTTTGGCGCAGGCGTCGAAGAAGCGGATACGTTCTCTCATAACCGCGTCAAAAACCGTGGCGTCGATATCCTTGAAATGAATATAATCGACACGATCCCAATAGCGGCGAAGCGTGGCGACGGGATCCATGCCGGAATAGGCCATATGGCCGGTATCGAGGCAGAGGCCGGCCAGATCTGCGGGAATGTCCTCAACGATCTGCTGCAACTCATCGGCAAATTCGATGTAGCCGCCGGCATGTGGATGGATGGTGGCGCGCACGCCGTATTTTTCACGGGCGAGCGTTGCGATGGCGCGGATGTTTTCCACCATGCCGTTCCAGGCGTTTCCATCGAGGCGCGGCGCGCGGTCGGAATGGCCGGCGGCATAGTCCCGCTCGTCATGTCCCCAGTCCATCACCGTCAGATAGGGGGCGGGAAAACGCTGGCCGGCATGGATTTCGGGTTTTGGCAGACGGGTGATCAACGCACAGATCTCGTCGGTCTGGCGCAACAGGTTGTGGCGGTTTTCCGGTGAGACCAGATCGTCGAAGATCGTACCGGCGACGATCTTCAGGTCGCGCTCATTGAGCGCCTGTGAAACCCGCTTGAGATCGAGCGGCAGATACCCGTAGGGGCCGAGTTCCAGACCGCCGAAACCGGCGGCCTTCGCCTCGCCCAGCACCTTTTCCCAATGGGGTAGATGGGGATTTTTGACGTCGTCGACGCCCCAGCAGCAGGGAGCGGTGGTGATGGTGATCTGGTTGGTCATGGCATCCTCGTGGCGCAATTGACGCCGGGCCGCCTTCTGCGGCCCGGAGCAGGTCTCAGCGGCTGATGGTGGCTTGCAGGGCGTCGATGGAGGACTGGATGCCTGCCTCGGTGGACATGGTGAAATCTTCCATTTCGAGGCTCACCCAGCCATTGTAACCGGCCATGCGCACGACGGAGAAGAACTCCTTCCACCATTGCAGGTCGCGGCCGGCGCCTACCGCCACATAGTTCCAGCTGCGATTGGCGACGTCAGTCACCTCCTTCAGCTCCAGCAGACCGTTCACATCCGCCAGGCCGCGTTCGATGCGGGTGTCCTTGCCATGGCAATGGTGGATTGCACCGCCCAGCGCACGGGCCGATGCGATGGGATCAGCCCCCATCCACATCAGATGCGACGGATCGAGATTCATGCCCACCGTCGGGCCGACTTCGTTGCGCAGGCGGAACAGGGTTTCCGGGTTCCAGACAAGCATGGCCGAGAAATTCTCGAGCGCATATTTTTCGACGCCAGCTTCTTTCGCGAGCTTCACGAGCCCATGCCAGAGGGGGAAAGCGCGATCTTCCCACTGGTAACGGTCGCGCTCTGGCATCTCGTTCGGCCAGCTCTTGGTGTAGACGAGCCAGTTCGGCACGGTATCGCCGGGCGCCGCCTCCGGCAGGCCGGACATGGTGACGATCTTTGTCACGCCGATTTCACCGGCGAGCCGAACGGTGTCCTGCATTTCCTTCAGGTGGCGCTTGCCCATATCGCCGGGATCGAGCGGGTTGGCGGAGCAATTGAGGGCGGCGATTTCGAGGCCGCGGGCCTCGATTTCCTTAAGCTTGGATTTGAGAAGCCCCTTGTTCGCCAGAAGTTCGTCCGCCCGGAAATGCGGGCCACTGGACCAGCCGCCGCCGGTCATCTCGATGCCTTCGACGCCAAGCGCGACGCATTTGTCGAGCATATCGGTGAAGGACAGGTTCACCATGACATCAGTACAAATCGCGAGTTTCATCGTGTTGTCTTTCCGAGAAAATATGGGGACGCGCGTGAGGAGGAGGACGGGAGAGTGGTCCGGCGCGCCCCCGAACTGGTTATTCGAAGTCGACCCAGGCGGCGCCGGCATCGGCCGAGCGGACGCAGTTTTCCAGCCAGCGAACGCCTTCGGTGCCGGCCGTGATGCCGGGATAATGGTGGGCTTTCAGAAAGGCCCTGTCACCGCGATTTGCTGCGTCGATCGCCTGGGCGATCCAGAGGTAGATGTTCGACCAGCTGTCACCGAGGCCTTCGGTATGCAGCGCGCCCATACGATCGATGGCGAGGCTTTCCTGTTCCAGATAGGGCATGCCGTGGTGCAGGATGCGGCCGGGTTCGCCCTGAACCTCGTAGATCAGTTGGTCGGGGTGGGAATCAGACCATTCAAGCGAGGCCTTGGAGCCAACGAAGCGGTAACGCTGCGATCCCATATTGCCGGCATTGACGGAGGAGACCCAGAGACGGCCGCGTGCGCCATTGTCATAGTGCATCAGAACGGTGGCGTGGTCTTCCAGCGGCGCGCGGGTGGGGATGAAGGCCTTGCGGTCGCAGAGCAGCCGTTCCACCTTCATATGCGGCAGCACGACTTCCGAGAGATAATAAAGATGCGTGCCGATATCGCCCAGCACGAAGGTCGGGCCGGCGGTACGGGGATTGGTGCGCCATTTGACGGCCTCGCCCGCGCCCACATCGTCACCGGCATTGAAGCCGTGGGTATATTGCAGGTCAACGATACGGATGTCGCCCAGCATTCCCTTTTTGACCATGGCCGCCATCTGGTGGACGAGCGGATGCCCGGTAAAGCCATAGGTGACGCCGACGATCAGCCCCTTCTGTTCGGCCAGCCGCGCGACCTCGTCGCATTCGGCCACGGTGAAGAATAGCGGCTTTTCGCAGATGACATGCAGCCCGGCTTCAAGGCAGGCCTTGGTGATCTCGTAATGGGTGAAATTGGGGGTGGCGATGGAGACGACGTCAACACCGTCTTCGCGCGCCGTCTCGCCGGCAATCAGCGCCTTGTAATCCGCATAGCAGCGTTCCGCCGCCAGGCCGAGGTTGACGCCGAAGTCTCTGCCCCTTTCGGCATCGAGGTCGAAGGCGCCCGCGACGAGCTGGTAGTTGCCGTCGCGCAGGGCGCCGGTGCGGTGCTTGTAACCCACCTGTCCCGTGCGTCCGCCGCCCACCATGGCCCAGCGCAGCGGCCTTGAAATCAGTCTTTCTCCGTTGATCATGTCAATCGCCTTTCAAATTGATGTTCCGAATGGTCTGTCGCTTGAGGCAAGGTCTGCCTCGTCATCAGCGCCGGTTTGCCGCGTTATTTCTTGAAATAGAGGTCGATATAGTCCTGCATCTTGGCTCGCATGAACTTGCTCGATTCATCGGCCCTGTCCTCCCAGGCGAAGACGCAGGAGGTCATGATGCCGTCGAAGCCGATTTCGGAAAGCGTGCCGAAGAAGTCGTCCCACGGCACTTCGCCCTGGCCGATATTCAAGTGCTGATGCACCCGCGCCTGTGTGCCCGGCGGATTGAGAATGTAGCGCAGCCCGGAACTGGCCTTGTGGTTGAAGGTATCCCCCACATGCACATGCGCCAGCACATCCTTCGCCTCGCGCAGCATCGCTTTGGTGTCGTCGCCGAAATAGAAGGTGTGCGGCGCGCAATAGAGGAATTTCACATTCTTCGAATTGACGGTGCGGATGATGTCGAGCGCCGGCTGCAGCGTCTCGCACCAGTCTTCCGGATGCGGCTCGACATGCAGGCTGATGTTTTCGCGCTCGAAGATCGGCACCAGTTCTTCCATCGAACGCCACCAGGCATCCTCGCAGGCCTCGATCATCGAGCCGGTATGGCAGCAGTAGCAGGAGCCCTTGTCGGGATGCGGTCCGCGGCCGAATTCGGAGTTCATCGTGTCGACCTCCAGTTCGATGGCGATCTCGATGGCGCGTTTCCAGTGTTTGACCGCCGCCTGCCGTTCGGCCTCGTCATTGGAGGCCCAGCGATACATCGGCAGCAGCGAGGCGATACCGACATCGGCCTCTTTCAGCGCCTTCTTGAAGGACCGGATGCGCTCGGGAAACACACGCGGCGCCCTGAACCATTCGAGGAAATCGGCGCGCGGGCTGAGTTCGATCCAGTCGAAGCCGAGTTCCTTCACTTTGGCCGGAAGGGCTTCGAGGCTGGTGAAACGGTGCATGTGGGGGTCTAGGGCGATCTTCATCGGTCTTGATCCTTCTCTATGTCCTGCTTGGATGGTTGCTGCGGCGGATGGCCGTCATGACCGGCCATGTAATTTTCCACCTCTGCGCTTAGATCGGCGAGCGCTTCACCACCGGCCATCAGATCAGTGATTTCCTCGCGGGATTTTTCGCCCTTGCGGAAGTTGGCTGCGACCGCGCCACGGATAAGCACGGCGAAATGGTCGCCGACGGCGATGGCGTGGGTGACCTGATGGGTGATGAAGATCACCGCGATCCCGCGCTTGCGCGCTTCCAGCACGATGCGCAGGACGTGAGACGCCTGTTTCACGCCCAGCGCCGCCGTCGGCTCGTCAAGGATGAGAACGCGTGCGCCAAAATGCACCGCGCGGGCGATGGCGAGCGATTGCCGTTCGCCGCCGGAGAGCCCGCCGATCAGGCGGTCGCCGTCATCGATGCGGGTGATACCGAATTCCTGCACGGCCTTGACGGCGATTTCATTGGCTTTCTTGCGGTCGTAGATCCGGAATGGCCAGAAACCTTTGGTCGGTTCGGCGCCAACGAAGAAGGAACGGCCGATACTCATCAACGGAAAGGTTCCGCCGAATTGATGAACGGTGGAAATGCCCATGCGCTGTGCGTCGCGCGGCCCGTCGAAATTGACCGGCTTTCCATCCATCAACAATTCGCCGGAACTGGGCTGGTAAACACCGGCCAGCGTCTTGATCAGCGTAGATTTTCCAGCGCCATTGTCTCCCAGCAGGCAAAGCACCTCACCCGCCCGCACTTTCAGCGAGATATCGTGAAGGACATCGATGGGGCCGAAGGATTTATTGACATTCTTAAGTTCGAGAATGGGTGTCGTCATTGTCCGTCCTCACTTCTTCTTCGGCGAATAGGTGAGCGCCATGACGCGGAAAGTGTTGTTCATGAGCACGGCCAGGAGCAGCATGACGCCGATAATGAGGCTCGACCAGTTGCGGTCGAAGGCGGTGAAATAAATGCCCTGATTGACGATCGCGAAGGTGATGGTGCCGAGAAAAATGCCGATCACCGAACCGAAGCCGCCGGTCAGCAACACCCCGCCCACGACGACCGCGATGATGGAGTTGAAGATGAAGGTCATGCCTGCCGAGACTTGGGCGACATTGAACAATATGGCCTGACAGACGCCGACGAAGGAGGCGCTGACAGAGGAAAGGACGAAAAGCGTCACCGTCAACTTGTCGGTGGGAATACCGGCGTTGCGAGCGCTCACGCGGTCGCCGCCCATGGCGAAGATCCAGTTTCCGAAGGGCGAATAATGGACATAGAAGACATAGATCGCCGTCAGCAGCAGCCACCAGACGATGCTGACCTGAAAACTGCCGCCGATGAACTGTCCGAACAGGAATTTGGCGATTGGGCCGGATTGGGCCGGACTTAGCGCCACACTGGTCGTTCCGGTCAGCAGCACCGAAAAACCGAGGATCAGACCCTGCACGGCAAAGAGCGTGCCGAGCGTCACGATCAGGGATGGCACCACGGTTCTTATGACCAGAAAGCCATTGATCAGCCCGACTAGTACACCAAGGCAAAGCGCGCCGATGATACCGAGCCAGATCGGCATGCCGTAATAACCGGAGATAATGGCGACCGTCAGCGCGCCGGCCGGGATCATTGCGCCGATGGAAATATCCAGCTCGCCGGAAATCATCAGCAACCCGACGGGAATGGCGACGATACCGAGATTGGCGGCGACGTTCAGCCAACTTGCGGCGCCGGCGGGTTTCAGAAATTCGATGCTGCCGAAGACAACAAAGAAGGCAAGAACAAAAACAAGGCCGAGAAAGGCGCCCGATTCCGGACGGCGCAAAAGGTCGCCCAACGAGAGATTTTTCACGTCGTTCACTCCACTATTAGTCAAGGGTTTCGAGGCGGTGTCCTTTACCCGTCAGGTCCCGATCCCCGGTACGGCGGGGGTCGGGGCAGGGCGTGTCTCACCGCTCAGCGCGCACCCTTGGCGACGCCGGCAAGCGTGGCTTCGATGTTGGATTTGTCGACGATGCTCGGTCCAGTCAGCAGCGGGGCGGTTGGCAGATCGGTGCCGAAATCGATGGCCGAGGCCAGAAGCGTCACCGCCAGCAGCGATTGCAGATAGGGCTGCTGGTCGATTGCGAAACCCTGCGTTCCGCCCTTGATCCGGTCGAGGCCGGACTGGTTGAGATCGAAAGTGCCGAGCAGGGCGGTTTCGGTTTTGCCGGCCTGCATGACGCCGATGGCGGCCGAATCCGCGTCACCTGCCGAAATGGTAAGGACGCCGTCGATCTTGCCGTCCTGAAGCAGCGTGGCCTTGATCGCTTCGGCGACGGCGGTGGCATCGCCGAAGCTGGTGGCGGGAAGCGGCAGCTGCTTGCCGGTGCCGCCAGCCTTGGTGATGCCGTCGAGGACCCCCTTGCATCGTGCTTCGAGATTGGCGGCGCCAGGAACGGTGTTGACACAGATGACGTTCTTTTTGCCCTGCCTGGCGAAATATTCGCCGCCGGCCACACCCGCCAGATATTCATCGGAGCCGACATAATTGATCGCGCCGAGTTCCTTGGCTTTCTCGTGCCCCCCGGCATTCATGAGAATGACCTTGATGCCGGCATTGATGGCTTCCCGGATCGTCGGGTCCTCGCCTTCCGGAACCCAGTTCGGAATGGCGAGGCCGTCGACCTTCTGGCTGATGGCGGTCTGGATCAGCTGCACCACATCGGGTGCAAAATTGTCGTAGGTCTGCAGGCGGAGATAGTTGACCTTGCCGCCATTCACCTCGACCACGAGGCGTGCGTCGTCGACACCTTTTTTGATGAGGTTCCAGAACGCATCGTCATTCTTGCCGCCGACAACGGCGATATTGGCTGCAAACGCACCGGATGCCATCACAAGCGACGCAGCGCCCACGATCAGAAATTTCCTGAAAAATGTCATTGCTTTCTCCCTGCCCATTCTCCCAACGGGCTCTCATGACGGGATGATTTATATCTTTCATTTTCATAAGAATGGAATTTATATTTCATTTAATGTTGCATTTAGTATCATTCTATGTCATTCACGAATGATAGGATTGTGAGGCGCCATGAACCGACCGACCATCACCGATCTTGCGAAGGCCGCCGGCGTCAGCATCTCCACGGTGAACCGGCTGCTGCACGGTTCGACCGCCGTGCGACAGGATACGATCGAGCAGATTCTCAAGGCGGCGGAGGAAATCGGTTTTTATGGTCTCGGCACCATCAAGGACCGTCGCCGCGAGGCCATGCCTCACCACAGGCTCGGCTTTCTGATGCAGCAATCCCACCGCCCGCTCTATCGGCTTTGGGCGGAAGGGATCATTGCCGCCGCACGCCAGCGGCCGGATAGCATTATCGAGCCGGATGTCGTTTTCGAGGATGATCTTTCGCCGGAGGCCGTCTCCGCCAATCTCCTGAAGATGGGGCAATCCTGCAGCGCAATCGCGGTGGTGACGGCCGATCACCCGCTTGTCAGCCAGGCGATCGATGAACTGCGGGGCAGGGGCGTTCCCGTGGTGACTTATGTGTCTGATCTGTCGGCGGCGAGCCGGGCGGGCTTTGTCGGAACCGATAGCTGGAAACGCGGCCGCACGGCGGCATGGTTCCTTAGCCAGACGGTGAAGGGCGAGGGAACGGTCGTGCCGCTGATTGGCAGCAATCGTTACCAGTGTCAGGATGTTTCTGATGCGAGTTTTCGCTCCTATATGCGGGAAAATACCCCCGAACTTCAGGTCGCAGAAACGCTGCTGACCCACGAGGAGCCGGAAAATGCCTATGTCATCGTTCGGGACATGATTGCTGCCGAACACGGGCTCAGGGGGATTTATGTCAATGGCGGCGGCATATCTGGTGTTCTGCGCGCGCTTCGAGAACTGCCTGTCGAGCGGCAGCGCGGCATAAAAATCATCTGTAACGATATCGGCCCGGAAACGCGCAAGGGCCTCAACCAAGGGCTGATCACCGCCTCGCTGCCGCTTCCCCTCGACAGGATGCCGCAGCAGTTGATCGACGTGATGTTACGGCGCATCGAAAACGGCGGTTCGTCCTCCGTCGAACAGCGGATCGTGCCCTTCGAAATCCTGACACCCGAAAGCATCTGGACCTAGCTCGGCATGCTCACCGGAATTTGAGGCTCATCCGGGCAAGATCGTCCACGGGCTTTCGGCAAAGGCGCCCAGCATGATGACTGGACGGAGCGTCGCCTACGAAGCGGCTCCGCACCACGTCGCCAGCGCGATTGCGGAAACCGTTCTCATCGCCCACAAGACCGGCAGAGAGTAACCTCTTTCACATCCTGTTCAGCCAGATTTCTAGCGCAGCAGTCAACCCGCGTCGGCGCGTATCCCTGCATGCGTGGTTTGCAGTATTTCCCGCACAGCAGCCAGCAAATTGTTGAGCGGCCGGTCGTCACGGTAAAAGGGCACCGTCGTCCGGATCTGACGGTAGAGCGTATCGGTGCCGGGTGCACGGCCGGCTTCGTCTGGCTGCATGTCGTAAGCCTGCGCCGCGCTCATGATCTCGATCGCCAGAATGGTTTCCAGATTGCCGATAATCGAAAGTGCCTTGTCGGCAGCGGCGGTGGCATGTGTTAGTATATCCTCCTGCAGAGCGGAGGTGATGCCGCCATCGAGGCTGGCGGGAGCGGCAAGGCGGCGGTTTTCTGCGGCAAGCGCTGCGGCCGTGTACTGGATGATCATGAAACCGGAACAGACACCATCGCTTTTCGCCAGAAAGGCAGGCAGCCCGCTGACAAGCGGGTTGACGAGCCGGTCGATACGGCGCTCGGAAATCGCGGCAAGTTCGGCTGCGGCCGTCGCCAGCCCATCCATGGCGAGCCCGAGTGCTGCGCCAACTGCATGGGCTTGGGAATGGACCTCGGGCGCCTGCGGCGTGCCAGTGACGACAGGGTTGTCCGTGACGCTCGCAAGCTCGCGGTTCACGACGTCGGCGATCTGCGCGACGCTGTCGCGCACGGCGCCATGCACCTGCGGCACGGCGCGCAGGCTAAGCGGATCCTGCGTGCGCGATCCGGCCGACCGGGCAAGAAGCGGGCTTCCGGCCAGGAGTTGGCGCAGGTTTGCGCCGACGGTCTGAATGCCGGGCGAGGTGCGTAGCGCAAGCGGCTCTGCGGCGAGGCAAACCGCGCCTTGCGGGAGCTGGCAACTGAGGGGGTGATTGTTCGCGTGCAGGGGCGCGGGTCTTTCGTCGCTCCGAAAAAGCGAAGCGCCGGCATGATGGGCGTGCGCAACATCGCCGACGAGATCAAGGAGCGCGGTTCAACCCATCGGCCAAGCCTGATCCTCGCCCAGACGGAAGTTTGCGGTCCGGATCTCGCAACGGCGCTGGAGATCGCCGTGGGAGCGAAAGTTTTTCACTCCATCATCGTGCACCATGAAGATGACGTGCCGATCCAGCTCGAAGATCGCTTCGTCAATGCGGAGATCGCTCCGGATTATCTGATGCAGGATTTCAATACGCTCACGCCGAATGCCTATCTGACGGCGGCGGCACCCATTTCCCGGACCGAGCAATTCATCGAGGCGGCGTCGCCCCAGCCGTGGGAATGCAAGCTGATGGCCATCAGCCGAAACGAGCCCTGCTTTCTCGTGCGCCGCAGAACCTGGTCGTCGAGCCGTGCCGTCACCTCCGTGCGGCTGCTCTATCCCGGTTCCAGATACCGGCTTGAAAGTCAGGAATAGAGGTCCGCGGCCGCGTGCAGTGATGCTATGCCAGCAGTCCGCGCATGATCAGTTCGAGATGAATCTTCAGAACGGCCTGCCTGTCCAGAATGCGCCGGTCGTTGAAAATCAGCCGAAACACCAATGTTCCGACCATGGGCGACATCACGACCTTGGCAAGTTCGGGGGGGTTGGCCCTGAACCTTTTTTTTGCCACGCCTTCCTCGAGGATCGTATTGATGCGCTCGAAGACCGGCGCCATCAACGTGTCATGATGCTGGTCGATGAGGTCCGGGAATTTTGCGCCTTCCGCAAGGATCAGGCGGAACAGTTCCCGCATTTTCTTGTTGTCGACGAGTGCGTCGAACATGAATTCCAGTAACAGGCGCAGCTCCTCGACAGGGTCGTCGGATGTATGCGCATAGGCCTTGAGCGCTTCCTGGAATGGCTGGGAGGCGTGCCTGACCATTGCCTCGAAGAGCGCCTCCTTGGTTTCGAAATAGACGTAGACCGTCCCCTTGGTCACACCCACCCGTTCTGCGATGTCCTCTACCCGTGTCGCGGTAAATCCCGTTCTGGTGAATTCCTCGAATGCGGCATCGAGAATTTGCAACGGACGTTGTATCTTCTGTTCAGCACGTGTCAGTTTTGCTTTCGCCATGGCCCCGGATCCCTTTGTTTTTTCGGCGCGTGCCCTTCTGTCCGTCGCGATAGGCGGAAATGAGAGATGGTTTGCCTATAGCACCCGCGCAAAAACCGGAACGGATTTTTGTGAAGGCGCGCGCATGCTTCAATATGCCGGAACATTGCCGATGCGCCCGCAAGGATGTGCCGGACGAATAGGAATGATCATTCGGGAGGCTGGCCCGATGTTCCGGACAGGTCCCCGATCGGCGGCATAAGAATTTCATTGACTATTCAGTCAGTCAAATATTATAGGATGAGGCGAAGATCAAGAGGTCACCATGAAAACCATCCTTATCGCGGCGGCGCTTGGCGGCATTTTCGCCCTGTCGTCCTGCAGCAATGAAGAGCCACCTGCCGAAAAGCCGCTGCGCACCGTCGATGTGGTCGCGGCTGAGAAGAAGCCCGTCGATCGCGGCAGCGTCATAACGGGTGAAGTGAGGGCGAGGGTCCAGACGGACCTGTCTTTCCGGGTCAGCGGCAAGATTACCGAGCGGCTGGTGGATGTGGGTACACGGGTCAAGACCGGGCAATTGCTTGCCCGTATGGATCCTGAAGAACAAAAGGCTGATCTCGATGTCGCGCTCGCCAACCTGCAATCCGCAGAAGCGCAGCAGACGCAGGCGCAATTGACGTTCGACCGTCAGCAAAGCCTCTTCAAGACGCAGGTGACCTCGCGTTCGGCGGTCGACAAGGCCCAGGAAACCCTGCTGACGACGCAGGGCGCAGTGAGATCGGCGCAGGCGCAGCTCGACACGGCACGGGATGCCCTGTCCTATACCGAACTCAAGGCCGATGCGGACGGCGTGATCACGGCGCGCAATGTCGAAGTCGGCCAGGTGGCGCAGGCCGCCCAGCTTGTCTTCACGCTGGCGCATGACGGGCCGCGCGATGCGGTCTTCGATGTCTATGAATCCCTGTTTCTCGAGCGTGATATCGACAATCTCGTCAATGTCAGCCTCCTGTCGGATCCGACCCGCAGCGTTGCGGCGCCGGTGCGGGAGATTTCTCCGACGATCGATCCGGACAATGGGACGATCAGGGTCAAGGTGGGTCTGAACGGTGATCTGACCATGCCGCTCGGGGCCCCCGTATCCGGCCATTTCCGCTTCAGACAGGTCGATGCGATTGAGCTTCCGTGGTCGGCGATGACGTCGCAGGACGGCTTTCCCGCCGTCTGGGTGGTCGATCCGCAATCCTCGGAAATCGCCATGCGGCGCGTCGAGGTCGCTGACTACGAGACCGGTCAATTCGTCATCGCGCAAGGACTTAATCCCGGCGATCTCGTCGTCACCGTCGGGACCAAATTTCTCCGCACCGGTGAAAAAGTCGCCTATGAAAAGGGGCAGGCACAATAATGTCCAGTATATACAGAAGCTTGTTTTTGGTGGCTGTGGCGATTGCGGTCTCCTCCTGCGAGGAGAAGCAGGAAGTCGCCGCCGAGGCGCCGCGTCCGGTACTTTCCGTCGTCGTGGAAGAGAAGCCCGCCGGTGCGCTGCGACTGACCGGCACGGTGGAATCGCGTATTCAGACCGATCTCGGTTTTCGTGTTCTCGGTCGGATCATCGCCCGCAATGTCGATGTGGCCGATCTGGTCAAGAAAGGCGATGTGGTCGCGTCGATCGATCCGCTGGCGCTCGAGCTTGCGGTGAAAAGCGCACAATCCGATCTTTCCAATGCGGAAGCGCAGCTGGCCAATGCGGTCACGACAGAACAGCGCCAGCGCGTGCTGGCTGAAGCCCGCAGCGGCACCGAAGCCGCACTGGAAGAAGCCGAACAGGCGACACGCACCGCCAATGCCGCCGTCGCCAAGGCCCGCGCCAATCTGGACAAGGCCGAGGAGCAGCTGGGTTATGCGCAGCTGCATGCGGAATTTGACGGTGTGGTGACGGCAACCTCAGGCGAAATCGGTCAGGTCGTCTCGGCTGGCCAAACGGTCGTGACGATTGCCCGGCCGGAAGTGCGTGATGTGGTGGTCGATGTTCCGCAATTTGCGGCGCAGCGGCTGGAGATCGGTTCCGCCTTCGAGATCGCCCTGCAGCTTGATCCGAAAATCCGCACCACCGGCGTGGTGCGCGAGATCGCTCCGGAAGCCGAAACGGCGACGCGCACGCGCCGCACGAAGATCAGCCTGCAGGATGCACCGCCGGCATTCCGGCTGGGTTCCGTTGTCACGGCCTCGGTGCTTGCCGCCTCCGAACCGCAGATCATGCTTCCCGCCTCAGCCCTGCTGAAAACCGACAATGGGTGGGGCGTCTGGATCGTCAATGCCGACAAGGCAACGGTGACGTTGCGCCCTGTCACGATAGAGGGCGAACCGACTGAGGGCGGCAGCGTGCGCATTACAGGTGGCGTCAAGCCCGGTGAGCGCGTCGCCAGCGCCGGCGTTCACAAGCTTAGGGATGGACAGGCCATCAGGATCGATCAGGAGGTCCGTCAGTGAAGAAATTCAATCTCTCCGACTGGGCGCTCGAACACCGTTCGCTCGTCTGGTACTTCATGCTGGTTTTCGTTCTTGCCGGCGTTTTCTCCTATCTTAACCTCGGCCGCGAGGAAGATCCGAACTTCACCATCAAGACCATGGTGATCAGCGCGCAATGGCCGGGCGCTTCCGCCGAGGAAGTGGCCCGGCAGGTGACCGACAGGATCGAGAAGAAACTCGAGGAACTCGACAATCTCGACCATTTGCGCAGCCAGACGGTCGCCGGTCGCACGACGATCTTCGTGGAACTGGTGCCGGAAACCAAGGCGCGCAACGTCGAGCCGACCTGGGTGCGGGTGCGCAACATGATCGGCGACATCAAGGGTGATTTTCCCTCGGGCGTCGTCGGCCCGTTCTTCAATGACCGTTTCGGCGATGTCTACGGCAATATCTACGCCTTCACCAGCGACGGTCTCAGCCAGCGGCAATTGCGCGATCTGGTGGAGGATGCGCGGGCGAAGGTGCTGACCGTCGACAATATCGGCAAGGTCGATGTCATCGGCGCGCAGGACGAGACGATCTATCTGGAGTTCTCCACACGGCAGATCGCGGCGCTCGGCATCGACCAGCAGTCGATCATCAAGACACTGCAGGCCCAGAACGCCGTCACGCAATCCGGCTTCGTTAATGCCGGGCCTGAGCGCGTGGCACTGCGCGTCAGCGGCCAGTTCACCTCGGAAGACAGCCTGCGGTCCATCAATCTGCGGGTCAACAACCGGTTCTTCCCGCTGACGGAAGTGGCGACGATCCGGCGCGGTTATGTCGATCCGCCGTCATCGCTGTTCCGTTTTAACGGCCAGCCGGCAATCGGCCTTGCGATCGGCATGAAAACGGGTGCGAACCTGCTGCATTTCGGCGAGGCGCTGGATGCGCAGATGAAGCGTGTGGTGGCGGATTTGCCAGTTGGTGTCGATGTGCATCGTGTGTCCGATCAGCCAGCCGTGGTCGATGAGGCGGTCTCCGGTTTCACTTCGGCGCTGTTCGAGGCCATTGCCATCGTTCTTGTCATCAGCTTCATCAGTCTTGGCCTCAGGGCCGGCATGGTGGTTGCTGTTTCCATTCCGCTCGTGCTGGCGATCACCTTCGTCTACATGGAATATACCGGCATCTCGCTGCAACGCATCTCTCTGGGCGCCCTCATCATCGCGCTCGGGCTTCTCGTCGATGATGCGATGATCGCCGTCGAGATGATGGTTGCGCGGCTGGAGGTCGGTGACGATCTCAGGAAAGCGGCGACCTATGTTTACACCTCCACCGCTTTCCCGATGCTGACCGGCACGCTGGTCACCGTGGCAGGCTTCATTCCGGTCGGTCTCAACAACAGCGCGGCGGGTGAATTCACCTTCACGCTTTTTGTGGTGATCGCCGTTTCGCTCATCGTATCGTGGATCGTCGCGGTCTTGTTCACGCCGCTTCTCGGCGTCACCATCCTGCCGAAGACGATGAAATCGCACCATGAAAAGAAGGGCCGGTTCGCCTCCGCCTTTTCCTGGCTCCTCGGGCGGGCGCTGCGTTGGCGCTGGGTGACGATCATCCTCACCATTGCGCTGTTCGGCCTTTCCGTCGGCGGCATGAGCCTCGTGCAGCAGCAGTTCTTCCCGTCATCCGACCGCGTGGAACTGATCGTCGACTGGAACCTGCCGCAGAACAGTTCCATTGCCGAGACCAACCGGCAGATGGCGCAGTTTGAGCGGGAAATGCTGGCCAAGAATCCGGATATCGACCATTGGACGACCTATGTCGGCGAAGGCGCGCCGCGCTTCATCCTGTCCTTCGACGTGCAGACGCCTGACGTCACCTTCGGCCAGACGGTCATCGTCACCAAGGGGCTGGATGTCCGCGACAAGGTGCGTGCCGAGTTGCAGGACTATCTGAACAAGACTTTTATCGGCACCGACGCCTTCGTGAAACTGCTCGATATCGGTCCGCCTGTCGGAAAACCGGTACAATATCGCCTCAGCGGTCCTGATATCCAGAAGGTCCGCGAACTCGGGCAGCAATTATCGGGTATCGTCGGCGAACACCGGCTGCTGTCCAACATGGTGATGGACTGGAACGAGCCGACGCGCGTGGTCAAGGTCGATGTTATCCAGGACAAGGCCCGCCAGCTCGGCGTCTCCTCCGAAGATATCGCCAATGCCATGAACAGCATTGTCGAAGGGTCCACCGTCACGCAGGTGAGGGACGATATCTACCTCGTTAACTTGGTGGCGCGGGCGCAGCTTTCGGAGCGCGGGTCGATCGAGACGTTGCAGAACCTGCAATTGCCGGCGACCAACGGCAAGGCCGTGCCGCTCTCGGCAATCGCCAATTTCCGTTATGAGCTGGAGCAGCCGACCATCTGGCGTCGCGACCGGATCCCGACGGTCACCGTCAAGGCTGCCATTATCGGTCCAACGCAGCCGGCCACGATTGTGGAGCAGCTGAAGCCGAAGATCGAGGCGTTCCAGAAAACGCTTCCCGTCGGCTACACGCTGGAGACGGGCGGCTCGGTGGAATCCAGCGCGGATTCACAAGCGCCGATCGTCGCTGTCGTGCCCATGATGCTGTTTGCGATGGCGACCATCCTGATGATCCAGTTGCAGAGCTTCAGCCGGCTGTTCCTGGTCTTCGCCGTGGCACCCACTGCCTTGATCGGCGTCGTGGTGGCGCTGCTCTTCTCCAATGCGCCGATGGGCTTCGTTGCCATTCTCGGCGTGCTGGCGCTGATCGGTATCCTGATCCGCAACTCGGTCATTCTGGTGGTGCAGATCGAGCATCTGAGAAGCGAGGGGGTCTCGGCATGGCGCGCCGTCATCGAGGCGACCGAGCACCGCATGCGGCCGATCATGCTGACGGCTGCGGCGGCCACGCTTGCCCTCATTCCCATCTCCCGGGAAATTTTCTGGGGACCGATGGCCTATGCGATGATGGGCGGCATCGTGGTGGGTACGGCGCTTACCCTACTTTTCCTCCCCGCGCTCTATGTCGCATGGTTCCGCATCCCGCGTGAGGATGACAAACCGGAGGCGGCGGAAATCAAGGCGTAATATCCGATGTGGAGAGAGGGTGCGGCGATACCGCGCCCTCTCTCCAACAAAAATATCCGCCGTCGTTGTTCCCACTGGCAGGATAATGTTAGGAAGGTCGGCTTGGCCGCGAGAGCGGCGGCCGTCCTTTGCGTTTGGACGGTTGTCTGATCTTGCGTTGATATTGCGAACATATTGAGAGTGCGGAGGGTTTAAAGATGGGCGGGTTGTCGGATTGGCTTGCGGATGCGCAGCCGATCAATCGCAAGAATGCCGCAGAAGCGGTGTTCGATGATATCCGTTCCGCCATCACCTCGGGGCAGCTTGCGGTCGGCACCCGGCTGCCTTCGGAAGCCCATCTGGCGGCTCGATATGGTGTCAGCCGGCCGATCATTCGCGAGGCGCTGCGGTCGCTCCAGACTTTGGGGCTGACGCAGACCCGCACCGGAAGCGGCACCTATGTGATGACGCCGACGCCGCCGTCCGAATTGAACTACGGCGCCTATTCCGCCCGCGATCTGATCGAGGCCCGCCCCTTCATCGAGGTTCCTGCGGCCGGTTGGGCGGCGTTGAGGCGCACGAACGCTCAGCTGGAGGTCTTGCTTGACCTCTGTGATCGGATGGAAGCCGAAGAAAGGCCGCATCCCTGGGTGCTGCTGGATGGGCAGTTTCATTGCGCCATTGCGGAAGCTTCGGCCAACAGGCTGTTCGCCAAGGTCGTCGCCGATGCCCGTGAGGCCCTATCCCAGCAATCCGAGATGGTGAACCTGATGGCCGGCCGCCGCGTCGCGTCGAATTTCGAGCACCGCCGGATCGTCGAGGCGATCCGGCGGGGTTCAGCGCCCGAGGCGCGGGAGGCGATGGAGCTTCACCTTGGGCAGGTGAAGCAGGTGGTGACGACGATCATTGGCGAAGATCGGCTTCGCCAGCCGTGAGGGCGGGCAGGTTGGCAAGGTGCCGCGGGCTCAGCGCCTGCTGCAGTTGCGCATCGGTGAGATAACCGCGCTCCAGAACCACCTGTGGCACCGTGCGGCCGCTGGCAAGCGCTTCCTTGGCCACTTCCGTGGCAGCATAATAACCGATCAGCGGGTTGAGCGCGGTGGCGAGACCGATCGATTCTTCCACGCGCTGCGCCATGATTGCCGGATTGGCGACGATGCCGTCGACGCAGCGTTCCGCCAAGGTGCGGCAGGCGGCGCTGAGTTGGCTGATGCTCTGTGAAAGCGCGCGCACGATGATCGGCTCGAAGGCGTTCAGCTGCAGCTGCCCGGCTTCCGCGGCCATGGTGATGGTGATGTCGTTGCCGATCACCGCATAGGCCACCTGATTGACCACTTCGGGAATGACCGGATTGATCTTGCCCGGCATGATGCTGGAACCGGCCTGAACGGAGGGCAGGGTGATTTCGCCAATCCCGGCGCGCGGGCCGGAAGAGAGCAGGCGAAGGTCGTTGCAGGTTTTCGACAACTTCACGGCTACGCGCTTCAGCACACCGGAGAGATGCACGAAGGCGCCGGGGTCCTGCGTGGCCTCGATCAGGTCGGCGGCCGTCACCAGGGGTCGTCCGGTCAGTTCCGCCAGATGCTTGCAGGCAAGCTCGGCATAACCGCGCGGCGCATTGAGCCCGGTGCCGATGGCGGTGGCGCCAAGGTTGATCTCGTGTAGTAGTGCCACGGATTCGATCAGGCGCGCCTGATCTTCGCCAAGCATCACCACGAAAGTGCGGAACTCCTGGCCGAGCGTCATCGGCACGGCGTCCTGCAATTGGGTGCGGCCGATCTTGATGAAGCCGGCAAATTCCTGCGCCTTGCGGTCGAAAGCGTCCTTCAGAACGCCCATGGAAGCCGCCAGATCATCGATCGCCTCGATCAGGCCGACATTGATTGCGGTCGGATAGGCGTCGTTGGTGGACTGGCTGAGATTGACATGGTCGTTCGGGTGAAGGCGGGCATAATCGCCTTTTTCGTGACCAAGCAGCTCAAGCGCGCGGTTGGCGATGACCTCATTGGCATTCATGTTGGTGGAGGTGCCGGCTCCGCCCTGGATTTCATCCACCACGAATTGCTCATGCAGCGCGCCGGCGCGGATTTCTCGGCAGGCCTCGGCGATGGCTTCCATGCGTTCGGTGTCGAGCAGACCGAGCTCGTGATTTGCGCGTGCCGCCGCCTCCTTCACATAGGCCAGTCCCCGCACGAGATAGGGGTTGTGGCCAATGGTCACCCCGGTGATCTTGAAGTTTTCCACAGCGCGCGCCGTGTGCACGCCCCAATAGACATCCGCCGGAATTTCCTTTGTCCCGAGCAAATCATGCTCCTTGCGCGTCACGCTCACTTTTTCCTCCACTGGCTTTTTAAGCGTTGCTATATCTGTAAAGCTGTCTTACAGATTTTTTGACCTTAATGGGGGTGGAGGAGAAGGTCAATCATATCGAATACGCTTGACGAACGGCATTATCTGCCATTATGACGGCAAAAATCTGTCATGCAGCTTTACAGCGCGCATGAGCATGCATGCTGGCCATATTCCAGCGCGGACTGTGCCAGTTTCATTGTCATTTCCGGCTTATCGCCGACTGCAAGCACTTTTATCGGGAGGATAAATATCCATGCATTCTGGGAAAACGGCGTCCGCCGATCGTGAGGTCTTCATCGAAGAAGACCTCGGTTACCACAAGGCCCTCAAACCGCGTCAGATCCAGATGATCGCCATCGGCGGCGCTATCGGCACCGGCCTGTTTCTCGGCGCGGGCGGACGGCTGGCGCAGGCAGGCCCGGCGCTGGTCTTCGTTTATGCACTCTGCGGTTTCTTCGCGTTTCTGGTGCTGCGCGCGCTCGGCGAGTTGATCATGCATCGCCCGAGTTCCGGTTCCTTCGTCTCCTACGCCCGGGAGTTCTACGGCGAGAAGATGGCCTTCGCGGCCGGCTGGATGTATTGGCTGAACTGGGCCATGACCTCGGTGGCCGATGTGACCGCCGTCGCGCTCTACATGAATTTCTTCAAGCAATACGTGCCGTGGCTGGCGGGTATCGATCAGTGGGTGTTTGCGATGACGGCACTGGTCGTCGTGCTGGCGATGAACATGCTGTCGGTGAAGGTCTTCGGAGAACTGGAATTCTGGTTCAGCCTGATCAAGGTGCTTGCGCTCGCCATTTTCCTCGTCGTTGGCGTCTATTTCGTAATTTTCGGCACGCCCATCGAAGGCCACGTTACCGGCTTCAGCCTCATTACGGATAATGGCGGCTTCTTCCCGAACGGCATTCTTCCAGCCTTCGTCATCATACAGGGCGTGGTGTTCGCCTATGCCTCGATTGAGCTGATCGGCACGGCGGCGGGCGAAACTGAGGACCCGCGCAAGGTCATGCCGCGCGCCATCCGCGCCGTGGTTCTGCGTCTCGTCGTGTTTTATGTCGGCTCGGTACTGCTGTTCACGCTGCTTCTGCCCTACACCGCTTACAAGGCCGGCGAGAGCCCGTTCGTCACCTTCTTCGGTTCCATCGGCGTTGAGGGCGCTGACGTGATCATGAACCTCGTCGTTCTGACCGCCGTGCTGTCCTCGCTCAATGCCGGTCTTTATTCCACCGGCCGCATCCTGCATTCCATGGCGGTTTCCGGCTCGGCTCCGGCGGCGCTGGCGAAGATGAACAAGAATGGCGTGCCTTATGGCGGCATTGCGGTCACGGCGGTCGTCACCGTTCTCGGAGTGGCCCTGAATGCGGTCGTTCCCTCCGCCGCTTTTGAAATCGCGCTCAACCTGTCGGCGCTCGGCATCATCTGCGCATGGGCGGTCATCGTGCTTTGCCAGCTGAAGCTCTGGCAGCTTTCCAGGCGTGGTGAACTTGTGCGTCCGGATTTCCGCATGTTCGGCGCGCCCTACACCGGCATTCTCACGCTCGTCTTCCTGTTCGGCGTGCTGGTGCTGATGGCTTTCGACTATCCCGTTGGCTCCTGGACCATCGCTTCGCTGCTCGTCATCATCCCGGCGCTTGTCATCGGCTGGTATCTCTTGCGTGACCGCATCCATCGTCTGGCGGCCGAGCGTGCCGGCGCAGGAGCGTCGCATTGAGCGGGCAGGGCGCAACGCCTCTGGTGGCGGTCATCGCCACCGGCGGCACCATCGCCAGCCGGCGTAGCGCCGATGGCGTCAGCACGCCCAGCCTTTCGGGTGAGGACCTGCTGGCGCTGGTTCCGCAGATCAGCGCCCGGTTGAAGCCTGTCGATCTGATGGCGAAGGATTCCTCCAGCCTGACATTGGCGGACATGCAGCGCATCAGCGATGCGGTGGGTGTGGAGCTTGATGATCCCGCCGTTGCCGGCATCGTGGTTTTGCATGGCACCGACGCCATGGAAGAATCCTCGCTGCTCGTGCATTTGCAGCAGGCCATCACAAAGCCGGTGGTCTTCACCGGCGCGCAGTTTACGGCAGACCATAAGGACGCTGACGGGCCGGCCAATCTGGCCCGGGCCATAGAAACAGCGCTTGATCAGGCGAATGCCGGGAAGGGCGTGCTTCTCTCCTTCGGCGGACGCTGTCTGCCAGCCTGGGGACTTTACAAGCTGAGCGCGGACGAGGCGGACGCCTTCCGCTCGGCCCGGCCGCTGACTGCTGTTGCAACGCTGCGGCTTTCCGCCCCGGTAACCGATCAGCGCGTCGATATCGTCGCTATTCATCCCGGCTGTGATGCCACCCATATCGATGCAAGCCTGCAGGCGGGGGCGAAAGGCATCGTTCTTGCCGCACTTGGTTCCGGCAACGCCAATCCGCGTATCGCCGAAGCCGTGAAGCGCTGCGCAGAACGTGGCGTTCCCGTCATCGTTTCCAGCCGCGTGCCGGAAGGGCGGCTCGTGGCAAGTTACGGCGGCGGCGGCGGCGGGCATGACCTTGTCGCAGCGGGCGCCGTGCATTCATCCACGCTTCGTCCCGGACAGGCCCGCATTTTGCTGGCCGCGCTGCTTGCCAGTAAAAGCCCGGCGGAAACCATCGTTTCCGCTTTCGGTGACAGCCCGCTCTTTTGAGTAGCGGTAGCGATGCCCGCGACCGGCGGGCATCGAAATTCCTATAGGATTCCTATTTTATTCCATCTGTGGCCGTCTCGAACCTTTATGCGGTTCGGTTGCATTCTTCTGTGCGGGAAGGGACGGTGTTCCCTTCTCAGCCAGAAAGATTGAAAAGCGACGTCCCACATGACGGCGCTTTTCTTCCTGTCCGGCTCCTCGATTAAAAAGGAGTCCCATCGATGATGGATGTTGTTCTGATCGGCGCAGCCACGGTGTTTTTCGCCATCTGCTTTGCCTATACGCGCGCCTGCGACCGGCTTTAGACGGGAGGCTGCTATGACATTCGACTATATCTTGAGCGGCGCCGTCACGTTCTTTATCGCCGCCTATCTCACCTACGCTCTCATTCGCCCCGAACGTTTCTGATCGGGAAACGACGGCTATTGAAAGTTCAATACCATGACCCTCAATGGATGGTTTCAGGTCCTGCTTTTCTGCGGGATCATTTTTGCGCTGGTGAAGCCGCTCGGCTTCTATATGGCGCGTGTCTTTAATGGCGAGCGCACCCTGCTGTCGCCGGTTCTCGCACCCGTCGAGCGCGGCCTTTATGCCCTTGCCGGGACAAGCGAGCGCGAGGAGCAGCACTGGACGACCTATGCCTTCTCCATGCTTCTCTTCAACCTCCTCGGTTTTGCCCTGCTCTATGCCCTGATGCGCTTTCAGGCCGTGCTGCCTTATAATCCGCAGGGAATGGCGGCAGTGGGACCGGAGTTGTCCTTCAATACGGCGGTCAGCTTCGTCACCAATACCAACTGGCAGAATTATGGCGGCGAAAGCACCCTGTCCTATCTGACCCAGATGGCCGGTCTCACAGTGCAGAACTTCGTTTCCGCCGCCACGGGCATGGCAATCGCCATCGGTCTCATCCGCGCTTTTTCGCGTGCTTCCGGCAAGGCGATCGGTAATTTCTGGGTGGATATGGTCCGCTCCACGCTCTACGTGCTTTTGCCCCTCTGCATCGTGCTGACGCTCATCTATGTGTGGCTCGGCGTGCCGCAGACCCTCGGCGCCTATGTAAATGCGCAGACGCTCGAAGGCGCGCAGCAGACGATTGCCGTCGGTCCCGTGGCGTCGCAGCTGGCGATCAAGATGCTGGGCACAAATGGCGGTGGTTTTTTCAACGCCAATTCCGCGCATCCCTTCGAAAACCCCAACGCCATTTCCAACATGATCCAGATGGTGTCGATCTTCGCGATCGGCGCCGCCTTCACCAATGTTTTCGGCCGCATGGTTGGCAACCAGCGCCAGGGCTGGGCGATCCTCGCTGCCATGGGCATGCTGTTCATCGCCGGTGTCGCCGTCACCTATTGGGCGGAAGCGGCCGGAAACCCGCTGATGCATAGCTTCGGCCTTGCCGGCGGCAATATGGAAGGCAAGGAGGTCCGTTTCGGCGTGGCGCTCTCGTCGCTCTTCGCCGTCATCACCACGGCTGCCTCCTGCGGCGCGGTCAATGCCATGCATGGCAGCTTCACGGCGCTGGGCGGTCTTGTTCCGCTCATCAACATGCAACTGGGCGAGGTGATCGTCGGTGGGGTCGGCGCGGGCTTTTACGGCATCCTGCTCTTCATCGTCATCGCCATCTTCGTTGCGGGTCTGATGGTCGGACGCACGCCGGAATATCTCGGCAAGAAAATCGAGGCCAAGGAAATGAAAATGGCGGTTCTGGCCATTCTCTGCCTGCCGCTCGCCATGCTGGCTTTCACGGCAACGGCCACTGTCCTTCCCTCGGCCGTGGCGTCGATCGGTACGGCGGGACCGCACGGCTTCTCCGAAATCCTCTATGCCTATACCTCCGCGGCCGCCAATAACGGCTCCGCCTTCGGCGGGCTGACGGGCAATACGACCTGGTACAACATCACGCTTGGCCTTGGCATGCTGATGGGTCGTTTTCTGGTGATCATTCCGGCGCTCGCCATTGCCGGTTCGCTGGTCGCCAAGAAGACCGTTCCGGCCTCAGCCGGCACCTTCCCGACGGATGGTCCGCTCTTCGTCGGCCTGCTTGCTGGCACGATCCTGATTGTCGGCGGTCTCACCTTCCTGCCAGCGCTCGCACTCGGCCCTGTTGCCGAACATCTTGTCATGGCGGCAGGCCAACTCTTCTGAGGTGATGCCATGAATGACGACATGTCCCGACGCGACCGCATCGTCTCCGCCCGCAAGGGCGCTCCCGGAAAGGGGAGCGCCACGCCCGGCGGCTGGTGTGCCTCCAACCTCATTCTTGCGATGATGGCGGCTCTGTTCGCCGCCGTTGTCGCTCTCGAAGTTATCACGGGCTGATCGACCGATATCGGTCGCCCTGTTTCAAACGCTGGAGCCTCTTCATGAGCCAGTCCAAACAAGCGAGCATCCTTGATTCTCGCATTCTCGTGCCGGCCATCGCCGCCGCATTCAAAAAGCTCAACCCGCGCACATTGGCGCGCAACCCGGTCATGTTCGTGGTGGCGACAGTGTCGGTGCTGACGACAGTGCTGTTCATCCGCGATCTCATCACCGGTGGCGCCAATCTAGGCTTTTCCTTCCAGATCAATCTCTGGCTCTGGTTCACCGTGTTGTTCGCCAATTTCGCGGAAGCCGTCGCCGAAGGGCGCGGCAAGGCGCAGGCGGATTCGTTGCGCCGGACCCGCACGGAGACCCAGGCGAAACTGCTGACCAGCGATGACCGCAGCCAATATAAAATGGTGGCGGGCACCAGCCTGAAGGTGAACGATGTCGTTCTCGTCGAGGCGGGCGATATCATCCCCTCCGACGGTGAGGTCATCGAAGGTGTCGCCTCCGTCAACGAGGCTGCCATCACCGGCGAATCCGCCCCCGTCATCCGCGAATCCGGTGGCGACCGCTCGGCGGTCACCGGCGGCACGCAGGTGCTGTCGGACTGGATCAGGGTCCGTATCACCGCCGCGGCCGGCTCCACCTTTCTCGACCGGATGATTTCGCTCGTCGAAGGTGCTGAACGCCAGAAGACGCCGAACGAGATCGCGCTCAATATCCTGCTGGCCGGCATGACGCTGATCTTCGTTCTGGCCACCGCCACCATTCCGAGTTTCGCGGCCTATGCCGGCGGTTCGATCCCGATCATCGTGCTGGTGGCATTGTTCGTGACGCTCATCCCGACCACCATCGGTGCGCTTCTATCCGCCATCGGCATTGCCGGCATGGACAGGCTGGTGCGTTTCAATGTGCTGGCCATGTCCGGCCGCGCCGTCGAGGCTGCGGGCGACGTGGATACGCTGCTGCTCGACAAGACCGGCACCATCACCCTTGGCAACCGTCAGGCGACCGAGTTTCGTCCCGTTGCTGGCGTTTCCGAGCAGGAACTGGCCGATGCGGCGCAGCTTGCCTCCCTTGCCGACGAAACGCCGGAAGGCCGCTCGATCGTGGTTCTGGCCAAGGAAAAATACGGTATCCGCGCCCGCGACATGCAGAAACTCCATGCGAATTTCGTACCTTTCACCGCCCAGACCCGCATGAGCGGTGTCGATTTCGAAGGTGCTTCCATTCGCAAGGGCGCGGTCGACGCCGTTCTTGCCTATGTTGATGGCGGCGCTCCGCAACAGGGCAATGTGGCGCTTGCCGTCAAAACTGAAACGGACGCCACGCGCGGCATCCGGACAATTGCCGAAGAGATCGCCAAGACCGGCGGCACGCCGCTCGCCGTCGTTCGCGATGGCAAGCTGCTCGGCGTTGTGCAGCTGAAGGACATCGTCAAGGGCGGCATTCGCGAGCGTTTTGCGGAGCTTCGCCGCATGGGCATCCGCACGGTGATGATCACCGGCGATAATCCCATGACGGCCGCGGCAATAGCGGCGGAAGCAGGTGTCGATGATTTCCTCGCCCAGGCGACACCGGAAAACAAGCTGGATCTGATCCGCGAGGAACAGGCCAAGGGCAAGCTTGTCGCCATGTGCGGCGACGGCACCAATGACGCTCCCGCGCTGGCGCAGGCCGATGTCGGCGTTGCCATGAACACCGGCACGGTGGCGGCCCGCGAGGCCGGCAATATGGTCGATCTCGACAGCGATCCGACCAAGCTCATAGAGATCGTCGAAATCGGCAAGCAATTGCTGATGACGCGCGGTGCGCTGACGACGTTCTCCATTGCCAACGACATCGCCAAATATTTCGCCATCATCCCGGCAATGTTCCTGGCGCTCTATCCGCAGCTTGGCGTTCTGAACGTGATGGGGCTTTCGACACCCCAGAGCGCCATCCTGTCAGCCATCATCTTCAACGCGCTCATCATCATCGCGCTGATCCCCCTGTCGCTGAAGGGCGTTAAATATCGTCCGATTGGCGCCGGCGCGCTGCTGTCGCGCAATCTGGTCATCTATGGCCTCGGCGGCATCATCGTTCCCTTCATCGGCATCAAGGCCATTGACCTCGCTATTACGGCGCTCGGTCTCGCCTGAGGAGTAAAGACAATGTTTAAACAGCTTCGCCCTGCACTGGTGCTCATCCTCGCCACCACCGCCATCACCGGACTTGCCTATCCCTTAGGCATGACAGGTCTCGCGCAGGCGATCTTCCCCTTTCAGGCAAATGGCAGCCTGGTCGAAAACGGGCGCGCCGTGGTGGGTTCGCAATTGATCGGGCAGGCCTTCACCGGTGAGAAATATTTCCACGGAAGGCCGTCCGCTGCCGGCGATGGTTATAATGCCGCGTCGTCGTCCGGCTCCAATCTCGGGCCGACGAGCGCCAAGCTTATCGACCGGGTGAAACAGGATTACCAGGCCGCAAAAGCCGAAAATCCGGCGGCCGAGGTTCCCGCCGATCTGGTGACGGCTTCGGGCAGTGGTCTTGATCCACATGTTTCGCCGGAAGCCGCCTATTTTCAGGTTGCCCGCGTCGCCAAGGCGAGGGGCATGGATGAGGCATCCCTGCGTAGCATCGTCGAGCGCCATGTCGAAGGACCGGAACTCGGCTTCATGGGAGAGCCCGTCGTGAATGTGCTGGCGCTCAACATGGCCCTTGACGCAGCCGGCTCATGACCTGAAATGGCTATGGCTTGTTCGCAAGCCATAGCCTCGACCATTGGTGGGTTAAATGCCTGACGACAATCGCGATATGCCGAGCCGACCATCGCCCGATGCGCTGCTGGAAAACGCCCGGCGCGAGGCGCGGGGCCGGCTGAAGATTTTTCTTGGTGCAGCGCCCGGCGTCGGCAAGACCTATGAAATGCTGATGTCCGGCCGGGCGAAGCTGGCGGATGGGGTGGATGCCGTCATCGGCGTCGTTGAAACCCATGGCCGCCGGGAAACCGAAACGCTGGTGCAGGGCTTCGAGATCATCCACCGCCGTCGCATCGATTATCGCGGTCAGGTGCTGGAAGAGATGGATATCGATGCCATTCTGGCCCGCCGTCCCGCGCTGGTTCTGGTCGACGAACTGGCTCACACCAATGCCGCCGGCAGCCGCCACCCCAAGCGTTATATGGATGTTCAGGAGATTCTGGCGCAGGGCATCGACGTCTATACGACGCTGAATATCCAGCATGTCGAAAGCCTGAACGACATCGTTGCACAGATCACCCGCATCCGTGTTCGTGAAACGGTGCCTGACAGCATCATCGACCGGGCCGATGATGTCGAAATCATCGATATTACCCCCGACGATCTGATCAAGCGTCTTCAGGATGGCAAGGTTTACCTGCCCCGCACCGCCCGGCGCGCCATCGAAAATTATTTTTCACGCGGCAATCTGACGGCGTTGCGGGAGCTTGCGCTCCGACGCACCGCCCAGCGGGTGGATGAGCAATTGCTCAACCACATGCAGTCCCATGCCATTTCCGGGCCCTGGGCGGCGGGAGACAGGGTTCTGGTCTGTCTTGATCATGGCGGCAACGGTCCGGGGCTGGTGCGTTACGCCCGCCGGCAGGCGGATCGCCTGCGCGCACCGTGGACGGCGCTGCATCTCGACACCCCGCGTTCGCAGCAATTATCTGAGGCGGAAAAAGACCGGCTGGCGGGCACCATGCGGCTCGCGCAGCAGCTTGGCGGCGAGACGGTGACCCTGCCGGCGCTGGACCTGACCCGTGAGATCATTTCCTACGCCAATGCCAATAATTTCACCCACATAATCATCGGCCGCCCGCGAAAATCCTGGTGGCAGCGAATTTTCCAGCGCTCGCTGACGCATGATCTGATCGACCATGCGGGCGATATCAGCGTGCATGTCATTTCCGGTGATAAGAGGGAAGAAAAGCCGGGTCAGGCCGTAAAGCTCGCATCGGCGCGGTCACACCAGTCCTTCAGGTCCTATCTCAACAGCACCTTGTTTGTCGGGCTGGCGATTGTGGTCGGCATCGTGCTCGATCAGACGCTCGATGTGCAAAACCTCGCGCTTGTATTCCTGATGGCCGTTCTGGCGGCCGCCGTGCGCGGCGGTTTGGGGCCTGCGCTTTATGCTTCGCTGCTTGGCGCGGTCGCCTTCAACTTCTTCTTTCTGGAGCCCCGTTACACGCTGACGGTCAGTTCTCCCGATAGCCTTGTCGCCCTTTTGTTTTACTTCGGTGTGGCGCTCGTCGCCTCCAACCTCACCGTCGCGGTGCAGCGGCAGGCGGCCTCTGCGCGGGCAAGGGCGCGAACGACGGAAGATTTGTATCTGTTTTCCAAGAAGCTTTCGGTGACCGGAACGCTGGACGACGTATTATGGGCAGCCGCTTTCCAGATGGCCTCGATGCTGAAGGTTCGCATCGTTCTGCTTCTGCCGGAAAACAATACGATAGCGGTCAAGGCGGGATATCCGCCTGATGATACGCTTGTTGATGCCGATATTGCCGCCGCGCAATGGGCCTGGGAACACAACAAGGCTGCCGGCAGGGGCGCAGATACGCTTCCCGGCGCCAAACGTCTTTATCTGCCCTTGCGCACCGGCAGCGGCGCCGTCGGCGTGGTGGGGCTGGACGATGACCGGCTCGGCCCTCTCCTGACGCCGGAGCAGCAGCGGCTGTTTGACGCATTGGCGGATCAGGCGGCACTTGCCATCGAGCGGATTCAACTCGTCTCTGACGTCGATCGGGCAAGGCTTGCTGCGGAAACCGACCGGCTGCGCACCGCGCTGCTGACATCCATTTCCCATGACCTCAAGACGCCGCTTGCGGCCATTCTGGGTTCGGCCGGAACACTGAAGGATTTCGCCGAGGATATCCCGCCGGATGCGCGCGCCGAACTGCTTTCGACGATTGTCGAGGAATCCGAGCGGCTGAACCGTTTCATCTCCAATCTTCTTGATATGACGCGGATTGGTTCGGGCGCAATGGAGCCGAATTATGGTCTGCATTTCGTGGGCGATATGGTCGGAACCGCGCTTTCGCGCGCAGCGAAAATTGTCGTCAGGCATGAGATCGTTCTGGATATTCCATCCGACCTGCCCATGCTGAAGGTCGATCCCGTGCTTTTCGAACAGGTCCTGTTCAATCTCATCGACAATGCCGCCAAATACGCTCCCGAACATACGGCCATCGAGATTCGCGGCTGGCGACAGGGCAAGAATATCTTCCTGTCCGTGGCCGATGCGGGGCCGGGTATTCCACCTGACGATACGGAGCGGGTGTTTGACAGTTTCTACCGGGTGCGCAAGGCGGACCATGTGCAGGCCGGAACGGGTCTCGGGCTGTCCATCTGCAAGGGGTTTATCGAGGCCATGGGCGGGTCGATCCGCGCGGAAAACAGGCCGGGTCGCGCCGGTGCGCAGTTTATCGTCAGTCTGCCGGTTCCCGCCGATGCGCCTGTGATAGATCATGATTAAGGCGCGATTGCCGGCGACAAGCGGCTATGCCGCTGAAGGAGATCGGGAATGACCAATTCCGCCGTTCGTATTCTGATCATCGATGACGAACCGCCGATCCGCAAGCTTTTGCGTGTGGGGCTGTCGACTCAGGGATATGCGGTGAGCGAGGCGATGAATGCGAAGGTCGCCATGGAGCTGGTCAGTGAAGACAAGCCCGATCTCGTTGTTCTCGATCTCGGCCTGCCGGATATGTCGGGGCATGATCTCTTGGCGAAATGGCGCGGCGAAGGGCTGGCGCTGCCGGTTATCATTCTCTCCAGCCGCACGGATGAGGCGGGTATCGTCAAGGCGCTGGAACTGGGGGCCGATGACTACATCACCAAGCCTTTCGGCATGAACGAACTCGTCGCCCGCATCCGCGTCGCCCTGCGCCATCGTCTGCAAAGCCAGGGAGAGAGGCCAGTGTTTCAGACCGGTGACCTCTCCGTCGATCTGGTCAGACGCATCGTCAGGGTGGAGGACCGGGAGGTGAAGCTCTCGCCGAAGGAATATGACATCCTGCGGGTTCTCGTGCAGCATGCCGGCAAGGTTCTGACCCACCGTTTCCTGCTGGAACATGTGTGGGACGAACTGACCGACGTGCAATATTTGCGGGTTTATGTGCGCCAGCTTCGCCAGAAGATCGAAAAAATTCCGGATCAACCGCGTTATATCCTGACGGAAACCGGGGTCGGTTACCGGCTGCAGGAGGTGTGAGGGCGCTCTTATGAGCGCCCTCGGATATTTGTCAGACGGCGGCGCAGATCGACAGGAACTCGTCCACATCGGCCTCGGTTGTCGCGAAGCTGGTGACCATGCGGATCAGCACTTCGTCCTTGCCTACCTTTTCAGGCATGTCGCGCGGCTCCAGCCAGTCATAGAACTTGGCACCTTTTGCCGTGGCGGCTTCGGCGGCGGCCTTTGGCAGGATGGCGAAAACCTCGTTCGCCGTGGTCGGCCATGCAAGGCGGGCGCTGTTTAGCGAAGCGAAACCGGCGCGCAGCCGGTTGGCCATGGCATTGGCATGGCCCGCGAGACCGAGCCACAGGTCGTCCTGCAGATAGGCCTCGAACTGCGCGGCGATGAAGCGTGATTTCGAAAAAAGCTGGGCGGTGCGTTTTCGCAGGAAAGAAAAGTCCCGGGCGAGCGAGGGATCAAAGAAGACGATCGCTTCCGCGCACCAGCAGCCGTTTTTCGTGCCGCCGAAAGACAGGACGTCGACGCCGCGTTTCCACGTCATTTCGGCGGGCGTGGTGCCGAGTGCGGAAAGCGCATTGGCAAAACGCGCGCCGTCCATATGCAGCGGCAGGCCGTTGTCCTTTGCGATTTTGGCGATGGCGTCGATTTCATCGAGCGTATAGACGGTGCCGGCTTCGGTTGCCTGCGTCATGGTGATGGCCGCGGCGCGGCCATGGTGCACGGCGTCCTGCGGATAACGGGCAATGCGCTCGATCAGGTTTTCCGGCAGCATCTTGCCGTTCGGTCCCTCAACGGCGACCATGCGCATGCCGGAAAAGAAATCCGGCGCGCCGCACTCGTCCTCGATCACATGCGCTTCGGAATGACAGAAGGTCAGGCCGCCGGCGCGGGCAATGCTGGCCAGCGAGAGCGAATTGGCCGCCGTGCCGGTCGCGACGAAAAACACCGCGACTTCGCGTTCGAAAATCTCGTTGAAGCGCTTTTCGATCGAGAGATCGAGTTCGCTGGTGCCATAAGCTGCGGCAAAGCGTGTGGATTCCCGCGAAAGCCGTTCGTTGACGGCCGGATGGGCGCCAGCCCAATTGTCTGAAGCAAAAAACATCTCTGAAGGCTTTCCGATAGCTGAGGTTCTGTTCGGGCTGTTCGAAGCGATAACGGGGAAAGTTCTAGGTCGGAACATTGAGATTGGCAAATCCGGTAATGAAAGCAACGGGTCGGCCTGCTTTGCGATAAGAAAGTTTCGCGCAATAGGTCAGTATCGAAACTTCGCTGCGAAATGGGGCTTTCACTAATTGGATTCGCACCCTTGCTAAATCCGCCCGTTTCTGCCAAAATCCTACTGAATTGAGACAGCTTTGCTGTCCTAAATTTGACCAAGCCGGGTTGAATGCGAGTTTTGCGGGAAGCGAAAATTCGTGTCGAGCCGGATCTTCGCATGAAACCATGCAAGTAATTTTGCAGGAGGGACAAAAATGACGAACAAGCCGCAGGCGGACATCGCCGCCGCAACCCTGACCACAGACTGTCCCACCGCGGCTGCGGCCGCACCCGTTTCTGCGAAAGCGCGTTTCGCGGGCGGCCTGCCGGAAAAGCAGGGTCTTTACGATCCCGCCAATGAACATGACGCCTGCGGCGTCGGTTTTGTTGCGCATATGAAGGGCGTCAAGTCGCACCAGATCGTCAAGGACGGCCTGTTCATTCTCGAAAACCTGACGCATCGTGGTGCTGTCGGCGCCGATCCCCTGATGGGCGATGGTGCGGGCATTCTCGTGCAGATCCCTGATCGGTTCTTCCGCGAGGAAATGGCCGGACAGGGCGTGACGCTGCCAAAGGCTGGCGAATACGCCGTCGGGCACATTTTCATGCCGCGCGATCCCTCCCGCATCGAGCACTACAAGAAGGTGATCGTTGACGTCATCGGTGAGGAGGAGCAGCAGTTCCTTGGCTTCCGTGATGTGCCTGTCGATAATTCCTCGCTCTCCAAGGCGCCGGATATCGCAGCGACCGAACCGCACCATGTTCAGGTCTTCATCGGTGCCGGACGTGATGCTGCCACCAATGCCGATTTCGAGCGCAAGCTGTTCCTGATCCGCAAGGTTCTGTCCAACCGCATCTATGACGAGGGCGGCGGCAAGGAAACGCAGGATTTCTATCCTGTCTCGCTCTCCTCCTCGACCATCGTCTACAAGGGCATGTTCCTCGCCTATCAGGTTGGCGCCTATTACAAGGATCTTGCCGACCCACGGTTCGAGTCCGCCGTTGCACTCGTGCACCAGCGCTTTTCGACCAATACCTTCCCCTCGTGGAAGCTGGCGCACCCCTACCGCATGGTCGCCCATAACGGTGAAATCAACACGCTGCGCGGCAACGTCAACTGGATGGCGGCGCGTCAGGCCTCTGTTTCCTCCGTGCTGTTCGGCGATGACATCTCCAAGCTGTGGCCGATCTCCTATGAAGGTCAGTCGGACACCGCCTGCTTCGACAACGCGCTCGAATTCCTCGTGCGCGGCGGTTACTCCATGGCGCATGCCGTGATGATGCTGATCCCGGAAGCCTGGTCGGGCAACCTGTCCATGTCGGCTGAACGCAAGGCGTTTTACGAGTATCATGCCGCGCTGATGGAACCGTGGGACGGCCCCGCCGCCGTTGCTTTCACCGATGGCAAGCAGATCGGCGCGACGCTCGACCGTAACGGTCTGCGTCCTGCGCGTTATCTCGTCACTGATGACGACCGCGTCATCATGGCGTCGGAAGCCGGCACGCTGCCGGTGCCGGAAGAGCGCATCATCAAGAAGTGGCGTCTGCAGCCGGGCAAGATGCTGCTGATCGACATGGAAAAGGGCTCGATCATTTCCGACGAGGATGTGAAGCACGAGCTTGCCGCAAAGCATCCTTACCGCACCTGGCTCGACCGCACCCAGCTCATTCTCGAGGATCTGAAGCCTGTGGAGCCGCGCGCGCTGCGTCGCGACGTGTCGCTGCTCGACCGCCAGCAGGCCTTCGGCTACACCAGCGAAGATACCAAGCTCCTGATGTCGCCGATGGCGACGACGGGCCAGGAAGCCATCGGCTCGATGGGTACCGATACACCGATTTCGGCCATGTCGGACAAGTCGAAGCTGCTTTACACCTATTTCAAGCAGAACTTCGCGCAGGTCACCAATCCGCCGATCGATCCGATCCGCGAAGAGTTGGTGATGAGCCTCGTCTCGTTCATCGGCCCGCGCCCGAACCTTCTCGATCACGAAGGTGCGGCCCGCGCCAAGCGTCTGGAAGTTCGCCAGCCGATCCTGACCAATGGCGATCTGGAAAAGATCCGCTCCATCGGCCACACGGAAGACCGTTTCGACACCAAGACGCTCGACTTCACCTACGATGTGGAGCGTGGTGCGGAAGGCATGCCTGACATGCTCGACCGCCTCTGCGAGCGGGCTGAATCCGCCGTTCGCGGCGGCTACAACATCATCGTTCTCTCCGACCGCCAGCTCGGCCCGGACCGCATCGCGATCCCGGCGCTTCTGGCGACTGCCGCCGTGCACCATCACCTGATCCGCAAGGGTCTGCGCACCTCGGTCGGTCTCGTCGTTGAAACCGGTGAACCGCGCGAAATCCACCATTTCTGTCTGCTAGCCGGTTATGGCGCGGAGGCGATCAACCCCTATCTCGCCTTCGATACGCTGCTCGACATGCACAAGCACGGCGCCTTCCCGAAGGAAGTGTCCGACGACGAAGTCGTCTACCGCTACATCAAGGCGGTTGGTAAGGGCATCCTCAAGGTCATGTCCAAGATGGGCATTTCCACCTACCAGTCCTATTGCGGCGCGCAGATCTTCGACGCCATCGGCCTGTCGTCGGAATTCGTCGAGAAGTATTTCTTCGGCACCGCCACCTCCATCGAGGGCGTGGGTCTGACCGAGATTGCCGAAGAAACCGTAACGCGCCACACGGCCGCTTTCGGCAAGGATCCGATCCTTGCCAACACGCTCGATATTGGCGGCGAATATGCCTATCGCATGCGCGGCGAAAGCCACGCCTGGACGCCGGACGCCGTTGCCTCGCTGCAACACGCCGTGCGTGGCAATAGCCAGGATCGTTACCGCGAATTCGCCGGCATGGTGAATGAGACGGCGTTGCGCATGAACACCATCAGAGGGCTGTTCAAGGTCAAATCGGCGGAAGCGCTCGGCCGCAAGCCGGTTTCCATCGACGACGTCGAACCGGCGGTCGATATCGTCAAGCGGTTCTCGACGGGCGCCATGTCCTTCGGCTCGATCAGCCGCGAGGCGCATACCACGCTTGCGATTGCGATGAACCGCATCGGCGGCAAGTCCAACACCGGCGAAGGCGGCGAAGAATCCGACCGTTACATGCCGCTTCTGAACGGCAAGCCGAACCCCGAGCGTTCCGCCATCAAGCAGATCGCATCCGGCCGCTTTGGTGTGACGACGGAATATCTCGTCAATGCCGACATGTTGCAGATCAAGGTCGCGCAGGGTGCCAAGCCCGGCGAAGGCGGCCAGCTGCCCGGCCACAAGGTGGATGCCACGGTTGCAAAGACCCGTCACTCCACGCCGGGCGTCGGCCTCATTTCGCCGCCGCCACACCACGATATCTACTCCATCGAAGATCTGGCGCAGCTGATCTACGACCTGAAGAACGTCAACCCGGAAGCAGATGTTTCTGTGAAGCTCGTGTCGGAAGTGGGCGTTGGCACAGTTGCGGCGGGTGTCGCCAAGGCGCGCGCCGACCATATCACTATCGCCGGTTTCGATGGCGGCACCGGTGCTTCGCCGCTGACGTCGCTGAAGCATGCCGGTTCGCCCTGGGAAATCGGCCTTGCCGAAACCCAGCAGACGCTGGTGCTGAACGGCCTTCGTTCGCGCATAGCGCTGCAGGTGGATGGTGGTCTGAAGACCGGCCGCGACGTCATCATCGGCGCGCTGCTTGGTGCGGATGAATTCGGCTTTGCCACCGCGCCGCTGATTGCTGCGGGCTGCATCATGATGCGCAAGTGCCATCTGAACACCTGCCCCGTCGGCGTCGCAACGCAGGATCCTGTTCTGCGCAAGCGCTTCAAGGGCACGCCGGAACACGTCATCAACTACTTCTTCTTCGTGGCTGAAGAAGTGCGCGAAATCCTCGCCTCGCTTGGCGTTACCAGGCTGGACGAGATTATCGGCGCTTCCGAACTGCTCGAAAAGGATGAGATGCTGGCGCACTGGAAGGCCAAAGGTCTGGATTTCAGCCGCATCTTCCACAAGGTCGAGGCTCCCAAGGAAGCGACCTTCTGGACAGAGCGTCAGAAGCACCCGATCGACGACATTCTCGATCGCAAGCTGATCGAGAAATCCCTGCCGTCGCTGGAAAACCGCGAACCCGTTGTGTTCGAAGTGCCGATCAAGAACGTCGACCGTTCCGCCGGCGCCATGCTGTCAGGTGCGCTTGCCAAGCGCTGGGGCCATAAGGGTCTGAAGGACGACACGATCCACGTGACGCTGCGCGGCACGGCCGGTCAGTCCTTCGGCGCGTTTCTCGCTCGCGGCATCACCTTCGATCTGGTGGGTGACGGCAACGACTATGTCGGCAAGGGTTTGTCAGGTGGCCGCATCATCGTGCGCCCGCCGGAAAACACCCGTATCGTTGCGGAAAACTCGATCATCGTCGGCAACACCGTTCTCTATGGTGCGATCACCGGCGAGTGCTATTTCCGCGGTGTGGCGGGTGAGCGCTTTGCGGTGCGCAACTCCGGCGCGGTCGCGGTTGTCGAAGGTGTCGGCGACCACGGCTGCGAATATATGACGGGCGGCATCGTGGTCGTTCTCGGCGAAACGGGCCGCAACTTCGCGGCCGGCATGTCCGGCGGCGTGGCTTATGTTCTCGACGAGAAGGGCGACTTCGCTACCCGCTGCAACATGGCCATGGTTGAGCTGGAGCCGGTTCCGGAAGAAGACGACATGCTGGAGAAGCTGCACCATCACGGCGGCGACCTCATGCACAAGGGACGTGTCGACGTTTCCGAGGACATGACGCGCCACGACGAGGAGCGTCTCTACCAGCTCATTTCCAACCACTTCCACTACACGAATTCGTCGCGCGCCAAGGATATACTCGACCGCTGGAGCGAGTTCCGTCCGAAGTTCCGCAAGGTCATGCCGGTCGAATACCGTCGTGCGCTTGAGGAAATGGAGCGCATGCGCATGGGCGTGGCGGCGGAATAATCCGCCGCGTGAGGACACTACACCAACTGGTCTCGCTGATGATCGCGGTCGCCGTTCCCACGGCGATCTACTGGACGAGCGGCGAGACCGGATTTGAGTTCATCGTATTGGGGGCGGTTATTGGTTTCGCCTACTGGTACTGGGGCCCGACAGGCGCTCCGCTTTGATGTGAGGACATAAACGTGGGCAAGGTTACAGGTTTTCTGGAGATCGACCGTCAGGTGGGCAAGTATCAGCCCGCATCGGATCGTATCCGCCATTTCCGCGAATTCACCATTCCGATGTCGGATGCCGAGGTACAGAAGCAGGCGGCGCGCTGCATGGACTGCGGCATTCCCTACTGTCACGGCCCGACGGGCTGTCCCGTGCACAACCAGATCCCCGACTGGAACGATCTAGTCTATAACAACAACTGGGAAGAGGCGATCCGCAACCTCCATTCCACCAACAACTTCCCGGAATTCACCGGCCGCGTCTGTCCGGCACCCTGCGAGGAAGCCTGCACGCTGAACCTCGAGGATGCACCGGTCGCCATCAAGACCGTCGAGCAGGCGATTGCCGACAAGGCCTACGAGCTGGGCTTTATCGTGCCGAAGCCGGCGACGATCCACACCGGCAAGAAGGTTGCCATCATCGGCTCCGGCCCGTCCGGCATGGCGGCTGCGCAACAGCTAGGCCGCGCCGGCCATGAGGTTCACGTCTATGAGCGCGAAACGAAGCCCGGCGGATTGTTGCGTTACGGCATTCCGGATTTCAAGATGGAGAAGAACTTCATCGACCGCCGTGTCGAGCAGATCAAGGGCGAAGGCGTTACCTTCCATTGCGGCGTCAATGTCGGTGTGGATGTGACGGTTGAGGCACTTCTGGCCGATCACGATGCGGTTCTTTATTGCGGCGGTTCGGAAACCCCGCGCCCGGCCGGCATCGGTGGTGCCGATTTTAATGGCGTTTACGACGCCATGCCTTATCTCGTGCAGCAGAACCGTCGCGTCGGCCGTGAAAACATCGACAGCATCGGCTGGCCAGCCGATCCGATCCTCGCCGGCGGCAAGCATGTCGTCGTCGTTGGTGGTGGTGATACGGCCTCTGACTGCGTCGGCACGGCTTTCCGCCAGGGTGCAGTGAAAGTCACACAGCTCGACATCCGCCCGATGCCGCCGGAAAAGGAAGACAAGCTTGCGGTCTGGCCTTTCTGGGCAACGAAGATGCGCACTTCCTCCTCGCAGGCAGAAGGCGCCGTTCGCGAGTTCCAGGTTGCCACGCTCGAATTTGTTGGCGAAGATGGCGTTCTGACCGGCGTAAAGTGCTGTCAGGTGGATGATCGTCGCAAGCCGATCGCCGGCACGGAATTCATCATCAAGGCCGATCTCGCCTTCATCGCCATCGGTTTCTCCGGTCCTTTCACGGACAGCGTGCTGAAGGAAATGGACGGTAAGCTGTCGCTCAATACCGACCGCCGCGGCTCCACCAACGTGGTTGCCAACGAGACGGATTACAGGACTTCGGTTGACAAGCTGTGGGCGGCGGGTGACGTGCGCCGTGGCCAGTCTCTGGTGGTCTGGGCGATCCGCGAGGGCCGTCAGGCCGCGCGCGCGATCGATGAGGCGCTGATGGGGGCGACCGTTCTTCCGCGCTAAGCAACGAAGATAATGCGAACGGAAAAGGCCTGTTGCGTCTGCAACAGGCCTTTTCTTTGTCTTCGAAAATGCGGGCTTCTTCGTCAGCAGTAGGGAAGGGTGATACGGAAGCAGGCGCCACCGGTGGAAGCATCGTTGATGGTAATCTCTCCGCCATGATAACGGACGATTTCCTGCACGAGGTTGAGCCCGAGTCCGGTGCCGCGATCCTTAGGCCGCAGGCGGTGGAAGGCGTCGAAAATCAGCTCCCGTTCCTCTTCGGGAATGCCATTGCCTTCGTCAGCTATCTCGATCACCCGGTTCGCCGCGACCCTTATCGTGATCGTTCCGCGATTGCCGCCATGTTCGATGGCATTCTGCACGATGTTCATCAGGGCGCGCTGCAACGAGGCGTCGTCGGCAAGGGCGAGGATCGGCTCTTCCTCCGGCTCAAAGGAGAGCGCATATCCCTGTGATATGGCGAGCGGAGCCATATCGGCGACGACCGACCTGCAAAGGCCGACAAGATCAAGGGGCACCAGAGGCGCCTTCTGTCCGCCGAGACGCTGTAGATCCAGCAATTGTTCGGCCAGCACGGCAATGCGGCTGGCATCCGCCAAAATTCTGTTTCGGGCCGGGCCGTCCAGCAGCGTTTCAACGCGGGTCTGGAGAATGGCGACGGGGGTCCGCAATTCATGGGCGGCATCGAGAATGAAACGCTTGTGCCGTTCGTAGCCGTCATCCAGCCGTTTCAGCGCGCCGTTGACGGCATGCACGAGCGGCTGCACCTCTCGTGGAATATCGCCATCCGGCAGCCGATATCCACGTCTGTCGATATCTATGGTTTCCGCTGTGCGGGCAATGGCGGAAAGGGCGCGAAATTCCCTGCGGATGAGCCAGGGAATGGCGACAATCGTCACGATGGACATGAGAATGAGGACGGGCATGATCAGTATGTTTGAGAACAGCAGGACGGGGAAAGTCATGCTGAACGGGCCGCCCTTGCCGATCATCACGAATTCTCCCGCTGGCCCGGAGGCGCGACGAACGACGGCGATGCGCACCACGGCAAGATAGGAATAAGAAAGCGCCGCGTCGCGCACGTCCGATATCCTGACGTCGCTAAGCTGTTGATCCATATTGCTGAAGGCCTCAGGCACCTGCCCGCCCTGAACGATATCGCCTTTTTCGCTGACGGCGACAAACCAGAAATCAGAAGTGCCGTTGCGCAGGTTGATGAACTCAGGTGTTTCCTTCAGAACCAGCCGATTATCCTTATCGCGCACGATCGCATTGGCGGTTATCTGGGCCGCCTCGGGGCTGAGCAGCGCGCTGCCCGCACCGCCACTCGACATATAGGTGATGATGGCCGTGGTAACAATGAAAAGGCTGCCGATCTGGAATAGCAGCAATTGAATGGTGAGGCGGCGTTTGAGCGATTTTCTTTTGGCCGGTTTCATAAGGTGGCCCTCAGGAGATAACCGACGCCACGAATGCCGTGGACTTCGAGACCCGCATCTGCGGCCGCCAGTTTGCGGCGCAAGCGGGAAATGTGGGAATCGAGCGCATTGGACTGGATCTCATCGTCGAAATTATAGACGGCTTCCTCGAGCAATGAGCGCAGCACCGTTCTGCCCTGCCGTCGCAACAGAGCTTCGAGGATAAGTAGTTCCCGCCTCGTCAGGGGGAGAAATTCACCCATGATGCGCACTTCGCGGGTTTCGAAGCAGAATTCCAGCCTGCCGAGCTTTGCTGTCATCGTGACCGCCCCCGCCGGCCGGCGCATGAGGGCGCGGATGCGGGCAAGCAATTCCTCGACGGCGAATGGCTTGGCCAGATAATCGTCCGCGCCGAGATTGAGGCCATTGACCCGATCCGCAAGCGAACCCTGCGCCGTCAGCACGATGACGGGCGGGGTGACGGGCAGGAGGCGCAAATCTTCTATCAGCTGGATACCATCGCCATCAGGCAATTGCCGATCAAGCACAACGAGATCGTGAACACCGTCCATGATGGCGTGACGGGCAAGATCGAGCGTGCCGACAGTATCCACGATAATATCGAACCGGTGGAGCGCGGCGGACAGGGCTGCCGCCATTTCGCGTTCGTCTTCAACAAGCAGCAGGCGCATGAATTCATCTCGGCATTGTCCGGTGTACCTTCCGGGAGGAAGGGGCGCGGGCGAAAGGCAAAAAAAGACGGCGCCGCTGACGCTACGGACGAGCGAGGCGTCGCCGTCAAATAGATATCGCCATGCAAAAGGGGGACCGGGGGTGGTGGATGGCCAACCCCGCATTCCTGCAAAGCTGTACCTATCCTGTCATGCGCGTATTGCCTAAACATTACGCCCGCTGCGGGGCGGTCAGGCCGCTGCGAAAGCGCTTATTGTTTTGCCTGTGTGGTATCCGGCGCCACACGATAATCATCGATACGGCCTGCCGGCGCATCGGCCATCTCGCCGCGCTTGGTCAGCCTTTCGCGCGGCGATTCCACCACGGATACGCGTGTCGGCCCGGCGGACAAAGGGGCGTCGCCCAGCAGCTTGTCGCCGCCATCGAGATTGGGATCGGTCAGGCTGATCGGCTGGGTCCGCACCTGCCCCGCATCGATGCCAAGTGCGGGCAGGGAGGTGAGCGCCGGCAGATTACTGCCGTCCAGTTTCACGAGGTCCGGCCCGGCGCTATCAAGGTGCCGGCGCACGAATTTTTCGACGTAAAATGCAAGCTTGCGCTTGCCGGCCTGGGTCATGCCGATGCCATCAGCCTCGCGCAGGCGGGCCTGCTGGCCGTTCATATCGTAGCCGGTAATGACGAATTTTCCCGCCTCATCGACGAAACCGTCCCAGACATCGACGAATTCACCGCCATATTTTTCGACATGGCTGCGATAAAGCCGGTTGAAACCGACGAGATCGGCCGAAAGCGACGGCGACTGGAAGGCGGGAAGGCCAACCCAGAGCAGCGGCACCTTCTGGCGTCCGGCAAGGGTCAGAAGTTCGTCGATCCGCCGTTCATATTCCTTGAACCAGACCTCCGTGCCGAATTTTTCCCTGATATCGCCGATCTGCATCTGCTGGCGATCATTCGATCCCATCATGATGACGATGGTGGCCGGATTGGTTTCGCTGATTAATTGCGGCAGGTTTTTGAACCAGTCGTAATAATCGGTGCGCACGAGGCCGGAAGAGCCGTTGGCACGCACATCGACGGCGATTGCCGGCGAACTGGCAAAGGCATTGACCAGTTCTTCCCCCATGCCGCCGGCGAGAAAATCGCCGATGACCAGAACGCGTCTTGCATTTTCAAGCTTGGCTGCCGGCTCCGGTTTTGCGGTTCGCATCTGCACGACCGAGGGCGCTTTTCTGGCGGGTTGCGGGCGGGTGACCGATCTTTCACGCGGGGCAGAGGGAAAATCCCGGCGGTTGCGGGGCTGGTATTCGCGACCGGATCCGCCATCGCGGCCCACCGGTCTGCCAAAGAGCATTTCAAACAGGGTGCGCCGTTGCTCCTGTGCGAAGCTTTCGGAAGGAACGAGCGGCACGGTAAGCACAGCGGAAAGAAGGACGGCGCAGAAACGCCAGCCGGTTCTTCCGTTTTTCGCCGCAGGTTTCCTACTCATGACATCAACCCTTCCGGACGTATCGACGGCACCAACGATGCCGTCGAATTCGCCGGCACATTATCAATTGCGCAAGGCTCTCAGCAACCGCTGCGACGGCTGGCCGTCGGTTTCCATGCCCATGCGCGACTGGATGGCGCTGATGGCGGCTTTCGAACCGGAGCCGAAGTTCCCGTCAACCTCGCCATCATAATAGCCGAGTTCCTTCATGCGGGTCTGGAGTTCGAATTTTTCACGAATATCCAGCGTCCCGTCGGGGCGCGGCCATTTCTGCTGCATGCCGCCATAACCGGCAATCTCATCCGCAAGCAGGCCGACAGCCAGCGCATAGCTGTCGGAAGCGTTGTATTTCTTGATGGTGAAGAAGTTCTTCATCATCAGGAAACCCGGGCCGTTTGCGCCGCCCTGCAATTTCAGCATGGCGCGATCGGAACCGCGGGTGAAATTCTTGCCGTTCGGACGGGTGAAGCCAAGCTTTGCCCATTCCGCAATGGTCTTCGTCTGCCCTTCATAACGGGCGCCGCCACGCGGAACGGCGGTTTCGTAACCCCAGGTCCGGCCGGGTTCCCAGCCGTTCTTGGAAAGAAGATTGGCAGCGGTTGCCAGCGCGTCCGGAACGGAATGCCAGATGTCGCGCTTGCCGTTGCCATCCGCATCCACCGCATAAAGCAGGTAGCTGGTGGGAATGAACTGGGTGTGACCCATCGCGCCCGCCCAGGAGCCCGTCAGCTGTTTCGGCGTCACGTCGCCCGCCTGAAGAATCTTCAGAGCGGCGATCAGTTGCGTGCGCGCGAATTTGGCGCGCTTGGGATCGGAATAGGCGAGCGTTGCCAGCGCCTGCGGAATATTGTGCAGTCGCTCCGGCTTTTCGAGAACCGCGCCGTAATTCGATTCCATCGACCAGATGGCGAGAATGATGTGCTTGTCGACATTGAAGTTACGCTCGATCCAGTTGAGGGTCGTCGCGTGCTTCATCTTCATTTCGCGGCCGATCCGCACCGTGTACGGATTGACGCGGGAATCGAGATAATCCCAGATCTGCGTGGTGAATTCCGGCTGGAAGGTGGCCTTGCGCAGCGCATCCGGATCCGGCTCGCTGACACCGGCAAAGGCCTTCTGATAGGTCGCCTTGCTAATGCCTTCTTTCGCGGCTGTTGCGTAGAACTGGTTGATCCACTGTCTGAACCCCGCATCTGCGTGAGCAGAAACGGGCGCCAGCGAGATTGCCAAACCTGCAACCATCATGCAGCCGAATTTGCGGACACCTGAAAGGATCATCTTTGTCATCGTCAGTCTTTCGTTCTCTCGAATGTCATTTCGATTGCGAAAACGCATCGGGCGTCGTCATGGATAACAAAAGAACGTCAACAAATTCTTTACCATTAATAGATGGTAGCGTCACCCTTTACAAAACGTTGTTATTTTTGAAATAACAACAGCGTGCGGGGATTGTGATCAAGTTTTATCTCTCAGGAGGGATATGTGGTAGAACAGAAGAAAATTCGGAAGGCTGTATTTCCGGTCGCAGGTCTCGGTACGCGTTTCCTGCCCGCCACAAAGGCGGTTCCGAAAGAAATGCTCACCGTCGTCGACAAGCCTGTCATTCAATACGTCGTCGATGAGGCGGCGGAAGCGGGCATTGAGCATTTTGTATTTGTCACCGGCCGTGGCAAGGCGGTGATTGAAGATTATTTTGATATTCAATTTGAACTCGAACAGATGCTGCGCGAGCGCAACAAGAATGCCGAGCTGACATTGCTGGCCGGCCTTCTGCCCAAGGCGGGCACGGCAAGCTTCACGCGCCAGCAGGTGCCGCTTGGTCTTGGCCATGCGGTCTGGTGCGCCCGTGATATCGTCGGCGACGAGCCTTTTGCCGTGCTCTTGCCCGACATGATCATGCATTCGCAGAAAAGCTGCCTTAAGGGCATGGTCGAACTTTACGACCAGACCCAGGGCAACGTCATCGCGGTGCAGGAATGCGCTCCTGATCAGACGCATAAATATGGCATCGTCGGCGTGGGCGACGCTGTCGGTGAAGGCTTCAAGATTACCGAAATGGTCGAAAAGCCTGCCAAGGGTACGGCGCCGTCGAATTTCTACATCAACGGCCGTTATATTCTCCAGCCCGAGATTTTCGACATCCTCGAAAATCAGGAGCGTGGCGCCGGTAATGAAATCCAGCTGACGGACGGCATGCTGTCGCTTGCCAAATCGCAGCAGTTCGCGGGCTATCATTTCCGTGGCCAGACCTTCGATTGCGGCGCCAAGGATGGTTTCATTCTTGCCAACGTCGCCTTCGCGCTTGAGCGTGGCGATATTCGCCCTGCAATCGAAGAGCCGATCAAGGCTCTGATTGATGGTCTGAAATAATCGACCGAGCACATAAGGAAATCCCGGCCTTCGCGCCGGGATTTTCGTTTGTGGCTGTTATCGCTTCAGGACAAGTCCCGCGCCGACGCGCAGTTCGCTGCTGTCATAAACCGGCGTCCACTGGTAGCTGACGTCGGCTGTCAGGTCGAGATAGCGGTTGAGACCCCAGGTCAGGCCGGCGCCTGCGGTATATTCCACGGCATTTTCGATGTCGGAAGAGGGGAATGTGCGGTGCACGATCTGTCCCGTCAGGCGGGCGACGAGGTTGCTGCGCAATTCGTGGGTCAGGCCGGCATCCAGCCTGTAAGAAATCCAGCCACCCTGCGGCCCGCCGGCAAAGTCCTCTATCGTCGTGCGCAGGCCGAGGTTGACATTCGTGCCACGCTGGGGCGACCAGTTGAGTTCGCCATCCAGTGTCAATGCACCGATCGAGGCGAGGCGATCGTCATCATATTGCTTGCGCAGATAACCGATGGCGGCCTCGCCGCGTGTCTTCTCGCCAAGATCGACTTCCGCGCCGACCTTTGCCCCGTAGGAGTTGGAGGAACGGGCATAGCCCGAATTGTCGAGACGCCTGTCATATTTGGTCGTCCCCGCATTCAGCTCGAGGAAGGGGATGAGCGCCGGCGACAATTCGTAGCCGATGCGTCCGCGCAGGTTGGCGCCATTCTGGTCGCGGTCGCTGAGGCTGATCGGTCGTCCGTCTGTGCCCTTTGCATCGGTATAGACCGTGCGCGAGAGATCGAGCGCTGCCAGACCACGCAGCTTGCCGAAGTCCCGCTCTATCGACGCGCCCGTGGTGAAGCGGTGTTCGCCGCCCTGTACGGCAGCGCCGGTCAGAGCGTTGGGGTCCGTCGTGTCCTCGCGGCTGAATTCGTAACCCGCCTTGAGATTGGCTGTCGTTTCTTCGCCGAGATCAAGACGCAGGTCGGCCTCTATCCTTGCCCGGGGCTCTTCGCCATCCTTGTCGCTGCCGAAGTTTCTTTCCCAGGCGCCGTCACCTGTCACCGTCAATGCGTGGCGGGACCAGTCGCTGGTGAGCGTGCCGCGTATACCCGTCGTCAGATAGTTGCGTCTGGAAGGGCCACCGGTATTCGTTTGTTTTTCCGTATTGATCGTCTGGCTGATCGAAGGCCGTAGCAGGAATGTACCGAGCCGGATGCCGGGCGTCTGTCCGGGCTGTGTCGCTATCCGTGGATTTTCGCCGCCGTCCATCGTCGGCTCATAGGGGTTTTCGGCGTCGGCATAGGGTTGGCCCGCGTCGTCCTGCTGTTCGTAGATCGGGTCGCCGGGATTGTTGGACGGACGCCAGAGTTGTGGTGCGGGCGCTGGCGTGGCTGTGGCCTGAACCGTGCCTGTGCTCACTCCTCCATTCGTCGCCGGCGGGGGTAAAGTTGTTCCGTCTCCGGCAGAAGCGGCGGCCGGCAATACGGGCGTGGCCGTCGTTGCAGTCTGCGCGAAAGCGCTTCCCTGCGGGCAAAAAATCGTGCAGGCGAGCAGCAGGGTTGCTGCTTTCCGCGACGTCGGCAGACGTGTGGCGGTGCCCTTCACATTCATTCCTTTTCACCCGGCGAGTTTGGCCGATGCCGGATCGAAGGCCCGCCAGGGCATCTCCTCGGACCCGATGAGTGACAGGCCGATGAAATGACATGAAGAAACCAGGGACCAGACAGGCGACGCAAGTTTTAACATCGCTTTAACAATAGTTTTTTATGGTTAACAGTTGATAAAGATCGCCGGGATTTCAGCGTTTTGGCAGGTGGCGGAAAAGCGGGAGCACCCATCACCGGATCAGGCAGCTCGATTTCGTCCGCTCCGATGACTGGAGAAAAATAGTCATAAATGCAAAAAAATTCTAATATGAGAAGATTAAAACGTTTCAATTTGGCACGGAATCGCCCTATGATCTAACAGGGTTGATCTTCTATTGCCCACCAAGTCGTATTGAATTTATTTTGTGTGACAGCGTCGTTTCATGAATCCCGTTTTGAACATCAAGCAGGTCGGTTTTTATTGCTGGGATATTACCAATGACCGTTTCTATTTAGATGAAGTATGTGCTGATCTCTTCGGGATTCCACTAAGACAGGCGATGCAGGGTATCAGCATTTTTCAGATGCTCGAAAAAGTGGATCTGGATCATCGAAATCGTGTGATCGAAACGGCATTGGTCACCCTGAAGGCTGCGAGTTTTTATGATCAGGAATATGCCGTGCGCCGTAGCGACGGCTCGGTCTCATGGGTAAGGACGCTCGGGCGCTATCTGGTCGATGAAGAAAACATCCCTTTCAAGCGGCTGGGAACAATCGAGGAGATTTCTCCGCCGGACCGGCGTCATTGACGACATGCCGTCATACCGAAGCCGCCGAACATTTTCGGGTGGGATCTACTAAAACTCGGTGCTTGACGGCTGAAGAGTGGACTTATTCCGGCTGAAAGAGTAACAGTCGGCCATGATTACGCGCGCCGTCAAACTGGTCGAAGACAATGCCATCGAATCCGCCGTGCGGACGATTTCGATGGAACGGGCTGGCCTTGCCGCCCTTGAAGACGCTCTCCAGAACGGTCTTTCCGAGCCCTTCTGCAAGGCGATAGAGACCATCGGCCAGTCGAACGGCCGCCTCATCATCACCGGGGTCGGTAAAAGCGGCCACATAGGCGCAAAGCTTGCCGCTACCTTTGCCTCCACCGGCACGCCCGCCTTTTTTGTGCATGCGGCGGAAGCCAACCATGGCGATCTCGGCATGATCGGCGGCGATGACGTGGTGCTGGCGATCTCCAAAGGCGGCGAAAGCGCGGAATTGCGCAGCATCATCAATTATTCGCGCCGTTTTTCCATTCCGCTGATCGCGCTCACCTGCTCGGAAAATTCATCGCTGGCCCAGGCTTCAGATATCGTGCTGCTGGTTCCCAATGAGCAGGAAGCCTGCCCGCTCGGACTTGCGCCGACGACCTCCACATTGATGCAGCTGGCGCTGGGCGATGCCCTTGCCGTCGCGCTTCTCGAGGCGCGCAATTTCACGGCGGGCGATTTCAAGGTATTTCATCCCGGCGGCAAGCTGGGGGCGAGCCTGACGCTGGTCAGCGATATCATGCATACCGGTGATCGCGTGCCGCTGGTCAATAAGGGAACGGCCATGCCGGAAGCGGTTGGTGTTCTCTCGCGCAAGCATTTCGGCTGTGTTGGCATTCTGGATGAGGATGGCCGTCTGTGCGGCATCGTCACCGAGGGTGATATGGCGCGTAACCTGTCGCGCAACCTCGCCGAAATGACGGTCGACGATATCATGACCCGCTCGCCGAAGACCGTCAAAAAATCGGTGCTTGCGACCAGCGCACTGGCGACGCTGGAAAAATTCCATATCGGCGCGCTGATTGTCATTGATGACGACAATCGACCGATCGGGTTGGTGCATTTCCACGATCTCTTGAGGATCGGGGTGGCTTGAAGCCTCGCCGATTTTGAGAAGCTGATCCTGAAACCTATCGGTCTATCGGCTCGACTGTCAGCGTGCGTCCGCGCGCAGAAGCGATCCTGACACGGGTTCCGGCCGGCAGGTCTTCGCAGTTTACCGGCCACCATGTATCGTCCAGCCTGATCCGGCCACGTCCTTCCACAATCGGCTCCTGAAGGGTCGCAGTGCGGCCGACAAGGCTTGCCTCCCGCTGATTAAGGAAGGGCTCGTCGCTTGCCCCGCGGTTTCGGCCGAAATATTTACGGCCGAGCAGGGCGAAGACGACGGAGAGCGTGGCAAACAGCACCAGCTGCAATTGCCAGGCCCAGATTGCGGCATCCCATAAGAACAGCGAAAAGACGCCGATGACCAGCGCTGCGATGCCGATCCAGATCAGGAAGACGCCGGGCGCGATGAGTTCTGCGGCGAGCAGCACGAAGCCGACGATCCACCAGCTCCAGGGTCCCAGCTCAGTGGCAAGCCGTTGCAGCATCGTCACTTCTCCGATGAAGAGCCGAAGGGATTACCCGGGATGGTAACATTGATGCTTTGGCCGGAAGACCGGGTCGGCGGCACGGAGCGGGATGACGTGGGGGCGGCGGGTGCGCTCGGTGCATCGCCCTTGTCACCGAAGACCTCCCGCGCAATCGTGCCGATGCCGCCGAGGGAGCCGATCAGTGCCGAGGCTTCCATCGGCATCAGCACGATCTTGGAATTCTTGGCCGTGCCGATTTCGGCAAGCGCTTCGGTGTATTTCTGGGCGACGAAATAGTTGATGGCGTGGACGTTGCCGGAAGCAATGGCTTCCGACACCATGCGGGTGGCGTTGGCTTCGGCCTCGGCCAGACGTTCGCGTGCTTCGGCATCGCGGAACGCCGCTTCGCGCTGACCTTCCGCCTCCAGAATGGCGGATTGTTTGGCGCCTTCCGCGCGAAGGATCTGGGCGTTGCGGGCGCCTTCGGCTTCCAGCACCTGCGCGCGCTTTTCGCGCTCCGCCTTCATCTGCCGCGCCATGGAATCGACGAGGTCCTTCGGCGGCGCGATATCCTTGATTTCGATACGGGTGACCTTGATGCCCCAGGGCCCTACCGCCTCATCGACAACGCGCAGCAGGCGGTCATTGATGGCGTCGCGGTTCGACAGCAGCTCGTCGAGGTCCATCGAGCCCATCACCGAGCGGATATTGGTCATGGTGAGGTTTTCGATCGCCATTTCAAGGTTGGCGATCTGGTAAGCCGCCTGTGCGGCGTTCAACACCTGATAGAAGGTGACGGCATCGGCAGAAACACTCGCATTGTCGCGGGTAATGACTTCCTGCGTCGGTATGTGGAGCACCTGCTCCATCACATTCATTTTCGAACCGATTCTTTCGAAGAACGGCACGATGAGGTTCAGGCCCGGTTCGAGCGTGCGGGTATAACGCCCGAACCGCTCAACGGTGTAACGATGCCCCTGCGGCACGGTCTTGATGCCGGCAAGCAGCACCAGAATAACCAGAACAACCGCCGCTATGACGACGATGTCGAAACCGCCCAATGCAATCATCACTTTCCCTCCAAATCGGAACTATCGGGGATTTATCCCAACAACCTTATGGCAATATTACACCCAGCCTTGCAACTCCCGTCTTACAACCGTTTCGAGAACATTCATGCCCTCGACGCTGTCGTTGAGACACGGAATATGGGTGAATTTCTCACCGCCATTATGCAGGAATATCTCACCGGCTTCACCGGCAATTTCTTCCAGTGTTTCAAGACAATCCGAAACGAAGCCGGGATTCATGACGGCGATGCGCTTCACTCCCTCGGAAGCCAGTTTTTCCACTGTTTTGTCGGTATAGGGCTGCAGCCATTCTTCCGGCCCGAAACGCGACTGGAAGGTGATCATGAAGTTCTTTTCGGTCCGGCCCAGCGCTTCCCGCAACAGACGCGCGGTTTTCTGGCAATGACAATAATAGGGGTCGCCTTTTTTGAAATAGGATTGCGGAATGCCGTGGAACGAGGTGATGAGCATTTCCGGCTCCCAGTCCAGCGTCGCCAGATGGTTTCTGACGGAGGCCGCGAGCGCCTCGATATAGGCGGGGTCGTCATGATAGGGCGGCACGGTGCGAATGGCGGGCTGCCAGCGCAGCTTCATCAGATGCTCGAAAGCCTTGTCGTTCACGGTTGCGGTGGTCGATGCGGCATATTGCGGATAAAGCGGGAAAAGCAGGATTTTTTCGCAGCCCTGTTCCTTCAGCGCGTCGATCTTCGAGGCGATTGAGGGCTGACCGTAACGCATGCCCCAGTCGACCACGACATTAGGCAGATCTTTCAACGCTGCCGCCATCAACTCGCCCTGGCTGCGTGTATAAGTGCGCAGGTAGCTTTCATTGCGTTCGTGGTTCCAGATTTCCTCATAGGCCTTGCCGACCTTCTGCGGGCGCTTGTTGAGGACGATACCGTAAAGAATGGGATACCAGTAAAGGCGCGACCATTCGATTACGCGCTTGTCGCTCAGAAACTCCGCCAGATAACGGCGCATCGGCCAATAGTCCGTGCCGTCGGGCGTACCCAGATTGACGAGCAGGACGCCCACCTTGCCAAAAGTTACAAGGGGATGGTTTGCGGGGAGTGGGGATAGTTCTGTCGCCATGAATGATACCCTGAAACTCGGACTGGTTGTACGAGGAGCGGCCCGCCTCGGATAAAGGCCAGAAACGCTCCATCTTCTGTTTATCTGCCCGAACGCAAACCGATGAGGTTTGGCCGGAATGCCCGAGCTATACGCTCGGGTCGTCATTTTGTTCACCGTGTTCTAGACGAAATTCTTCAGGATTGAACCATCGGCGGCGGCAATTTCCGGGGTGAGGGGAGGCGAAGGCTGTCCCTTGGCAAATCTTTATCCTTAGCGCCTTGTTTTTAAACAGAAAACAAGAAGCCGGTCCCGATGTCCGGGGCCGGCTCTGTGTCTGCGGCAAATTGCCCTGTTCGTTCCCGCCCGGCTTATTGGGCCGGCAGTTCCAGCTCCTCGCCAATTTCAATGTGGTTCGGCTGCTTCAGCGTGTTTGCCTTGGCAATTCTGTGCCAGAGAGCGCCGTCGCCATATTTCTCCGCTGCGATCTTCCAGAGCGAGTCGCCCTTTTCGACGACGTATTTGCTGACGGCGGCAGCGGCCGCAGCAGGTGCCGGGGATGCCGGCGTGGTTGCAGCCGGTGCTGTGGCAGCAGGCGCCGCAGGTGCCGGAGCAGCAGCTGGGGCAGGCGTGGTTGCGGCTGGCGCTGGTGCCGCAGGCTTTGCCGGAGCAACATAACCGGCAGGCGTCACTTCACTGATACGGCCGTCGGTATAGGGCTTATAGGGGCTGTTGGCGGTGATATAGGCCGCAACTGCCTCTTCGAGGTTGGGGCCGAAGTCATAGGCATTGATCGCCTTGGTCGCGAAAACCTTGAAGCCATCACCGCCGGTGCGCACGTAATTATTGGCCGCCACGATATAGGTCTTGGCGGGATCGAGAGGCACGAAGGCGTCGCCTTCCTTGACGTCGACCGAAACGATACGGCTGCCGGCCGGCTTGGAACGGTCGAAGGAATATTTCATGCCGGAAACCTGCATGAAGCGGCCCGCGCCGTCGTCAATCTGGCTGACGCCGTTTTCGAGGGCGGCACGAATATCTTCGCCCTTGAGCTGGAAGGTTGCAACGGTGTTCTGGAACGGCAGAACCGTCAGCACTTCACCCATGGAGACATCGCCGCCATCAATGGAGGAACGCAGGCCGCCGCTGTTTGCAAAAGCGATGGTGACACCCTGATCTTTGACGCGGGCCAGCGTCGCATCGGCCACCAGATTGCCCATGGAGCATTCCTTCACGCGGCAAACCTTGCGGTCGCCCTCAATCGGGCCTTCCGAAGTGCCGACGACCTTTGCTTTCAGGGCTTCGATCGGCGCCTTCAGCTCGTCGATGCGCTTCAGCGTGGCTTCATCGGGTTTGAACGAGGAATCGACGAGGATCGGGTCGCCCTTGCTTTCCTTCACGACGCCGCTGTCATCGAAGACCACTTTGAGGTCGCCGAGATATTTGCTGTACTGCCCGGCCTGCACGACCGGAACCTTGTAACCGCCGGGATTGTCGACGAGCGTCGGATAAGGGCCTTCGGCCTTCTGGTCGGTGTTGGACAGCAGCGTGTGGGTATGGCCGCCAACCACGACGTCGACGTCAGGAATTTTGGCGATGAATTCGAGATCGCGTGGATAGCCGACATGGGTCAGCGCGATGATCTTGTTGACGCCGTCCTGCTTCAGCTTCTGCACCTGTTCGCTGATTTTCGCGACATCTTCGGCGATGGTGATATTGGGACCGGGCGTTGCCAGTTCCGCCGTGTCGTTGGCGACGGCGCCGACGATGCCGATTTTCTGTCCGCCGACTTCGAGCACGATGGACGGCTTGACGCGGTCGCCGATTTTCGAGGCGGCGGTGGCTACCACATTGGCGGTCACGACCGGGAACTGCACCTTGTCGAGGAAGCCGGCAAGGCCGTCTTCGCTATCGTCGAATTCATGATTGCCGACGGTCATGGCGTCGAACTTCATGGCGTTGAGCACTTCCGCTTCCACCGTGCCTTTATAGGTGGTGTAGAACAGCGATCCCTGGAAATTGTCGCCGGCATTCAGCAGCAGGACATTTTTCCCTTCCGCCTTCAGCGCATCACGGGTCTGGTTGATTGCGGTCAGCAGGCGCGCGGCGCCGCCGAAGCATTCGTTCTTGCCTTCTTCTTCCGCCGAGCAGGTCGAGTCGAATTTGTTGATCGATTCGATACGGGAGTGAAAATCGTTGATGTGAAGAATGTTGAGCTCATAATCGGCCAGAGCCGCTCCAGCTGAAAGCGTTATTGCCGAAACGCTCAGCATGCCCAGTCCCAAAATTTTCTTCATGGTCCCTCTCTCCTGTTCAAAGCGGAAGTCCAGGCCGGCTGATCATTCTCCGACCGAGCTCATTCTTTATTCCGAAAACATGTCAGTCTTTCGAAAACCGGATGTTTCCATTTAGCGGCAGCCGCCGCAAGCGAAATTATGACAGGTGGGCAATAAAGAAAAACGCACGCCGAAGGCGTGCGTTTCAGAAAGTCATATCACTGAAAAGACTAGATTATCAGCCTTGTCGCGTCAGCGAGAACTGGCTGTTTGTGTCGGTCGTGCAGTTCAATTGTGACGGGGAGACGAGGGCGCAGTTGACGCGCGACTGCGTGTTGCGCACCAACGACGTCATGTTGATTTCGTAAAGCGTCGGCGAAATCGTCACGTAGGTGCCGGAGGCCAGCAGCGTGTTGGTGTCTGTCGAACGCGTGGAGAAGGCGCCGTTCTGGAACGTGGATACGATGCCGTTGCGGTCGATCCAGCGGCCGTCAACGGCCGGGCCGCGGGAAAGCGAAGGCGCCATCGAGGTCTGCTGGGAGGGGCCCGGCGCGACGCATGAAGACACCGCGATGGCGGCTGAAAGCAAAGCAGCGCTTGTCTTGAAGTTCATGAGCCTGTTCTCCTGCGATTCGATGAAACCTTTTATGCTTCGACCATGCCGTGAAGCGTTCTTTATTTCAAGGCAACGTTGTTCGCTCTCCCCGGTTCCTGACGTCGTTCAGGAAAGCCCCGGCGTGGCAAATATGAGACTCTGCCCCCTCAGCGTACGAGGATGTTGCGGAACTGCCAGGGATCGGACGTGTCGATATTGTCGGGGAACAGTCCCGGGCGGCCATCGAGCGGCGTCCAGTCGGTATAATGTCCTTCGACGGGCCCGAGATAGGGGCGTTGCACCTCGAGGCAGCGGCGGTAATCCACCTCGTCCGCTTCAACGATGCCGGCCTGCGGATTTTCAATCGCCCAGACCATGCCGGCCAATACTGCAGAACTGACCTGCAATCCGGTGGCATTCTGGCTGGGGGCGAGCGAGCGCGTCTCCTGCAGGGTGAGACGCGAACCATACCAATAGGCGTTCTTGTCATGACCATAGAGCAGAACACCCAGTTCGTCGGCGCCGTCGACAAGCTCGTCTTCACCGAGCACATGCTGGATCGGCTGGGGGTTGCCGCCATTGCCGAACAGCTCATGCAGCGACAGAATGGCGTCGTTGCACGGGTGATAGGCATAGTGACAGGTGGGCCGATAGGTCACATCGCCGTCATCGTTGCGGACGGTGAAATAGTCCGAAATCGAAATCGCCTCATTGTGGGTGACGAGAAACCCATATTGCGGTCCGAGCCCCGGGCACCAGGTGCGCACCCGTGTATTGGCGCCGGGCTGATCGAGATAGATCGCCGACTTGCTTCCCTTTTTCTGCTTTTTCGCGTTTTTCGGCATCCAGTTTTCATGCGTTCCCCAGCCGAGTTCGGCGGGCTGGAAACCTTCGGCGATAAAACCTTCCACGGACCATGTGTTCCAGAAAGCCCCGAAAGGCTTCGGCTCTTTCGCCCGCTGGGTATCGCGCTCGGCCACATGCACGCCCTTGACGCCAAGCTGCTTCATCAGCTTCGCCCAGCCTTCCCGGTCATGTGATTGCGGTTCCTCGATGTCGAGGCCGGTATCCTTGGCGAGATTGACGAGCGCCTGCTTCACGAACCAGGACACCATGCCGGGATTGGCGCCGCAGGTGGAAACCGCGGTCGTGCCGCCGGGCCTGCGCGCTCTTTCCTTCAGCATGGTTTCGCGCAGCGAATAATTGGTTCTGGCCGCATTGTCGGCATCGGCATCGAAATAAAAACCGGGCCACGGTTCCACCACGGTGTCGATGTAAAGCATGCCGTGCTTGCGACAGATCCGCATCAGGTCGACGGAGGCGGCATCAACCGAAAGATTGACACAGAAGCCCTGGCCCTGCACGCCTTTGAGAAGCGGCTTGAGAACTTCCTTATAGTTCTCCTTGGTCAGATGTGTCTGGACGTGGCGAATGTTTCTCTCAGCCAGAAAGGCGGCTATATCTTCGCGCGGGTCGATGACGACGAGCCGGGTCCTGTCGAAATTGAAATGACGTTCGATCAACGGAAGAGTACCGCGCCCGATGGAGCCGAAGCCGATCATGATGATGGGGCCGTCAATATCGCCGTAAATCGGGTGGTTTGCGTCCGTCATTCGTCAATTTTCCTTTTTCAGCCAATAAGTAAGCTAGATCATAAAAGCGTGCCACAATAAAGGGCAGGTGGATGACGGACATATGACGATAATGACGGCGAGACGGGCGAACGCATTGTTTCCACCATTTCTGCCTCTTCGCATTTTAGAGAGTGCGTTTATAATTAAATTCTCCTTTTCGTTTGCACGTCCAGAGGCTTGGGGGCGCTCTGACCGGATGACGGCAGGGGAGTTTTTCGCCATCACAGGGGAGTTGCCTGTTGAATGATCTTTTAGAGCGTGTCGCAGCGCTTCAAAGTGCCACCCCCGTTCTTATCGCCCTTTACGATTCCGAGGACCGGTTGCGCCATGCCAATCCGTCGTTTCGGGAAAGCTTTCAGCTTGCCGACGGTGATTTGCCAACCTGGGCGGATATCATGCGGCTGAACCACCGGCTGCGCACCGGTGTCGTCATCCGCAACAATGATTTCGAGGGATGGCTGCTCTCGGCGCAGTCCCGGCGCGGCAAGCTGCCCTATCGCGCCTTTGAGATGGACCTCTATGACGGTCGCTGGTTCTGGATGACCGAGACGGTGCAGCAGGATGGCTGGATGCTGTGCGTCGCAAGCGACGTCACCGAACTTCGCCAGGGTTACAGAACCCTGCGGCAGGACAGGGATCTGGCGGTGCGCGCCTCGCAGACGGATGAATTGACGGGAACGGCAAACCGCCGGTTCGTCTTCGCCAAGCTCGCTCTGCAGGTGGAGCAGGTCGCCAAGGGGCGTGAGGCGCCCTTTTGCCTCTGCACGCTGGACATCGATTTTTTCAAGCAGATCAACGATCGCTTCGGTCACAAATGCGGTGATGCGGTATTGCGCGATTTTGTCACCATCGCCCACTCCGTCATCCGGCGGGTGGATTGTTTCGGCAGGATCGGCGGTGAGGAATTCATGCTCATTTTGCCGCGTAGTTCGGTTGCCGAAGGCCAGGAGATCGTTGAGCGGCTGCTGCAGAAAGTGCGCCTTTCCAGACCGCTTTCCGAATTCCCGGATTTTTCCTATAGCTGCTCGGCGGGCATGACCGTCTACCAGGCGGCGGAGAGCGCCGACGATGTTTTCCTGCGTGCCGATCAGGCCCTTTATGCGGCCAAGGAGAAAGGGCGGGACCGGCTTCTGGCGGTGACGGTTTAAACAAGCTCCGCCGCAATCAGCCCGTGCAGCGAATTCCCGACGAACAGCTTCCGGCCGGTAATGTCCTCCGGTTTCAGCGCCTGTCCGCGCGCCCTGCGTTCGCGGATCAGATCGGCGCGCAGCACACCCGGCAGAATGCCGCTGTCGAGTGGCGGCGTCAGCAATTGCCCATCCGGCATTTCGACGAAAATGCTGGTCGAGGAGCCCTCGCATAATTCACCGCGCTCGTTGAGCAGCAGCACCTCATCTGCCTCGTCAGTTGAAAATTCGGCTCGGGCGGCGTCATAGGGCTCCCTGCGGGAGGACTTGTGGCGATAGAAGGTGTCGGAGGAATCGAGCCTGGTCTGCCGGGCGATGCGAACCCGCCAGACCGCATCCCGCTGCAAGGGCTGGAAATCGGCGGTTTCGATATCGAGTTCGCCCTTGTAGTTCATCACCAGCCTGACGCAGAGCGGCTTTTCACCGCTCACCTTCTTTTCCAGCAGCTGCACCGCATTGACCGGTGCGCGAAAGCCGAGTGCGTCGGCGGAGCGCAGCAATCGGCGCATATGCTGGTCGATGCGCTGAAAGCCGGTCTGCGGCTCCCAGCGCAGGGTTTCCCTCAAGGTCAGATCGGCGGGTTTGCGTTTCATAGCCTGTGTTCGTCGCCTGATTTGTCTACCGGTGTCTTCTGCCGGCAATATCAACCGGCAAAGCTTGTCCGAAATAGGATAGCCCTGCCGGCGGAAGAGATTAAGCCTGTTTGTTATCCAGCGCTTCCAGTTCGTCAATCAGTCCTTCGATCATTGAAAGTCCCTTGTCCCAGAAGGACGGATCGGTCGCATCGAGGCCGAATGGTTTGAGAAGCTCCGAATGGTGCTTGGTGCCGCCTGCCTTCAGAAGCTCGAAATATTTCTCCTGAAAGCCGGTCTCGGCCTTCTGGTAAACCGCATAAAGCGAGTTCACCAGGCAATCGCCGAAGGCATAGGCATATACGTAGAAGGGCGAATGGATGAAATGGGGGATATAGGTCCACCAGGTCTCATAGCCCTCGGAAATCCGGATCGCCGGACCGAGACTCTCGGCCTGAACGGAAAGCCACAATTCGCCGATCTGTTCGGAGGTCAGCTCTCCCTGTTTGCGGGCGGTGTGCAGCTTTCGCTCGAATTCGTAGAAAGCGATCTGGCGCACGACCGTATTGATCATATCCTCGACCTTGCGGGCGAGCATGGCCTTGCGTTCCCTGATGTCCTTGGTGTCGTCAAGCAGCTTGCGGAAGGTCAGCATTTCCCCGAAAACGGAGGCTGTCTCGGCAAGCGTCAGCGGCGTGGCGCACATCAAGGCGCCCTGTTCGCCGGCCAGAACCTGATGAACGCCATGACCAAGCTCATGGGCAAGCGTCATCACGTCACGCGGTTTGCCGAGATAGTTGACGAGCACATAAGGATGGGCCGAGGGCACGGTCGGATGCGCGAATGCGCCCGGCGCCTTGCCGGGGCGGGCCGGCGCGTCGATCCACTCTTCATCGAAGAAACGGCGGGCAATATCGGCCATCTCTGGGGCAAAATTGCCATAGGCGGAAAGCACGGTATCCTTGGCCTCATCCCAGGGGATGATCGTGTTCGACGTATCAGGAAGCGGCGCATTGCGGTCCCAATAATTCATCTGCTCCATGCCAAGCCATTTCGCCTTCATGGCGTAATAACGATGCGAAAGACGCGGATAGGCCTTTTTGACTGCTGCCGCCAAGGCGTCGACCACCTCGCGCTCGACGCGGTTCGCCAGATGGCGGCTATCGGCAATATCCTCGAACTTGCGCCAGCGGTCGGAAATATCCTTGTCCTTGGCAAGCGTGTTGGTGATGAGGGTGAAAACCCGCAGATTGTCCTTGAAAGTGGCGCTCAGCGCTTCCGCCGCTTTCTTTCGGGTTTCCGGCTCCGGCTCCTGCAGCATGTTGAGCGTCACTTCCAGTGGAAGGCTTGCGCCGTCAATGTCGAAACGCAGATCGGCCATCGTCTCATCGAAGAGGCGGTTGAAGGCTGCCGCGCTGGTCATGGATTTTTCGAGGAACAGCTGCTCCAGCTGGTCGTCGAGCTGGTGCGGCTTGTCCTTGCGCAAATCCACGAGCCATGGGCGGTAGTGGCCCGCCGCGGCATCATTGGCCATGCAGGCGTCCATCGTGGCGTCATCGATGCGGTTGAGTTCAAGTGTGAAAAACAGGAGATGCGCGGAAATATCCGTCAGTTTCGCCTGGGCATCGCCGTAAAGCTTGCCGTTTGCCGGGTTCGACGTATCGGAGAAATAAGTGAGACCGGCAAAGGAGCCGATGCGGCCGATGAGATCGTCCAGCGCCTCATATTCCTTCAGCGCGGTGCCGATGCCGTTTTCTCCCGTGGCCTTCGCGGCGGCTTCGAGCTTTCCCTTCCACTTACCCTCGAAAGCAGCCGCCATCGACGCCGCCTTCTCGAGATCACCCTTATATTCCGGTGAATCCCCCGACGGATAGAGATCCGAGAGCTTCCAGCCGGGCAGATCGCCAAGCGCTGGGCCGGAGGTTTCGGCAAGGGAGAAGACGGGTTGCGGGGTAGCGCGGTTGAGGGTCATCCAACATGTCCTTCTGATTATGCGTGCGAAGCATATGGGGACCTTGTTTCCCGCGGCAATGGATAAAATGCAAGCAATTCTCAAAACTGGATGTTCAAGTCTCCCATGCCAGAGTGCGGAATAAGGGACCGCATGAAGCAGGTCCATAAACCGGAAACCGGAGCTAAAAATGACCGCGCATGTTCTCGTGATAGACGATGATCCCGTCCAGCGCCGCCTGCTCAAAAATGCGGTGGAACGTTATGGGCATCTCGCCTTGCTTGCCGAAAACGGCAAAGCGGGGCTGGAATTGCTCAAGCAATATAGCGGCGAGATCAATGTCGTCGTCCTTGATCTGATGATGCCGGAAATGGACGGGCTTAGCTTTCTGAAGGCCGTCGGCGAACTCGGCACAGACGTTCCCGTCATTGTCCAGACGGGACAGGGCGGCATCGATACCGTCGTGCAGGCCATGCGCGCCGGCGCCTTCGATTTCGTTGTGAAGCCGGTCTCGCCGGAAAGGATCGGCGCCGCCATCTCCAATGCGCTCAAGCTCGACAGGAGAGAGGCAAAAGCCCGCACGGGAAGGCGCGGACGGAGCAATGCAGTGAATTTTACCGATATCGTTTCCGCAAGCCCGGCAATGCTGAGGGTCATTGAACTCGCGCAGCGCGCCGCCCAGTCCAGCATTCCCGTGGTGCTTGAAGGTGAATCCGGCGTGGGCAAGGAAATGGTCGCCCGGGCCATCCAGTCGGCCGGCGACAGGACGAACAAGCCCTTCATCACTGTCAATTGCGGCGCCATTCCCCATAATCTGGTGGAGAGCATCCTCTTCGGCCATGAAAAGGGAGCCTTCACGGGTGCTACGGAAAAACATGTCGGCAAATTCATGGAGGCGGATGGCGGCACGCTGTTCCTCGATGAAATCGGCGACCTGCCGCTGGACGTACAGGTAAAGCTGCTCCGCGCGGTCCAGCAGGGCGAAATCGAAACCGTCGGCTCCGCACGGGTGCAGAAGGTGAATGTGCGGCTGATTTCCGCTACCAACAAGAACCTCATCGAGGAGGTTAAGGAAGGCCGCTTCCGCGAGGACCTTTATTATCGCCTCAACGTCTTTCCGATCACCATTCCGGCACTGCGTCGCCGCAAGGAAGACATCCCGCATCTCGCACGGGTTTTCGCCGAGCGCTTTTCGGCGGAACAGAAATTGCCCAATCCCGTCGGCCTCAACGCCAGCGCGCTGGCGCTGCTGACCGCCTATGACTGGCCGGGCAATATCCGCCAGCTTGAGAACGCCGTTTTCCGCGCCGTGGTGCTGTCGCAGGGTGAGGAACTGTCAGATTCCGATTTTCCGCAGATCGCGCTGCAGCTGCCGGAATTTGCGACCGGCGATGATGCGGATGATCTCATCCGCGCGCCTTCAGGGGCGTCGCTGAAGCTTGCGGCCTATTCACCGCCCCCGCCGGCGGCTGCCGAAAGCCATGCCGTCATCGAGGAGCCGTCGGATATTTCCACCACCATCTACCGCGGCGGAAATCTGATCTCCAGCATGGATGAGTCGGGCAATATCCGCAAACTGGCGGAAATCGAGGAAGAACTCATCCGTTTCGCCCTGCGCTTTTATCGCGGGCAGATGAGCCAGGTCGCCAGAAAGCTCGGCATTGGCCGCTCGACGCTTTATCGCAAGCTGAAGGATTATGGCATCGATCCCGACGATCCCCTTCGAGATGCAGCCTGAAGGCAGCGACCGCGTATTCGAAGGCAGATCGCAAATTCGTTAACTTCTGAGCAAGGATATCCGCTTACCGTCTATAAACCTCTTGTTAGTGGCTGATTCACTATGTAGAGGAAGGTTGTATGTGTGTGGCAATTTTGCCATCGTGTCACCGTATTTGACGTTCATTTGAGGCAATGTGACAGAAATTGTCTTCCAGGCGGGGATCGAATTGCCATATCTGCATCGGAATAACGCGCTTTCGACTAGGATCGCGCGCGGCTTGATCAAGGATATATGCACGAAGCTGTCGGCGCGCGCTGTCACCTTTGCCTGCCTGATGCTCGCCGCAATGCCCTTCGTAGGTGTTTCGGCGACGGAAGCCGCCGCCGAGACGCGTAGCCTCAAACTGTATTATATCCATACACGCGAGAAGGCGGTCATCACCTTCAAGCGCAATGGGAAATATGACCAGAAGGGCCTGCAGGAGCTGAACCGGTTCCTGCGCGACTGGCGTCGCAACCAGCCGACACGCATGGACCCGCGCCTTTTCGATCTCGTCTGGGAAGTTTATCGCCGCAGTGGCGCGACTGATTACATCAACGTCGTTTCGGCCTTCCGCTCGCCGGAGACCAACGGTCTCTTGCGGACGCGCACCAAAGGCGTCGCCGAAAAAAGCCAGCATATGCTCGGCAAGGCCATGGATTTTTATATCCCCGGTGTGAAGCTTGCCCGCCTTCGTGAAATTGGTATGCAGATGCAGATCGGCGGTGTTGGCTTCTATCCGACCTCGGGATCTCCCTTCGTGCACATGGATGTCGGCGGTGTTCGCGCCTGGCCGCGTATGAGCCGCCAGGAACTCGTCCGCATCTTCCCGAACGGCAATACGCTGCATCTTCCGTCCGACGGCAAGCCGCTTCCCGGTTATGAACAGGCGCTCGCCGATTACAAGAAGCGCGTCAACTCCTCCTCCGTTCAGGTTGCTTCCAGTGCCGGTGCCGGCCCTGCCTCTTCCGGCGGCGGCAAACGCAAGACCCTGTTGCAGGCCCTCTTTGGCGGTGGCGACGAGGATGAAGATCCCGATAGCATCGCAGCGCCGGAGCCCGCAGAACGCCCGGCTGTTGCTCGCCCGGCGGCTCCGCAGCAGGCAGCTCCCGAGCCTGAACCCACCATTGCAGTTGCTTCGGCACAGGCACTTCCCGGCGTGAATGATGCGCCGCTGCCGACGGCTCGTCCCGCATTCGGCAACCAGCCGCCTGCCAATACCGGCCTTGCAACAGCGCTTTATTCTCCGGCCCGTAATGCCGCGCAGGACGCACTGCAGGCCGCGACCACGCCGACGCCGACGTCAGCTCCGGCCGAGCGCCAGCAATTTGCTGATCTCGCTGAGGTTTCCGTGCCCGTACCCACACTTCTCGGCCCGCGTGGCATGAAGGGTGATGCGGAAGGGTCTATCCTGACGGCTTCCGCCGATGGTGCGACACCGGCTGCGACCGGCGAACTCGCTTCCGTTCCGGTTCCGGCCAACCGTCCGGCCGTGGCGGAAGCCCTGCTCGCGGCTGCAAATGCCGATTCGGAAGGTGAGGACGATCTCGCCGAGGCGCAACAGGATACGCTTTCGCCGACGGTGGTTGCGGCTCTTGAACAGAGCGGTCAGGCTGCCCGGTCGCAGGTCCAGTCGGCTGCCATGCCGACAGCCGCACCATTCCCGGCTGCCGTCAACCACAAGGTTACCGTCGCACCCGCCGAAACGGCCAAGGCCGAACCGCAGGCTGGCTTCGGTGATGCTTTTGACCTGAAGCCCGCCATCAATGGCGGCCTCAGCGCCGGCATGCCGACCAAGGGTTCGCGTCCAAGCAGGCAGGATGCCGCCGTTTCCCAGCAGGCCATGGTGGGTGGTGGACGCCTGACGCAGGACCTTATTTCGGACTGGGCGCTCAACCAGAACAAGGGCGCGACCGGACGCTCCGTAAAGGCACCGCGTGTTGTCGCCAACCGCATGCTCAGCAACGACATGTCGGCTTCCGCCACTTCGGCGAGCTTCAAGCCGGGCGCCGTGGCCATCGAATCCAGCCGCTTCAGCACGCCGGTGAAGATGCACTGAGCCAGTTCTATCAGATGGCCGAAAGGCCAATAAAAAACCCGCCGGCGACGGCGGGTTTTTTCATGCTGTATGTTGCGAGGCGTCAGACGCCGCTCTGGCCGTCCGAGCCAATATAGGCGATGCGCACCATGTTTGTCGCGCCGGGGGTGCCGAGCGGCACACCTGCGGAGATGATGATACGATCGCCCGGCTTGCCGAAACCTTCGGAAACCACGATGCGACAAGCGCGGTTCACCATGTCGTCGAGGTCGCTGGCATCGCCGGTGACGACGCAGTGCAGACCCCAGACGACCGACAGGCGGCGTGCGGTCTGGATGATCGGCGACAGCGCAATGATCGGCACCTGCGGCCGTTCGCGCGCGGCGCGCAGGCCGGTCGTGCCCGAGGACGTATAGGTGACGATTGCCGCAAGCTTCAGCGTTTCGGCGATCTGGCGGGCGGCAAGCGAAATGGCGTCGGCGCCGGTCGGTTCCGGCTGGGCGCGCTGCGCATAGATGATATTGGAATAATAGGGGTCTTGCTCCACCGTGCTGGCGATGGAGGCCATGGTGGAAACCGCTTCGACCGGGTAGTCGCCGGAGGCGGATTCAGCCGACAGCATGATGGCATCAGCGCCTTCGAAGACGGCGGTCGCGACGTCGGAGACTTCGGCGCGTGTCGGTACAGGCGCGGTGATCATCGATTCCAGCATCTGTGTGGCGACCACGACCGGCTTGCCGGCGCGGCGGCAGGCGCGGGTCAACTGCTTCTGGATGCCGGGAACGGCTTCCAGCGGCATTTCGACACCCAGGTCGCCGCGGGCAACCATCAGCGCGTCGGAAAGCTCGATGATTTCCTCGATGCGCTCGACAGCCTGCGGCTTTTCGATCTTGGACATCAGGCCGACGCGGCCGCGTGCGATCTTGCGCACTTCCGCCAGGTCTTCCGGACGCTGGACGAAGGAAAGCGCCACCCAGTCGACTTCACCGGTTTCGAGGACTGCATCGAGGTCGACGCGGTCCTTGTCGGTCAGAACGCCGACGCCGAGCAGCGTATCCGGCAGGCTGATGCCCTTGCGGTCGGAAATGCGGGTGCCGGAAATGACTGTCGTGACGATGCTGTTGCCGTCGCTCTTTTCAGCGCGCAGATGCAGCTTGCCGTCATCGATCAGCAGGCGGTGGCCGGGCTTGACCGCTTCAAGAATTTCAGGGTGCGGCAGGAAAACACGGGTGTTGTCGCCGGGGGTGTCGTTGTTATCAAGCGTGAAGGTCTGGCCCGGAACCAGATCGACCTTCGTCTCGGCGAATTTTCCGACGCGCAGCTTGGGACCCTGCAGGTCGGCCAGAATGCCGATGGGACGACCGGTACGGCTCTCGACGGAGCGGATGCGCTGAATGAGCGTCCGCATCACGTCGTGGCTCGCATGGCTCATGTTGATCCGGAAAAGATCGGCGCCAGCAAGATGCAGCTTCTCGATCATCGCCTCTTCGGAAGAGGCCGGGCCGAGAGTTGCAAGAATTTTGACTTTGCGGTTACGCTTCATCAGTTTTGATTTCCCTGTGTGCCTGGCGTATCGGAAAGCTGGACCATCCAGCTGCCCTGTCTGCCCGTGTCATATTCCTTGAAACCCATTCTCTGGAAGCTGCGGGCAAAACAATCGTCCACGCCGTTGATCTTGAACTCGTTCTCCGCCACGCACATGTTGACGTCACCGGTCCAGCGGCCGCCATGGGCGGCATCTTCGGCATAGAGATAATAATAACGTGACTGCAGCTCACCTTCGATCAGCGTCGCGCAGGTCGAAGAGGGGACCTGCCACCAGCCTTCGCTGACCCAGCCCTCCTGTGCCCGGTAGCCGATTGCGACCCCCACGAGGTTCTGCGTGCTGTTGCACACGCGAAAATCCGCATGCGCGGGCGCCGCGATCATGAACGGGGTCAAAAACAATGCCGCTGCGGAAAAAAGACGGGCGATATGCCTGAAGTGGCGAGGAAGAGCGAGAGATGACTGAGTCACGGCTTCCATCCGGATTCCATGGTTATAATGAACACACTTCTTGGCGTGGCCGCCCAAGAAAGTCAACGCGAGTTTAATCGATTATATTGTTCGTGGGATCATGAGTGCGATAAGGTAGATGGCTGTTCTGCCGCCGTAACTTGCGCCCGGCCTCAAGCCATGCCATCAAGCTTCTCTCCTCAATCCTGCCCCAGAAAATCATCGATGAACGACTTCATACCCTATGAAATCATAGAAGGCGATTATGACAAAGGCATGGTTCTTCTGGCGGACCATGCCATGAACCTCCTGCCGGCACACTACGGCAAACTTGGCCTTCCGCAAACCGCTTTTCATCGCCACATCGCATTTGATATCGGTATAGAAGGGCTGACGCGCTCGCTTGCCGCGCGCCTGGGCGTGCCGGCGGTGCTCGGGCGGTTTTCGCGGCTCCTGATCGATCCGAATCGCGGCGAGGATGACCCCACTCTCATCATGAAGATTTCGGACGGGGCGATCATCCCCGGCAATCATCCGATTTCGGACGAGGAATGGCAAAGGCGGATCGAGATTTTTCACCGGCCCTATCACAATGCCGTGGACCGTGTGCTTACCGGCGTGGCCGAGGCCTCGGAAGAAGCGCCTCTCGTCCTGTCGCTGCATTCCTACACGCCGTTCTGGAAGGAAACGCCGCGGCAATGGCATGCGGCGGTTCTGTGGGATACCGATCATCGGGCGGTCGATCCGCTTCTGGCGCATCTGCGCGCCACCGGCGATATCCTCGTGGGTGACAACGAACCCTATGACGGGGCGCTGAAGGGCGACACCATGTATCGTCATTGCATGATGAAGGGCATACCGCATGCGCTTCTCGAGGTTCGGCAGGATCTGATCGCGAATGAAGAGGGGATCGCCGAATGGTCGGATCGGCTCGCTCCCATTTTCGCCGCAATGAATGACGATCCCGTCTTGCATGAATATCAGCTTTTCGCCTCCCGCACCGGCCCCTATTGAGCCTGGAGTTTCGCCATGACGAAAGAGAACGACAACAGGCAGATCGAGTTTGAAGCGGCGGCCTTCCGCCGCCTCGTGAAGCACCTTCGCGAACGTCACGACGTGCAGAATATCGACCTGATGAATCTCGCGGGCTTTTGCCGCAACTGCCTTTCCAACTGGTATAGGGAAGCGGCCGAAGAGGCCGGCGTCCCTCTCAGCAAGGATGAATCCCGGGAAATCGTCTACGGCATGCCGTATGAGGATTGGAAAGAGAAATATCAGGCGGAGGCGAGTGATACCCAGAAAGCCGCCTTTGAGCAGAGCCGGCCAAGGGAATAACCTCTGATCGACGGAAACGACTTGACGGGACGCCTTTCAGTGGGCAGTTCACAGGCCTGAATTTTGCTGCCCGCTGGCAGCGGCCGGCGAAGGCTTCGCCCGGAATGATGAACAAGGCTCGCATGCGGGCCGCCAATAAAGGATGATATGATGGACGATACCAGCACCACCGAAACCGTCGCCGCCGCAGAACTGCGCCAGATTATTGAGCGCATTGAGCGTCTGGAAGAAGAAAAGGCCGCCATCCAGGGCGATATCAAGGATGTCATCGGTGAGGCAAAGGGTCGTGGTTACGATACCAAGGCGATCCGCACCATCATCCGCCTGCGTAAGAAAGACGCCAATGAGCGCATCGAAGAAGAAACCATTCTTCAGACCTACATGGCTGCGCTCGGCATGGAATAATAATTAACAGCTAGCTGTGGGGCGACTTCCGCGTGCGCCCTACAGCTAAATCTTATTGTCCAACACGTCCTTGTTGGCGATAAGGAGCTCTAGGATTTTTTCACTTACGAATTTGTGCTCTTTTGACAATTCGGCTTGGCGCTCCTCCGCGGATCGTGAAATCTCTGCAAACATAACGACTGTGAACAGAAACTCCTCGAAGCCGCCTGGACGGGTCACTTCGGATGTGGCGCGTTCCGTCGTGAGAGTACGAAACAAATTGCGCTTCTCCTCGTCCGAAACGTGGAATACCAGTTTGTGCGCAAACCTGTTCCGTAAGTTATTGACCGCCCTTAGAACATTGCCGAATTCATCACGAAAATATCCCAGCGCCTGACATAGGCTGAGTTTCTCAGCGAACGATCTGTGGCCGTTGAAATATGATGCGGGATGATCGAGATGCGTGTTCAAAACTTCAGTGACGATGTGATCTAAATAGATATGGGCGACGATGAGTTTTCCCCAATCCTCAGCCACGGAAATCCGATCTATGAACTCGCTTATATCGAAACTCGGATTGTCTCCGATAGAGTTTAAAAGACTTTCGGCTGCTTTAAATTCATTCTGCTCTGCCAAAATAAAACCCTGCTAAGTCCAATAAATAAAATCAGTGGCTATCGAATTCAGCCGCGCGTACCCGCCAGCTTTTCCGAGAGGTCGGCAGCTTCCTTGCGGGCGTCCTTGTCCGCAGGATAAAGCGCCAGATAACGCTCCCAAGCCTTCAGCGCCAACTCGTCGCGGCCCGAGGCTTCGAGGATGTTGGCAAGGCTTGCGAGCGCCGGGAAATAGCGCGGCTCCCTTGCCAGCGTCAGATTGATGTCCGCCATCGCCTTGCGGGTATCGCCATCGGCGAAATGGACCATGGCGCGGCGATACGGCGCCTGCACATAGTCAGGATCGAGCAAAACAACCTGGTCGAGAAAATCGTAAGCGGCGGCGTTACGCTTTTCGTCGGCGGCTTCGCCCGCCCATTGCATCAGGAGATTGATTGTCGCGCTACCGGAATCATTCCATTCGGAGGCGATCTGGTTGGCAATGCTGCGCGCCTTGACTGCATTCCGTTCTTTTTTCAGCGATGCAAAAAGAGTGTCGATGGTTTTGGCGGGTGAAGGCGCGGAGTCCACCACGGCAGCTGGTTGTCCGTCCGCCGCATGGGCAATGGCAGCCATTCCCGGAAGCGGGAGGCTTGAAAGCAGGAAGCCCTGGGCGAGGATGATAGTCGTGCAAAAACGATTTGGGCGCATGGGTTAAAGCTTAACCCGGCTGCGCCCAATATCAAATGCAAACTTCTGCACTGTCAACAAAGTGATCCGCGAAACCATCGCGAACCGCAGTCAATCAGCCCTGACGAGCCTTGAAGCGCGGGTTCTGCTTGTTGATGATGTAGACGCGGCCCTTGCGGCGAACCAGGCGGTTATCGCGATGACGGGCCTTAAGCGCTTTAAGCGAATTCTTGATCTTCATTTTACTGGTCCGCAGTTTTGCACGGATTTTGCCGTGCTATTCAAACAATCAAAAGCGCGCAACGGGGCGCGCTCTTTTGGGTTGGCAGGCAGATACCCGTTTGAGCCCTGCCTGTCAACACTTGGCCGTGCCTTTGCCTTAAAAGACTAGGCTTTTCCTGTGTGCAGAAGCTCGGTCACATGGCCCATCTTGCGGCCTGGCCGTGCTTCCGTCTTGCCATAGAGATGCACGAGACAGTCTTTTTTCGACAGCCATGCCGGCACATCGTTGATGTCGTCGCCGATTAGGTTGGTCATGACGCAATCCGAATGGCGCTCCGTGCTACCGGGGGCGAGACCCGACACGGCTCGGATATGCTGCTCGAACTGCGAGATCACGCAGGCCGCTTCCGTCCAGTGGCCGGTATTGTGAACGCGCGGCGCCATTTCATTGGCGACCAGCGAACCATCCGGCAGGACGAAGAATTCGATGCCGATGACGCCGACATATTCGAGCGCGGCCAGAAGCTTCTCTGCTGACACCACCGCGACGGCCTTCGCAGCATCGGAGAGCGCTGCCGGAACAGTGGACGTGTGCAGAATGCCGTTCAGATGGACATTCTCGGCGGGATCATAACAGGTGACGGTCCCGTCCTGGAAACGGGCGGCGATGATCGAAATCTCCCGCTCGAAGGCCACAAAGCTCTCGAGAATGAGCGGCACGCCGCCAAGCGCTGCAAAGGCGCCCGCGAGGTCTTCGCCGCCCCGGAAGAGACGCTGGCCCTTGCCGTCATAACCCATGCGTCGGGTCTTCAGCACGCCCTTGCCGCCGAAAGCGGTGAGAGCAGTTTCCAGCTCTTCCTGGCTGTCCACGGCGCGGAAATCGGCGGTCGGGATGCCGCAGCCGTTGAGGAAGCGTTTTTCCGTCAACCGATCCTGCGAGGCGCTGAGCGCCTGTGGCGGCGGATAGACGGGAACGGAGAGGCTGAGCTTTTCGGCGGCCGCGACAGGCACGTTTTCGAACTCGTAGGTGACGACATCGCAGCGGCTTGCGAGTTCAGCAAGCGCTTTTTCATCATCATATTCCGCGACGATCTGGTCGTTGCAGACCTGCGCAGCCGGACAATCGGCTTGCGGTTCCAGCACGATGGTGCGGTGGTTGAGACGGGCTGCGGCCATCGCCAGCATGCGCCCGAGCTGCCCGCCGCCGATGATGCCGATGGTCAGGTTGGTCGTCTTTGCCATCACTTCGGTCGTCACTGGGCGCTGTCCATGGGATATTCGGCGACGGCTGCCGACTGGCGCGCACGCCAGGCATCCAGCCGGTCGGCGAGGTCCTCGTCGCTCAGCGCCAGAACCGCAGCGGCAAGAAGGGCCGCATTGATCGCGCCGGCCTTGCCGATGGCGAGCGTGCCGACGGGGATGCCAGCGGGCATCTGCACGATGGAATAGAGGCTGTCCTGACCGGACATCGTCTTCGATTGGACTGGAACGCCGAACACCGGAAGCGGCGTCATCGAGGCCGTCATGCCGGGCAGATGGGCAGCGCCGCCGGCGCCCGCGATAATGACCTTGAAGCCTTCGTCCTTCGCGCCATTGGCGAAGTCATAAAGCCGGTCCGGGGTGCGGTGGGCGGAAATGATGCGGGCTTCGTATTCGATGTCGAGCGCATCCAGCGTATCGGCGGCGTTCTTCATGGTTTCCCAGTCGGACTGGCTGCCCATGATGATGGCGACGGGGGGCGTTTCTGCTGTCACGTAATCTCTCCGGCTCAGGCAATGATATCGGGAATGACCTGATCTTCAAGCTGGGTCATCTTGTCCTTGACGGCCAGCTTCTTCTTTTTCATACGCTGTATTCTCAGCGCATCGCAGCTGGTCTGGATCATCGCGTTGATCGCCGCGTCATAATCCTCATGCTCCTGGCGCAGCCGCGCCAGCGTGAGCCTGATGTCCGCCTGGTCCTGATCGGGCATCTCGTCATCCCCATTTTATGCTAGCCGGATCGGCTCCGGCGCGTCTGTGATCGTTCACGAGCCTCTATCATCAAATCGCGGTAACGGGAAGTTATCCCTTGCGACCAAATTGCCCACTTATTGCCTTCATTTCGCCTTCGACAAGACCAGCGATCCGTGTCACATTGTCGTCGCAAACCTGAAACTCCAGCGATGGAGAGCTGGAGGTAGGCTTAAAAATGGAAGGACGTGCCGCATGACCATTCAGGCTCATATTGCATCGCTCGAAAAGAAACACGGTGCTCTGGAGGAGGAGCTCGAAAGTATTCTTGCTTCCCCGTCCTCTGACGATAGAGAGATCGCCGACCTCAAACGCCGTAAACTGCGCCTGAAGGATGAACTGCAGAGGCTTAAAGCCTCCACAAGGCACTAATTGATGCCAAACCGCAGCCTTCAATGAAGGACTGACGGATTCCTTTTCGGCCCTGACGGCACCTGCGTGCTGCCAGGGCCTTTTAGTGGCTGCCTGAGCCTAGAAAGGCAACCCGTCCCAAAGCAGTTTCAGCGCGGCAATCAGCGCCATGGAATACATCAGCGGGTAAAACACTGATGGTTTCAGATATTTCACCACCCTTGCACCGGCAAGCGTCGCCAGCATCGCCACCGGCAGCAGGCTGGCCGAGGTTTTGAGGTTGGTGGCATCAAGCGCGCCGAGCGCGAAATAGGGAATGAGCTTGATCGCATTCATGATGGCGAAGAAGCGTACGCTCATGCCGGTATAGGTCTTCGGATCGAGCTTCAGCGGCAGAACATAGATCTGAAAGGGCGGTCCACCCGCATGGGCCACGAAGCTCGCATAACCGGAAAGGCTGGACCAGAGCGTCGCGGCTGCCGGTCTTTGCGGTTTGGCCGGAATTTCCTGTCCCTTACGGCTTTTGAAACTCTCCTGAAAATAACGCAGCACGAACAGGATCGTCACCGAGGCGACGACGAGACGCATGGCATCCGCGGAGATGAGGCTTGAGGTCGCCCAGCCGAGCGTGATGCCGGCGATTGCGCCGGGCAGCATGATGAGGAGCGTTTCCCGGTGGTTGTGGTGCCGCCAGGCCCAAAGCGCCACGAGATCCATCACGATCAGGATCGGCAGAAAGATTGCGGCGGCCTGCACAGGCGATACGGCAAGCGCCATCAGCGGCACGCCCATTAGGGCCAGTGCGCCGCCCAGCCCGCCCTTGGAAAGGCCGACGAGCACGACTGCGGGGATGGCGACGAGATAAAAATGAAAATCGGTCAGCATGGATGGACAGTTGATCCTTTCGCCGGTCCGGTTTATCGGATTTGTCATATGAAAACGAGTGCAGATTGCGCGGCAAGCGTCTTCTGTCTGAAATGGACGAACCGATGACCCTAGTTGAAGATCGTTGCCGCCTTGTCCTGATCGTTCCGGAATCGGACGACGCGCAAAAGCAGGCGACAGAAGTGGAAGAAGCATTGCGGGGCGGCGATGTCGCTTCCGTCATCATTCCGCAATATGGTCTGGATGACGCCGCTTTCCAGAAACGCGCCGAATTGATCGTGCCTGTCGTGCAAAAGGCCGGTGCGGCGGCGCTCATTGCCGGAGACAGCCGCGTTGCCGGTCGCGTGAAGGCGGATGGCCTTCATGTAGCTGGTAATGCCGAGGCGCTTGCCGAGGCCGTGGAAAAGTTCACGCCGAAGCTGATCGTCGGCGGCGGCAATGCGGATGACCGTCACAAGGCTCTGGAGCAGGGCGAGTCCAATCCGGATTATGTGTTTTTCGGAAAGCTGGAAGGCGACATCAAGCCTGAGGCGCACCCCAAAAACCTGGCTCTCGGTGAGTGGTGGGCGTCGATGATCGAAATTCCGGCCATCGTCATGGGTGGCACGGATGTGTCTTCGGTTGTTGCCGTAGCTGAAACCGGCGTGGAGTTCGTGGCGATGCGCAGCGGCGTCTTTGACAATGCCGGTGGCGCTGCCCAGGCGGTTTCTGAAATCAACGCCCTGCTTGACGAAAAAGCGCCACGGTTTGGCGGTTGATACAGGCGATGATCATGCGCTCGGTTCACCTCTGCTTTTCCGTTTCGCTGCTGACGCTTGCTTTCGGCGCGCCGGCGGGTGTCGCTTTTGCTCAATCCGGGCCGCAGAGCGAAAGCAATGCGCTTTCCCGTCAGCTGGAAAATGAGGCTCAGCCGACCCGTCAGGGCAGGGTGCAATCCGAAGAGCAGAAGGACTTGCAGCCGTCCGCAGGCGTCAATGTCTATCAGCGCATGGGTGCGGAGCTGCCCGCCCTGCCGCCTGAAAAGGAATTCAAGGGCAGGGTGGACGAAGCCTATGGGCATTTCCAGCGCGGTGAATATGTGCAGGCGCTCGACAAGGCGCTGAACCGTGCGCAGAACGGTGACGCATCCGCCCAGACGCTGGTGGCGGAAATGATGTCGCGTGGTCTGGGCATTGCCCGTGACGAAAAAACCGCTGCTTTCTGGTATCAGCAGGCCGCACAGGGTGGCGATCCCGTCGCCATGTTCAAATTCGCCCTGATCCTGATGGAAGGCAAATTCGTCACCCGCGACAAGGCGAAGGCCGACGATTTCATGCGCCGCGCCGCGGAAGGCGGTAACGCCTCTGCCCAGTTCAACTGGGGCCAGATTCTGGTTTCGGAAAATCCCGGCGCCAAGGGCCTGCTGATGGCATTGCCGTTCTACGAAAAATCCGCCGAACAGGGCATCGCAGACGCGCAATATGCGGTGTCGCAGATTTACTGGTCGGTGAAGGATGTACCAGCCGAAAAGAAGGCCAAGGCGCGGGACTGGCTGATGCGGGCCGCGAAAGCGGGTTACGACACCGCACAGGTCGATCTGGGCATCTGGCTGGTGAATGGTTTCGGCGGCGAGCGCAATCTGGATGAGGGCTTCCGCTGGCTCTACGGGGCGGCACAGCGCGGCAATGTCGTGGCGCAGAACAAGGTGGCGCATCTTTATATTCAGGCGCTTGGCACCCGGCCCGATGCGGTCGAAGCGGCCAAATGGTATGTGCTTTCCCGTCGCGCCGGGCTGAAGGATCCGTCCCTCGAGGACTTTTATCTCGGGATCACCGACGAGCAGCAGAAGAAGGCGATTGAGGCCGCAAATCGTTTCCGCCCAACGTGATGGAAGACGGGCCTAACCATGCCGGTGCTGCCCCATGGGCTTTTTGCCTTGAATTTCCGCGCGTTTTGTGGTCTTGAACCGCAAACTTTCAATTCAAGAAAATAATGACGTGCCTGCCCGGTGAGCTTCCGGGCGGTTCGCAAGCTTTCCAGGAAACAACATCGATGGCCCGTTCAGCCCTTCTCAATGTCATGGTTCAGGCCGCCATCAAGGCGGGTAAGTCTTTGTCGCGTGACTTCGGTGAAGTGCAGAACCTTCAGGTCTCGGTCAAGGGACCGAGCGATTTCGTCTCGCAGGCGGATCTGAAAGCCGAAAAGATCGTGCGGGATGAATTGATGAAAGCCCGCCCGACCTATGACTTCCTGGGTGAAGAAGGCGGCGAGGAAAAGGGTAGCGATGGCGCGCATCGCTGGATCGTGGATCCGCTTGATGGCACCACCAACTTCCTGCACGGCATTCCGCATTTTGCGGTTTCCATCGCGCTGGAGCGTAACGGTGAAGTCGTTGCCGGCGTGATCTTCAATCCGGCGACCGACGAACTCTACACCGCCGAGCGTGGCGGCGGCGCGTTCCTCAACGATCGTCGCATCCGTGTTGCCGCGCGCAAGGCGCTCACCGATTGCGTCATCGGCTGCGGCGTGCCGCATCTCGGTCGCGGCAATCATGGCAAGTTCCTGGTAGAGCTTCGCCATGTCATGGGTGAGGCTGCCGGCATCCGTCGCATGGGTGCGGCGTCGCTCGATCTGGCCTATGTCGCCGCGGGCCGTCTCGATGGTTACTGGGAAGCCGATCTTTCGCCATGGGATATGGCGGCCGGTCTGGTGCTGATTCGTGAAGCCGGCGGCTTTGCCTCCGACATCAAGGGCGGCACGGATATCTTCGGCAGCGGCACCGTTGCTGCTGGTAATGAATATATCCACAAGGCGCTCGTTGAGGTCGCCAACCGTCCGATCCCGGGCCGCTGATCGGTTTTTGGCGGAAAACCTGTCGTTTTCTGCAAGTTTTAGACGCCCGGCGAATGTTCGCCGGGTGTTTTTGTTTTCCATTGCCGGGTGCTCACACGTTTTCCTAAAACGCCAGTGACGAAAGACCGGCTTTTCGCTTCAAATCGTCGCAATTTTCAAATAGCTTCCGCTGGATACCTGACCAGAGGGAATGCGAACGTTATGGCGGATTCGGAGCTGCTCGATCTTGGCGTCGAGAAACCGGTGACCACACGGCAATACAGCCAAAAGCTGTCCAGCCCCACACCGTTTCTCTGGACGATGGTTCTGTTTCTGATCCTCGTCGGCTTCCTGGCGGCTATTCTCTATCGGCAGGCGCACACCGCCTTCATGACCAATCCGGGGCTCAACGGCTTCATTCTCGGCGTGCTGGCCATCGGCATCATTCTGGTGTTTACGCAGACGATGAGCCTGCGCTCGGAAGTCCGCTGGTTCAATGCCTTTCGCGCTGCCGGCAGCGTCGAAAAGGTCGGTCGTGCGCCAAAACTGCTTGCGCCGATGAGCACGCTGATCGGCAAGCGCGGCGAAGTCCTGCTTTCCACGGTCACGCAGCGGACGATCCTCGATTCCATCGCGACACGGCTCGATGAGTCACGTGATACCTCGCGTTATCTCGTCGGCCTGCTGGTGTTTCTCGGTCTGCTCGGCACCTTCTGGGGCCTGATCGGCACCATCGGCGCCATCAGCAATGTCATCCAGTCACTCGATCCGAGCGCGGGTGACAGCAACGATATTCTCGGTTCGCTGAAGGCCGGTCTCACCGCGCCGCTGGCCGGCATGGGAACGGCCTTCTCCTCGTCGCTGCTCGGTCTCTCCGGTTCGCTGATCCTTGGTTTTCTCGATCTTCAGGCCGGCCGCGCGCAGAACCGTTTTTATACCCAGCTTGAAAACTGGCTGTCATCAGTAACTGATACTTCGGTGGAAGGGCCGAGGGAGTTCAAGGTTGCCGAGCCGGGCGCCGTGGTCAGCACCGAGCGTTCGCTGGCGGCCATGACCAGCCTTGCCGAGGGCATTCAGGGTCTGGTCAAGAACATGCGCAGCGAACAGCAGATGTTGCGAGACTGGATCGAAGCGCAGCAGGAGGAATCGAAATCACTCCGCCGCACGCTCGACCGGTTGTCAGCGCGGATCGACGGCGATACGAAATCTTCCGGACGCACCCGGCACGATAACGGGAGCGAGTAGCCATGGCGCTTGCGCGCAACCGCCGCCGCGACAGGGGTGTGGATTATTGGCCGGGTTTCGTTGATGCGCTTTCGACGCTGCTGATGGCCATCATGTTTTTGCTGACGGTCTTCGTGTTGGCGCAATTCGTGCTGTCGCGCGAAATTACCGGCAAGGACGAGGTGCTGACACGCCTCAACAGCCAGATTGCCGAACTGACCGAACTTCTGGCCATGGAAAAAGGCAACAAGCAGGATATTGAGGACGCGCTGGCAAGCCTGCAATCGACGCTTGCGGCTTCAGAAAACGAGCGTTCCCGACTGCAGGCGCTCCTCGATGCGGGGTCGGGCAACAATGCCAGCGCCAATGCCCGGATTGGCAGCCTGACCGGCGAACTGGACGACCAGAGGCAGGCCAATTCCCGCGCCTCCGCGCAGATCGAATTGCTGAACCAGCAAATTGCGGCGCTGAGAGCGCAGATCGCTTCGGTGGAAGCCGCCCTGCAGGCGTCGGAAGCCAAGGATACCTCCTCTCAGGTCAAGATCGCCGATCTCGGCCGCCGCCTCAATGTCGCACTGGCGCAGCGGGTGCAGGAACTGAACCGCTATCGGTCCGATTTCTTCGGGCGGCTGCGTGAAATCCTGTCGGACCGCGAAAACATCCGCATCGTCGGCGACCGCTTCGTCTTCCAGTCCGAAGTGCTCTTCCCTTCCGGCGGCAATGAACTCAATCCGGAAGGGCAGGCGGAGATGGAGAAGCTGGCGGTCGCGCTGCTCGATCTCGCCAAGGAAATTCCGGCGGAGATCAACTGGGTCCTGCGCGTGGATGGCCACACGGATAATGTCCAGCTTTCCGGTTCCGGACGTTACCGGGACAATTGGGAACTATCCTCTGCCCGTGCCACCTCGGTGGTGAAATTCCTGATTTCCAAGGGCGTACCGGCAAACCGGCTGGTTGCCGCTGGTTTCGGCGAATATCAGCCGATTGCCGAAGGTGATACGCCGGAAGCGCGGCAGCAGAACCGCCGTATCGAACTCAAGCTCACCGAGCGCTAGCATTTATGGAGAATGCATGACGTTTCCACACGAGCCTTACGCCGTTGCTCAATTGGCAATGTCACAGTTGAAGTCGGCCATTTATCTCCTACTGAAGGAGGCTAAGAGCGTCGGAATGAAGAATTCTGAAATCGGTCGTGCGCTTGGAATTTACACGGGCCATATTGAGCACGAAGGCCATATTTCACGGACTTTGTTGTCGATTATGGAGGCAGAGGGCGTGGTAGAACAAAATAAAGAAACAAAGCTCTGGTCACTTAAAAAAATCTAGCTCACTCAAGAATTTTATCTCCCACATTCGGGGGGCTGCGATAAGTTTTGAATTTACGTTCGCGTAAAAGTAATTGCGTCATATCTGGGAGGGGCTGATGGAACGCTATGATGTGATCGTTGTCGGCGCGGGGCTTGCCGGGCTGGTGGCGGCAACCGAGGCTGCTGAGCGAGGTTTCAGCGTCTGTATCGTGGATCAGGAGGGCGAGCAGAACCTTGGCGGCCAGGCCTTCTGGTCGCTGGGCGGTCTGTTTTTCGTCGACAGTCCCGAACAGCGCCGGATGCGGGTGCGCGACAGTCTCGATCTTGCAAGGCAGGACTGGTTCGGCTCAGCCGGTTTCGACCGTCCGGAGGATTATTGGCCGCGCCGTTGGGCGGAGGCCTATCTCGATTTTGCCGCCGGTGAAAAACGCGAATGGCTGCACCGCATGGGCATGCGCTGGTTTCCCGTGGTCGGCTGGGCCGAGCGCGGCGGCAGCCTCGCTCATGGTCATGGCAATTCCGTTCCGCGTTTCCATGTCACGTGGGGCACGGGTCCGGGCGTACTCGCACCCTTCGTTAAAAAGGCGAAGGCCATGGCGGCAACCGGCCGGCTGACCTTCCGTTTTCGCCACCGGGTTGATCGTCTGGATATCACCGACGGCCGGGTGACCGGTATTTCAGGCGCTGTTCTTGCAGCCGACCCCGTGCAGCGCGGGCAGGAGAGCAGCCGGGAAGAGCAGGGCGATTTTACCTTCTCCACTGCGGCGGTCATCGTCAGTTCCGGCGGCATCGGCGGCAATCAGGACTTGGTGCGGCGCAACTGGCCGGTGGAACGTCTGGGCGAGCCTCCTGCCGGCATGGTCTGCGGTGTCCCCGCGCATGTGGACGGCCGCATGGTCGCCATTACGGAAACGGCCGGCGGGGCCGTCATCAATCGTGACCGCATGTGGCATTATACCGAGGGCGTGAAAAACCATGATCCGATCTGGCCGGGTCACGGTATCCGCATCCTGCCCGGTCCCTCGTCCTTCTGGTGCGATGCGGATGGAAACCGCCTCGCCGCCCCCGCCATGCCGGGTTTCGATACGCTCGGCACGCTAAAAATGCTGGGTGAACGCGGCAGCGGCCATAGCTGGTTCATTCTGACCAAGGCGATCATCAAGAAGGAATTTGCGCTTTCGGGCTCCGAGCAGAATCCTGATCTGACCGGCAAGGATATACCGCTGCTGCTCAAAAGGCTGGGCAAGGAGCCGCCGGGACCAGTGCGTGCCTTCATGGAGCGTGGCGAAGATTTCGCGGTTCGGGATACGCTCGAAGAACTCGTGGCGGCGATGAACGCCATCAGTGGTGATAACCGGCTGCATATAGACCATATCCGCCGGCAGATAGAGGCGCGCGACCGCGAAATCGATAACGGTTTCAGCAAGGATGCGCAGGTAACGGCCATCCATGGCGCGCGCCGTTATCTCGGCGACCGGCTGATGCGGACGGCAAAACCGCACCGGCTGCTCGACCCGGCGATGGGGCCGCTGATTGCCGTGCGGCTGCATGTGTTGACGCGCAAGACGCTTGGCGGCCTTCATACCGATCTTGACGCGCGGGTGCTGGATGCTGCCGGTGAGCCGGTGCCGGGCCTTTATGCCGCCGGCGAAGTGGCGGGTTTCGGCGGCGGCGGCATGCATGGCTACAACGCCCTGGAGGGCACATTTCTTGGCGGCTGTCTGTTTTCAGGCCGTATTGCCGGACGCAGCGTGCTGGCGTGAGTCGTTGAGAGCGGAATGGCGAAACGCCAGCGGTTTTGCCTGAAATTCCGCTCCGATTGCGTGAACTAAGCCTGGGCGCGCAATTCGTCCGGCCCGGTCTGAAATTGCAGCCGGGCAAGCCGCGCATAAAGGCCGTTCTGGCGAATGAGGCTCTGATGCGTGCCTTCCTCGATGATGCGGCCCTCATCCATCACCAGAATACGGTCGGCCTTCAGCACAGTGGCGAGGCGGTGAGCGATGACGATGGTGGTGCGGGTCTTCATCAGTTCGTCGAGCGCCTTTTGAACCAGCGTTTCGCTTTCCGCATCAAGCGCCGAGGTCGCTTCGTCGAGCAGCAGGATCGGCGCGTTGCGCAGGATGGCGCGGGCAATGGCGATGCGCTGGCGCTGGCCGCCGGAAAGCGTCACGCCGCGTTCGCCCACCTGGGTGTCATATCCATCGGTGAGACGTTCGATGAAGCTGTCGGCCTGTGCGGCGATGGCGGCGGCGCGCACCTCCTCGCGTGTCGCGTCAGGTCGGCCGAAGGCGATATTGTCGTGGATGGAAGAGGCGAATATCGCCACATCCTGCGGAACGATGGACAGGCGCGCGCGCAGATCGGCGAGGGTGACGTCGCGGATATCCGTGCCGTCGACGGTGATGCTGCCCTGCTGCGGATCGTAAAAGCGCATCAGCAGCGAAAAGACCGTGCTCTTGCCCGCACCTGAAGGCCCGACGATGGCGACGGTTTCGCCGGCGCTGACCTTGAAGGAGAGGCCGGAGACGATTGGCCGCCCTGTCGCGAGCGGATAGACAAAATCGACATTTTCGAATTCGGCTTCGCCGCGCGGCGGCTGCGGCATGGCGACGGGTGTTGTAGGTTCTGCGACGGGCGAGCGCTCGTTCAGCAATTCGGAAAGCCGTTCGGCTGCACCACCCGCCTGCGCCAGTTCCCCCCAGACTTCCGAGAGCTGGCCGAGACCGCTTGCGGCGATGACCGAATAAAGCACGAATTGACCGAGCGTGCCTGCCGTCATGCTGCCCGACAGGACGCTTTGCGCGCCATACCAGAGAATGCCGACGACGCTGCCGAAGACCAGCGCGATGGCGACGGCGGTGAGAATGGAGCGTGCGCCGATTGCCGCCCGAGCGCCCTGATAGGCGGCTTCCACGGAAGCGCCATAACGGGCATTTGCCAGCATCTCGGCGTTAAAGGACTGCACGGTGCGGCTCGCAGCGATCGTCTCGGAAGCATAGGCGGCGGAATTGGCCAATGTATCCTGCGTAGTGCGGGAGCGGGCGCGAACCGAGCGCCCGAAGGCGATCAAAGGAAAAACGATGAAGGGAATGGCAAGCAGTGCGAGGCCGGAAAGGCCGGGGCTGGTATAGATCATCATCGCCACGGCGCCACAGCACATGATGATGTTGCGCAAAGCCACGGAGGCGGACGATCCAAAAGCCGAGCGGATCTGCACCGTATCGGCGGTCAGTCGCGAGGTCAGTTCGCCGGATCTGTTGCTATCGAAAAACTGCTGCGACAGGGTGGTGAGATGGGCAAAGACATCGCGACGCAGATCGGCAACGACCCTTTCACCAATGGTCATGACGTAATAATAACGCATGGCGCTGGCGAGCGCGAGGACAACGGCAATCGCCAGAAGCACGGCGAAATAGCTATTGATCATGCCGCCATCCGGCGTCTGGAAACCGTGGTCGATGATGCGGCGAACGGCGAGCGGCAGGGCCAATGTCGTGGCGGAGGACAGCACAAGCGCGAAAAGGGCTGCCGCCATCAGGCCGCGATAACGGCTCAGATAGGGGAAGAGGCCAAGAAGCGGCTTCAGGCTTCTCTGTTTCGCAGCTTTCTGCTCGTCAATGTCTGCCACGTCCTCTATGCTCCTCGTTCAATGCCGTTTTTGGGCCTTTTGCGGATGAATTTCCGGCGTGCGGTAAAATTCCAGCCCCTGCGGCCATCTCCTTTCACAAGGGGATAGCAGGCTCTTGTTATCTGGGCGACCTTCATGTATAGGCTCCGCATCGAATTGGGAAGCCATAGCCCATCTGGTCTATGGCTTCATTTATTAAAATGGCTCAGTTGACGCAATTGCGGCAAATGGACCGCACGTCACTTAACCAGGAAGATTGTCATGAAGGCTGATATCCATCCCGCTTATCACACGATCAAGGTCGTCATGACCGATGGCACCGAATACGAAACCCGCTCTACCTGGGGTTCGGAAGGCGCAGTCATGAACCTTGAAATCGACCCCAAGTCCCATCCGGCATGGACGGGCGGCAACCAGCAGCTTATGGACCGCGGTGGTCGCGTTTCCAAGTTCAACAAGCGTTTCGGCGGCCTCGGCCTCTGATCCACTTGCGGACGGATCGTTTAAAAAAAGCCCGGTTTTACCGGGCTTTTTTGTTGTCTGATTTTCGCGGCTGTACATATGGGTGTAACGACCAAAACAAAAAAGCAGGCTTTTCAGCCTGCTTTTCAAATTGTCCGGATAAGGTCGTCTTTTCTCAGTTGATCGAGAAAGCCGTGCGCAGAAGGTTGAGCTGCGCCTGCACGCTGTTTTCATTGTCCGGCACCTTGGCGGCTTCGGACGGGCGATAGATTTCGCGGTCGAGCAGGGCGATGCGGTTCTGGAGGCGCAGCGACCGTTCGATGAGGTCGCGGAAGGATTCGGGCAGGTCGTTCCAGCCGGGCGCGTTACGGTCGACATTGAAGCTGTCGAGCCGCACCTTGTTCTTTTCGCTCAGAACCTGGTCGCGCGTCATCTCGCCATTGTTGACGGCGCGCTGCAGAAGCAGCCAGGAGGCCATCTGCATCAGGCGGGTGGTGAGGCGCATTGATTCCGCCGCATAGAGCACAGAGGCCATGCGCGGCAGCACCTTGGAGGCGGCGCGGCCGGCGCCATCGAGATAACTTGCCGTTTCCTCAACCAAGGTCATGCCTTCGGTATAGAGGGTCTTGAACTGGTTGGAAGCAGCCGCGCGACCCGCAAAGCTTATGGTATTTAAAACCTGTTCCGACATTTTCTTTAAATCCCTGCTCACGCACCACACTGTCAGGCAACGACGATCCGGATATTTTGTTCCGGCCTTTAGTGTTTTCAGGATGGTATCTTTACCTGAAATGCGCAAGGCAATTATTAAAGAAGGGTTAATACCCACAGTTTTACGGAATCCGGCGAGCGGCAAAAAAAGAGCCGCGAAAGCGGCTCTCAAGGTAAAACAGGGAGAAAAATCAGACCAATTCGCCGTATGGAGAAGATGCCTGAGGTCCAGAAGAACTGGACATGTATAGTAATCTCTCAGAAAGCTTAATTTTTGGTTAATGGTAAACGAAAGACTGCCCCGGATATTCACTTCCAGATACCGCCTGAGCCGCAGCTTTAGGCATTGGAAGTGCAGTCCCATGTCTATTCTCAAGTGCGCGTCAGGATCGGAAGAGATTCTCAGCCGCCTGCCTGCCGGCGGATTTCCGTGTCCTCTCCTCTTCCAGCCGGGTGATTTCGGCTTGCAGAAGATCGATACGGCTGCTCAGTTCGTCCACCGAAAGAAGGCTGAGATCGCCGCCGATCTCGTGCGCTACCGGCTTTTGCGGACGGTCATCGTCAAAGAGGCTCATATGCCTGCTCCTTTTTCCACATAGTCGCCATCGTCTGCGGGATATTGCTGCGCGCGCGGGTCAAGCGCAATACTCTCCGGCGTGACGAGCGGTGAGGGCGTCGTCGGCATCATGGTCGAGAAATTGTCTTTTTCCTCGGTTGAAAGTGCTGCGCGCTGGCGACTTCTGATGATGGCGTAGGCGGTGATGAGCAGATGCGCCACAGCCGTCACCAGAAACAGGGCATAGGGGCCAGAATGGGTCATGATCGCGCCGCCGAGTGTCGGGCCGATGATGGTGCCGATGCCGTAAAGCAAGAGCAGGCCGCCCGAGACCTTGACGAAGTCTTCCGAGGCGGCGAAGTCGTTGGCATGCGCCACGGCGATGGGATAAAGCGCGTTGGCGGCAGCGCCGTAAATGGCGATCATGAAAATCAGCACATAGACGTCATGCGGTTGCACCACCGCGACAGCGAGACCCGCGACCGCGCCAAGCCCGGCAAGTCCCGCCAGCACGTATCGGCGGTCTATCCGGTCTGAAAGCCTTCCCGCCGGAAATTGCGCCAGCGCACCGACGAAAATCGTGACCGAAACCATGATGGCGATCATGGTCGGGTCCAGACCTGCGCGCGCGCCGAAGACGGCGCCGAGCGTACCGTAAGCGCCGTTGGCAATGCCGATCATCAGGATGCCGACGAAGGAGACCGGCGAGTTGCGGTAAAGGGCCGGCAGATCCAGCTTCACCTTCTGCAACGGTTGCGGACTGGCCGCTTTCGAAAGCGTGGCCGGCAGAATGGCGATGCAATAGATGATGCCGCAGATCATGAACAGCGACGTATTGCTGATATCGCCCATTGGCACGATCATCTGCCCCGCCACGACGCCGAGCAGCGTGATGGCGATATAGAGCGAGAAGATCATGCCACGGCTTTCATTGGTGGCGCGCTCGTTCAGCCAGCTTTCAATGATCATCGAGGTGCCGGCCGTGCAGAAGCCGGTAAGCGCGCGCAGTGCAATCCACGACGTGTCGTCGATGATAAGGCCGGTCATCAGCACCGTCAGGCACACCAGCGCCACGAAGGAGCCGAATGCCCGCACATGCCCCGCACGGCGCACGATGGCAGGCGCGACAAAGCAGCCGACGACGAAGCCCGCCGCCCATGAAGTGCCCAGAAAGCCCAGAATTTCATTGGAGTAACCTTCCGCCGAACCACGAACGGGCAGGATGAGACCCTGAAGGCCGTTGCCGAGAAAAAGAAACAGAGTGCTGGATAAAAGAGCGAATACGGGTAGAAGATTTCTGCTCATGAAAACACTCTCATGCGTTCGGACGGACGGTCGGACAGGCCATAGACGGGCATTGCCCGAATGAGTTGCACTCTTCTGGTGAACGGTAAAAATGTCCAGCCTGTGACGATGCAGAAATAAAGAAAAGGCTCAATAAATGACGAAGGCGATCGGCCTTTTTTTACTGCTGGCCATGGCGATCCAGATCATCCGGCCGCTCGGCCTGCCGGGCCTGAAGAAAAGAGGCGATTGCTGGAAGATCGCGGTTGCCGCCTTTGTCATATGGTCGGCGACGCTGCTTCTGCGCCCTTAACGAAAAAGCCGCCCCTGAGGGCGGCTTTTATTTGACTAAATGCCTGCCGGCGAGGGCCTCAGGCTGCCTTTTCGAGTTCCTGCTTCCAGTTGCCCTTGGCGGCAAGGCTGTTCATCGCGGCGCGGTGCGTGAAGGCGCGCTGGCCGGCGGCGACATTTTCCTGCTTGCCGCCCCAGGTCTTGAGGGCTGTATCCTGAAGCGCGCGGCCGTAGGAATAGGTCAGCGACCAGGGCAGGTCGTAGCCGGCATTCATGGCGGAGAGATGCGCCGTCGCCTCTTCGGAGGACTGGCCGCCGGAAAGGAAGGCGATGCCCGGAACGGCTGATGGCACGGTCGCCTTCAGAACCTTTACAGTCTTTTCCGCTACTTCCTCGACGGAAGCCTTGCGGGCTTTCTTGCCGTCGATGATCATGTTCGGCTTGAGGATCATGCCTTCCAGGTTGACGCGGGCGTCGAACAGATCCGCGAATACGGTCTGGAGAACCCATTGCGTGACCTCCGCACAGCGGTCGATGTCGTGCGTGCCCGGTTCGCCGTCCATCAGCACTTCGGGTTCCACGATCGGCACGATGTCTGCCTGCTGGCAGAGAGCGGCGTAACGGGCGAGCGACTGGGAGTTTGCCTTGATAGAACCCCAGCTCGGGCGCTGTTCACCGATGGTGATGACGCCGCGCCACTTGGCGAAGCGGGCGCCGGCTTCATGATATTTGCGCAGGCGCTCGTAAAGACCGTCGAGGCCTTCGGTGATGAATTCGTGAGGGTGGAAAGCCATCGGCTTCGCGCCGATATCCACCTTGATGCCCGGCAGGCTGCCGGCTGCCTTGATGATATCAACGAAAGGCGTGCCGTCGGCGGCCTTCTGGAACAGGGTCTCTTCGTAGAGAATGACGCCGGAGATGTATTTCTTCATGGCGTCGTCGGAGCGGAACAGCATTTCGCGGTAGTCGCGGCGGGCGGTCTCGGTGGACTCCAGATTGATGCTGTCGAAACGCTTTTTGATCGTTCCTGTGGATTCGTCGGCTGCGAGCAGGCCCTTGCCGTCGGCAACCATTTTGATGGCGATGTCTTCGAGACGTTCGGTCATTTGCTATTCTCCCAAGGCACAATAAATTTCCGATAACAGAAGTTCCAGGGCAGGGAAATGGCACGCTAACTCATTGAAACGATTGAAATCATTTCAATCGTTTGAAACTTTTCCTCAAGGTGCCGCTTACCAAAAGACAAGGCCGGACAAGCATGGCTTGTCCGGCCTTGTGTCAGGCAAGTAGGGTAAGTTTACTTGGCGGCGGTCAGGATGGCAACGCCTGGCAATTCCTTGCCTTCCATCCATTCGAGGAAGGCGCCGCCTGCCGTCGAGATATAGGTGAAATCGTCCGAAACGCCGGCATGGTTGAGTGCCGCCACGGTATCACCGCCGCCGGCGACGGAGACGAGCTTGCCGGCCTTCGTGCATTCGGCTGCGTGTTTCGCGGCAGCCACAGTCGCTGCGTCGAAGGGCTCGATTTCGAAAGCGCCGAGCGGGCCGTTCCAGACCAGCGTTTCCGCACGTGAAATCCAGGCCTTGATGCTTTCAACCGATTTCGGGCCAACATCGAGAACCATGGCGTCGGCGGGAATGGCGTTGATGTCGACGGTTTCATTGGCCGCACCGGCCTTGAACTCGCGGGCGACCACGCCGTCTTCCGGCAGCACGATGGCGCAGCCGGATGTCGCCGCCTCGATCATGATCTGCTTTGCGGTCTCGGCCAGATCATGCTCGCAGAGCGATTTGCCAACATTTGTGCCGCGGGCGGCGAGGAAGGTGTTGGCCATGCCGCCGCCGATGACAAGGGCATCGACCTTCTTGACGAGGTTCATCAGGAGATCGATCTTGCTCGAAACCTTGGCGCCGCCGACGATGGCGACCACCGGACGGACCGGCTGGCCGAGGCCCTTTTCCAGCGCCTCAAGCTCGGCCTGCATGGTGCGCCCGGCATAAGCGGGCAGGTGGCGCGCAAGGCCTTCGGTGGAGGCGTGGGCGCGGTGGGCGGCGGAGAAGGCGTCGTTCACATAGACATCGCCGTTGGCCGCCAGAGCCTCGACGAAGGCGGGATCGTTCTTTTCTTCGCCCTTGTGGAAGCGGGTGTTTTCCAGAAGCAGGATATCGCCGTCGTTCAGTTTCGCGACGGCATCCGCCGCCGGTGCGCCGATGCAATCGGAGGCGAAGGAAACGGCGTGATCCAGCACTTCCTCGACGGCGGGCACGATCTGGGAAAGTGACATGTCGGCGACCGGTTCGCCCTTCGGACGGCCGAAATGAGCGAGCAGGATGACTTTCGCGCCCTTTGAGGACAGTTCCAGAATGGTCGGCGCAACACGTTCGATACGGGTTGCGTCCGTCACCTTGCCATCCGCGACCGGTACGTTGAGATCAACGCGGACGAGAACGCGCTTTCCGGCAATGTCGTTGAGGTCGTCGAGGGTCTTGAAAGCGGGCATAGGTCGATCCTGATTTGTTGCGAGTTCGGCACGGACCATACTATGCCTGATTGACGACGCAAGCCGGTCAGGCCTCATTTTCTCTCACTGTATTGGCCGGGGCGGAGGCGTTTTCTTCAACGCCGGCGGGGCGTGGCTGACGCTTCTGCGCCAGATAATCACGCACACGGTTGAGGATTTCCGAAAAGCTGATGAAGATCGGCAGGCTGGTGGCCGGTTCCACCGGTTCGAGCGAAATTCCGACGCCGGTGATTGCCTCATGCTCGTCCAGTGCGCGGACGATCAGAACGATGGAGCCGAGGCGCACACGGTCGGCATAATCGGCCTTTCCGGCAAGACGCGCCTCGATGAGTTCGGCGACGCTCATCACCTGTTCGGCGGGCGAAAGCAGGCCGGGACCATAGGCCGCGTCCAGCTCCTTCGCCGGGCGGGCGGGTGAGATCGCGAAGGTGCCGAAGAAATCGGCGTCGTCATCAGCAACCGGCAGGGCGCTGGCGAACAGCCGGTCGATCAGGCGGGAATAGCCGGGCGCGATGAAAAGATAAACAAGATCGTTTTCACGCAGCCGTCCGGCATATTGGTAGCGGATCGATTTGCCGTCGCGCACAACCAGCGAGGGCATGGCCCAGCGGGGAATACGTTCACCCTGCATGATGGCGCTGCCCTTGGCGACCCGGTAGGAAATCAGTTCATGATTGGCGGTGCCCGGAAGGTCCACCTCGAGCTTGTCCACCTCGCCCATGCGCGGCGGCACGATCAACCCCAGCCTTGTCGCCACCGGCTTGATGGTCCAGCCCTGCACCAGCAGCGACACTAGCACGATGATGAAGGCGGCGTTGAAATAGATCTGCGCATTATCAAGCCCGCCGAGAATGGGCATGATGGCGAGCAGGATGGAGACCGCGCCGCGCAAGCCCACCCAGGCCACGAAGGATGTTTCCTGCTGGGTATAGTTGAAGGGCATAAGGCTCAGCCACACCGCGAGCGGGCGTGCGACGAAAATCAGGAACAGCGCCAGCAGGACGGCGGGGATGGCGATCGCCGGAAATTGCGACGGTGTGGCGAGAAGGCCGAGCATCAGGAACATGATGATCTGGGCAAGCCAGGTCAGCCCTTCGTGGAAACGGCGGATGGTTTCCTTGGCGAAAATCCGGCGGTTGCCGGCGACTATGCCCGCCACATAGACCGCCAGAAAACCGCTGCCGCCAATGGTGCCGGTGAAGGAGAAGACGAGCAGCGCCAGCGCCAGCACGAAGATCGGCGCGAGCCCGCGGTCGGCGGCGAATCGATTGACGACGGTGGCGATCATGATCCCGCCGAGCAGGCCGAAAATCACGCCAAGGCCCATCTGCTCGATGAAAAGCAGCAGAAAGCCGCTGTCGATGCCAGCAAGCCCCTGACCTTTGGCGATGATTTCGACCAGGGCGATGGTGAGGAAGATCGCCATGGGATCGTTGGTGCCGGATTCGACTTCCAGCGTGGAGCGCACCTGATCGCGGATATGAATGCCGCCGATGCGCAGCAGGAAGAAAACGGCGGCCGCATCCGTGGAGGCGACGATGGCGCCAAGCAGCAGGCCCTCCAGCCAGGAAAGCCCGAGCAGCAGGGCGGCCGCGCCCGCGAAAAAGACGGATGTGAGAATGACGCCGACCGTGGCGAGAGCGACGGCGGGTGCTGCCGAAAGCCGGAAGGATTGTATCGACGTACCGAAACCGGAATCGAAAAGAATGACGGCAAGCACGAGCGAACCGAGCATATAGGCCAGTGGATTGTTGGTGAATTCAATGCCGAGGCCATCCACACCCGCCGCAAGGCCGATCATCAGGAAGAGTAACAGGAGAGGTGCGCCGAAGCGGAAGGCGATGAGGCTCGAAAACGCCGCGACGAGAACCAGAACAGTTGCGACCAGCAACAGAAGATAAAATGATTCCACGTCCACCGCCTCATTCAAACCGCCTTGACCGCCGCAATGAATGCTCTGCGCGTCTGCAGTCAATGCGCCACGGGTTGCGGTCTGTCAGCGCTGTTTCGGGTGGCGTTGAAAGGCGACGCAAGGCGGGGTGTATCGAATGATACGGCAGGGCCGAAGTGCATTGCGCACGACCGTTATCCCTGTGTCTCTTGTCCGTCTCAAAGTGGACCAGACAAAGGCAAGAAAAGGGAATTTTCTCGGCCTGCGGACGAAAAAATACATGGCGTGGATAGCGGCAGATACCCCCCCCCGCAGAAACAATTCATCTTCCGTCGTCTTGACGTAACATAGAGACAATGCAGCTGCGTTAGTTCTCTCGTCCGAATTGCTTTTCAACATTACCGGAGCGATCGGATGAAACGGATAAATATTACTGGAATTATTATAGTATTGGCGGCGGGCGCGATCGTTTCGGGTTGCTCCAGTACGGAACAGACGGCTGAAAACATGGCCGCGCAACGCGAGCGCTGCCGCTCCTTTGGTTACCCTGAAGGCTCGCGGGATGCTGCCGACTGCATGATGAAACTTTCCATGCAGCAAAGTGAGTTGAGGCAACAGACTTTCGATACGATCTGGAGCAATGCCGGCTCGCGGGACCCAATCATCATCAACAACAGAAGGTGACGGTTGCGCGCCGGCGCTGGCTGCGGGTTGGCCCGTCTTGCCCCAACGATGGTTTCGATCCGAAGCGCCCCGCCTTGCTTCCGGATCGATGCCGACGGGTTTCCTCGTTCCCGTCGGCATTTTTACAAATAAAAAGCCGGCAGGATTGCTCCTGCCGGCTTTTTGATCGAACTGAGTTCCGCTTAGATGGTCTTCGCGAATGCGACGGCCGTGTCCGACATGCGGTTGGAGAAGCCCCACTCGTTGTCGTACCAGGACAGAACGCGCACGAACTTGCCTTCCATGACTTTCGTCTGGTCGATCGCGAAGATCGAGGAATGGCTGTCATGGTTGAAGTCGCGGGAGACCAGCGGCTCTTCGGTGTAGCCAAGGATGCCCTTCAGCTTGCCGTTGGATGCGGACTTGATCGCTTCGTTGACTTCCTCAACCGTCGTGTCGCGCTTGGCGATGAACTTGAAGTCGACAACCGAAACGTTCGGGGTCGGAACGCGGATCGACGTGCCGTCCAGCTTGCCCTTGAGGTGCGGCAGAACGAGGCCAACGGCCTTGGCTGCGCCCGTCGAGGTCGGGATCATGGACAGGGCTGCGGCGCGGGCGCGGTACAGATCCTTGTGCATGGTGTCCAGCGTCGGCTGGTCGCCGGTGTAGGAGTGGATCGTGGTCATGAAGCCATGATCGATGCCAACGACGTCATCGAGAACCTTCACAACCGGCACGAGGCAGTTGGTGGTGCAGGACGCGTTGGAAATGACCAGATGGTCCTTCGTCAGCTGATCGTCGTTGACGCCGAAGACGACCGTGAGGTCTGCGCCGTCAGCAGGAGCCGAAACGATGACGCGCTTGGCGCCTGCCGTCAGGTGTGCTGCCGCCTTGTCGCGGGCGGTGAAGATACCCGTGCATTCGAGCGCGATATCAACGCCGAGTTCCTTGTGCGGCAGCGTTGCCGGATCGCGAACGGCCGTCACCTTGATCGGCTTGCCGCCGCCAACGATGATCGTGTCGCCTTCGACCTTCACGTCGGCAGGGAACTTGCCGTGGATCGAATCGTAGCGCAGCAGATGGGCGTTGGTTTCAACCGGGCCGAGGTCGTTGATGGCAACGACTTCGATATCGGTGCGGCCGGATTCGACGATGGCGCGCAGAACATTGCGGCCGATGCGGCCAAAGCCGTTAATGGCAACTTTTACAGTCATTTACAGTCTCCCGAACAAGATATGTGCTTGGTCTTTGTGGAATGTGAGGGCTTGGGAAGCCCTCATGCAAGTTTTGCCTCGACTGCGGCGACAACGGCTTCCGCCGTGATGCCGAAGTGCTTGAAGAGATCCTTCGCCGGTGCGGATGCACCGAAGGAATGCATGCCGACGAATGCGCCGTCGGAGCCGATGAAATAATCCCAGCCCTGGCGGATGGCGGCTTCGACTGCGATCTTGACCGGAGCCTTGCCGATGATGGCGTTGCGGTAGGTTTCCGGCTGTTCCTTGAAAAGCTCGAAGCAGGGAACGGAAACGACGCGGGCGGAAACGCCGTTGTCCTTCAGCATCGCGGCGGCCTTGAGCGCCACTTCAACTTCCGAACCGGACGCGAAGATCGAAACCTTGGCGTCGCTTGCGGATACGAGTTCGTAAGCGCCGTAAGCGGAAAGGTTCTTCTCTTCATATTCCTTGCGCGAGGGCGCAAGGTTCTGGCGGGTGAGCGCCAGCGCAGACGGACGATGCTTTTGCTCAAGCGCCAGCTGCCAGCATTCCGCCGTCTCGGTTTCATCCGCCGGGCGGAAGAGGAGAAGGTTCGGAATGGCGCGCAGCGCTGCGATCTGCTCCACCGGCTGGTGGGTCGGGCCGTCTTCGCCGACACCGATGGAATCATGCGTCAGGACGTGCACGACGCGGATGCCCATGAGTGCGGCAAGGCGGATCGACGGACGGCAATAATCCGAGAAGATCAGGAAGCCGCCGGCATAGGGGATGAGACCGCCATGCAGCGCGATGCCGTTCATCGCCGCCGCCATGCCGTGCTCGCGGATACCGTAATGCAGGTAACGACCGGAGAAGTCCGTCGGCGTGATGGACTTCATTTGGCTGGTCTTGGTGTTGTTGGACGGCGTCAGGTCAGCCGAACCGCCGACCATTTCCGGCAGGATGCCGTTGATGACTTCAAGCGAGTCTTCAGAAGCCTTGCGGGTGGCGACGGTCGGGTTGTTTTCGATGATCTTCTTCTTGAAGGCATCGATCGCGCTGTCGAAGTTGCCGGGCAGGTCGCCGGCGAAACGGCGCTTGAACTCGGCCTTCTTGCCGGCTTCGGTCGCTTCGAGGCGGGCTTCCCAGTCCTGGCGGGCCTTGGTGGAGCGCAGGCCGGCGAGGCGCCATGCATCGAGCACATCTTCCGGAATGACGAAAGCTTCGGCTTCCCAGTTGAGGCTCTTGCGGGCGGCGGCGATTTCTTCGGCGCCGAGCGGGTTGCCGTGGACCTTGTGGGTGCCCTGCTTGTTGGGCGCGCCGAAACCGATCACGGTCTTGCAGGCGATGAAGGTCGGCCGGTCGGATTTCTGTGCGGCTTCGATGGCGGCTGCAATCGCATCCGGATCATGGCCGTCGACGCGGATGGTGTTCCAGTGCACGGCCTGGAAGCGGGCGATCTGGTCGGTGCTGTCGGAAAGGCCAACTTCACCGTCGATGGTGATGTTGTTGTCGTCCCAGAACAGAACGAGCTTGTTGAGCTTCAGATGCCCGGCAAGCGCGATGGCTTCGTGGCTGATGCCTTCCATGAGGCAGCCGTCGCCGCACAGCACGTAGGTGAAGTGGCTCTGCAGGTCGGAGCCGAATTCCTCTTCCAGCTTGCGCTCAGCGATAGCCATGCCGACGGCATTGGCGATGCCCTGGCCGAGCGGGCCGGTGGTCGTTTCGATGCCGGTCGCATGGCCATATTCGGGGTGGCCGGCGGTTTTGGAACCGAACTGACGGAAGCGCTTGATCTCGTCGATCGTCATGTCCTCGTAGCCCGTCAAATAGAGCAGCGAGTAAAGCAGCATCGAACCATGGCCTGCCGACAGCACGAAGCGGTCACGGTCAGCCCAGAGCGGCGCCTTGGGATCGAATTTCAGGTAACGGGTGAAAAGAACGGTGGCGACATCGGCGGCGCCCATCGGCAGTCCGGGATGGCCGGAATTGGCCTTCTCCACTGCATCCATGGCAAGAAAGCGGATCGCATTGGCCATCCGGTTGTGTTTGTCGCGAGAAATCATGGCTTTTCCGTCTGTTTCCGGGTGAAAGGAGATAGTTTTACGCAACTATCCAAAAAGCGGGTTGATCCATAGCAGGTGAGGCAGGCAAGTCAATAAATCCACGGGCGTTTGCGGTTCCCTCAGGGAGAAAAAATCGTTTAGAAAATCGGGCATCCTGACAAAATCCATGCGATATGTGCCGCTGCTCCTTCGTTCATCCACAGAGCAAAACGCCTCAATGCACTGGTTTGATTGACGGGATGGTAAATCGGGTAATAACCTCGTGATTGTTGAAAAGGCCTGAAACCGGACGATTCGGCCGGTTGCGTGCGAGTTGGAAAAAACGATGTCGGCTGAGAAGACCGTACAATCTGCGCTGACGGAGCTGAATGCTGCCATCACAAATCTCGAAAATGCCATCGATATGCGTATCGAGCGGCAAAGGGAGACGGGCGAGATCGATAATGAGGTCAAGCGGGTTCATGTTGACCGCGCAAGGCTCGCGCATGAGCTGGATCAGGCCGAATTTCGCGCCAATCGTCTTGAAGAAGTCAACCGCGAGGTTTCCCGCCGGCTGGTAACGGCCATGGAGACGATCCGCGCGGTGCTGGATCGATAGGAGCGGGCTCATGGCGCAAGTCACAGTTATGATCGACGGCAAGGCGTATCGCATGGCGTGCGAGGCGGGGCAGGAAGACCATCTGACCGATCTCGCAACCAGGTTCGACCGGTATGTCGGGCACCTCAAGAGCCAGTTCGGCGAAATAGGCGATCTGCGCCTCACCGTCATGGCCGGCATCATGGTGATGGACGAGCTTTCCGAACTCAACCGCAAGATCGAGAAGCTGGAAGGAGAGGTCGCATCCCTTTCCCGCAACCGTGACGGCATGGCCGAGCACAGGGCGAAATCGGATGAAGTCGTGGCGCTCGCCATCGGTGATCTGGCCGACCGCCTGAACGGTATTACCGAAAAACTGCTGGCGCGGCCGAAGCCCGCGGCGCATTGACGGCGCAAAGAGTTCTAAGGCGGCAAAATTTCGCTCGTTGCCCTCTGGCGGTTTCCCCTGATCCGTCCTATATCTTGGATGCGTTCTGCGCTTCCCGACAGGAACCACAATCCCTGGGGCCATACTCGATCCAAAGGGAGCTGTCCCTGGCCAGTCCCGTGGGACTGGACACACGGCGCCCACCTACTTTTGTAGGCACCCAGGATCGTAAATCTCCATCGGTCGCCGTGGATCGCGCTTGAAGTTTCGTATCAACCCCGATGCTTCACCATATCCTTGATATATTCGACAGTGATTTTTCATAACTGCCGGACGCGGCTTTTTTATATTGCCGTCATTGCAATGGCGGAACAATTCCCTATTATCCGGATTGGTATGTCTGTCATGCCCTTTAAAAAAGGGCGCTGCGGTCAAAACCGCGACGTGCCGTTCAACAGCCCAAAGAGCTAAACTTGTTTACTGAAATTATGATCGTGGTCCTGCTCACCGTATTGAACGGTGTGCTTGCCATGTCCGAGCTTGCCGTTGTCTCCTCCAGACCGGCGAGGCTCAAGGTGCTTGCCACGCAAGGCAGCAAGGGCGCCACACAGGCGCTCAGCCTTTCTGAAAATCCCGGACGCTTTCTTTCCACAGTGCAGATCGGCATCACGCTGGTCGGCGTCCTTTCCGGTGCTTTTTCCGGTGCCACGCTCGGTGCCCGCTTCACGGCGTGGCTGCTGGAACAGGGTGTTCCCGACCGTGCCGCCGATGCGCTTGGCGTCGGCTCGGTTGTCGTCGCCATTACCTATCTGTCGCTGATCGTCGGCGAACTGGTGCCCAAGCAGATTGCGCTGCGCGATCCCGAAAAGGTCGCCGCCCGCGTCGCACCCACCATGATGCTGCTGTCCAAGGTCGGCGCGCCGCTGGTATGGCTGCTCGACAAGTCGGGCAAGACGGTTCTTGCCCTTCTCGGCCACAGCGGCGAGTCCAACGCATCGGTCACGGACGATGAAATCCGCACGGTTCTGGCAGAAGCCCATAGCGCCGGCGTGATCGAGACCGAGGAATCGGCGATGATCACAAGCGTCATGCGCCTTGCCGACCGCAATGCGCGTGGCCTGATGACGCCGCGTCGTGATGTGGAAGTGGTCGATATCGAAGACAGCGCCGAGGAAATCCGCGAGCAGCTTCGCCAGACGCAGCGTTCGCGCCTGCCGGTGCGTAACGGCGCTTCGGATGAGATTCTCGGCGTGCTTTTCGCCAAGGATGCTTTCGATGCGCTGGCCTCCGGCAAGGAGCTCAATATTCGTGAGCTTCTGCGCGAAGTTCCTGTCGTATCGGATTTGACGAGTGCGGTGGACGTCATCCAGTCGCTGCGTCGCTCCACCGTGCACATGGTGCTGGTCTACGACGAATACGGCCATTTCGAAGGTATCGTCAGCTCCGGCGACGTTCTGGAGGCCATCACCGGCGCATTCCAGGAAGACAATGACGAGGAGCCGGCCATTGTCGAGCGCGAGGACGGTTCCTTCCTTGTCGCCGGCTGGATGCCCGCCGATGAGTTCGCTTATCGCATGGGCTTCAAGATCGACGAGGATGCCGAGTTCGAAACCGTTGCCGGTCTGGTTCTGGACGAGTTCCGTCGCCTGCCGGAACTGGGCGAGCACGTCACCCGCAACGGCTGGCGTTTTGAAGTCATCGACCTCGACGGTCATCGCATCGACAAGGTTCTCGTGAGCCGGGCTGCCTGATGTCCGGCGACGTTGCCGAAAAAGCGAGACTGCGCGGCGAAAGGCTCGCCGCGCGCGATGCGCTGACGCCGACGGAGCGGCAGCAGAAGAGTCAGTCTATAACGGCACATGGCGCCTCCGACATTGCCTTTGCGCGTGGCGCCGTGATTTCCGGCTTCATGCCGATCCGATCCGAGGCCGATACACGGCCGCTGATGGAAGCATTGCGTGAGCGGGGCGGGCGTCTCGTCCTTCCCGTTGTGCTGGATCGTGAAACCATCGTCTTCCGTTGCTTCGAGGCGGATACGCCGTTGGTGAAGACCGGCTTCGGCACGACCGGTCCGGGCGAGGATGCGGAGGTTCTCGATCCGGATATTCTGCTCGTGCCTCTCTCGGTCTTCGATGGGCGAGGGCAGCGGGTCGGTTATGGCGCGGGCCATTACGACCGCGCGATTGCACGGTTACACGCGAGAGGCAAACAGCCAGTTCTCATCGGCGTCGCCTTTGATTGTCAGGAAGTGCCATCCGTACCGGCGGAGCCGCATGATGTCTCGCTTCACGCCATTCTGACGGAAAGCGGCCTGCGCTGGTTTTCCGCTCCGTTGTCGAGCTCCGATCGTGGACAAAAGGCGCTTTAGCACTTTTTAAAAGACGGATTACCCGTTAGAGGGTTTCCGTTTTTGAATGGCCTAGACCCTCTAACTCTTTGTTTTGTCGCATTTCCGGACGGAAAACCGGGTTCCACTTTTCCTGGAAATGCTCTAGAGGGGACGAAATCTAGAAACATGCGCAAGATCGGGGCGGGTGAATGAGGCTTCTTTTTCTCGGAGATATGGTTGGCAAGACCGGACGCACGGCTGTCTGGGAACGATTGCCGGGGCTGATTTCCGATCTGAAGCTCGATTTTGTGATCGTCAATGGTGAAAACGCCGCCGGCGGCTTCGGTATCACCGAAGATATCTATCTCGAGACCATCAATGCCGGCGCCGATGTCGTCACGACCGGCAACCATGTCTGGGACCAGAAGGAAGCGGTTTCCTTCTGCGAGCGTCATGACCAGTTCCTGCGGCCCGCCAATTATCCTGACGGTACGCCGGGCAAGGGTTCGGGCATTTTTTATGCTCGCAACGGCGCACGCATATTGGTCGCCAACATCATGGGGCGGGTCTTCATGCATCCGGAACTGGACGATCCCTTCAAGTCCGCGGAAAACATTCTTGCCGCCTGTCCGCTGAAGGAACAGGCCGACGCCATCATCTTCGATTTCCATGCGGAAGCGACGAGTGAAAAACAGTGTTTCGGCCATTTCGTGGATGGCCGCGCGAGCTTCGTTGTCGGCACCCATACCCATGTCCCGACGGCGGATGCGCAGATTCTTAATGGCGGCACGGCCTATATGTCGGATGCCGGCATGTGCGGCGATTATGACAGCTCGCTTGGAATGGAAAAGGAAGAGCCGATCAACCGCTTCATTTCCAAAATGCCGAAGGGCCGTTTCGAGGCTGCCAGCGGACCGGCGACGATCTGCGGCGTCGGCGTCGAAATCTCCGACCGCACCGGGCTTGCAGAAAAGATCGCGCCGCTACGCATCGGTCCCCGGCTCTCGGAGACCCTGCCCTCCTTCTGGGCGTGATCTCTCCCTGAAGCGTTCACAATGACGAGAGTGTGAGCCTTCCGGCACTCTTGTAACTGGACGCTCCGCAAAACCTGCCTCATCCTCCCACCCTTCGCAAGTTCAGGGAGTGGCATGATGCTGCGCGTGCTAATGCTTGCAATATCGGGGCTGATCGCCTCATCAGGAGCGGCCTTCTCCCAGACGGAAAGCCGCCCGCCCATCAGTCAATGCCAGGCGATAGCCAGCAACATTCCCGGCGTCATGTTTGCGAGCTTCAATCCGCCGGGTGTTCAATTGGCTCAGGCGGCGGCGAAGGAAGAGGTGAAGATCAGCTTCATCGGCCATTCCACCTATCTGATCGAAAGCCCCGGCGGGGTAACGATCGCCACGGACTATAACGGCGTCTATCGCCCGCCCGTCATGCCGACGGTCGTAACGATGAACCGGGCGCATTCGACCCACTTCACCCTTAGTCCGGACCCTGCCATCCAATATGTGCTGCATGGCTGGAGCGATACGCCGGGAGAAAAGGCCGAACACAAGGTTCTGGTAGGCGATGTCTATATTCGCAATGTCGCAACCGATATCCGCAACCGCTGGGGCGATTACGAATCCTTTCAGGAAAACGGCAATTCCATCTTCATCTTCGAAGTTGCGGGCCTGTGCATCGGTCATCTCGGCCATCTGCATCATGAGTTGACGGATACGCATTATGCCGAAATCGGCCGCCTCGACGTGCTGATGGTGCCGGTGGATGGCGGCTTGACAATGGGCGCCGACAGCATGAGCCGGGTGGTCAAGCGCCTGCGCTCCGCGCTGATTTTGCCGATGCATCGTACCGGGCCGCCGCTGGAGCAGTTTCTCACAATGTTCGGCGAAAGTTTCCGCATTGCCTATGCGACCGACCCGGTGATCCGGGTTTCGATGAGAAACCTTCCCCGCCAGCCGCAGATACTCGTGCCGAAAGGCATGTAGCATGGCGATGGGCGAGGAAAGACGGTTGGAGATGTTGATCAGGCAAAGTTGAGATGCTGGCGAACGCCGACATCCGGCGTCTTGTCATCCGACATGTTCGCCTTGGCGATTTCCCAGCCGAATTTGAGCGTGCTGTCCGTCGAAGCCCAGATATCGGCATCATCGACATGCAACGCCAGCATTGTCAGTTGCGGATCGCTCTTGCCATGCTCGTACCAGGCGGCCGTGACGGAATTCCAATATTCGTCGATCTTGGTTTTGTCGTCGCGTACTTCAAGAACGCCTGAAAGGCAGGCATGGTAGTCATGGTCCTTGCCCACCACGCAGAAATGCGCCCGGGAACCGGATTTCAGTGACTTCACCAGATCGGTGTCTTTTTTGGAGAAGAACCAGATCGTGTTGGTCTTGGGATCAGCATGAGGCGCCATGGGCTGCATGTGATTGTGCAGGCCTTCAAGACCGAGCATGCCGGCGTGGACGGAGTTGATCTCGTCCCAGAGCTGACGGGCCGGGGCTTCTCTTGCTTCAGTCAGGCTGACCATATGTTTTCTCCTTCCGGTCTGATGCTGCGATGGAGAGAAATCATGTGCCCTTCCGCCGCGTTCATGATCAGAACGAAGAGCGGATAAATCAGTTCCTTCTGATGTTGCGGCAAGAGAAAGCGCGTGCGGGGTTGAATGGCGCGGCTATCGCACTTATAAGGCCCGCAATCTCCAAATTACGACAATCAGGTTTTCCATGGCTGGTCATTCACAGTTCAAGAACATCATGCACCGCAAGGGCAAGCAGGACTCCGTACGGTCCAAAATGTTTTCCAAGCTTGCACGCGAAATCACCGTTGCGGCAAAGACGGGCATGCCCGACCCGAACATGAACCCGCGCCTGCGTCTGGCGATCCAGAACGCCAAGGCTCAGTCCATGCCGAAGGACAATATCGAGCGCGCGATCAAGAAGGCCTCCGGCGCGGACGGCGAAAACTATGATGAAGTCCGCTACGAGGGTTACGGCCCGGGTGGCGTTGCCGTCATCGTCGAAGCCCTGACCGACAACCGCAACCGCACCGCCTCCAACGTGCGCTCCATCTTCACCAAGGCCGGTGGTGCTCTTGGCGAAACCGGTTCGGTGTCCTTCTCCTTCGACCGGGTCGGCGAAATCTCTTACAAGGCTGAAGTCGGCGATGCCGACAAGGTCATGGAAGCCGCCATCGAGGCCGGTGCCGACGATGTCGAATCCAGCGAAGACGGCCACACCATCATCTGCGGTTTCGAAGCGATGAACGAGGTGTCCAAGGCGCTGGAAGGCGTGCTGGGTGAAGCCGAAAGCGTCAAGGCCATCTGGAAGCCGCAGAATACGGTGCCGGTGGATGAGGAAAAGGCGCAGTCGCTGATGAAGCTCATCGACAATCTCGAAGACGATGACGACGTACAGAACGTCTATTCCAACTTCGAAGTATCCGAAGAAATTCTCGCCAGGCTTTCCGCCTGACGTTTCAGATGTCAAAAAAGCCCCGGCAGCGATCCGCTCCGGGGCTTTTTGTTTACGCGGCCTTTTTTATGGAGGTTCGCACGTCTGCGAAAATCTCGACCGACCGCAGCCGCTTTTCGATGTCATGGATCGGCATCGAGACAATCAGCTCATCCGCCTGCGTTTCCGCAAGGAAGCCGTCGAGATGGCGTTGGATCGTCTCAGGCGAGCCGACGGCCGCGAAACGCAATGTGTGTTCGACAGAGAAACGCTCCATCTCGTTCCAGTAGTCATCCATGCTGTGCACGGGTTTCGGAAACTGCGTGCGCACATTGCGGCGCAGGTTGACGAATTGCTGCTGCGAGGAGGTGAAGAGATGCTGCGCCTCCTCATCCGTCTCTGCGCCGACACCCATTACACCCACCATCACATAGGGCTTGTCCAGCACTTCAGAGGGCTGGAAGCGCTCGCGATAGATATGGATCGCTTCCATCAGCATATCGGGCGCGAAATGCGAAGCGAAGGAATAGGGCAGGCCAAGCGCTGCGGCGAGATGCGCGCTGTAGGTGCTGGAGCCGAGCAGCCAGAGCGGCACGTTGGAATTCATGCCCGGTACGGCAAGGATCGCCTGATCCGGCTGCGGCGGACCAAGATAACGCTGGAGTTCGACGATATCGTGCGGAAAGTTTTCCGCGCCGGCATCAAGGTTGCGGCGCAGGGCTCGCGCCGTGCGCATATCGGTTCCCGGAGCGCGGCCCAGACCGAGATCAACGCGGCCGGGAAGGAGCGCTGCAAGCGTGCCGAACTGCTCGGCGATGACAAGCGGGGAATGGTTGGGCAGCATGATACCGCCGGAACCGACGCGAATATGTTTCGTGGCCGCGCCCACATGGGCAATGACGAGCGACGTTGCCGCGCTGGCAATGCCCGGCATGCCGTGATGCTCTGCCAGCCAGATGCGGTTATAGCCGTGTTCTTCGGCCTTGACCGCCATTCGGCGGGAATTTTCAAGCGCCTCGCTGACGCTCTCGCCTTCGCCGATCGGCGAAAGGTCGAGAATGGAAAAGGGTATCATCCGACGCTCCTGCAATATTTAAATCTTTGCTGCGGATGTAAGGCGCGTGTCCCGATTTACCAGTGAAGTCGCGCAGAATTGAAGGATGGTTCAAAAAAATTGGGGCCTCCGAAGAGGCCCCGGTCTTTTGCCGGCTGGCCTGTCTCAGCCCGCCCGCCTGAATTGCCTGTTCGCGCGATGTCCAGCGGCCTCGTTCTCCGGAGCCAATACGAATTGTCCGAGCCTGCCGTCCATTTCACCCGCTTCGGAAGCGAGATTGTGAATGGCGGCCGTCGTTTCTTCCACCATGGCGGCGTTCTGCTGGGTCATGGTGTCGAGGCTGGTGACGGTACTGTTGATTTCCGAAAGCGTGTGCGCTTCCTCTCGGGTAGACTCCATGATCTCTTCGATACGCGTGCTGATGGTCTGCACGTGTTTGCCGATGCCGGTCAGCGAAGCACCTGCCTTTTCCACCAGCACCACGCCCGAGGAAACCTCGTCGGTGGAGCGTTTCAGCAGGCTGGTGATCTCCTTTGCGGCGGCGGCCGAACGCTGCGCCAGTTCGCGCACTTCCTGGGCAACGACCGCAAAGCCCTTGCCTGCGTCGCCTGCGCGCGCCGCCTCCACGCCGGCATTCAGCGCCAGAAGGTTGGTCTGGAAAGCGATTTCGTCAATGACGCCGATAATCTGGTTGATCTGGCGCGACGAGGTCTGGATCGCCTCCATGGCGGCGATGGTCTGTTCCATCACGCGGCTGGATGCCGTCGCCTCCGTGCTGGCGTCGCGGGCGATCCGCGTTGCCTGTTCGGCGCGTTCGATCTGGTCGCGGACGGCTTCGGTGATCGCCTTGATAGCGCTTGCCGTTTCGGTAATGGAGGCTGCCTGCCGTTCGGTGCGTTCTGCGAGCTGGTCGGCTCCCACCCGCATTTCCTCGGAGCCGCCACGAATGGCGGCGGAATTGCCACCGATGGCCTGCATGGTTTCGCTGAGCCGGGCAAGCGCGGTGTTGAAGTTATGGCGCAGGCTTTCGAGATCTTCGGGGAAGACGGTCTCGATGCGATAGGCGAGGTTGCCGTTCGCCAGCCGGTCCAGCCCCTCATCCAGAGATTGCACGACCATTTGCAGGGCGCCTGCTTCCGCCTCCCGTTCCGCAAGATGCGCGCGCCGGGCCGTTTCGGCTTCTTCCCGTGTGCGTGATGCGGTCTCTTCAATGTCCCGCTGCAGGATGAGTTTTTCACGGAAACTGCCGAGCGTACGCGCCATGCGGCCGATCTCGTCCTTTCGATCCTGATTGCCGATCTCCGCATCGAGGCGGCCTGCAGCCACTTCGCCGGTCAGCCCGGCAAGCTTTTCCAGCGGGGCGAAGAGACGCCGTGCAAAGAAGGCCGTCGCTGCGCACATGGCGGCCAGAACGCAAAGGCCGATCACGGCAAGCGTGCCGGCAATCGAGATGGAGCCGGCGTTCAACTCGCTGCGTAGCATGCTTTCCACCGCGAGATATTTTTCGTCGGCGAAGGAGAAGGGACGGGCATAGGCATTGGCTTCGCCATCCGCGCGGTCGATCTTGGCAATGGTCATGCCCGCCGCGTTCAGGGCCTTTCCGTGGAAATCGTAGATGGCCGGATCAAGGCTGACCAGCCTTTCGCCCTCAACACCGATAGCCTTTCCATCGGCTGATATGATCGCGGATTGTTCCGAACTGCCCGCCGCGATGCCTTTCGTCAAAATCTGGCTGAAAACGCCTTCCTTGACCTGGAAGAGGACGATGCCCTTGAACGCGCCGAATTTGACAACCGGAACGCCGAAATAAATACCGGCCTCTCTCGTGGCCGCATCGATGCGCAGGCCGGAGAAACTGGTCTGCGCCACGTCGTTGACCGCCTTTTCGGCGTTCGCCGCGCCGCGGGCGAAGGCCGTACCAAGGCCGCTCTCCGCCCAGGCGCCGCCCTTGACGGTTTCCCCGAAGGCCGGTCCCTTCAGATAGGAATAATAGACCGTACCGGCGGGGTCGATGAAGAGAACATCGCTGAACGGCGTTCCCTTGATATAAGCGCCGATATCCGTCTGGGTCTTCTCATGGGTGGAGTAATAAAAGCCGCTGGGGCTTTCCGGCTTGATCAGCTTTTCCTTTTCGCCGAAGGGGTTTTCCTTGACGAAGACGCGCTGAAGTTCCGCCTTTGCGTCGCCGGAGTTTTTCTGCACGGTGGCCCAGCCGCTGCGCATGGAGACAACAGCCATCTGCAGGGATTCGATCTTGGCAATGGAATCCGCCTGTGTTTTCAGCTGCTCAAGGCGTTCCTGAAGCATGTCGCCGCGGAAAACCAGAATGCTCTCCATGGATCTCGACGCCTGCTCCTCAAGAACGCCGCTGCTGCTTTGATAGCCGAGAAGCGTCAGAGCCCCGGTCGAGATCGCCATCAGCGCCAGGAAAATCGCCAGCACTTTGGTGGATATGGAATGAAAACGGTTCAGCATGGCCGATGCAGCCCCCAATGCCGGATCAGTTCCCGCGCCATGCATGGATGGCGCCATCGGACGGCTGATATGGCGAACATGTTGTGCTGCGGATCATCATGTCCGCAGCTCCCCTTTTTTGATTTTGTGGGGAACAATGCGGTACGCGGTTTAAGCAGAGGTAAATGCTGCACTGCAAATTTGATCAATGTTGTCGTTTTGTTCACTTATCGCTGGCAGGGTCGCAGCCGGAAAGATAAGGTGCCTCATGCAAAAGACGATTCGAATCATCGGCATTGACCCCGGATTGCGGCGCACCGGATGGGGTGTTATCGAAACCCTTGGCAACAGCCTTCGGTTCGTCGCCTCCGGTACCGTGACATCGGACGGCGATATGGATCTCGCCTCCCGGCTGTGCCAGCTGCATGACGGGCTGGCTGACGTCGTGCACAGCTACCAGCCCGACGAAGCGGCGGTGGAGCAGACTTTCGTGAACAAGGATGCTGTTGCCACTCTGAAACTCGGTCAGGCGCGTGGCATCGCCATGCTGGTTCCGGCGCGGGCAGGATTGCCGGTGTTCGAATATGCGCCGAATGCGGTCAAGAAGGCCGTCATCGGCGTCGGGCACGGCGAAAAGCAGCAAATTCACATGATGCTGAAAATCCTGATGCCGAAGGCCGAATTCAAGGGTAACGATGCGGCGGACGCTCTCGCCATCGCAATCTGCCACGCGCATAATCGCGGCGGCGACAGGATGGCGCGGCTTTTGGCGGCCGGTTGAATATTTGAAGTTTCATTGCAGCGGGCGGCATCATGATCGGAAAACTGAAGGGCAGCATCGAGGAAATCGGCGCGGATTACGTGCTGGTGGATGTGCACGGCGTCTGTTACGTCGCCTATTGTTCGGCACGCACGCTGTCGAAAATCGGCTCCGTCGGTGAGGCGGTGGTGCTGTTCATCGAAACCTATGTGCGTGAAGACCAGCTGAAGCTCTTCGGCTTTCTTTCGGCGCTGGAGCGGGAATGGTTCAACCTGCTGCAGAGCGTGCAGGGTGTGGGCTCGAAAGTGGCCCTGGCCGTTCTTTCCACGCTCTCGCCCTCCGAACTCGCCAATGCCATCGCGCTACAGGACAAGGTGATGATTTCGCGTGCGCCCGGCGTCGGGCCGAAGGTGGCGGTGCGTCTTGTGACCGAACTTCGCAACAAGGCGCCCGCCTTTGCGGGAGAGGCTTCCGCCTCGATCGGGCTCAAGCAGGAGCTTGGTGAAGGCGTTGCGTCCGCGCCGGTGGCTGATGCCGTTTCCGCGCTCACCAATCTCGGCTATTCGCGCGACCAGGCCGCCAATGCGGTTGCCGCCGCGCTGAAGAATGGCGGGGAGGGCGGCGACAGCGCCAAGCTTATCCGTCTCGGGCTGAAGGAGCTTTCGCGGTAAGGACCGTCTGGCATGCGGACGTGGAGCCGCGTTTATCGTGAATTTCGTGAAGCGCGTTGATGCGATAGTCGTGATATAGGGGCGACGACCACCTGATGAATTCGGTTAGAACAATGGAATGCCCTGAATGAGCGATGCGGAGAGACTGATTACCCCGGAAAAGCGCGGTGAGGACATCGACACCACGCTGCGCCCGCAGTCGCTGGATGATTTTACCGGCCAGGCGGAGGCCCGTGCCAATCTCAAGGTGTTCATCGAGGCCGCCAAGAACCGCGGCGAGGCGCTGGATCATGTGCTGTTCGTCGGCCCGCCCGGCCTCGGCAAGACCACGCTGGCGCAGATCATGGCCAAGGAACTTGGTGTCAACTTCAAATCCACTTCCGGGCCTGTCATCGCCAAGGCGGGTGATCTCGCCGCACTTCTCACCAATCTGGAAGAGCGCGATGTGCTCTTCATCGATGAAATCCACCGCCTCAATCCGGCAGTGGAAGAAATCCTTTATCCTGCCATGGAGGATTTCCAGCTCGATCTCATCATCGGCGAGGGGCCGGCGGCGCGCTCGGTGAAGATCGATCTTTCCAAATTCACCCTCGTTGCCGCCACCACCCGTCTCGGCCTCTTGACGACGCCGCTGCGTGATCGCTTCGGCATTCCGGTCCGCTTGGCCTTCTACACCGTCGACGAACTGGAGCTGATCGTTCGGCGCGGAGCGCGGCTGATGGGGCTGAATATGACCGATGAGGGTGCGCGCGAGGTGGCAAGGCGGGCGCGTGGCACGCCGCGCATCGCCGGGCGGCTGTTGCGCCGTGTGCGCGATTTCGCCGAGGTGGCGCGGGCGGAAGCCGTCACCCGTGAGATCGCCGACGAGGCTTTGACGCGGCTGCTGGTCGACAAAATGGGTCTCGACCAGCTCGACATGCGTTATCTCACCATGATCGCCGTCAATTTCGGCGGCGGCCCGGTTGGCATCGAAACCATCGCCGCCGGCCTCTCGGAGCCGCGCGATGCGATCGAGGACATCATCGAGCCCTATATGATCCAGCAGGGTTTCATCCAGCGCACACCGCGCGGGCGCATTCTGACTGCAACGGCCTGGAAACATCTGGGCATGCAGCCGCCCAAGGATATCGAGGCGGCGCAGTTCCGTCTGACGCTTGAGGATGATTGAGGGAACAAACCCGGCTTGCCGGCTTTGATCGTCTTTGGCACGGAGATGGTCATGTCTGGATATCGCAAGGGTACGAAGGTCCGGTGGAACTGGGGCAATGGCGCCGGTGAAGGTAAAATCGTCGAGACTTTCACTGACGATGTCGAACGCACCATCGCCGGTTCCAGAATAAAGCGGAAAGCAAGCAGGCAGGAGCCTGCCTATCTGATCGAACAGGAAGACGGCGCGAAGGTTCTGAAAAGCAGATCGGAGCTTGAGCGTGTCGATTGAACGACGGCGTCCTTCGACGTCAAGGGAGGTACCCTCATGCCTTACGATCCGCTGCGGGTCTTCCGCAAACTTGCACGCAACAACCGGCTGGCCAATTTCCGGCTGCATCAGGCCTGTCTTCAGCTTTCACAGGGGGCGTTTGTCGCTTCCCGCGTCAGTTTCTTTCCCACGCTTAGGGCAACGCTGAACCACATTTACACCGTCGACCGGTTTTATATCGATGCCCTCCAGGGCGGCACGCTCGGCCTTGCCGCTTTTGCCGAAGAGGAGCCCTTCGCCACAATGCAGGCGTTGCAGAGTGCCCAGAGGGAGCTTGACGAGGAGCTGATCGCATTTGTCGATGGTCTCGATGAAAACGGCCTTGCGGCCAACGTCAATATTCATCGGGGTGCGCGTATCCAGCGGGATCGCTGCGACGATGTTCTGTCTCATCTCTTCCAGCACCAGACGCATCATCGCGGGCAGGCGCATGCGATGTTATCAGGGACCACGGTCAAGCCGCCGCAACTGGATGAATTCATTGTGGGAGATGATGCAAAGACGAGAAAAGACGATATGGATGCGTTAGGGTGGACGGAAACCGATTTGATGTTTCCAGCCCGCAGGCCAGCACCATGACACATGATACCAAGCAGGACACCCGTATCCGCATCAAGTTCAAGCCGAAGCGCATTTTTCAGATGCGTGTCGCGGGACTGGCGTTTCGTGATGGCCATGTGCTGGTGCACCGGGCGTCGCATGAAAAATTCTGGACCTTTCCGGGTGGCCGCGCCGAAATGGGCGAACGCTCCGAAGAAACGCTGGCGCGTGAAATGGTCGAGGAGCTTGGCGTCGAAGCCAAGGTGGGACGTCTTCTCTGGGCGGTCGAGAATTTTTTCCACTACGAGGGCAAGGACTGGCACGAACTCGGGTTTTATTACCTGATGGACCTGCCGGAAACACTGGCCTTTCATCCGACTGACATCATTCACCGCGTTCAGGACGGCGATAACGAGCTGGAGTTCCGCTGGGTTGCTGCAACCCGGCAGGCATTGACGGAGCTTGATATTCCGCCCTATTTCATCGCCGACGAAATAGAGCACCTGCCGAAGGCCACACGACACCTCGTCTGGCATGACGGCGATCTGGACGATAAATGACCTCTGCGCCTGAACGCCACATGATCCGGCTGGACCGGAAACCGCAGCTTTTCAGCATGCGGGTTGCGGCGTTGATCTTGCAGAACGGCCATCTTCTGGTCCAGCGCGGCACGAAGGACAATTACTGGGCCTTGCCCGGCGGCCGTGCCGAAATCGGCGAAAGCTCGCAGGAAACCATCATCCGCGAGATCCGCGAGGAGCTTGGCCGGGATTGTTCGGTCGAGCGTCTCGTCTGGTCGGCCGAAAATTTTTTCGCCTATGACGATTATGCGGCGCATGAGCTGGGATTTTATTATCTTGTTTCGCTTCGCCAGCCTCTGCCGTTCCACGAAAGCGATATCGTGCATCGGATACTGGATGGCGTCGAGGTGGAGTTCCGCTGGCTGCCCGCGCAGCCATCAGCGCTTTTGAAGAGCGATCTGAGGCCCCGTTTCATCGCGGAGCGCATCGAGACGCTGCCGCAACGGCATGAGCATCTTATCATTCGCGAAGGTCGTTCCGATGCTGCCGAAATTCTCAAGGAGATAGTATGAGCGAGCTTGTGGTTTCGCTTTCGGGTGAACTGATCGAACATGGCCACCGCCTGACGCAACGGGTCTATTATGAGGATACGGATTTCTCCGGCCTGGTTTACCACGCCCGTTATCTGCATTTTCTCGAGCGCGGACGCACCGATTACCTCCGGTGCCTCGGCTGCGAACAAAGCGCGCTTCTGACCGCCGATGAGGAGGGGCTGGTCTTCGTTGTGCATCGCATGGAGATCGATTTCAAAAGCCCGGCGCGGATGGATGACGTGTTGACGATCACGACCATCACCGAGAAGGCCGGCGGCGCGAAAATGGTGCTCAATCAGGAAATCCGGCGGGGCGAAACGCTGCTGGTCGCCGCGAAGGTCATCATCGCCGTCATCAATGCCAATGGCCGGCCAAGGCGTCTTCCGGAGACAGTGGCGGAAAAATTCCTGAAGTAATTGACGGCCCCGTCGAGTAAATCCATCCGGCGTGGCCCCGCTGTAACACTCCTTTAACCATAATGGTGTCTTACTTTAGCAACTGGCATTTGTGCGGCGCACGCCTTCCTTTCACCAAATTTATTGGCAAGTAAGGCTTACTGGCAAGTATCGGGGTATGGCTAAGGGGTTGGCGGCTGCGGCCGCAGGACTTCGAGCGTTAACACGCGTTTGAATCGCCCGGTCCCGTACCGGGCGTTTGGATTCGGGGATTGGATATTTATGGAACAGGCAGGTTTGGCAGCGGCGACGCACGATGTAAGTCTCTGGGCGCTGTTTATGCAGGCGGGCCTCATCGTGAAGCTCGTGATGATCGGACTTATCGCCGCCTCGGTCTGGACGTGGGCGATCGTCTTCGACAAATATGTGAGCTTCGGCAAGGCAAAGAGGCAGTTCGACCAGTTCGAACAGGTCTTCTGGTCGGGCCAGTCGCTCGAGGAGCTTTATCGCACGCTGGCGGAACGCCAGAACGGCGGTCTTGCGGCAATTTTCGTTTCCGCCATGCGGGAATGGAAAAAATCATTCGAACGCGGCGCGCGTTCTCCCATCGGTCTGCAGATGCGTATCGACCGGGCGATGGATGTGACGATCGCGCGCGAAGGCGAACAATACGAGGCTCGCCTCGGTTCGCTTGCCACCATCGGCTCGGCTGGTCCCTTTATCGGCCTTTTCGGTACGGTCGTCGGTATCATGACCTCGTTCCAGGCGATTGCCGGTTCGAAGTCGACCAACCTTGCGGTCGTGGCGCCGGGTATCGCCGAAGCGCTTCTGGCGACGGCCATCGGCCTTGTCGCGGCTATTCCGGCGGTTATCGCCTATAACAAGTTCACGGCCGACGCGCACAAGCTTTCCGCCCGTATGGAAGGCTTCGCCGACGAGTTCTCCGCGATCCTGTCGCGCCAGATCGATGAAAAACTTCAGACGCGGCAGGCCGCCCAGTAAGCGGTCCCTAATTTACATGCCGTGCAGTAATTTGCCGCAAGGCAAAATGGAGTAGATGATATGGGTATGTCAGCAGGTGGCGGCGGCGGCGGTTCCGGTGGACGCCGGGGTGGGCGCGGCGGACGACGCAAAGGCGGGGCGATCAGCGAGATCAACGTGACGCCGCTGGTCGACGTCATGCTCGTGTTGCTCATCATCTTCATGGTGGCTGCGCCGATGATGACGGTCGGCGTGCCTATCGACCTGCCGCAGACCTCCGCCAATGCGTTGAACTCGGACACGCAGCCGATCACGATTTCCGTCAACGCCAATGGCCAGATCCATCTGCAGGAAACGGAAATCCAGGCGGCTGAAGTGGCCGACAAGCTGCAGGCAATCGCCACGACGGGTTATAACGAACGCATCTTCGTGCGTGCGGATTCCGTTGCCGCCTATGGCGTCGTCGCCGACGTGATGGCGCGTATCCAGGCGGCTGGCTTTAAGAATATCGGCCTCGTGACCCAGCAGAAACAGGACAATTGACGTAAAACGATGAAGGGCAGCCTTACCACATCCGCGATCGTGCATGCGTCGCTTCTGGCTTTCGCCCTCGTTTCCCTGGGCTCGCCGGAACCGCTTGACGTGTCGCAGGCCGAGGCCCTGCCGGTGGAGCTGGTGCCGATCGAGGAACTGACCCAGATCCAGCAGGGCGACAAGAACGCGCCCAAGGCGGAAAAGTCCGCGCCTGTTCCGACCACGCGTCCTGATATCATCGAGAATGCCCAGAATATCGGCAACAACACCGCCGATATCGAAGCGCCGCCGACCCCGACCGCAAAGCCCAACGACAATATCAGCGCGGCAGCTCCGCCCAAGCAGGAGAAACCGCAGCCGGTCGTCGATACCAAGGCAAACGAGGTGAAGGAAATCGTCAAGGAAGAAACCTCGGCTCCCAAGCCGCAGGAAATGGCCGCCTTGCCGCAGACCAAGCCTGAAATTGCGCCGCAGCCGAAGACGGAGCCGCCGCCGCAGGAAACCAAGGCCGAAGAGCCGCCGCCTGCCACGCAGGAACCGGCCGAAATTCCCGTGCCGCAGAACGTGCCGCGCCCGAATTCCCGCCCGGAGCCGCCGAAGCCGGAGGAGCCGAAGCAGGCCGAGACCAAGCCTGCCGAGCAGAAGCCCGCGGAAAAACCGGCCGAAACCAAGCCCGATCAGGCGAAGTCCACGGACAAGCCTTCCGACAAGAAGCCCGGTGAGAAGAAGCAGGAGACTGCGAAATCCGCCTCGTCGAAGGAAAGCGATTTTAACGCTGACGATATCGCTGCACTTTTGAACAAGCAGGCGCCTTCCGGCGGCGGCGCCAAGCGCTCCACCCAGCAGGCAGCCCTTGGCGGCAAGAAATCGACCGGCGGCTCTACGCTCAGCCAGACGGAAATGGATGCGCTGCGCGGCGCAATCCAGAAAAACTGGCAGATCATTCCCGGCATGGCGGATGCCTCGGACGTTCGCGTCCGTGTCACCATGAAGCTTGACCGCGACGGAACCATCATCGGTCGGCCCGAGATCGAGGCAACCGGCGGTTCGGAAGGAACGCGCCGTGCTCTTTCCGGCGGAGCCTATCGCGCCATCATGCGTTCTGCTCCGTTCACGAACCTTCCTGCCGATAAATATGACGCATGGAACGAAGTCGTCGTGAACTTCGATCCCAGTGAATTGCTATGAATGCTGAAAGGCCTGGCAACATGAAGATATTTTCGCCGATCCGGCTGGTGCTCGCTGTCGCGGCCCTCATGTCGGTTTTCTCCGCACCGGCTTTTGCGCGGGTGGAAATCAACATCAACAAGGGTAATGTCGAACCGCTGCCCATCGCCATCACCGACTTCATGTCGAGCGACGGCATCGGTGCGCAGGTTTCCGCTGTTATCGCCGCCGACCTGCAGCGTTCCGGCCTCTTCGCGCCGGTCAACAAGAACGCCTTCATCGAAAAGATCAGCAACCCGGATCAGCAGCCGCGTTTCGAGGACTGGAAGGTCATCAACGCCCAGGCGCTTGTGACCGGCCGTGTCACGCGTGAAAGCGATGGCCGCCTGCGCGCCGAGTTCCGCCTGTGGGATACTTTCGCAGGCCAGCAGATGACCGGCCAGCAGTTCTTCACCCAGCCGGAAAACTGGCGCCGTGTCGCTCACATCATCGCCGACGCCATCTATGAGCGTATCACCGGTGAAAAGGGCTACTTCGATACCCGCGTGGTTTTCGTCTCCGAAAGCGGCCCGAAGACCGCCCGCAAGCGTCAGCTGTCGATCATGGATCAGGACGGCTTCAACGTCCGCAATCTGACCAATTCGAACGACATCGTTCTGACGCCGCGTTTCTCGCCGAACCGTCAGGAAGTGACCTACATGTCCTTCGAAGGCCAGCAGCCGCGCGTTTACCTGCTGCAGCTGGAAACCGGACAGCGCGAAGTGGTCGGCAATTTCCCGGGCATGACGTTCTCGCCGCGCTTCTCTCCTGATGGCCAGAAGGTCATCATGAGCCTGCAGCAGGATGGCAATGCCAATATCTACACCATGGACCTGCGCTCGCGCACCACGACGCGGCTGACCAACACGTCGGCGATCGATACCGCGCCGTCCTATTCGCCTGATGGCCAGCGTGTCGCCTTTGAAAGCGACCGTGGCGGCCGCCAGCAGATCTACGTCATGAATGCCGATGGCTCCGGCCAGCAGCGCGTCTCCTTCGGCGACGGTTCCTATTCCACGCCGGTATGGTCGCCGCGCGGCGATCTGATCGCCTTCACCAAGCAGTCGGGCGGCAAGTTCTCGATCGGCGTGATGAAGACCGACGGTTCGGGCGAGCGCATTCTGACCAGCGGGTTCCACAATGAAGGCCCGACCTGGGCGCCGAACGGCCGCGTACTGATGTTCTTCCGCCAGAACGCCGGCGCCGGTGGTCCGCAGCTCTATTCGATCGACCTGACGGGCTATAACGAACAGCTCATCAAGACGCCGACCTTCGCTTCGGATCCGGCATGGTCGCCGCTTCTGGACTGATATGACTGCCATAATGGCGCCGGCATGAACCGGCGCCATCATGTTTTACTTGATACCATGGGGAAGTGCGCCTCTTTCTTGCCGCAAAGTGTTGTGAGGGAGCAAAAAACGGGGACATTTCCTTTCTGTTAACCATAAGCGTTTGCCGGCTATTAACCGCGATCAGTTAGTGTCCGGCAACGTTATTGAAATCCTAAGGAGAGACCGGCGATGAGCCGTACACACACTTCGGCACTCAGCCCCATGCAGAAACTGGCCCGTAACCCGGCTGTCATCGCCATGACGCTCGCGCTTGCTCTCGCAGGCTGCGCGAACAAGAAAAACATGCCGAACAGCGCCGGTGAACTCGGCCTTGGTGGCGCGGGCTCCGCAACGCCGGGCTCCCAGCAGGACTTCACGGTCAACGTCGGCGACCGCATCTTCTTCGACACCGACTCCACCTCGATCCGCGCCGACGCCCAGCAGACCCTGCAGCGCCAGGCCCAGTGGCTCGCCCGTTACCCGAACTACGCCATCACCGTTGAAGGTCATGCCGACGAACGCGGTACGCGCGAATACAACCTTGCGCTCGGCGCCCGTCGTGCGGCAGCAACCCGCGACTTCCTGGCTTCCCAGGGCGTTCCGGCTAACCGCATGAAGACGATCTCCTACGGCAAGGAAAAGCCGGTCGCGGTTTGCGACGACATTTCCTGCTGGTCGCAGAACCGCCGCGCCGTGACGGTTCTCGGTGGCGCGGGCATGTGATTGCCTGACGTTATTGTGATCTTGAATGAGAGGCGGTCTTCGGGCCGCCTTTTGTTTTTTTCATAGTTTGGCCGAAGTTAAGTTGCTTTTTCGGTTGATATGGAAAAAATCCGGCTTGCGCCATTCCGGTGCAAATCAGTTAAGGCAGGACGAATGAGATGAAGAAACTTGTCGTGGCGGGAATGCTGGGGCTTGCAGCCTGCACCGGCTTGAGCGGCACAGCCGTTTCGGGTCCGCTGTTCGGTGCGGGGGGTAGCTTCGGCACGATCAACTCTCAACAGCAGCTCCCGGTCGTCCGGGTTCAGGCCAATGAAGCCTATCGGGTTCAGCAGCTTGAAGAACAGATCCGGCAGCTCAATGGCCGTATCGAAGAAATGAGCTTCCAGCTTCTGCAGATGCAGGAAACGATCCGCAAGGCGCAGGAAGACAACGAGTTCCGCTTCCAGGAACTGGAAGGCGGCAATGCCGGCGGCAAGGGTGCAAGCCCGACCGCTGCACCGAAAAAGAAGGCGGAAGCCAGTCCGGTCAATCCGGCCTCGCCGCCGACCGACGACGTTGCAACGATCATCGAAACGCCACCCGAGGGTGGCGCTTCCGTTTCTCCCTCTGCTCCGACAGGCGCACCGGGAGAGACGACGCTCGGCTCGATCGAGCTTGATTCCAAGGGAATGCCGATTGGCGGCACACTCAATTCCGGCGCCAGTAATTCCTCCGGTAACCTTCCGGGCGTGACCACCGGCAACGGCACCCGCAAGACCGATCCTGTCAACACGGCGGCACTGACCAGCGAAGGCGACATCTATCAGGCCGCCTACGGTCATGTCCTTTCCGGTGATTACAAGCTGGCGGAACAGGGTTTCCAGCAATATCTGCAGGGTTATCCCAAAGGTACAAAGGCCGCCGATGCGAGCTTCTGGCTGGGTGAGGCGCAATATTCCCAGGGCAAGTTCAACGAGGCCGCCAAGACCTTTCTGAACGGCCATCAGGCCTATGGCAAATCTCCGAAAGCGCCGGAAATGCTGATGAAGCTCGGCATGTCGCTTGCCGCCCTCGACAATACCGAAACCGCCTGCGCCACGCTGCGCGAGGTGCCGAAGCGCTATCCCAATGCTTCGAAGACCGTGCTGAGCAAGGTCGCCAGCGAACAGAAACGGCTGAGCTGCTGATTTTTCCCTGCGATGGCGGGTATTTCCATGCCGGTTGATGCCCGCACTCCGAATGAAAAGACAGTTGCGCCGCTCGCGGCGGCACAGCTTTTTGTCGGAAATCTAGAAAACTCCACCCATATCCTCGTCGCAATCTCCGGCGGCAGTGATTCCACCGGCCTGTTGCTGGCATTGCACGAGGCAACGGCGGGATTGGATGGGGACCGTTTGCGGCTCTCCGCCGTCACGGTCGACCATGCGCTGAGAGCGGAATCCGCCGATGAGGCGCGCAAGGTCGCCATGCTCTGCGCCGAACTTGGCATCCCCCACGTTACCCGCCGGTGGGATGGTGCCAAACCGGCTTCCGGCCTTTCCGAAGCCTCCCGGCTTGCCCGCTACCGCCTGATCGCCGAGGTCGCCCGTGAAACTGGCGCCGATCTTGTGGTGACGGGGCATACAATCGGCGACCAGCGTGAAACCGTGGCAATGCGCGCCGCCCGCAATGGCGGCAGTGATAATCTCGGTCTCTCCGGCATGGCGGACGCGGTTTTATACGATAACCGCTACTGGGTCATGCGGCCGTTCCTGATGTGTGAGAGACAGGCGATCCGTGACTTTGTTTCGTCCCGCTCGCGCGTTTGGCTTGACGATCCGAGCAATGAAAATATCAGATATGAGCGGGTGCGTGTAAGGCAGGCGCTTCCCGTCTCTCCCATGTGGATCGATGCGGAGGCCTCTTTCAAAAGACGGTCGCTTTCCGACAAAACAGCTGTTTTCCTGCGCGATCACGCGCAGATTTTCCATGCTGCTCTCGCCAGGCTCGCCGACGAGGGCGTCAATCCCGATCTTCCCGAGTTCCGGCACGGGTTGGCGGCGATGATCGCCACCCTTGGCGGAAGGGCATATTTTCCGGCCGCAAGCAGCATGGAGCGCGTTTTACGGTTTCTCAAAACGGGTGAAAACGGGCGAATGACAGTCGGCCGTGTTCTTCTCGATCGGCGGCGGGATGGCCTTTATTTGTTGCGCGAGCAGCGAAACCTGCCGCAACTTCACGTCGGCGCGCGTGAGCAAGGGCTGTGGGACGATCGTTTCCTCGTGAAGAACGGATCGGCTTTTCCAATCCTTGTCAAAGCGGGCAGAGTTGGTGATGCCGCGGAAATGGCCGCGCTTTTTCCGTCGGCGCCATCAGGGGTGACAAAGCCGGCGATGGCGGGTCTGCCGCAAATTGCCGCAGCGGCCGGCGGACCGGTTTCCATGCCGCAGGCCGTCACCATCACGCCGAGGCTCGCACCTTTCGATCTTTTCCTGCCGCGTTTCGACCTTGAGTTGGCAAATGCAATCGCGAATTTATTCGGACGGACGGCCTATCCACAGCCCCCGGTTTAAATCCGGCCTCTTTTTCGTGAATTGCCTTGGAATAGTTTTTACACCAAAACGCATCAGATAACGCGCTTTGCCTTGGCAACGGCAGATGTCGTCCTTATGTTAGGGGCACGTAAGAGCGGGCAGCAGATATGCCCGTGTGAGTTCGGGGAGTTCGATGAACCCAAATTTCAGAAATTTCGCCTTGTGGGCCGTGATTGCCCTCTTGCTGATCGCATTGTTCAGCATGTTCCAGACGTCGCCGACGCAAACGGGTTCGCGGGAAATTCCGTATTCCCAGTTTCTTCGCGATGTGGATTCCGGGCGAGTTCGCGACGTGACCGTCACCGGTAACCGGGTTCTCGGAACCTATACCGAAAACGGCACGGCCTTTCAGACCTATTCCCCCGTCATCGACGACAGCCTGATGGAGCGCTTGCAGAGCAAGAACGTCACCATCGTGGCGCGTCCCGAAAGTGACGGCTCCTCCGGTTTCCTGAGCTATCTCGGCACGCTTCTGCCGATGTTCCTCATTCTCGGCGTCTGGCTGTTCTTCATGCGGCAGATGCAGGGTGGTTCCCGCGGCGCGATGGGCTTTGGCAAGTCCAAGGCCAAGCTTCTGACGGAAGCGCATGGTCGCGTGACGTTTGATGACGTCGCAGGTGTGGACGAAGCCAAGCAGGACCTCGAGGAAATCGTGGAATTCCTGCGCGATCCGCAGAAGTTCCAGCGTCTTGGCGGTAAAATCCCGCGCGGCGTGCTGCTTGTTGGTCCTCCGGGCACCGGTAAGACGCTTCTGGCGCGTTCAGTCGCCGGCGAAGCGAATGTGCCGTTCTTCACCATTTCCGGTTCGGACTTCGTGGAAATGTTTGTCGGCGTCGGCGCAAGCCGCGTGCGTGACATGTTCGAACAGGCCAAGAAGAACGCGCCCTGCATCATCTTCATCGACGAAATCGACGCCGTCGGCCGCCATCGTGGCGCCGGTCTTGGCGGCGGTAACGACGAACGTGAGCAGACGCTGAACCAGCTGCTGGTCGAAATGGACGGCTTCGAGGCGAATGAAGGCATCATCCTCATCGCCGCCACCAACCGTCCTGATGTTCTTGACCCCGCACTTCTGCGTCCAGGCCGTTTCGACCGTCAGGTCGTCGTTCCGAACCCTGATATCGTCGGCCGCGAGCGCATCCTCAAGGTGCATATCCGCAACGTGCCGCTGGCGCCGAATGTCGATCTCAAGATTCTGGCCCGCGGCACCCCCGGTTTTTCCGGGGCGGACCTGATGAACCTCGTCAACGAAGCCGCCCTCATGGCTGCCCGCCGCAACAAGCGCGTGGTCACCATGCAGGAATTCGAAGACGCCAAGGACAAGATCATGATGGGCGCGGAGCGCCGCTCCTCTGCCATGACCGAGGCCGAAAAGAAGCTGACCGCCTATCACGAAGCCGGACACGCCATCACCGCGCTTAAGGTTGCCGTGGCCGATCCGTTGCATAAGGCGACGATCATCCCGCGCGGCCGCGCGCTCGGCATGGTCATGCAGCTGCCGGAAGGCGACCGTTACTCCATGAGCTACAAGTGGATGGTGTCGCGTCTCGTCATCATGATGGGTGGCCGCGTTGCCGAGGAATTGACCTTCGGCAAGGAGAACATCACGTCAGGCGCGTCTTCGGATATCGAGCAGGCCACCAAGCTTGCCCGCGCCATGGTCACGCAGTGGGGCTTCTCCGATGCTCTCGGCCAGGTATCCTATGGTGAAAACCAGCAGGAAGTCTTCCTTGGCCATTCCGTCTCGCAGTCGAAGAATGTCTCCGAGGCGACGGCCCAGACGATCGACACGGAAGTTCGCCGCCTGATCGACGAGGCCTATACAGAGGCACGGCGTATTCTCACGGACAATCACGACGGCTTTGTCGCAATTGCCGAGGGTCTTCTCGAATACGAAACCCTGACGGGCGACGAGATCAAGGCGCTGCTGCGGGGTGAGAAGCCGGCGCGCGATCTGGGTGACGATTCTCCGGGCAGCCGTGGTTCGGCGGTGCCGAAAGCCGGCGCCAAGAAGGACGGCCCAAGTGAAGTGAAGGGTGACGGCGAAGCCAAGGGTGACGGTGAGGCGGAAGGCGGCATGGAGCCGCAGCCGCACTGACAGCCCGCGCAAGTCAGAAATTGTAAAAGGCCATCCGGGTTTCCGGGTGGCCTTTTCATTTTGGTAACAAGATATAAGCCATTTTTGCGGTAATTTACGTGCTGTTTATCGTGGTTTGTGGCATCTAGCCAAAAACGCTTCCGGCTGTTTTCAGCTTTTGCCGGAATGCCCGAAAGATTTGGAGTTCAAATGGCACGCCGTTATTTCGGAACCGATGGTATCCGCGGACAATCGAACGTATTCCCCATGACGCCTGATCTGGCGATGCGTGTCGGCATTGCCGTTGGAACGATCTTCCGCCGTGGCCATCATCGTCATCGCGTTGTCATCGGCAAGGATACGCGGCTTTCCGGCTATATGCTGGAGAACGCGTTGGTTGCCGGCTTCACCGCCGCCGGCCTTGATGTCTTCCTGCTCGGACCCATTCCGACGCCGGCCGTCGCCATGCTGACCCGGTCGCTGCGCGCCGATATCGGCGTGATGATCTCGGCCTCGCACAATCCCTTCTCTGATAACGGCATCAAGCTTTTCGGACCTGACGGATACAAGCTCTCCGACGAGCTGGAACTGGAGATCGAGGACCTTCTCGACAAGGATATTTATGCGCAGCTCGCCAAGCCGAGCGAGATCGGCCGCGCCAAGCGCGTGGATGGTGATATTTATCGTTATATCGAATTCGTCAAACGCACGCTGCCGCGCGATGTGACGCTGAGCGGGCTTCGGATCGCGATCGACTGCGCCAATGGTGCTGCCTACAAGGTGGCGCCCGCAGCGCTCTGGGAACTCGGCGCGGAAGTCGTCACCATCGGCAATGAGCCGAACGGCATCAACATCAATCTCGAATGTGGCTCCACCCATCCGGAAGCCCTGCAGAAGAAGGTGCATGAAGTGCGGGCCGATATCGGCATTGCGCTCGACGGTGATGCGGACCGCGTCATCATCGTCGATGAGCGCGGCGAGATCGTCGATGGCGACCAGCTGATGGCTGTCATCGCCGATAGCTGGGCCGCCGACAACACGCTGCGCGGCGGCGGCATCGTCGCAACAGTCATGTCCAATCTCGGCCTGGAACGCTTCCTCGGAGACAAGGGCCTCACCCTTGCCCGCACCAAGGTGGGCGACCGTTATGTCGTCGAACACATGCGCAACCACAATTTCAACGTCGGCGGCGAACAGTCCGGCCATATCGTGCTGTCGGACTACGGTACGACCGGCGATGGCCTCGTCGCGGCATTGCAGGTTCTCGCCAAGGTCAAGCGCTCCGGCCTGACTGTCAGCGAAGTCTGCCGCAAGTTCGAGCCGGTGCCGCAGCTTTTGAAGAACGTGCGCATCTCCGGCGGCAAGCCGCTGGAAAACCCTGTTGTGCAGCAGGCGATTGCAGATGCGGAAAGCGCCTTGGCCAATAATGGCCGCCTCGTCATCCGCCCCTCGGGCACAGAGCCGCTGATCCGCGTCATGGCGGAAGGTGATGACAGCGCGAAGGTGGAGCAAATCGTCAATGATCTCGTCGGCGTCATTGCCAATGCTCGCTCGGCCGCGTGAGCCGAGGCGTCAGTAATGCCCTAACAAAGCCGGCTGCTCAGCCGGCTTTTTCTTTGCGTATTTGCTAATAAATATAGTGAATGATCGTGGTTAATCGGGACTTAACCATTTTACGTCAATCTCAATGACTGAACAGTTCACTGGCATCTGCTGCCGAAAACGCACGTGCCTCTTCTGGAGTGGAAGTCATGAAAAACGCCCTGGCCGGATTTCTGGCCGTCCTGCTGACCGGTACCAGCGCTATCGCTGCCGATCTTTATCAAGCCGAGCCCGCGCCGGCCTATGTCGAGGCCCCCGAGGTTGCGATCACCCAGGCGAGCGGCTGGTATCTGCGCGGCGATGTCGGTTATTCCTTCAACAAGCTGCGTGGCGCCCATTATTATCAGGGTGGCCCGGGTGGCTATCTGCAGGATTTTGACACGGCGACGATCAAGGACAGCTATGTCGTCGGCGCCGGTGTCGGTTATCAGTTCAACAACTATTTCCGCAGTGACGTAACCTTTGACTATATGGGCAAATCGGATTTCCGTGGTTCCACGAGTGGTTTCTGCGGTTCCGTTCCCGGCCGCTGCGTTTCGGCGGATCTTAGCTCCCTGCGCGCCTATACGCTGATGGCCAACGCCTATGTCGATCTCGGCACCTATGGCCGCGTCACGCCCTATGTCGGCGGCGGTATCGGCGGCTCCTACGTCAAGTGGGACAAGCTGCGCAACACATCCTGCAGCGTCAATGGCCTTGGCTGCGACCCGACCACCGAGCATGGCGGCAAGGGCAAGTGGCGCTTTGCCTACGCTCTGATGGCCGGTGCGTCCATCGACGTTACCTGTAACCTGAAGGCCGACATCGGCTATCGTTTCCGCCACATCAACAAGGGCGATATGTTCGCTTATGAGAATGGCGGCGGTCCGGGCCGAGACAAGGGCCTCTATTCGCATGAAGTTCGGGTCGGTGGCCGTTATGTCTTCAACGGCTGCGACACCGCGCAATACATGCCGCCTGCCGATATTCCGCTGCAGCCTGCCGTTTATAAATAAACGTCACGCCTGACTGATAGCTTCAAGCCGTTCGCATCCTTCGCGGGTGCGGGCGGTTTTTGTTTTAGCGGCATTGCGCATGACGCATATGGACCAAGATTCTTCTGCGCAGCGACATATTCCGCTTGACTGCGACCGGCGACAGGAATAGCAACGGCGTCAGGACACTCCACCCTAACGTGGAGCGCCTATCTGGAAGGATAGTCAAATGACAGATATCGTGAAGCCGGACGTCCGTCCGGGCAATACGCATTTTTCCTCTGGTCCCTGCTCGAAGCGTCCCGGTTGGTCGCTAGATGCTCTTTCCGATGCGCCGCTCGGTCGCTCGCATCGCGCCAAGGTTGGCAAAGCCAAGCTGAAGCAGGCCATCGATCTCACCCGCGAAGTTCTCAATGTTCCCACCGATTATCGTATCGGTATCGTTCCCGCGTCCGACACCGGTGCCGTTGAAATGGCGCTCTGGTCGCTGCTCGGTGAACGCGGCGTTGATATGCTCGCCTGGGAAAGCTTCGGCGCCGGCTGGGTCACCGATGTCGTCAAGCAGCTGAAGCTGAAGGACGTGCGCAAGTTCGAGGCCGATTACGGTCTGCTGCCGAACCTTGCCGAAGTCGATTTCGACCGTGACGTCGTTTTCACCTGGAACGGCACCACCTCCGGCGTTCGCGTTCCCAATGCCGATTTCATCCCTGCCGACCGCAAGGGCCTGACCATCTGCGACGCCACCTCGGCGGCCTTCGCACAGGACATGGACTTTACGAAACTCGACGTCGTCACCTTCTCCTGGCAGAAGGTTCTGGGCGGCGAGGGCGGCCATGGCGTCATCATCCTTTCGCCCCGCGCCGTCGAGCGTCTGCTCAGCTATGCACCCGCATGGCCGCTGCCGAAAATCTTCCGCATGGTCTCCGGCGGCAAGCTGATCGAAGGCATCTTCACCGGCGAAACCATCAACACCCCTTCCATGCTCTGCGTTGAAGACTATATTGACGCGCTGCTGTGGGCGAAGAACCTCGGTGGCCTGAAGGCGCTGATCGGCCGTGCCGACGCCAACGCCAAGGTCATCTACGACTTCATCGAGAAGAACAATTGGATCGCCAACCTGGCCGTCAAGCCGGAAACCCGCTCCAACACTTCCGTCTGCCTGAAGATCGTTGATCCCGACGTGGCTGCACTGGACGCCGCCGCACAGGCCGATTTCGCCAAGGGCGTTGTTGCCCTGCTCGAAAAGGAAAATGTCGCCCTCGATATCGGCGCTTACCGTGACGCACCGTCCGGTCTGCGCATCTGGGCCGGCGCGACAATCGAGACGGCCGATATGGAAGCCGTCATGCCCTGGCTCGCCTGGGCTTACCAGACGCAGAAGGCAGCACTTTCCAAGGCTGCCGCCTGATTTTGATACCGGCCCTGCGCAGATGCAGGGCCGCACATTTCCCGCTTTCAAAACTGCACCGCTTTTCAAGGAGCCCGTGAACCATGGCACCTCGCGTACTCGTATCCGACGAACTGTCGGAAACCGCCGTCCAGATTTTCCGTGATCGTGGCGTCGAAGTCGATTTCCAGCCGAAACTCGGCAAGGATAAGGACAAGCTTGCCGAAATCATCGGCAATTACGATGGTCTCGCCATCCGTTCCGCCACCAAGGCGACCGAAAAGCTGATCGAGGCGGCGACCAACCTCAAGGTCATCGGCCGCGCCGGCATCGGCGTCGACAATGTCGATATTCCGGCGGCCTCGCGCCGCGGTATCATCGTCATGAACACGCCGTTCGGCAACTCGATCACCACCGCGGAACATGCGATTGCGCTGATGTTTGCCGTTGCGCGCCAGCTTCCGGCAGCCGACAGCTCCACGCAGGCCGGCAAGTGGGAAAAGTCGAAATTCATGGGTGTCGAAATCACCGGCAAGACGCTCGGCGTCATCGGTGCCGGCAACATCGGCTCCATCGTCTGCTCGCGCGCACTTGGCCTGAAGATGCACGTTCTGGCCTACGACCCCTTCCTGTCGCCGGAGCGCGCGCAGGAAATGGGCGTGACCAAGGTTGAGCTGGACGAACTTCTGGCGCAGGCAGATTTCATCACCCTGCATGTGCCGATGACCGACAAGACGCGCGGCATTCTCAACGCCGAAAACCTTGCCAAGACCAAGAAGGGCGTGCGTATCGTCAACTGCGCCCGCGGCGGTCTGGTGGATGAGGCGGCCCTTGCCGAAGCCATCAAGTCCGGCCATGTCGCCGGCGCCGGTTTTGACGTGTTCGAAGTTGAGCCCGCCACGGAAAGCCCGCTTTTCGGCCTGCCGAACGTTGTCTGCACGCCGCATCTCGGCGCATCGACCACGGAAGCGCAGGAAAATGTCGCGCTTCAGGTTGCCGAGCAGATGTCGGACTATCTGGTCAAGGGTGCCGTTTCCAACGCCATCAATATGCCGTCGATCACGGCGGAAGAAGCGCCGCGCCTGAAGCCTTTCATCCGTCTCGCGGATGTTCTCGGTTCCTTCGTCGGCCAGGTGCAGGAAAGCGCCACCAAGGAAATCGAAATCCTTTATGATGGCGCAACAGCCAGCATGAACACGAAGGCATTGACCAGCGCATTGCTGGCCGGCCTGATCCGCAGCCAGGTTGCGGATGTGAACATGGTTTCGGCACCTGTCATGATCAAGGAAAAGGGCATCATCCTTTCCGAGGTCAAGCGCGACAAGACCGGCGTTTACGACGGTTACATCAAGCTGACGGTCAAAACGGAAAACCAGATACGCTCGGTTGCCGGCACGGTGTTCTCGGATGGCAAGCCGCGCTTCATCCAGATCAAGAACATCAACATGGATGCCGATGTCGGGTCGCACATGATCTACATCACCAACACCGACGTTCCCGGCATGATCGGCTTCATGGGCACCACGCTCGGCGAAGCTGGCGTCAACATCGCCAACTTCCAGCTCGGCCGTGAAAAGGAAGGCGGCGACGCCATCGCGCTGCTTTATGTTGACGGCCCGGTTTCCGAAGATGTGTTGGACAAGCTACGCGCCAACCCGGCAATCCGCCAGGTCAAGCCGCTGACGTTTAACGTCGACTGATCTATCGTTCCTCCCAAGGGGACAATAAGGACCGGTGCAGGGGAAACCCTGCGCCGGTTTTTGTTTTTTCAGTTACTCATTTTATGGCAATTCGCGTCCGCTTCGCGTTTCGGTTGCATATCACAAAAAATTTAAGCCGAGTGGTCTAAAAATGATGATCATGAGTTGCTATATCGCCTGCTGAGATGCCGCTCATGGGAGGGCGGCCAACAGGAGATAACGATGTTTGCTGCCTTTCGGCGCTTCAAGGGTTTGTTCGCAGTCGCCGCACTTGGTATCGCGGTGTCTTTCGTAGCGGTTGATATGGCAGAAGCACGCCGCGCCGGCGGTGGTTTCGGCAGCCGCGGCACGCGGACCTATTCCGCTCCGCCTTCGACCAGCACGGCGCCCGGCCAGACCGCGCCGATCAACCGGAGCATGACGCCCAATACCAATCAGGCGGCACCGAGCGCTGCTCAGCCGGCGCGCCCCGGTGCGCAGGCGGCCCCGCAGCAGAGCCGTGGCCTGTTTGGCGGCATGATGGGTGGTTTGATGGGCGGCCTGTTGATGGGCGGTCTGTTTGGCATGCTGATGGGCGGTGGTTTTGGCGGCATGGCCGGTTTCTTCGGCATGCTGCTGCAGGTATTGCTTATCGGTGGTCTGGTCATGCTCGCCATGCGTTTCTTCGCATCGCGCCGTCAGGGCCAGCCCGCTTATGGTGCAGCCGGCGGCTCGCAGCGCACGGATCATTCCGGTTCCTCCTATAATGGCGGTTCGCAGGCGGGTCCTTCCGCATCCTCGTTCAAGATTCCGAAGATTGGTGCTCTGGCCGGTGCTGCGGGTGGCGCTGCGGCTGCTACTGCTACTGCTACTGCTGCAACGGCAAAGCCCGTGCCCCACGCCAATGCCATCTCGGAAGGCGATGAAATCGGTATCACGCAGGGTGACCTCGAAACCTTCCAGAAAATGCTGGAAGATGTGCAGGCTGCCTATGCGGCCGAGGATTACGGTACGCTGCGCAAGCTGACGACGCCGGAAGCGATGTCCTATCTCGCAGAAGAACTGAGCGACAACGCGACTAGCGGTGTGAAAAACGACGTGCGCGACGTGACGCTGCTGCAGGGCGATGTCGCCGAAGCCTGGCACGAAGAAGGGCAGGATTACGCAACGGTTGCGATGCGTTATTCCGCCATCGACGTGATGCGTGACCGCACCTCCGGCAAGGTGGTCGAAGGCGATGAACAGCATCCGTCCGAAGCGGTCGAGATGTGGACCTTCGTCCGTCGCCCCGGCAACGATAACTGGCAGGTCGCCGCCATTCAGGCCGCCGCCTGATGCCAACAGCCCGAGTTTTATCGAACGACATGGCCCGGAGGTTCACAAACCTCCGGGCTTTCGTTTATCAGGACGCAAAGACGTCGACCGTGCCAAAAATTTGACCCCGGATACTCCTTGCCCTCGGCAGACGCGGCAGGACAAAAAAACGATTGATAAATCTAACGGGTGATATCTCCGCCGATCATCGGCTGCAATTTCCGTGTCACCCTGCTATGCAGGGCTTTGAGCCCTGTTCGTCTTGGCATGTCGCCGGTGCATGGCTCGGCCGCTTCACAGAATTGCCTTTTTTCATTCATCCGGCATTCAGTCCCTGCATCCTAACCAGAAAGCATACACGTCAATGTGACTTTTCGCGCCGGTTCTAAACCGCTTTGGAAAGGGAACCACAGCCGCAAAACAGCGTTGACAATCCAATTCCCGGCCCGCCTCCCGCAAGCCGGGCTGGGTGGCCGGGCAACGCAGGCCCTGTGAGAACGGAGAGCTATCGAGATGAAACGCTTTGACCTGATCGACGGGATGCGTGGTTACTTCCTCGTCTTCATGCTGATCAACCATCTGGTGTTTGCCGGCGGTTTCTGGCTGGTGGAAATCAATCACCGCCAGTTTGCCTTCGTGGAAGATGCGCAGGGTTTCGTTTTTCTGTCCGGTCTGCTGATCGGCATGGTCTATGCCCGCAAGATGATGAAATACGGCTATGACGCTGGCAAGCAGATGATCTGGAACAGGGCGATGGAGCTCTATCGTTATGCGATGGGCCTCGTCATCGCCGTGCTGTTCTTCCGCATGGTCATCCCGCATGCGCCCTATATCTGGTACAACTGGCTTGGCATGACGACGTTCGACGATCCACTGCGTCTGGCGGCGATTGCGACATTCCTTTTCCAGCCGACCTTCATGGATATTCTGCCGCAGTATATCGTCTACATGCTGTTTGCGCCGGTCCTCGTTAAGCTCTGCCTTGACGGCAAGTGGGCCTATGTCATGGCCGGTTCCCTGCTGGTCTGGATGGCGGGCCAGCTTGGACTTCAGCAGATCGTGACGACGCCGCTCAACGAACTCGTCAAGGGTGCGGACGAGCAGGGTATCCGCGTCAGCTTCAACCTGCTTGGCTGGCAGCTCGTTTTCTATTCGGCGCTGGTAATGGGCGCGATGACGGCACAGAACCGCATTCCGTGGAAGGCGATCTTCTCGCCGCAGCACACATGGCTTCCGAAGGCCGCGCTTGTCATCTGCCTGTTCTTCATGCCGCTGCGCATCGCCACCGCCTGGGGCCTCATGCCGGAATTCATGATGGGCAAGTTCTCCACCATGGAAATCCGCGCCGATTTCGGCCCGGTTTACCTCATCAACTTCCTGGCGGTTGGCGTCGGCCTGACCTGGCTGGTGATTGCCGGTCCGCACCACCACCGTCCGCTTGTGCGTTCCATCGCCGAAGGCGTCATCTGGGTGCTGTCGTTGAAGTTCCTGCAACTCCTCGGCCGCCATTCGCTGCAGGTCTATGTCTGGCATGTGGCGATCGTCTACGGCGTCTATTATCTCGACGGCCGCACGGCGGAACTGTCGCAGCTCAACAAGACGCTGATCGCGTTTACGGCCATCGGATTGCTGGCCTTGCCGGCCCTGTGGCGGGAGCGCGACAAGTGGTTCGGCAGCAGCGGCCAGAAGACGGCCGGCGCTTAACAGCCTGTCGCGGACCGAATCTGATTGCTTTGCGGGGCGGTTTTCCGCCCCGTACTTGCGTGCGCGGCCATTCCTTTCTATATGCAGCCCTTAAATCCGCAGATCGGCGAGACAGGACGGCCCGGTTGATGGCCATGGCTTCTCGCAGCGGATGACCGACAGGCGGCGGGGCCTTTACCCCCGTTATGACTGACGATGGGAAAAAACGTGAATACGCTCGATTTTGACAAGAGGCCGGAAGATACCCGGATCGTTGTCGCCATGTCCGGTGGCGTCGATTCGTCCGTGGTGGCCGGTATCCTCAAGCGCGAGGGCTACGATGTCCTCGGCATTACCCTCCAGCTTTACGACCACGGCGCCGCCGTGCACCGCGCCGGCTCCTGTTGCGCCGGGCAGGATATCGATGATGCACGCAGGGTCTGCGAAACGCTCGGTATCCCCCACTATGTGCTGGATTACGAAGCGCGGTTCCGTGAAACCGTGATCAACCCCTTTGCCGAAGCCTATGCGATGGGCGAGACGCCGATCCCCTGCGTGGCCTGCAACCAGACGGTAAAATTCGCCGATCTGCTCGCCACGGCGCAGGAACTGGGTGCGGATGCGCTGGCAACCGGCCATTATATCCGCTCGCGCCCCAATCCCGTTGCCGGCCAACCCGGACGCCGCGCGCTCTATCGGCCGATCGACAGCGACCGTGACCAGAGCTGGTTCCTGTTTGCAACAACGCAGGAGCAGATCGACTATCTGCGCTTTCCGCTGGGCGGTCTCTCCAAGGCCGAAACGCGGGCGCTGGCGGAAGAGATGGGGCTTGTCGTCGCCAAGAAGGCCGACAGCCAGGACATCTGTTTCGTGCCGCAGGGCAAATATACCGATATCATCAACAAGCTGAAGCCGAATGCGGCATTGGCGGGCGACATCGTCCATCTCGACGGCCGCGTGCTCGGCCGCCACGATGGCATCGTGCATTATACGATCGGCCAGCGCCGTGGTATCGGTGTGGCGACCGGGGAGCCGCTTTATGTCGTGCATCTCGATGCGCGGGGCCGCCGGGTCATCGTCGGCCCGCGCGAAGCGCTGGAAACCCGCCGGGTCTATCTGCGCGACATGAACTGGCTGGGCGATGGCGAGCTGGTAAATGATGCCGGGCAGGGCTTTGCCTGTTTCGCCAAGGTGCGCTCCACCCGTCCGCCAACCGAAGCGATGCTGCATGCAGACGAAAACGGCATCTATGTGGATCTGATGACCGGTGAGGCCGGCGTCGCTCCTGGCCAGGCCTGCGTGCTCTATTCCGCACCGGGGGCCGATGCCCGCGTTTACGGCGGCGGTTTCATCGAACGGTCGGAACGCTCAGTGGATGCCGAGGCGTCGCTCAAGGCGCTTCTCGAAAAGCCGGTTGCCGCCTGAAACCATTCGCTTTTTGCAGCAATGCGGAAAGCGAATTTTTTGCGCATCTTGCGCTTGACACTTTGGGGAGCGGCACCTTATAAGCCGCTCATCCTGATGGAACGGCCGGTCACATGACTGTCACGTTTCCACTGTGGCGGGGTAGCTCAGGTGGTTAGAGCAGCGGAATCATAATCCGCGTGTCGGGGGTTCAAGTCCCTCTCCCGCTACCACTTTCCTTCATATGAAAAATCCAAACCGCGTCGTTCTGCGCCCGTGTTTCGTTGCTTTTCCGAGCGGGAAAAACGATGGATCATTTGGTGTTTACCGGTAAGTTTCGCCCAAAAAAAGGGAAACCCGCTTACTGCAAAAATGCAGCCAGCGGGTCTCAACCTCTACCCCCTCCCACAAGGGCGGCTGCACAAAAGCACATTGAATGAATTATGGCAAGATCAAGGCGACCATATTGTTGCGGTGGAGGGCCCTGTTCTCCAGTTTATTGGTGGATGGCAAAGCGTGACCAGTTCCGTGCGCCGTTGGTAAGGGGAGCGGTAGGACACCAGGTTTTCGGTGCAGCCCATTTTTTCAACGGCCCGCGGTTGGTAATGTGTCTTGTGCGGTGAAACCTGTTCGCGGCCATAAACGATCATGTCTGCGGCAAGCGATGTGGTTGGTATCGACAGCACGGCGAATGCGGCAGTCAAAAGAATTCTTCTCGAATATGCGGACATGGCTCTTCCCCGGTTTATCAACGCAGGAGAACGTCCGGCGCTATGAGCCGTTCCAGGGTTGATGCTGATATTTTCGCGCGTGGCGGCGGCGGCAAAAAAAGATGCCCGCTCAAGGCGGGCAATCAGAGGGGAACTGAGGTTAGGAGCCTCGCGTCTGAAACGGACATCTTCAGCATAAGTTCCGCTTGCGGGATAATTTCTGCAACGTCGGGCCGACGGACAGCTGCGAAGGCAATGTATTCCGGGCCGCATCGCACGGAACGATTCGGCATGCGGAAACAATGGTGCTTTCCTGAGGATTCAATCTTTAGGGAAATTTGGAGCGGGCGAAGGGATTTGAACCCTCGACCCCAACCTTGGCAAGGTTGTGCTCTACCCCTGAGCTACACCCGCTCAAATCCACCGGTCCGGGGTAGTACGCTGAACCGTGGGCCGCCAAGCGGCGACGGGCGCTATATCGCTCAATCGATTCTGGAATGCAACAGGGAAATGACAAAAACGCGAAAATTTCTTTGAGAAATGCGACAAGCGGCGGAAATGATTGAGAATTTTTCATTTCACTGTTTTTTCCTGCGTTGCCAAGCGTCAGTTGCCCCCTTAATCAGGAAACAAGGAAAACGGAATCGACAGAGGCAGGCGGCAGGATATGGCGGAAAATTCCCAGAAGACGGCAAAGGAACTGTTCGAGTTTCTCGACGGGCTTGGCATTTCCCACACCACGAAGCAGCATGAGCCGGTGTTCACCGTCGCCGAATCCCAGTCGCTGCGCGACCTCATTCCCGGCGGTCATACAAAGAACCTCTTTGTAAAGGACAAGAAGGATCAGTATTTCGTGCTGACCGTTGAGGAAAACGCGGCCGTGGACCTGAAAAGCGTTCACAAGACCATCGGTGCGGCGAGCCGCGTGTCCTTCGGCCGGCCGGAAAAAATGCTGGAATATCTGGGTGTCGTGCCGGGTTCGGTCACGGTGTTCGGGGCCATCAACGACACGGACAGGCAGGTCACCTTCGTGCTCGACAGCGATCTCCTGGAAAACGAGTTGGTGAACGGCCATCCGCTTTCCAACGACCAGACGACAACGATCGCGTCCAAAGATCTCATTCGCTTTCTCGAGGCAACGGGACATGCGCCGCTTGTCTTGAAAGTCAGCGAGTGAGATACGATCTTTGCTTCAAATAAGACAAATGACAGAAGTTTACGGGAGACCGGCATGAGCGGCGACAATAATCCTTACGGCGGTTCCTATAGCGGGCAGATGACCGCAAGCGCGCATCACAATGGCGAGCTTAACGGTGCGGCCTCCGGCCACATCAAGGACACGACGACGGCCAGTTTCTCCAAGGATGTTCTTGAAGAATCCCGTCGGCAGCCGGTTCTGGTGGATTTCTGGGCGCCCTGGTGCGGCCCGTGCAAACAGCTGACGCCGGTGCTTGAGAAGGTCATCAACGAGGCGAATGGCCGTGTGAAGCTCGTGAAGCTGAACATTGACGATCATCCGTCCATTCCCGGCCAGCTCGGCATCCAGTCCATTCCGGCAATCGTCGCCTTTGCCGACGGCCGGCCCGTGGATGGCTTCATGGGCGCCGTTCCAGAAAGCCAGATCAAACAATTCATCGAAAAGATTGCAGGGCCTGACGCTGGCGATCCCAAGGCTGAGATCGAGGCCGTTCTGACTGACGCAAAGCAGCTTCTGGCAGATGGCGATTTTAACGGCGCAGCGCAGCTTTTCGGCGCCGTCATGCAGGCCGATCCGGAAAATCCCGCAGCGATTGCCGGTATCGCCGAATGCATGATCGCGGCCGGTCAATATGAGCGGGCCAGCGAACTGCTCTCCTCCCTGCCTCAGGAACTCAACGACGATGCGGGCATTCAGCTCGTTTTGAAAAAGATCGCGCAATATGAGGAAGCCCGCAAGATCGGCGACCCCGTGGCGCTCGAGCGCGAGCTGGCGCTCAATCCCGATCAACACGAGGCGCGGGTGAAGCTTGCCAAGGTGCTGAACGCACAGGGGCGGCGTGACGAGGCGGCGGATCATCTGCTCTATATCATGCGCAAGGACCGGACCTTCGACGATGACGGCGCGCGCCGCCAGCTTCTGGAGTTTTTCGAGGCCTGGGGCTTCAAGGATCCGGCAACCGTTGCCGGCCGCCGGAAGCTTTCGGCGATACTGTTTTCGTAATGCGGGCATATCCCGGCCAGGGCGGTTGAACCGCCGGCCGGGCAGCAGTGAACAGGGGGCTTGATCCCATGCACGTCGGAAATGCGAGATACGTGAAGAACGACGACCTGCCGGAAACCGTGCCGGTCTTTCCACTTCCCGGCGCCCTGTTGTTGCCGGAAGGCCATCTCCCGCTCAATATTTTCGAGCCGCGATATCTTGCCATGATCGACACGGCGCTGGCGGGCCACCGGCTCATCGGCATGGTGCAGCCTGCCCTTCACGTCATCGAGTCCGGTCTTGAAGGCGGGCCTCTGAGCGCAGTCGGATGCCTCGGCCGCATCACCTCCTTTTCCGAAACCGGCGATGGCCGTTATATCATCTCGCTCACCGGTGTGTGCCGTTTCCGCCTGCTGGAAGAGGTTGGGGTGGGTGAGCCCTATCGCAGCTTCCGGCATGCGCCTTTCATCGCCGATCTCTCGGGCGAATATGACGAGGAGGCCGTGGATCGCGAAAACCTGCTGCGGGTATTCCGCTCGTTTCTGGACGCCAACCAGCTGGAAGCGGACTGGGAAAGCGTTGAGCGGGCGGGCAACCGTGTTCTCGTCAATTCGCTCTCCATGATGTCTCCGTTTGGACCCGCCGAAAAACAGGCGCTGCTGGAAGCGCCTGATCTGAAGACGCGAGCCGAAACATTGATCGCCATCACCGAGATCGTTCTTGCGCAGGGATCGGGTGAGGGCGGCAACGTGCTGCAATAGGAACGCCGCCATGGACGACAGGATGAGCAGTGTCGACCCCAAGCTGCTGGAGCTTTTGGTCTGTCCTTTGACGAAGGGGCGTCTTTCTTATGATCGCGTCCGCAACGAACTCATTTCCGAAAGTGCAAGGCTTGCTTACCCGATCCGCGACGGCGTGCCGATCATGCTGATTTCGGAAGCGCGCAAGATAGAAGACTAATCTCCCCGGTTATCACCTCCACACATTGCGTGTCGCGAATTGACGAAGATGCGTTGACAACCATGCGTGGATTTGACCAGAGTCCCGCCCGACATATCTGATGCGGGGAGAATACTGATGTCGTTGCGCGCGCTCGTCCGGATTTCGTTGGTTGCGGTCTCGACCGCCCTCATTTTTCCGCCAGCCATGGCGGCGGAGCCCTCCCGCAAGGTTGTCACCACCCAAAACGGCGATTATTTCGGTTTCGATCTTCGCACCGAGCAGAATGTCTCGTTGGAGCAATGCGGCGAGATTTGCGTTGGCGATACCGCCTGCAAGGCCTTCACATACAATCCCAAGGTGAAATGGTGCTTCCTCAAATCGGATTTCAATCAGCTGAACGCCTTCCCGGGCGCAGTTGCCGGCAAGATCGTGGAAGTGGCAACGGAAACCGATATCGGCGCGCCGCAACGCCTGTCCTTCGTCACTGACAGCCTGCAACAGGAAGCGCGCCGGCTGAAATCCGGCCTTGCTGCGAATGATGGTGAAGGCGGACAGGGCGTGGAAGCCCTCTTGCAGACGGCGCGGCAGCAGGCGGCCGCGGGCAACATTCCCGATGCGGTCACCACCTATAAACAGGCGCTTGCGATCACGCCCGACGACGGCGCGCTCTGGGCGGAGCTTTCGGAAAAAGCAGCGCAGGTCACCGACAATTATTCGATTGCCGGGCAGGCTGCTTCCGCCGCCATCAATGCCTACCAGCTGAGCCGCACCGTCAGCGCCCGTACCGAAGCCCTGAACCGGCTGGCGAAGGCTTTCGAAAGAACCCAGAATTATCGCGCAGCACTCAACGCCTATAAGGAGAGCCTTGCGCTGTCAGACAATGCGCAGACCAAGGCGGCCTATGCCGACCTGCGCACGCGTCAGGGTTTCCGCGTCATCAATAATACCGTGGATACGGATAGCGTCAGCCCGCGCGCCTGCGTGCAGTTTTCCGAGCCGCTGGTGAAGAACGGTGTCGATTATTCCTCCTTCATCACGCTGGATGGGGCAGCCCCCAAGGCCATCGAAGCGAAGGGCAGCGAGATTTGCGTCGAAGGCCTCACCCATGGCCAGCGTTACAAGATCGCGCTGCGCGCCGGTCTGCCTTCCTCGGTGGAAGAACCGCTGGAAAAACAGGTCGATCTCGATATTTACGTGCGTGACCGTGCCGCGAGCGTACGCTTCACGGGTGAGAATTTCGTGCTGCCGGGCACGGCGCGCCGCGGCATCCCCATTGTTTCTGTTAACGCCGACAAGGCCGACCTGAAGCTTTATCGTGTTGGCGACCGCAACATCACCTCGCTGCTCACAAACTCACAGTTTCTGACGCAGATGGATGGCTACAACGCCGACCGCATTGAAAACGAGATCGGCGAACTCGTCTGGCAGGGGGCGATCGATATCCAGCCCGATCTCAACAAGGATGTGGTGACGAGCTTCCCGGTGGATGAGGCCTTGCCGGAGCGCAAGCCCGGCATCTATGTGCTGACCGCCGTGCCGCCTGGCACCGCGCCGGAAACGTGGGATTCCCGCGCCACACAATGGTTCCTGGTGTCGGATACCGGCATCACCACCTATGCCGGAACCGATGGGCTGAATGTCTTTGTCCGAGCCCTTGGCAGCGCCAAGCCGCTTGCGGACGTGGATTTGCAGCTGCTCGCCAAGAATAACGAGGTGCTGGGCACGGCGAAAACCGATGCGGACGGCCGCGCGGTATTCTCCGCCGGCCTGATGCGCGGCACGGCGGCGCAGGCGCCTGCCATCCTGACCGCGCGTAACGGCGACAAGGACTACGCCTTCCTCGATATGACCCGCGCAGGCTTCGACCTCTCGGATCGCGGCGTGACGGGACGTGCAGCGCCCGGCGCGATCGACGTGTTCAGCTGGACCGAGCGCGGCATTTACCGCGCCGGCGAGACCGTGCATGCCGCAGCGCTTGCCCGTGATGTCGACGGCAAGGCAATCGAGGATCTGCCGCTCACCTTCATCTTCTCGCGCCCGGATGGCGTCGAGGACCGGCGCTTCGTCAGTGATGGCAAGGCGCTGGGTGGCCATGCGGTCGATCTGTCGCTGCAGGCGAATGCCATGCGCGGCACCTGGACATTGCGCATCCATACCGACCCGAAAACGCCTGCGATCAGCGAAAAGAGCTTTCTCGTCGACGATTTCGTGCCTGATCGCACCGAGTTCGACCTCTCGAGCAAGGCGAAACAGATCGATCCGGGAGCGGAGACCGCAATCGACGTCGATGGCCGTTATCTCTATGGCGCGCCGGCCGCCGGTCTGACGCTGGAAGGCGAGGTCGCGATCAAGCCGACGCGCACCAGCGCCGATTTCGAAGGTTATTTCTTCGGTCTGGCGGATGAGGAAAGCGAAGAGGAAAACCGCACCGCGCTCGCCGACCTGCCGGTGTTGGACGAAGAGGGCAAGGCGAGTTTCAATGTTGACCTCACCGATCTTCCCTCCACCACGCAGCTTCTTTCCGCCAACATCACCGTGCGCATGCGCGAAGCCGGCGGCCGCGCCGTAGAGCGCTCGCTGACGCTGCCCATCAAGGCGGAAGCCTCTGTCATCGGCATCAAACCGCAGTTTTCGGGCGATCTCGCCCAGAATTCCGTCGGTCGTTTCCATATCATCGGCGTCAGCGCCGATGGCGCCAAACAGGCGATGAACGGTCTCAACTGGAAGCTCATCAAGGTCGAGCGGAACTATCAATGGTATCGTCAGGGCAATTCCTGGCGTTACGAGCCGGTGGAATATACCAAGCAGCAGGAAGCGGGCACCTTGTCCGTCGATGCCAATGGCGGCGAGATTTCCGTACCCGTCACCTGGGGCCGCTACCGGCTGGAAGTGGAGGGCGCGGGTAATGGCGCACCGGTTTCCAGCGTCGAATTCGATGCCGGTTTCTACGTCGAGGCAAGCTCGACGGAAACGCCGGATGCACTGGAAATCGCCCTCGACAAACAGAGCTACAAGATCGGCGATACGGCCAAACTCAAGGTGTCATCGCGTTTTGCCGGTGAGTTGATGGTGACATCCGGTTCGGAAAAGCTGATTGCCGTGCAGAATGCCGAGATCGGTGATGATGGCGGCGAGATCGACATTCCGGTCACCGAGGAATGGGGAGCGGGCGCTTATGTCACCGCCACGCTGTTCCGCCCCGGCGATGCGCAGGAAAGCCGCATGCCGATGCGCGCCATCGGCATCAAATGGCTTGCCGTCGATCCGGCCGAGCGCAAGCTTGCCGTCACCCTTGGCGCGCCGCAGAAAACACTGCCGCGCCAGCCGCTTGAAATTCCGATCACGGTTGCCGGCGCTGGCGTCGGCGAAAAGGCTTACGCCATCGTTGCGGTCGTCGATGTCGGCATCCTGAACCTCACCCGCTATGAACCGCCGAAGCCGGATGAATGGTATTTCGGCCAGCGCCGGCTGGGGCTGGAAATACGCGACCTCTATGGCCGCCTGATCGATGGTTCGCTTGGCGCCACCGGTCGGCTGCGCACCGGCGGTGACGGCGGCGGTGCGGCCCTTCAGGGCAGCCCGCCCACCGAAAAGCTGGTGGCCTTCTTTGCCGGTCCGGTCGAACTCGACGCTAACGGCAAGGCGACGGTGAGCTTCGATATTCCGCAGTTCAACGGTACGGCTCGCATCATGGCGGTGGCCTGGACGAAGACGGGTGTCGGCCACGCGGTTTCCGATGCCATCATCCGCGATCCCGTGGTAGTCACGGCGAGCGCGCCGAAATTCCTTGCCCCCGGCGATGTCTCGCAATTGCGGCTCGATATAGCCAATACCGATGGCGAGGCCGGCGATTACCGGCTGGATGTGACCAGCAACACGGCCTTGACCGTCGATCAGGGAGAGATGTCGCAGACATTGGCGCTGCAGAAAGGCGGCAAGTCTTCGCTGACGGTTCCGTTAACGGGTGAACAGCCCGGCAATGGTGCGATCACCATCAAGGTTTCCAATGCCGCGGGTGTTTCGCTGGAGCAGGTTCTGAACGTTCCTGTGCGTCCGGCTGTCCTGCCGGTGACGACACGGCGCGAAATCAAGATTGCGCCCAATAGCAGCCTGACGATCAATGGCGATCTTCTGGCCGACAGCATGCTGCTCGGCTCTTCCGTGGCCGTCAACGTCACGCGCTCGCCCGCCTTCGATATTCCGGCGCTGGTGATGATGCTGGACAAATATCCTTACGGCTGCGCCGAGCAGACGACGAGCCGCGCTTTGCCGCTGCTTTATGTCTCGGAACTGACGAAGGACAGCGGCATGGCTGAGGACCCGGATACCCGCAAGCGGGTGCAGGAAGCGATCTACCGCGTGCTGTCCTTCCAGTCGAGTTCCGGCAGCTTCGGGCTCTGGTCGCCGGGTTATGGTGATCTGTGGCTGGACGCCTATATCAGCGACTTCCTGACGAGGGCGCGCGAGCAGAATTACGACGTTCCTGAAGCGGCCATGGTGCAGGCGCTGAACAACCTGCAGAACGGCCTGTCTTATGACAGCAATGTCAAGGATCGCGGCAACGAGATCGCCTATTCGCTTTATGTGCTGGCGCGCAATCGCAAGGCGGCGATCAACGATCTCAGATATTACGCGGATACGGCACTTGCCGATTTCCCGACGCCGCTTGCCAAGGCGCAGGTTGCCGCAGCCCTTTCGCTTTATGGCGATCAGGCCCGTTCGAAGACCGTTTTCGGCGCTTCGCTCGATATGGCAAGCCGCGCCACCAATGTCAGCTTCGCCCGCGCCGATTATGGTTCAGCCCTGCGCGACGGCGCAGCGACGCTGGCGCTTGCGGCCGAAAGCCGGCCGGTTCCGGCCGTGGTGCCGCAGCTTGCCGGTGCCGTGGCCAAGGAATGGGAAAAGAAGCCCTATACCAGCACCCAGGAGCAGGCATGGATGCTGCTTGCCGCCCGCGCCGTCAAAGGCGAGGACAAGGATATCCGTCTCGATGTGAATGGTGATTTGCAGACTGGCGGTTTCGGCAAGCGGCTGAGCGGCGATGAATTGCTGGCCGCACCGCTGAAGATCGCCAATGCCTCGGCCGATCCGGTCACCGCTGTCGTCACCACGGTGGCGCCGCCAGCGCAACCGCTGGCCGCTGGCGGTGAGGGCTTTACCATCACCCGCACCTATTATTCCATGGATGGCGAGGAGGTGAACCCGAGCGAGGTCACCCAGAACGAGCGTTATGTGGTGGTGCTGAACGTCACGCCACAGAATAACTGGCAGGCGCGCATTCTCGTAACGGATCTCTTGCCCTCCGGCTTCGAAATCGACAATCCGAGCCTCGTCAATTCGGCCGAGCTGTCAAATTTCGACTGGTTGCCGGAAACGGAAGCGGCGCATACCGAATTCCGCTACGACCGGTTCGTGGCGGCCTTCGACCGCTCGGCCGGTGACAGTTCGGAAATTGCGCTCGCCTATGTGGTCCGCGCCGTCACCCCCGGCACCTATGATCATCCGGCAGCTTCGGTTGAGGATATGTACCGGCCGCAATTTGCCGCCCGCACGGCAACCGGCCGCATGGAGGTGCGCTCGGCAACCCCATGAGGCGGAAAAAGGCAATCATCGCCGGCATCGTGTCGGCCGCGCTGCTTTTCGGCGGTGCGGCCTTCGGTCTCAATGCGCTGGACAAGGCCTACCCGCCGCCGCTGGAGGCTGCTCAGCAGCGGTCCTTCGAGGTGCTGGATCGCGATGGTAGGCTGTTGCGGGCCTTTGCGACAGCGGATGGCCGCTGGCGGCTTAAAACCACGGCGGCCGAGGTCGATCCGCAGTTCATGCGTATGCTGGTCGCTTACGAGGATCAGCGTTTCTACGATCATCACGGGGTCGATCCCTTAGCGCTTTTGCGCTCCGCGTGGCAATTGGCCAGCAACGGCCGGATCGTTTCCGGCGCATCGACGCTGTCCATGCAGGTGGCGCGGCTGATCGAGCCGCGCGCCGACCGGTCATTCTCGGCGAAATTGCTGCAGGCCGTGCGTGCTCTCCAGATCGAAAGAAGGCTCAGCAAAGCTGATATCCTCGATCTCTATCTGAATATCGCGCCCTATGGCGGCAATCTCGAAGGCGTCAGGGCCGCAAGCCTTGCCTGGTTCGGCAAGGAGCCGGGCCGGCTGGATACGGCGGAGGCGGCTCTTCTGGTGGCGCTGCCGCAATTGCCGGAAAAACGCCGCCCGGATCGCTTTCCAGAGGCGGCGAAGCAGGCGCGGGAGCGCGTATTGCAACGGCTTGCCGTCGAACGCGTGGTGGGCGATGGGGAGGCGGCGCGGGCGGCTCTTGCAGATGTGCCTTCCAGCAGGCGCGATCTTCCCTCCTATGCGCCGCATATGGCCGTTGCCGCACGGGCGAAATTCCCGAATAACGCCAAAGTGCGCTCTACGCTGACGCTGCCGATTCAGCGGGAACTGGAAGATGTTGCCCGCCATGCGGCGGAAAAGCTTGGGGACAAGGTCTCCGTCGCCATCGTCATGGCCGACGCGCAGACCGGCGATATTCTGGCGGAGGTCGGTTCGGCGGATTATCTCGATACGGCAAGACGCGGTTTCGTGGAGATGAGCCGGGCGGTGCGTTCGCCGGGCTCCACCCTCAAGCCGTTCATCTATGGCCTCGCCTTCGAAAATGGCCTCATTGGGCAGGAAACCATCATCGAGGATCGCCCGGCTGATTTTTCCGGCTACCGGCCGCGCAATTTCGACATGCATTACCAGGGTGATGTCAGCATCCGCCAAGCGCTGCAGCTGTCGCTCAATGTGCCGGCCGTGAAGCTGCTCGATGCGGTGAGCCCCTCGGCGCTGATGGTGCGGTTCCGGCGGGTGGGGGTCCGGCTCGTGCTGCCCGCCAGTGAAGCGCCGGGGCTCGCCATCGCCCTTGGTGGCGCCGGCATTTCTCTGGTCGATCTGGTGCAGCTTTATGCCGGGCTTGCCGGCGGTGGTGATCCCGTGCGGCTTGGAGATGGTGTTCGCTCTGCCCCGGAACGGCTGGAGGGCGACCGGTTGTTCTCCGATGCCGCGATCTGGAATGTCTCTGATATTCTTTCCGGCGTGCTGCCCCCGCTCGGCATGAAACAGCGCGGCATCGCCTACAAGACCGGCACCAGTTATGGATATCGCGACGCGTGGTCGGTTGGCTATGACGGGCGGCACGTCATCGGCGTCTGGGTTGGCCGTGCTGACAATGGCGCGGTGCCGGGCATTGCCGGATACGCAACGGCGGCCCCGATCCTGTTCGAGGCTTTCGCAAAATCCGGCGTGGCGGTGACGCCGATGCCGGCCGCACCCTCCGGTGTCGCCCGCGTTGCCGTGAGCGACCTTCCCGCCAACCAGCGGCGTTTCACCACAACGGCCAGCGGCCTGCTTGCGGCATCGAGGCGGGAAAGCGCCCCGCGCATCGTTTACCCACCGGAAGGCGCACGGGTGGAACTCTCCGGCCAGTCGGGCATTTCGCCGCTGGTGCTCAAGCTGCAGGGCGGGCGCGCACCCTTCCGCTGGCTTGCCAATGGCTTGCCTTTGCCGGATGCGTCTCACCGCCGCAACAGCGAATGGCGACCGGAAGGTCAGGGATTTTCCACACTCACGGTAATCGACGCCGATGGCCGTGCTTCGAGTGTACGGATTTTCGTCGAATAGTAGGGACGTCCAACTCAACAAAGGGTCGCCCCCGTGCTTGCGTCGTACAGCGCCGCGAGCGTCTCATCAGTTCTTTTCGCCGTCTTGCCTATTGCGCCACATCGAATGAATGGCGGTCGATCCGCTCCTGAAGCGCAGCCACGACGGCTTGCAGAAACTCCCGGCGCCTGGGGTTGGTCGTCGCCGTCAGTGTCACCTGTAACCGGCTTCTGATCCTGTTCAGAAATCCAACGTGATTGAAACTATCGGCGGCGATATTGACCTCCACCTCGTCCATGTAATGCGCCAGATGCGGCTCCAATACGAGATTTGCATCCGTCTGGTAGCAGGCAGCCATCTGTTCCCCAAGCGTAGACACCTGTACATATGGACCATATTCGTCGATCATCAAATCTCCTTCCTCTAGCGCAAACAATTCTGACAGGCGCCTCATCATCACTGATAGGAAATAGGAAGCAATTGCCGGCTTTCAACGTTCCATTTTGAAGCTTTGAATTTTCCGTGTTCGTGAAGGATGTCGCCGATACTTCGGTCGAGGCAGAGACGTGTCAAATGGCCGGCGGCTGCGCCGGGTGAGGCTGCGCTCAATCTACATTGTTGTTTTTACAAGATTTTACAGGAAAAATGGCGTCCACGAGAGGATTCGAACCTCCGACCCCAGGATTCATACCGCTTCGGCTTTCGCCGCCGTCCCGCCGTTGCCGGGCAAGACGTTCGTGGTCTGGACTGTCCCTTCACCATGGGCCGTCAGGCCTTTAGGTGCTGCCCATCCAGTCTCTACACCTTCACCAGATTTCTCCGGAGCTTGGCTCGGGATTGGCATGCTGGAAGACCAGCGAAGCTTTCCCCGACTTTGAGCAGATCGATTGCGTCGTTTCCGGGCGCAACCCCCAATTTGTCTTAGGAATCCTGTGCTCTATCCTGCTGAGCTACGTGGACACTGAATTGCTCTTTAACCTGACGATGCCTGCGGATCAACCGCGATCTTTATCGCGGCTGATCTCCTCCTCGGCTTTCTTCACTTTCGCCGGCAATCAGCTTGTCAGACGCTGTTCAGCCAGTTTCACCCAATAGGAAATGCCGTAGGCGATGGCCTCATCGTTGAAATCATAGCCGGGATTGTGAAGGCCTGCCGAATCGCCGTTGCCGATGAAGATGAAGCAGCCCGGTCTTTCCTTCAGCATGAAGGAGAAATCTTCACCCGCCATGGAAGGATCGACATCGGGGTCGACATTTGGTTCGCCCGCCACATCGCGGGCAACAAGGATGGCGTGGTCGGTCTCGGTGGCGTGGTTGAAGGTCACCGGGCAATAACGCTCGTAGACGACTTCCGCTTCCGCCCCGTTGGCAAGGGCAATGCCTTCCGCCATCTGCTTGATGCGATCCTGCGCCAGATCGCGCACCGTTTCATCCAGGCTGCGCACCGTACCGGCGATCAAGGCCTCGTTGGGGATGATGTTGTGACTGGAGCCGGCGTGAAAGCGGGTGACGGAGACGACGACGGAACGGATCGGATCGGCGTTGCGCGAGGCGATCATCTGCAGGTTGCCGACGATCTGCGCGCCGATGGTAATCGGATCTATGGTGCGATGCGGCTGGGCTGCATGGCCGCCGCGGCCCTTGACGGTTATCGAGAACTTGTCGGGCGCCGCCATGATGCCGCCCTTGCGGATGGCGAAGGCGCCGAGCGGAATGCCCGGCATGTTGTGCATGCCATAGACCTCGTTGATGCCGAAACGCTCCATCAGGCCGTCCTCGACCATCGCGAGCGCACCCGCGCCGCCTTCTTCGGCGGGTTGGAAGATGACGGCGATGGAGCCGGCGAAGTTGCGGGTCTCGGTGAGATATTTGGCCGCGCCGAGCAGCATGGCCGTGTGGCCGTCATGGCCGCAGGCATGCATGGCGCCTGCGGTTTTGGAGGCCCAGGGCTTGCCGGTTTCCTCCAGAATGGGGAGGGCGTCCATATCCGCGCGAAAGCCGATAGTGCGATTGCCCGGAAGATTGCCCCTGATGACGCCGACCACACCCGTGCGGCCGAGACCGGTCACGATTTCGTCAACACCGAAAGATTTCAGCTTCTCCGCAACGAAGGCTGCGGTGTTGTCGACATCATACAAAATCTCGGGATTTTCATGCAGGTGATGCCGCCATTCGCTGACTTCCTGCTGGAGTTCGGCGGCTCTGTTCAAAATCGGCATTCGTTCATTCCTGGGTTCATCGGTACGGCGTGTCGTAAAATCCTATCCTCCGTGGTGGATAGTGCGCCGCATAATTGACGTAATCAATGTACTTTGCCATTGCTAGGACATATATGGTGAATATTGCCATTCCCCGACCGAAGACGGGAATTCGAGGACTAGCCTTGCCACAGACTTTCAAATCGCCAAACGCCGCCCGGCGGCTCTCCGCAGCTATTGCCATCATGACCGCAGGCCTCGTTGCCGCGGCGCCCGTGGCGAATGCCAATCCGAAAATGGTGGTCGATGTCAAAACCGGCAAGGTGATTTCCCATCAGGAAGCCTTCCGCAAGTGGTATCCCGCCTCGCTGACCAAGCTGATGACAGCCTATATCGCCTTTTCGCAGATGAAGGCCGGCAAGATCAGCCCGCAGACGGAAGTGGTGATGAGCAAGAAGGCCGCCGACCAGCCGGCCTCGAAAATGTATTTCAAGCCGGGCCAAAAGCTGACCATGGACAGCGCCTTGAAGCTGCTGCTCATCAAATCCGCCAATGACATCGCCGTGGCGATCGCTGAGACCATCGGCGGCACCAGCGATAATTTCGTGGCGCAGATGAATGCGCAGGCGCAGCGGCTGGGCATGAGTTCCACCCGCTACATCAATGCCAATGGCCTGCCCGGCAAGGGGCAATATACGACCGCCCGGGATCTGGCGCTGCTGGCGTTGATCATCAAGCGGGAATTCCCGGAATATGCCCATTATTTCTCGCTGGAGGGCGTCAGCACCGGCAAGAAGAACTACGCCAATTTCAACATGCTGGTCGGCCGCTTCGATGGCGCTGACGGCATGAAGACCGGCTTCATCTGTGCCTCCGGCTTCAACCAGGTATCGTCCGCCGTGCGCAATGGCCGCTCGGTCATCACGGTCGTGCTGGGTGCGGACAGCCTTGCCGGGCGCACCGACCAGTCGGCCGATCTGCTGCAGATGGGTCTGACGGCCCCTTCTGGCCAGGGCGTTTCCCTCGCCTCGCTGGCGCCCTATGGCGATACAGCCGATGTCAACGATATCAGCGCCGAAATCTGCAATCCGAAGGCCGCCAAGGTGCGCAGCGAAAGCCGCGATGAGGCTGGCCGCATGGTCATCCATTCGCCCTATGTGCAGGAAATGACCCGCCCGCCGGAATATTCCTTCGCCGGTCTCATTCCGGGCAGCGAGACTGTGGCGGTGAATGCCACCAAGGGAGCCGGCAAGGGCGAACTTGCGAACGTGCCGATCCCGATCCCGCGCCCGACATTCTGATGATCGGTGACGATCTCGTGGGCGAACCTCGCGGTTGATATGCGCTTTGTGTATTCGCAGGCCGATGATGTTATGATATTACAGTGTCGCTCGCGGCTTTCAGGCGCGGGCGATTTCTTTTAGCTCCATGCGGCTCCGGGTTTCGTGTCGTCCAGTGACCTGCCGGAGCGGCCATCAACACACAGGCAAGTCATGTCTCGCGATCGCATCCCGGTTTCCATCATCACCGGATTTCTCGGCGCCGGAAAATCGACGCTGCTCAACCGGCTTCTCAAGGATCCCGAGATGAGCGATGCGGCGATCATCATCAATGAATTCGGCGATGTCAGTATCGATCACATGCTGGTCGAAAGTGCAGGCGAGGGCATCATCGAACTGGCGGAGGGTTGCCTCTGCTGCACGGTACGCGGCGAGCTGGTGGATACGCTGGCGGAACTGATGGATGGCATCCAGACAGGCAAGCTGAAGCCGGTAAAGCGGGTGGTAATCGAGACCACAGGCCTTGCCGATCCCGCCCCCGTTATGCAGTCGGTCATGGGCAACCCCGTCATCGCACAGAATTTCGTGCTGAACGGCATGATTACGGTGGTGGATGCCGTGAACGGCCTTTCCACGCTCGACAATCATCAGGAGGCGGTGAAACAGGCGGCCGTGGCCGACCGTCTGGTGATGACCAAGCGCGCGCTTGCCGATGCCGCCACGATTTCCGCGCTGACAGCTCGCCTTCAGGCCATTAATCCGCGTGCGATAATTGAGGATGGCGACAAAACTGACTGGAGCGCTGCCGGTCTTCTCGACAACGGACTTTACGATGCCGGCAGCAAGAATGCCGATGTCGGCCGCTGGCTGGGCGAAGAGGCGGCGCACGATCACCACCATGACCATCACCACCATCATGGCGACCACGACGACCATCACCATCATCACGATGTGAACCGGCACGACGCATCCATCCGGTCCTTCTCGATCATCCACGACCAGCCGGTAAGCCCGATGGCGATCGACATGTTCGTGGATCTGCTGCGCTCGGCGCATGGTGAAAAGCTCCTGCGCATGAAGGCCATCGTCAAGCTGTCGGATAATCCGGGCCGGCCACTGGTGCTGCATGGGGTGCAGAATATTTTCCACACGCCTGAACGCCTTTCAGCGTGGCCGGACCCGGCTGATCAGCGCACGCGCATGGTGCTGATTACGAAGGATTTGCCGGAGGCGTTTGTAAAGGACCTGTTTGCCGCCTTCACAAGCGCACCGGGCATTGACCGGCCGGACAGGCAGGCGATGACGGATAATCCGTTGGCGGTTTCCGGGTTGCGGTTTTAGGGCGTGTCGTGATGGTCTAGGTCGGCGGGTGTGGTTCACCCCCCTCTGTCCTGCCGGACATCTCCCCCTCAAGGGGGGAGATCGACTTGCGGCTAGGTCTCGCCCATCTTAACCGTTGCGAATGTAGTGGCGACGGCGCATCTTGCTGATCTCCCCCCTTGAGGGGGAGATGCCCGGCAGGGCAGAGGGGGGTGAACCACCGGCGACACCGTCAAATGTCGGTTTCCCCGCCCTTCACAATCCGAAACCGATGCCCCTTATCCAGCGCAGTGGTCTCCACTAGCATATGCCCATCCTCGTTGCACATATGGGCAATATCGATCACCGCCAGCGGATCTGTCGTCTCGACGGTCAGAACATCTCCCGCCTTCAGGCTTGCGAGTTTCTTGCGGCTTCTCAAAACCGGAAGGGGGCATTTAAGCCCCCTCAAATCATAAACGATGTCGGCCGTGTCGCTCATTCCTTGGCCCAGAACTTCCAGAACGGCTTCTTCTCCGGCGCTTCGGGTGCAGGCGCTGCGGAATAGGCAAGCGGGTTCATGGTCGGAACCGGAACGCTCTGGGCGGCAGCGCCAGTCTGACCGGCTGCGGCCGGGGTGGCGGAGGCAACCATTGTCGGTGCTGCGGGCGCCGGGTTCGATTGCGGTGCGGTGGCGGGCTGGACAGCCGAAGGGCGTGGGCCGCGCAGCGCGGAGGCGGTTGCGGTCGTCGCCGGTGAGGACGACGTGACCTGCTGCGCCTTTTTCTCCATCAGCGCTGCATATTCCGTTTCCTTCATCAGCTTGCCGGCTTTCAGCGCCGAACCGGTCGGTGCATAAGCGGGTTCGCGGCCCTTGCGCTTTTCGGCAACCAGCGCCTTGCGCTCCGCCTCGCTCGGGTCGTACCAGGCCATGCCGTCATATTTCTTCATCGCCGTTGCATAGGCGAGATCATAGGTCTTCTCATAGCTCGAAAGCGCGCTTGCGAGTGCCGGCGGCGTGCTCATCGGCGGGCACTGGGCGGCGGCATTGAAACTGCCGCCTTCGGTCTGCTGGTTGAAGACATATTTCTTCTCGCAGACATTCACTTCCGGCGGGCGCTTGGTGACTTCGAAATTGTCGTAACCGACCTTCAGCATCTTCCAGAATTGGAGATGCTCGCTCTGGCGATGGCGAGCCATGTTTTCCGCCGTCATGCGGAAGGGGAAGGCCTGCAGCTGCACGGTTTTCTGGCCGCCCTTGAAGGCGTCGCGCGCGAAACCGTAGATTTCAAGAATCTGTGCATCCGTCATCGAATAGCAGCCAGAGGACGAGCAGGCGCCATGGATCATCAGATTGGTGCCGTTGCGGCCATTGGCGGCATCGTAACGGTTCGGGAAACCGGTATTGATGGCGAGATAATATTTCGAATTCGGGTTCAGATGAGCGGGAGTGAGGTTGTAGAAACCTTCCGGCGCCTGCCGGTCACCCTCTTTCACCTTGGGGCCGAGTTTGCCGGACCATGCGCAAATCTCGTAGCCGGCGATCTTCTCGAAACGGTTGTCGCGCCTCGCTTTCCAGATTTCCAAGGCACCTTCTTCCTTGAAGATGCGGATCATGATCGGCGAGGTGCGGTCCATGCCCCTTTTGTCGATCTCGGCCAGAATGGACGGAGACAGCGGGTAATCGACCTTGTTCTTGACGTGTGAGACGTCGCGCTCAACGGTTTCGAGCGTATCGTTGCAGCCGGCAAGAACGAGCGCGGTGCAGGCAAGAAGTGCAAAATGTGTCAAACGCATGATCTGATCCGAAAGACGATGGCACGAAGCGGCGGCAGTTCTACACCGTCCCGTGTGTATTTTAAATACGGTATTAACCGTTTACATCTTCTTAACTCAAATCGGATCCGCCCCCGCGGCCGCCGATACATCTTTTGATGTGACCGGACTATGGCCGAGTTGGGGCGATATTCAAGGAAAATAAGGCCGGGCTTAAAGGTTCCGGCCGATATCCAGGAATTTCTGGCGGCGTTCGGCGCGCAGCTGTGTGCCGGAACGCTGGGAAAGATCGGCCAGAGCCTTGGCGATGACGTCACCGGTTGCACTGATGACGGTTTCCGGGGCGCGATGCGCGCCGCCGATCGGCTCCGGAATGATCCCGTCGATGACGCCGAGCGACTTCAGATCTTCCGAAGTGATCTTCATATTGGTCGCGGCTTCCTTGGCGCGGGTCGAATCGCGCCAGAGAATGGAGGCGGCACCTTCCGGCGAGATCACCGAATAAATGGCATGCTCGAGCATGTAGACGCGGTTGCCGGTGGCGATCGCGATTGCGCCGCCCGAGCCGCCTTCGCCGATGACGACGGAGACGATCGGTACCTTCACGTTGAGGCACATTTCCGTCGAACGGGCGATGGCTTCGGCCTGGCCGCGCTCTTCCGCGCCAACACCGGGATAAGCGCCAGCCGTATCGATGAGGGTGATGACAGGCAGCGAGAAACGGTCGGCCAGTTCCAGCACGCGGATCGCCTTGCGGTAACCTTCCGGGCGCGGGCTGCCGAAATTGTGCTTCAGGCGGCTTTTGGTGTCGTTACCCTTTTCCTGGCCGATGATGGCGACGGGCTGACCGTTGAAACGGGCAAGGCCCGCCTGAATGGCGGCGTCTTCGGAAAATTTGCGGTCGCCGGCAAGCGGCGTGAAATCGGTGAACAGCGCCTTGGCGTAATCGACGAAATGCGGACGCTGCGGATGGCGCGCGACCTGTGTTTTCTGCCAGGCGTTCAACTTGGAATAGATGTCCTGCATCGCGTCGTTGACACGCGATTCCAGGCGGTTGATCTCCTCCGAGGTGTCTATGCTCTCGTCTTCATCGGCAAGCTTCTTCAGCTCGATGATCTTGCCCTCAAGGTCCGAGATAGGTTTTTCGAAGTCGAGATAATTGTGCATGAGATCCGTTTCCGATCGTTTTGCGCAAGGTTTGACCGGATTATCCGGCGGTTCCGGTCGCTCTAATCAAGGTTTTTGCCCTGTTTGGCAAGGGGGTGATGTGTTTGTACCAGCTCTTGCAGGCGTTCTTCCAGCACATGTGTATAGATTTGTGTCGTTGAAATGTCGGAATGGCCGAGCAGTTCCTGCACCGCGCGCAGATCAGCACCGTTCTGCAGAAGGTGGCTGGCAAAGGCGTGGCGCAGCACATGCGGCGATATCACGGACGGGGTCAGACCCGCGCGAATGGCGATGTCCTTGAGGTCGCGCGCGAAGACCTGGCGGGGCAGGTGCCCTTGTCTGCTGCTGGAAGGAAAGAGCCAAGGGCTCTCCGTGGCTTCGGCTTTTTTGGGCGCCTTGTCTTTTTCCTGCACGAGCGCCTTTCGGGCGGCTTCGTATTTTTCCATCGCTTCGATGGCGGCACGGGAAAGAAGCACCATGCGGTCCTTGTTGCCCTTACCGCGGATCATCAGGAAGCGGCCTTCCTGGCGCAGCACCTTTACGGGAAGTGACACGAGTTCGCTGACACGCATGCCGGTGGCATAAAGCAGCTCAAGCAGCAGATGCATGCGGATGCGGGCAAGCTGGCCGGGACCTGCGGTCGCCGCCTCTTGCGCCGCGAGCCCAAGTAGCCTGTTCACATCGGCGACACTCATCGTTTTCGGCAGGGCGAGGCCTTTCTTGGGCGCATCGATGATGCCGGTCGGGTCGTCACCGCGCAGCCCTTCCGAATAAAGAAAGCGATAAAACTGCCGCATGGAGGAAAGGCGTCTTGCCTGCGAAGTTGCGGCAAAGCCCTGAGCGGAAAGGTGGGTCAGGTAAGCGGAAAGGTCTGGTGTCGCGGCATCGGTCAATGACTGGCCGCGGCGGCTGAGAAATTCACTGAGATCGGCGAGGTCGCGCTCATAGGAAGAGAGCGTGTTGGCGGCGGCGCCGCGCTCGGCGCTCATCATTTCCAGAAAACTCTCGAGCCACGCGCCGTCGCGCCCTGTCGCCGGTTGCCGGCTCATGGGGTGCGCCTTGCCGGTTCTGTCGCCGGCGGATTCAGCCGCTCGGAGGGGATGCGCACCGTCACCTCGCGGTCGCGCGGCTTGACGACCATGACGAGCAGCACCATGCCGCCATAGATCAGCCCCGCGATGGTCGCCAGTATCATCGTGAAGCGGAAGAGGGTGGGCATGGCGGCTCCGTAAGGGTGGCGGTCGAAATCTATATGCGGTGCGGCGAAAGCGGCGACAAGATCAAAATGGCCGCTCCGCCCAGCGCCGCATGCGGCGATGATTGTGATTCACCGCAATTCAGTCAGCAATTTGGCTTGACGCTTCGTAAACATTTGCAGATATCCATGCCAAACGGGCTTTCAAATTTATGAATGAAACGAATTTATCCGTCCCGGCCACACTCGGGGAGCAAGCGCGGGCAAAGCTCGGACGGCGCAACATCGTCTTCGTCGGGCTGATGGGGGCTGGAAAGTCGGCGGTGGGCCGCATGGTCGCCCAGCAGCTCAAGGTTCCTTTCATTGATACGGATGTCGAAATCGAGCGCGTATCGCGCATGACGATATCGGAACTTTTCGCCACCTATGGCGAAGAGGAATTCCGGGCGCTGGAAACGCGGGTCATCAAGCGCCTGCTGCGCGGCGGGCCCAAAGTCATTTCCACCGGCGGCGGCGCCTTTATCAACGACAATACCCGCCGGCACATTACGCGCGGCGGCATTTCATTTTGGCTGAAGGCCGATCTCGAGGTGTTGTGGGAAAGGGTCAACAAGCGCGACCACCGTCCGCTTCTCAAGACCGAAAATCCCAAGGCCACCCTGGCGGCGCTGATGGAGAAGCGCTACCCGATCTATGCGGAGGCGGACATGACCATCGAGTCCCGTGATGTCCGCAAGGAAATCATCGTGACCGAAGTGCTGACCGCCATAGCCGGCATCGAACAGAAAGACTGACCACCATGACGCCTTCCGAAATCCACGCCGATGAACGTCTCGTCCATGTGCCGCTCGGCGAGCGCGCCTATGACATTCTGATCGGGCCTGGCCTGATCGGCCGGGCGGGCGGCGAGATTTCGGCACGGCTGAAGGGCAGGCGCGCGGCGATCATCACCGACGAGCATGTCGCGCCGCTTTATCTCGAAGGCCTGATGGATGGCCTGCAGACTGACGGCATCGAGGCCGTTTCGCTCACCCTGCCGGCTGGCGAAAAGACCAAGAGCTTCGAACACCTGGTTACCGTCTGCGATGCGGTTCTGGCAGCAAGGGTGGAGCGCAACGATGCGGTGATCGCACTCGGCGGTGGCGTTATCGGCGATCTCGCCGGTTTTGCGGCGGGCATCGTGCGCCGTGGCGTGCGCTTCGTGCAGATACCGACCTCGCTGCTGGCGCAGGTCGATTCCTCCGTCGGCGGCAAGACCGGCATCAACACCCGCCACGGCAAGAACCTTGTCGGCGTCTTCCACCAGCCCGATCTGGTGCTGGCGGATACGGCGGTGCTCGATACGCTGAGCCCGCGGGAGTTCCGCGCCGGTTATGCCGAAGTCGTCAAATATGGCCTGATCGACAAGCCGGATTTCTTCTTCTGGCTGGAAAAGAACTGGGATGAAATCCGTACCGGCGGCCCGGCCCGCATCCAGGCGATTGCGACCAGCTGCCAGGTCAAGGCCGATGTGGTGGTGGCCGATGAGAAAGAAAACGGCGTGCGTGCGCTTCTCAATCTCGGCCACACTTTCGGCCATGCGCTGGAAGCGGCGACCAATTACGACAGCAAACGGCTGGTGCACGGCGAAGGCGTCGCCATCGGCTTGGTGCTGGCGCATCAGTTTTCCGCCCGCCTGAACCTCGCAAGCCCTGATGATGCGGCCCGCGTCGAGGCGCATCTGAAGGCAGTTGGCCTGCCGACCACGATGAAGGATATTCCCGGTGAGTTGCCGCCGGTCGAGACGCTGATGACGGCGATCGCGCAGGACAAGAAGGTCAAGGGCGGCAAGCTCACCTTCATCCTCACCCACGGCATCGGCCAGTCCTTCGTGGCCGACGATGTTGCGGCGTCCGAGGTGCAGTCCTTCCTGTCGGAGAAGCATCCGGGTTAAGTGATCCCCTGCGCCACTCGGTCAAAAGGCGCCGGTCTCGCTGGCAAGGCGTCCTATCGTTTGCAGCGGCATTGTCGACACATCTGCACGCCTTTGAAGGCGGATTTTGCCGCCGCCGAAGGTTTCATAAAGCTGCAAATGTCCCGCAAAGGAGGATGACGTCGTCCGCGTCCAATAATCTCCTGCCCAGGCCAGAAGTGCCGCCTGATCGCTCTCGGTCTCGCCGTGCTGCGCTCCGCGCGGCAACAGGCCTTCGCGGCATTCTGCCCAGGGGAGGTCGAGCCATATCAGCACCTTGGCGCGCGGCAGCGCCGTTTCAACCAGCCAGCCATAGACCCCTTCGATGATCCAGTCGCTGGTATTGGCATGCCGGGCCACCAGAAGTCTGGCTTCCGCTTCGTCCCGTTTGCGGCCATCCTCCTGCCAGTGAAGGCGATCGAGATCGTAAAAGGGTAATTTCAGCGCCGAACCGGCTTTTGCGGCGAGACTGCTTTTGCCGGATCCGCTGTTGCCGATGATGGCGATGCGGAGCGAAGGGCTGGCTGCTGTCGACATTCGGGTAATCCGTCGAGTTAAGGTTCTCTCCTGAAATGCAGAATCTTTGCACCAACTGGATTTTTAGGCCGAAAATGCGAAAGCAATGTTGCGTGGTTAAAACTAGAACCGCACTGCTTCCCCCGGCGCCGCCGCCTCGATCGCCAGCGCATGCAGCCCGGCGTCGAGTTCCGGCTTTAAAAGTGCGTTGATCGCCCGGTGGCGTTCGACGCGAGACTTGCCGGAAAAGCTTTCAGACACTATCTGAACACGCATATGCGTCTCGCCTGTGCCGGTCATGTCCGGCTGGTGGCCCGCATGCATCTGGCTTTCATCTACGACCCTCAAGCGTTCGGGTGAAAAGCTCTCCCGGAGCTTGGTTTCTATGCGGTCTCGCAGGGACATGCGACGGGCTCCATTCTTGTTGGCTGGTCTTGAAGGGGGCTACCTAAAAGCCAGCAACATTCCGCTTTGTCAATTCTTGTTGTGCAGCTTTTAGCACCCCATAATCAGGGCATCATGAAACTGGATTCGAAATATTTCGATCGCATCCGCACGCGCCGGAAAAGGGAGCGGGAACCTGAGGTTCAGGCCCCAACCTGCCAGTGGGACGGATGCGACAAACCGGGTATTCACCGGGCACCCGTCGGCCGCAATGCCGAGGGGCAATTCTTCCTGTTCTGTTTTGAGCACGTGAAGGAATACAACAAGGGCTATAATTATTTTTCCGGCCTCTCCGACAGCGAGATCGCCCGTTACCAGAAGGAAGCGATCACCGGCCATCGCCCCACCTGGACGGTCGGCGTCAACAAAACGGCCCGCGATAGCCCGCTGCATTCCACGCTGCGTTCCGGCACGGCCAGCGGCAATGCCCGTATCCGCGATCCTTTCGGCTTTGCCGGCGGTTTTGCGGGCGGCGCAAAGGCAGGCGGCACCCGCCTGCAGCAGGACCGCAAATTGAAGACGCTTGAGGCAAAAGCCTTCGATACGCTTGGTCTTTCTTCCAGCGCAAAGCAGGAAGACATAAAAAGGCGCTACAAGGAGCTTGTCAAAAAGCATCATCCTGATGCTAATGGTGGCGATCGTGGTTCGGAAGAGCGTTTTCGGGCTGTTGTTCAAGCATATCAATTGTTAAAGCAGTCAGGTTTCTGCTAAGCCAACTTATGTGTTTACCGCCTGATTGATGATGTGGCCGGGTGGCTGCCGCCCGCCTTGGAGACGTGATGAGCAAAATCGACCTTGATATTTCCAACCTGCCCGACACGACGGTGTCCGTGCGGGAGGTTTTCGGCATTGATACGGATCTGCGGGTCCCCGCCTATTCGCAGGGCGACGCCTATGTGCCTGACCTTGATCCCGACTATCTTTTCGACCGCGATACGACACTCGCGATCCTTGCCGGTTTTGCTCACAACCGACGTGTCATGGTCTCCGGTTTCCATGGCACGGGTAAATCCACCCATATCGAGCAGGTCGCCGCCCGCCTGAACTGGCCCTGCGTGCGCGTCAACCTCGACAGCCATGTCAGCCGTATCGACCTCGTCGGCAAGGACGCCATCGTCCTGAAAGACGGCAAGCAGGTTACCGAATTCAAGGACGGCATTCTGCCCTGGGCCTACCAGCACAATGTCGCGCTCGTCTTCGACGAATATGATGCCGGTCGTCCGGACGTGATGTTCGTCATCCAGCGCGTACTGGAATCTTCCGGCCGCCTGACGCTGCTCGACCAGAGCCGCGTCATCCGTCCTCACCCCGCCTTCCGCATTTTTGCGACCGCCAACACGGTCGGCCTTGGCGATACGACGGGCCTCTACCACGGCACGCAGCAGATCAACCAGGCGCAGATGGACCGCTGGTCCATCGTCACCACGTTGAACTACCTGCCGCATGAGCAGGAAGTGAACATCATCGCCGCCAAGGTGAAGAGCCTCGACAATCCAAAGGGACGCGAAACCGTTTCCAAGATGGTGCGTGTGGCCGATCTCACCCGTTCGGCCTTCGTCAATGGCGATCTTTCCACCGTCATGAGCCCGCGTACCGTCATCACCTGGGCGGAAAACGCGGAAATCTTTGGCGATCTCGCCTTTGCCTTCCGTGTGACCTTCCTCAACAAGTGCGACGAACTTGAGCGCACGCTGGTTGCCGAACAGTATCAGCGGGCCTTTGGCGTCGAGCTGAAGGAAAGCGCCGCGAACATCGTTCTCAGCGCCTGATCGTCCCCGGCTTGTCCGGAGACGATTTCGATGACTTGAAGACGCCGGCAGACCGCGCACATATCGATGGGCGGTCTCCACGCGTCGGCAAATGACAGGAAAGACAATGGCAGCGCGCGGCGACAATTCCAGAGCAAAACCGGGTACGGCTGTTGATACGGAGCCGTTGCGTCAGGCGATTGCCGGATGCGTGCGATCTGTCGCTGGCGATGCCGAAGTTGAGGTCGTCTTCGCCAATGAGCGGCCGGGCCTTGCAGGTGAGCGCATGCGCCTGCCGGAAATCTCCAAAAAACCGACCGCGCAGGAAATCGCCATTACCCGCGGCCTCGGTGATTCCATGGCGCTGCGCCTTGCCTGCCATGACGCCGACACCCATGCGGTGATGTCGCCGCAGGGCGCCGAAGCGCGGCTGATCTTCGACGCGGTTGAACAGGCGCGCGTGGAATCGATCGGCGCGCTGCGCATGCCGGGCATGGCCTCGAACATCCAGGCCATGAACACCGAAAAATACGCCAAGGCCAACTTCGCCGGCATCACCAACAAGGACGACGCGCCGCTTGCCGAAGCCGTGGCGCTTCTGGTGCGCGAGAAGCTGACGGGTGAGAAGCCGCCGGAAAGCGCCGGCAAGGTTGTCGATCTGTGGCGCGATTTCATCGAGGACAAGGCCGCTGGCGACCTCAAGGATCTCTCCAGCGTCATCACCGACCAGAAGGCGTTTTCGCGGCTGGTGCGCAAGATGCTGACTTCCATGCAGATGGCGGAAGATTTCGGCGACGAGGATAACGAGCCTGACAGTCAGGAGGCGGAGTCCAACGAGGACCAGCCGCGCACCAACGAGACGGAAGAAGAGCAGGTCGAGGAAGAGGCCGGCTCGGACGCGACGCCCGCCGATGAAAACGAGGCCTCGCAGGAGGAAATGGAAGAAGGCGAGATGGACGGCGCCGAGATGTCGGACGAAGAAATGTCCGATGATCTCGACGAGGATTCCGAAACGCCCGGCGAGACCCGCCGCCCCAACAGCCCCTTCGACGACTTTAATGAAAAGGTCGATTACCGCATCTTCACGCAGGAATTCGACGAGGAAATCCACGCCGAGGAATTGTGTGACGAGGCCGAACTGGACCGTCTGCGCGCCTTCCTCGACAAGCAGCTCGCCCATCTTCAGGGTGCGGTCGGGCGCTTAGCGAACCGGCTTCAGCGCCGCCTGATGGCGCAGCAGAACCGTTCGTGGGATTTCGATCTGGAAGAGGGTTATCTCGATCCGGCCCGCCTCGTCCGGCTTATCATTGATCCCATGCAGCCGCTTTCCTTCAAGAAGGAGCGCGACACCAAGTTCCGCGATACCGTCGTGTCGCTCGTCATCGACAATTCCGGTTCGATGCGCGGCCGTCCCATCACGGTTGCGGCCACCTGCGCGGATATTCTGGCGCGCACGCTGGAGCGCTCGGGCGTGAAGGTGGAAATTCTGGGCTTCACCACCAAGGCGTGGAAGGGCGGGCAATCGCGTGAGCAATGGCTGGCCAGCGGCAAGCCGGCTTCGCCGGGCCGTCTGAATGATCTGCGGCACATCATCTACAAATCGGCGGATGCCCCGTGGCGGCGCGCCCGGCGCAATCTTGGCCTGATGATGCGGGAAGGCCTGCTGAAGGAAAATATCGACGGCGAAGCGCTGATGTGGGCGCATAACCGCCTGATCGGCCGCCCCGAGCAACGCAAGATCATGATGATGATCTCCGACGGTGCGCCGGTGGACGATTCGACCCTGTCGGTCAATCCGGGCAATTATCTGGAGCGGCACCTGCGCGCCGTCATCGAGCAGATCGAGACACGGTCGCCGGTGGAACTGCTGGCGATCGGTATCGGCCACGACGTGACGCGTTATTATCGCCGCGCCGTGACCATCGTGGATGCGGATGAGCTGGCGGGCGCGATGACCGAGCAGCTCGCGGCGCTCTTTGAGGATACGAGCAGCGCCTCCGGTTCGTCCCGCAGGGTTCGCCGTGCGGGATAAGCGGGGCCGGGTTTCCTCCGCCTGCAAAACACTCTCAATGGCCGCCATTCTGGCGGCCGCATCGCTGTTCCCGGTTTCCATCGGCGCTTCGACCATCGATGTGCCGGTGAGCGCGCGTCTCCTCTCGTCTTTCGAAGTCGGCACCAGCGAGAAACGTTTTGGCAAGCTGGAATTTGTCGGCGGCATGGTTATGAGCGCGCCGGAAAAACTGTTCGGGGCCATATCCTCCATCCGCTTTCGCCCAAACGGTGAGGATTTTATTGCGGTGCTGGATACGGGCCATTGGCTGACGGGCAGAGTCACGCGTGATGCTGTCGGGGCGCTGTCTGGCCTTGCTGAAGTCCGTATCACCCCCATGCTGGACATGAGCGGACGCGAACCGCCGCGCAAGATGGAAATGGATGCGGAAGGACTGGCGCTGCGTGACGGCAAGGTTTTCGTCAGTTACGAGCAACGTCACAGGATCGATATCTATCCCGATCCGGGCTTCGCTACCTCGAAACCGCTCGGCCGTCTGCCGCATCTCATTCCCAATAACGAATTGCGCCACAATGGCGGCATGGAGGCGCTGGCAGTATCACCGGCCGATTCGCCGCTCGCCGGCTCTCTCGTCGTGGTGGCTGAAAAAAGCATCGATGCTGACGGCAATCTTCTTGCCGCCATATTGGAAGGTCCGCGCAAGGGCACATTTGCCGTTACGCATCATCCGTCATTCGACGTGACGGACGGCGCGTTCCTGCCCAATGGCGACTTGCTGCTTCTTGAGCGCCGCTTCAATTTCGCCGAAGGCGTAGGCATGCGCATCCGCCGCATCCGTGGGGCCGATATCCGGCCGGGTGCTGTGGTGGATGGTGAAATCCTCATGGAAGCGGGCATGGCCTACCAGATCGACAATATGGAAGGCATGGATGTGGTGAAGGGGCCGGACGGCTCGACGCGCCTCATCATCGTTTCCGATGACAATCACTCGTTCCTCCAGCGCAACCTGATGCTGGAATTCAAGCTGGTGGAGTAAAATCAGGCCTGCTGCTGCTGTGCCGCCTTGTAGGCTGCCATCAGGTCCTCGACGGGAATGCCGTCGATCTTCATGCCGGTCATTCGGCATGACGTTATCTGCGCACCGGACAGGTTTGAGTTGCTCAGTTTCAGACCGGAAAAATTGACGTCATCAATCGACCAGCCGGACATGTTGTTATCCGTGAACGACGCGCCTGACAAATTGATATTGTTAAAGCTCGCCCCGGAAAGATTGACATTGTCGAAGACCGTGCCGGATAGATTGACGTCGTTGAAGGTTGAGCCTGAAAGCGTGGCGCTGGCGGCCTCCACGATGTCGATAACGTCCTTGATCTGCATGTCGACCTGCCTCCGCGCTGTGCCACGGACCGCAGACTGCAATGCTGACTGCTGGTTTGCAAGCGCGATTTGATTCACGCTTGCCCGGCCTCAAACGCGGCCCGTTTTGACGGCGCCCGGCATCGGCTTTAGCGTGTTCATCAGCGCGCCGTAAGGCAACAACATGATGAGGCCGACGAGAACCTTCACCGAGAGATCACCCAGCGCCCAGGAAATCCAACGGGGCGCTTCCACGGCGAAGACACCGAGGATGGGAGCGCTTTCGATGGCGAAGGCGTCGTTGGGGCCGACGAAGGAGAAGCTCGCGGCAAAGGCGATGGAGAAGAACAGGGCCGTATCCAGCACCGAGCCCAGCATGGAGCCGGCCAGTGGCGCATGCCACCAGCGCTGGCGCCGCAGGCGGTTGAACACGGAAATATCCAGCAGCTGGCCGATCAGATAGGCGGTGCCGGATGCAACAGCGATGCGCGGAATGGATGTCCAGAAGGACAGCGTGACACCGACGACAAAGCCGGCAAGCACGACGCGACGCGCGATGGACGGGCCGAACTGGCGGTTGGTCAGGTCTGTAACAAGGAACGCGATCGGATAGGTGAAGGCGCCCCAGGTCAGGAGGTCGCCGAGATTGACGCCGAACAGCGAGCCGGAGAGCGGGTATTGCACCAGAATATTGGAAGCGACGACGACGAGCGTCATCAGCAGAACATAGATAAGCGTATAGCGCAGATAGGGCATTTTTTTTATCCTGGGTGATGCCACCAGTTAGAGCCAAGCATCGGAGCAAAACGTCTCAAACGGTTTTCGCAAAACCCGATGCAACGAAAATCTAAAACAAACAAAAGGCTTGAGCGGCAAAAGCCATTCAAGCCCTCTGAATATCAGATGATGTCGAAACCGCTATTACGCAGCTTCGGCCGTCTTCTTGGCGATCTGGCGGCGCAGGAGACGAGCGCGCATGCTCAGTTCGTTTTCGCCGGACTTCAGAAGGAAGGCATCGAGGCCGCCACGGTGTTCAACGGAGCGCAGAGCGGCTGCGGAAACACGCAGGCGGAAGCGCTGGCCGAGAGCATCGGAGATCAACGTGACCTGGCAGAGGTTCGGAAGGAACCGGCGCTTGGTCTTGTTGTTGGCGTGGCTGACGTTGTTGCCCGTCTGGACGCCCTTGCCGGTCAATTCGCATACACGGGACATGGGTACACCTATTTCGTTTCGTCTGTTTCACCACTGGCTCGCCACCGGCAAAACCGGGTTGGCAATCCAACTGGCCATGATTGGAAAGTTGCGGTTCTATAGTCAGACGGGACTTAACAGTCAAGCCGCCCGCGAGCAAATCAAAGGAAATTCCGGCGTTTTCAACCGGCATCCGCTTTTTTATTGCCACAAGTCAGCGTATATGATCGCCCGATAAGGCCGCTTCCGCGCCTCTTTTAAGGTGATATCGAAATGATTGCCAGAGGAAAAAGCATTTTCATGGCCGCTACCATGGCGCTTGCGGGTGTCTCTCCCTCGCTCGCCGCCGAAGCGCGCCACACAAGCGAATACAGCATCAATCTCGGCATTTTGCCGATTGCGCGGGCAAGTTTTTCGACTCGCATGGATGGGCCGAATTATTCGATCTCCGGCTCCTTCAGCGCCGCCGGCCTCGCCAGCATCCTCAAGGATATTTCCGGCAAGACAACGGTTTCCGGCGCCAAGCGCGGCCACCGGCTGCAGGCCAATGAATATTCGCTGGTCTACAAGGACGGCAAGCGGGTGCGCACCTATGACGTCGTCTATCGCAACGGTAACGTCACATCGACGACGGTGAAACCCGAGCCCAAGGCGCGGCCGGACAACTGGGTTGACGTGAAGGACCGCGATCTGCGCTCGGTTCTCGATCCGATTTCCGGTCTCATCATTCCCGCCGGGGGCCGCATCTGCCCGACTCGCCTGCCGATCTATGACGGCGAATCGCGGCTCGATCTCGTTTTGAGCTCCAGCGGCACCAAGCCTTTCAAGACCAACGGTTTTAATGGCGACGCCATCGTCTGCAAGGCGCGTTATGTGCCGAAGTCGGGCTATCGGCAGGGACGCAAGGATATCGAATATCTGAAATCCATTTCGATGGAGATCTGGTTCGCCAAGTCGAACAACATGGATGTCTATGCGCCGGTCTATGCCATCATTCCGACGCGGGTGGGGCAGGTCTACATCACCGCCACTAAATACGGAGGCTGACCAAGATTGATGGCAGGGCAATTGAAAGCAGGCGTTGCCGCGTATTTCTTCTCCCCGTTCGGGGAGAAGGTGGCCCGAAGGGTCGGATGAGGGGGCACCCTCTCCGAATATCGCTACCGTTTCCCCCTCATCCCGCTGCCGCGGACTTCTCCCCGGCGGGGAGAAGAAACAAGCGGAGCACGACCGGGCTTTTGATTGCTCTCAGGGTTACGCCGCATCACCCGGCGACCAGCCGGGCTCTGCCATAACGAAGCTCGAAAAGGCAAAGCCCGGCGAGACGGTGCAGCCGACAAGGGTGAAATCGCCGAGGCTTTCGGCCGATTGCCAGCAATTGGCGGGAACGATCACCTGCGGGCGCTCGCCTTCCAGAATGGCGGGGCCGAGCGTGAAGGTCTGCACCTCCCGGCCGTCCTGTGAAAGATGCAGCGCAATCGGCGCGCCGGCATAATAGTGCCAGACCTCGACCGCATCGGTGACCCGATGCCAGTGCGAGCGGTCGCCTTTTTCCAAAAGATAATAGATCGCCGTGGAGTGGCCGCGCTCGCCGCCGGCCTTGTCACGGAAAGTCTGGTGGTAAAAACCGCCCTCGGGATGCGGCTCCAGCCCCAGTTCACGAATGATCGCCTGCGCGGATATATCCGTTCCCATCAGAAATTGTCCTTGCGCGTGCGGATTTCCGCGAAGACGTCGGCATCGGTGGCGCTTTCCAGGCCAAGATATTTGCGGATGCCGGGATCGGCCACCCGCATATAGGGGTTGGTCTGTTTTTCGAGCCCGATACTGGTGGGAATGGTGAATTCATTCGCCTGCCGCGCCTTTTCCACCCGCTCCGCGCGCTCGCGCAGCACGGTATTGTCGGGATCGACGGTCAAGGCGAAACGGGCATTCGTCAGCGTATATTCATGGCCGAAATAGACCTTGGTCTCATCCGGCAGGGCAATGAGTTTCTGGAAGGAGTGCCACATATCCGCCGCCGGGCGTTCGAACAGGCGGCCGCAGCCCATGGCGAACAGCGTATCGGCGGCAAACAGCAGCCCGTCATCCGGCATATAATAACAGATATGTCCCGCCGTATGACCGGGCGTGGCGATGATCTGAACGCGGCGACCGGCGAATTCGAATTCGTCACCATCAGCCTGCGAGCGGTCGAGCCCCGGTATTGCAACAGCCTCATCATAGGGACCGTGAATTTCGCACTGAAACTTGTCTTTGAGCGCCAGATTGGCTTCCACATGGTCCTGATGGTGGTGAGTGGTGAAGATGTGCGTGAGCTTCCAGCCGTGGCCATCGAGAGCATGCAGTATAGGGCCTTCTTCCGGGGCGTCGATGGCGGCGGTCGCCCCGCTTTCGGGATCGTGCAGGAGAACCCCGAAATTGTCGCTGCGGCAAAGAAAGACGTCTATTTCCAAAGGTTTCATCTTATCCTCTCCATTTGCCGGCCAAAACCGGCGCATTCGCCCGCCTGATCTTCTATGTAAGGGCAGACGCCTTGAAGTCCAACCGCCTGATGCTACATTCTCGCCATGAATACCGATATCGTCGATCTGCGCGAATTCTATCATTCTCCGCTTGGCCGCTCGGCCGAGCAGGCGATCACCATGGCGCTTTCGACGCTCTGGCCGCCTTTGCCGGAAGAGCGGCTGGTCGGGCTGGGTTATGCCGTGCCGTTTCTGGACCGGTTCCGCCGCGATACGGAGCGCACCTTCGCCTTCATGCCGGCGGGGCAGGGGGCGGTGAACTGGCCGGCGGGCGAGCTTTCTTCCACCGCACTGGTGTTCGATGAGGAACTGCCGCTGCCTGATTCGTCGATAGACCGGGTCCTGATGGTGCATGCGCTGGAATTTGCCGAAAATCCGCGCGAAAGCCTCAAGGAACTGTGGCGGGTGCTGGCGCCGGGTGGCCGCCTCGTCATCGTGGTGCCGAACCGCCGCGGCGTCTGGGCGCGCATGGAACATACGCCCTTCGGTTCTGGAAGGCCCTATTCGCGCGGGCAGCTGACGGCGCTTTTGCGCGAAACCAATTTCACACCGGGCGCTTCCGCCGAAGCGCTGTTCTTCCCGCCGACCACAAGCCGGCCGGTGCTGAAATTCCGCCGTTATCTCGAGCATACCGGCCGCCGGCTGTGGCCGCTATTTTCCGGTGTCATTGTGGTGGAAGCGCAAAAACGCCTCTATCAGGGATTGCCCGTCACGCAGCGCGCCTCGCGCCGGGTTTTCGTGCCTGTACTCGCGCCGCAGGGGGTGCCCACCACCCGCGCCGCTGCAAGCCAAGGAAAGCCGCGCTGACCCTCGACAAAACGCCCATTCCGGTCTAATGCCTCCGGCATTGCTTTTGCCGGGTTCTCCGGCGTTTTTCCAAAGGTCGATCAAATGAGTGCAGAGCTTAGCCAACCTGTTCCGCGTCCGGGTATTCTGGATATCGCTGCTTATGTTCCCGGCAAGGAACATGTGGACGGCGTCGCGAAGGTTTATAAGCTCTCCTCGAATGAAACGCCGCTTGGGCCGAGCCCGAAGGCCATCGAAGCCTTCGGTACGGCCGCCAGCCATCTGGAAATCTATCCGGACGGACAGGCGATTGCGCTGCGCCAAGCGATTGCCGATGTGCATGGTCTCAACATCGCGAATATCATGTGCGGCAACGGTTCGGATGAGCTGCTTGGCCTGCTCTGCCACGTCTATCTGGGTGCAGGCGATGAGGCGATCATCACCGAACATGGTTTCCTCGTCTACAAGATCCAGATCATGGGCGCGGGCGCGACCCCGGTGACGGTGAAGGAAAAGGACTGCGCGGTCGATGTGGATGCCGTGCTTGCCGCCGTCACACCGAAGACGAAGATGGTTTTCATCGCCAATCCCGGCAATCCCACCGGCACCTATGTTCCGGTCGCGGAAATCCGCCGCCTTCAGGCTGGTCTGCCGAAACATGTCGTGCTGGTGCTGGATGCGGCTTACGCCGAATATGTGCGCAAGAACGATTATGAGGCGGGGCTTGAGCTGGTGTCCGGCAACCGCAACGTGGTGATGACCCGCACCTTCTCCAAGGTTTACGGTCTGGCCGCACTGCGTGTCGGCTGGATGTATGCTCCGGCAGATATTATCGATGCGTTGAACCGTGTGCGCGGCCCCTTCAACATGAGCGCGCCGGCCATTGCGGCCGGTGCCGCTGCGATCCGCGATCAGGCCTTCGTTCAAAAAGCGGTGGCACATAATGCCCTGTGGATGGAAAAGCTGGTCACGACCTTTACCGGCCTCGGCCTCGAAATCACGCCATCGGTCACCAACTTCATCCTCATCCATTTCCCCGATCAGGATGGCAAGCGGGCAACGGATGCTGACGAGTTCCTGAGCCGCCGCGGTTACATTCTGCGTGCCGTGCGCGGTTACGGCTTCCCGAATGCGCTCAGAATGACCGTCGGTTCTGAAGAGGCCAATCTCGGCGTCATCGATGCTCTCACCGAGTTCATGGGGCAGGCGTGATGGCTGAGATCATGTTTGAACGCATCGCGCTGATCGGCATCGGCCTCATCGGCTCGTCGATTGCCCGAGATATCAGGGAACTGGGTCTTGCCCGCCATGTGACGATTTCCACGCGCAGCGAAGACACGCTGAAAAGGGCGGAAGAACTGGCGCTCGGCACGGATTACACCGTGTCGGCGGCTGAGGCGGTGAAAGAAGCCGATCTCGTCATCGTTTCGGTGCCTGTTGGTGCATCGGAAAGCGTGGCGCAGCAGATCGCGCCGCATCTGAAACCGGGAGCTATCGTTACCGATGTCGGCTCCACCAAGGCCTCGGTTATCGCGCAGATGGCTCCGCATATGCCTGATAACGTGCATTTCATTCCCGGCCACCCGCTGGCGGGTACGGAAAAATCCGGCCCGGATGCCGGTTTTGCCGGTCTCTTCCGCGACCGCTGGTGTATCTTCACGCCGCTGCCGGGCACGGATGCGGCGGCGCTGGAAAAGCTCAAGGATTTCTGGCGCGCGCTCGGCTCCCGTGTCGATGAAATGGATGCCGAACACCATGACAAGGTTCTGGCGATCGTTTCGCATCTGCCGCACATCATCGCTTATAATATCGTCGGCACGGCGGATGATCTGGAGACGGTGACCGAATCGGAAGTCATCAAATATTCCGCCTCTGGTTTCCGTGACTTCACCCGTCTGGCCGCCTCCGATCCCACCATGTGGCGGGATGTCTGCCTGCACAACAAGGATGCCATCCTTGAAATGCTGGCGCGGTTTTCCGAAGACCTCGCCTCCCTGCAAAGGGCGATCCGCTGGGGAGAGGGCGACAAGCTGTTCGAACTGTTTTCCCGCACCCGCGCCATCCGCCGCTCTATCGTGCAGGCCGGTCAGGATGTCGATGCGCCGGACTTCGGGCGTCATGCGCTGGATCAGAAGAAGTAAGGCGCATTTCGCTTATAGTCGTGGTGGGATTTGATCCGGCCCATAACGCCCGCCGGCAAAGTGCCAAAGCCTCCCCGTCGTCATCCTCGGGCTTGACCCGAGGATCCACGATCCGACGCGCCATGGATCCTCGGGTCAAGCCCGAGGATGACGTCGAGTATAAATCAATCCCTCAGATCGGCGGAATCTTTCCAAGCGGAATAAAGCCGCTGACAGTCGCGCGGCCACGGTCCACCACGAGATCGACGGACGCCCGGTCACCACCTCCGGCGAGCGCGCCGAGCAGCTTGCGGGCCGTATCGATGGTGGATTGCAGCTGCGGAAAGGCCTGCTTGGCATTATCAGACCATGAGCCGAGCTTTTCGATCTCAAGCTTGAACTGGCCGGAGAGATAGCCCTCATTGTCGAAAGAGAAGGGGCCGCTGATGCGCATGGTGCGGCCCTCGCCAATATCGGCCACCAGGCGGCGAAGCTCGCCGCTTGCGCCATAGAGACCCGACTTGTCGCTGCCATCCACCATGCCTGCCTTGCCCGCGAGCGTGACATCAACGATGGCATCGAGGCGGGGAAGAACCTGCGGCCAGTCCTTGATGACGGTCGCCGAATCGGTGAGCGTGATTGCGCCGTCGAGATCGGCCCCGTTCTGGCGCAGATGCATTTCCGTCTTGACGGCATCAAAATCGATGGTCTGGCCGGTGACCGAGGAAACCGCCTGCGCCTTCAGTCCGTCGATGACGAGCGAGCTGCGGTCAATGCCCTTTAGTTTGGTGACGATGCTGGACTGCATGTTCTTCCAGGCAGCCGAAATCGTCAGGCCGTGGGCGGAACGGATTTCCGCGGGCGAATCGAGTTCCCAGACGATATGGCCGGGATTATAGACCTGCGCCGCCGAGCGAAGTTCGCCGAAGGAAGCGGAAACGCCGTTCTGGCTGTCATCCACCGTCACCTTCGAGCAGAAGAGGCCGATGCGGAAGGGATAACCCTTGAAGGCGATATCGCCGCATTCCCCGCTGACGCTGCGGGCCTGCGAAGGAGAAATGACGTTCAGCACCGTCTGTTTCAGCCTGTCGGCGGCATAAAACCACCCGGCAGTGTAAAGTCCGATGACCACCACAATGGCGATGGCGAGCCAGAGGAATTTTTTGGCCGTGCCGGATTGGCTTGACGCTGCCATATTGATCTCCGATGAACAGACTTCAGGGAATTTTGATTTGGCTTGGGATATGGACGATTTTTGGGTCTTTGGCTACGGTTCGTTGATGTGGAACCCCGGCTTTGCCTTCGAGGAGAGGCAGCAGGCGCGGCTGCACGGTTATCGGCGCTCGCTCTGCATCAGTTCCAACTTCTACAGAGGTACGGAAGAAAAGCCCGGTCTCGTTCTCGGTCTGGAGCGCGGCGGCTCCTGCCTCGGCGTCGCCTTCCGCGTGCGCGGACAGGACCGCGACCCCGTGATGGTCTATCTGCGCGAGCGCGAACTGGTGACCAATGTCTACAAGGAGCGGATGGTTTCCATCGCACTGTCAGATGGCAGGCGCGGCAGCGCCGTGACCTATGTGGCCGACCCCGCGCATGAGCAATATATCGGCGGTCTCGGCGTTGCCGAATCGGCGACCATCGTCGCGGCGGCAACGGGCCGGTCCGGGCCGAATACGGATTATGTCTTCAACACCGTGCAGCATCTGCAGGAGATGGGCATTCGCGACTCACTGCTGGAAAGCATTGCCAAAAATGTCGGCACGCTCGCCGCTCAGCCGGCCGTGGTTTCCTTGCCCTGAAGTTCGGCGATCCGCTTCACGGCGGTCGGCGGCAGCGGCAGGTGGGGATTGTTGCGCACGGTTTCCAGCAGCAATTCGTCGCTCGCCTTTTCCGTCACATCGATCAGACGCTTGAAGAACACATCGGGGTCCAGCCCCGGCTCGATGGCCGGCAGGATACGTACCTTGAAATGGCCGGGATAGCGCATCGTGGAACGGCGCGGCCAGAACAGGCCCGGATGCATGGCGACGGGAATGACCGGAACCTGCAGATCGCGGTAAAGCCTTGCGATGCCGTAACGATATTCGGGCTCGGCGCCCGGCGGGCGGCGTGTGCCTTCGGGATAGATGATGAGTTCGCGGCCGGCCGCCATTTCCTCTTTCGCCCGCTCCATGACCTTCAGCATCACCTTGCCGCGTGCGGCGCGGTTAACCGGGATCATGCGCTGTTTCATGACATACCAGCCGAACAGCGGAATCCACATCAATTCCCGTTTCAGAATGTAAACGGGGTCTGGCAGATTGGGCAGCAGCGCATAGGTATCCCAGAAGGATTGATGCTTGGGGGCAAAGATGCAGCCGGTCTCGGGAATGTTTTCCAGCCCCTCGATCTCGAAGGTAGTGCCGACGATGGTTTTCATCAGCCAATGGTTGGACCGCGCCCAATTCTTGGGAATTTCGAATGCGATCTTGCGGGGCAGGATGAAATAGATCGGCGTCAGCACGATCATGCGGACAATCAGGTTGAGATAAAAAAGCGTATTGAAAAGAAAAGAGCGCAGCTTGAGCATCAACAGCCTTCCCTGGATCATGATGATTTCAGGTCCTGTCGACCTGAAATCATCATGATCCAAATTATATAATTAGAGCGGGATTTCAGACGAAAACCGCATACGCTTTTCGCCATCCCGCTCTATGCAGCCGTTCCGAAACTCTGAGCGCCTCGATGCCGGATGCCTATGCCAGACGCCTACACGAAAACAAGGGGCCGCAGCAAGGGTGTTCTCGCGGGTCAGGGCGAAGCGGTCGCCACCTTCGGGGCGGAGTGGTCGGCGGCTGCCTTGCGCAGCCCATCACCCTTGCCGAAGCCGGTGAGGTCGCGTCCGGCCGCGGCCACGAACTTCAGATATTCGTAGAGCATGGTTCTCACCACATCCGGCTCCACGAACCAGTTGGTGCGGGCGAGATCGGCGCTGATGACGGGATAGCCGATGAATTCCGTCTGTGGGCTGGCGCTGCGCAGCTCATGCAGGCTGCGATGCATATGATAATTGTTGGTGACGACGACGATGGAGGAATAGTTGTGGTCACGTATCCAGCTTGCCGCCTCGTTGGCGTTGCCGATCGTGTCGATGGCCTTGTAGCCCATATCCACGCAGCAGGAGAACATGTCGGATGACCCTTGGGTCATCTTGCGAATCTGCGAGCGGGTGGTGGCGGGGTTGACGCCTGATATCAAAAGCCGCTTGCCCACGCCGTCCCTGAGCAGGCCGACCGCCTGTTCGATGCGCTGATAGCCGCCGGTGAGAACAATGATGGCGTCGCCTCTCGCCCCTTCCGGCGGACGCATGGAGGCGACGGAATCGGCAAACCACAGGAAGCCGCCTGAAAAAACACCAAGAAGAACGACGCAGAGCAGAATGAAGCCGCGAATAAAACGGCGCAAAGGACCACGCCGCGACAACAGGCCTTTTCTGGCCGGCCGCGCCGTCGTCTGATCCTGATCCATCCGACTCACAAACATTCCTCCTGAATACTCGCCGATTAAGGCAAGGAACAGGCATTTTTGTCCACCGTCTGCAGGTTACATCCGGCCTGTGACGGTTTCAGTTTTACCGCAGGATTCCGGTGATATCCTCACGACGCGAGGCCGTCACTTTTCGATGGATCGGAGCGGACGCGGTCAATATCGTCGATGGTGCGGATAACGGTCATGCGCGCCGTGATGGTGGTGAGAAGCGCAATGATGATCATCGTCATGGCGATGCCGAGATAACCGCCCAGCCCGACCGAAAACGAGCCAAAAAGCGCGCTTGCCTGATCGCTTTGCGGTGTGGCGACCGTGCTCGATTGCCAGAAGCCGGCGACCAGGAAAACGGCGGCCGCCAGTGCGCTGCCTGCCGCTGCCCCCTTGAGGCTGATCTTCAGGAAGTGCTTCTGGAATTCGCGCGCCACGAAGCTGCTTTCGGCGCCGACGAAATGCAGCACCTCGACAATATGCCGGTTGCCGGAAAGCGCGCCGCGCGTGGCGAACACCACAGTCAGCACCATGGCCGTGAAAACGAGGATGAGGACGCCGACGCCGATCATGACTGTGGTTCTGGCCATGGAGACCAGCCTGTCGACCCAGGTGCGGTGATCATCAAGAAATGCCTGCGGGATTTCCGCTTTCAGCATATCCCGCATGGCCTGGAAGTCGGGCGGATTGCTTTCATCGATGGTGATGACGACGAGACGCGGAATGGGAAGTTCGGAAAGGTCGAGACCGCTGCCGAGCCATGGTTCCAGCAGACGCGATGTCGCTGCATCGTCGAGGATCGTGCCATCCCGCGTGCCAACGAAGGTGAGCGCCAGATTCCGCGCCTTGTTTAGCGCCGCATTCATGTCCAGCCCGTCCTCGGGCTTGATCTGGATGGTAATCTCGCGGGAAATCTGGCTCTGCCAGGTGGCGGCGGTGGCGCGCACCATGGAGACGGCGCCGAGCGTCAGGCAGGCAAGGAAGGCCATGATGGCGATCACCACCATCAGCGCATTGCCCTGAATGTTGGAGGGCGGCAGGATGGGCGCCATCGGGCGGATGCGCATGGGCGGACGCTTCGGCTGGGCGGCTTCCGGTTTCAACTGTTTGCGGTTGATCTCATTCATAGATATCGAGCCGCCCTTCGGTGAGGATCATCCGGCGCGCATCGATCTGGTCCATCAAGCCGAAATCATGGGTGGCGATGACGACGGCCGTGCCCAGCCGGTTGAGCTCCAGAAAGAGGTTGAGAAGGCGTTTGGCCATGGGCGGATCGACGTTGCCGGTCGGTTCGTCGGCCAGCAGGATCTCGGGCTGGTCCATCAGCGCGCGGGCAATGGCGGCGCGCTGCTTTTCTCCGCCGGAAAGAATAGCCGGCAGCACATTGATACGCTCGCCGAGCCCGACCCATTTCAGAAGCTCTATCACGTCGTTGCGATAGGCGCTCTCTTCCTTGCCGCGCACACGCAGCGGCAGGGCGACATTCTCATAGGTGGTCAGATGATCGAGCAGCCGGAAATCCTGAAACACGATGCCGACTCGGCGGCGCAGCATCGGCAGCTCGCTGCGCGGAATGCGTGATACATCGCGGTTGAACATGCGGATATTGCCGCGCGTCGGCTGCAGCGACATTAAAAGCAGGCGCAGAAGCGTCGTCTTGCCGGCGCCCGACGGGCCGGTCAGAAACTGGAATGACCCTTTGGGAATGTCGAAGGTCATATCCCTCAGGATCTCGGGTCCCATGCCGTAACGCAACCCGACATTTTCGAAATGGATCAACGGACTTCCAGTCTCTTCGTTTCGTGGTGGTTCGCCAGCCGCTGGCGCGTTGGGTTCGGGTGTCGGGGTTTAACCCGGATCCGGTGACCCGTGCGAGCCGTTTTTGCGAAGCATTAACCAATTAAATTTAAAACTTGGCAGGATTCGTTGCAATGCCCAGTTTTGCGGGCCGGAAAACCTGACCGGGGAATTCTATGGCTATGTTCCGTTCATCTCGCCGGCAAGCGGCATTCGATTTTGATCTCCTGATGCCGGAAACGCCGGTGCGCCGTGCGGCGCGGGCGGCAAATCCCGACCGCGACGTGGTAGACGCTGAATTTGTCACCATCAAGGAAAACCGTGCGCGCCAGCCTGGAAATGACAATCGTGGCGCAGCGCGCCGGCAGGCGGTAAAACCGCCCGTTACCCTCCCCATGCTGGGCCTCGCCTTCATAGGCTGGGTGGATCGCAGATTATCGCGCCTTTCGGCGGATGCCTATTCGGCGCTGGTGGCCGGCCTCGCCATTTTTGTCTTCGTGTGCTCGGGTGGTCTCTCGGTCGTAGTGCCGGAAAAGACAGCGGCCGCGGCACCGGTCAGCCCGCTCGCCATTTCCCATGTCACCGTGACCCCGCAGGAAGCGGGGGGCATGGATATTCTACTCATCAACGGCATCGTGGAAAACAATGGCGGCAATCTGGAAGAGGTGCCGGCCCTTCGCGCCGATCTCTTCGCCGCCAAGGAGCAGCTGGTGGCCAGCATGGTCATCGAGCCGCCGGTGAAAGAGATGCAGCCCGGTTTCAGCCACGGTTTTTCGGCAAAGTTGCGCCATCCCGGTGGAAAAACGCCAGAGATCAAGCTTTCCTTCGTCGAGGCGGGTGCGTCCGAACGCTGACTGTGCTAACGCCTGTCTTCTATTTTTACTGAAAGGTAAAATCGGCAAGGCGCAGCACAGGAGTAAGAATGCCCGTCGTCCGTGGAAAAAACATTGAGCCGCTTTATACCGCCGAGCAGATCGCCGAGCGTAATCGCGACATGGCCAAGCACATTGCCAGCGGCCCGACCAAGGATTTGCTGGTCATTGCCGTGCTCAAGGGATCGTTCATTTTCGCTGCCGATCTCATCCGCGCGCTGCATGACAGCGGCCTTGCACCCGAAGTCGAATTCATCACGCTGTCGAGCTACGGCACCGGCACGGTTTCGCAAGGCGTCAGGATCGTCAAGGATATCGACAGCGACGTGAAGGACCGTGATGTGCTCCTGATCGACGATATTCTCGAATCCGGCCGCACGCTGCGTTTCGCCAAGGAACTGCTTTATGAGCGCGGCGCGCGCCACGTCACCATCGCCGTGCTGCTCGACAAGAAGGTGAAGCGTAAGGAAGATCTGGAGGCCGACTATGTCGGTTTCGAATGTCCTGACTATTTCGTCGTGGGTTACGGTATGGACGTGGCTTATGCCTTCCGCGAGCTGCCTTTCGTCGGCGTCGTGACCGGCGACGCCTGACTACTTCTCCCGTACCGGAACGGCACAGGGCAGAGACGCCTCATTAACCATTCACCCAGCCAAAGCCTGGGTGTTTACCTCTTGAAAAGAGGAGCCTGCGATGTTGCTCACGGCTGGAAATGATGCCCAGGAGCAATGATTGATGGCAAAGATTCTGATTACCGAAGACGAGGATGCGCTGCGTTCTTTCGTGGCGCGCGCCCTGCGTCTCGACGGTCACGAGACCTACGAGGCGGCGGATGGCGAGCAGGGGCTGGAGAAGCTCCAGGAAACCAGTTTCGATCTTCTTCTTTCGGATATCCGCATGCCGGTCATGGATGGCATCGAGCTGGCGCACCGCGCGGCCGAGAGCTTCCCGGCCATGCGCATTTTGTTGATGACCGGTTATGCCGAACAGCGCGAACGTGCAGATGATCTGGCGGAAAAGATCGTTGATGTGGTTTCCAAACCCTTCGCGCTTCCGGATATCCGCAAGGCGGTTGCGCGCGCGCTCGCGGCCTGAGTGATAAAGTTACACAGATTTAGAGGGCGGCCGTCGGGTCGCCTTTTTTATTGACGGATTGCCTGCTTCGCAGGTTCGTCATCCTCGGGCTTGAGCCGAGGATCCACAACTCGGTGAAAACAATGGATCCTCGGCTCAAGGCCGAGGATGACGTCGAGTGTTTGGCGAGCCCCGGGGCCAACTAGTGACGCGGCGCCCCGGTCCGGGCAAAAAGCGCCACGCTAGGCGAAAGGCCGGATCAGGGGCATGTCCTCCCCTATCCTCACCGAATATCCAGCAACCGCTCCAGATAACGCCGCTCGATTTCCCCCGGCGGGTTATTGCCGAGCTTTTCACGGATAGCCTCGAGGATTTCGCGGGCACGCTGAACGTCGATCTCGTCAGGCACCTTCACCTGATCGCCGAAATCCGGGCCGGTGGTGCTGCGCGGACGGCCGAGCGGGTCGCGGCCGTTCTGGCCGCCCTGACCCGCCATGCCTTCCTGACCCTGTCCGGGCTGCTGACCCTGCTGGCGCATGGCCTGCATGATCTGGCCCATCATGTCCTGCGCGCCCTGTCGCAGAGCGTTCAGCGCATTGCCCTGGCCTTCGACGGCCTGTTCGCCCTGGCCCTTGCCCAGCGCTTCACCGGCGCCCTGCATTTCCTGCTGCGCCTTGCCGAAGTTTTCGCCCGGTTCCATGCCGAGATCACGAAGACCCTGCTGCAATTCTCCGAGCTGCTTGCCGAGTGCATCCTGCTGGGCCCGCAGGTTTTTCAGCGCTTCGCGCAATTGCTCCGCAGTCATCTGGTCAGACTGCTGCTGCCCACCCTGCTGGCCATTTTCGCCCTGCTGGCCCTGCTGACCCTCTTGAGGCTGCTGGCCGTTTTCACCCATCTGCTGCTCGTCTTGGCTCTCGCCGCCCTGCTGCGGGTCGCCGCGCTGCATGCGGTCGCGCAGCGCCTGATCGAGCTTGAAGGTCTCGTCCATCAGCTGCTGCTGCTGCTGCAGGATTTCGCCCAGCTTGTCGATCTGCTGGCGCATCTTGCTGCTTTGCTGCTGCCCCTGCTGGCCCTGACGCTGCGGCCTGCCTGCCTGCAGATTGTTCATCATGCGCTGAAGCTGTGAGAGCATTTCCTGCGCTGCATCACGGTTGCCGGAGCGGGCGAGGTTCTCGATCTGGTTCATCATGTTTTCCAGATCGCGCTGGCGCAGAACGTTTTGCGCTTGCTGGTTCATGTTGGCTTGCGGCGCGTTCTGCATGCGCTGCGCAAGCTCGCTCATGAATTGCTGCATCGCTTCCCGCAGTTCCTGCATCAGCTTGGCGACCTCTTCGTCAGAGGCATTTCGCTGCAACGCTTCCGAAAGCGCCGTCTGCGCATCGCGCAGGCGCTTTTCGGCCTGCGAAAGGTCGCCATCCTCGATGCCGAGCGCGATTTCCCAGAGGTAATCAGCCGTATCCTTCAGCATCTCCTCATTATAGGCGAGCCGCATGCGGGTCTGCGCCGATTGCAGCAGGAGATAATGCGTGGTGTTGGGAATGGTCTCTTCCGGGCGCAGGCCTACCGCCTCGTTATAGGCGATGGCCTTCGGCATCTGGCGCGTGTCCAGTGAGAAAATCTGCCGCTGTTCGGCGATGGAGGCCGCCAGCGGTTCGGAGAAGTTACGGCCCGGCAGCACCATTTCATGCGCGGGGCTGCGGCCGGTCTGGCCGGCGCCGTCGGTCGCCACCAGCGTGATGCGCACGCGCTTGCCCGCCATCGGATGTTCGGTCAGGTTGCGGCTGGTCAGGCCCTTGATTTCGCGATTGTTCTGCCGCGGCAGATCGAGCTTGAATTCCGGCGCCGGGTAAAGTGCGGTTGCGCCTTCCGCTACGCCAAGCGGCTCGATGATCGCATGGGCTTCCTTCAGGCCGTAATCGTCTTTGGCCGTGAAGCCCACTTCCAGCGCGCCGTTGACGGCCCGGCGCGGCATGTTGTCGAAGGCGATGCTGGGCGGCTGGTCGGGAATGACGTTGAAGACCCATTGCTCGCCATTGGCGGTAATCATGCCGCTTTCGGTGACATCCATGGCGAAGGTGCGCGGCGCGACGGGCTGATCCGCCGAACGCACCGGCGCCTGAACGGCGACCTCGCCGCTTGCACTGTCGGCGCGCGCCGCTTCCGGTGCAAGCTTCTGCAATGCGCCTGCCATTTCCGGTTCGAAGGTCACCTCCTCGCCGCCATCGCCGCCGGTCATGCGGATCGTCAGCTTGGAGGATTGCGGCACGGAAACCGCGTCGCGGTTGGTTGCGTCACGCCCGGTCAGGAAAATCGGTGCGCGGCCGGTATAAGCGGGCGGCGTGACCCAGGCATCGAGACGAATATCCGGATTGAGCGGACCGACGACCGGCCGGCTGCGGAAAGCATCGGCAACGGTGCCCGCGCCGTTGGAATAGGAAAAACCGAAAGCAGTGACCAGAAGCAGTGCCGGAATGGCGCGCAGCGCCAGCCGGTCATAACGGGCGATATCGGGTTTCGGCAGGCCGGCATTGAGCGCGGCGATGCGCTCCGCCATGCGAATCTGGTGTTCTTTCCAGAGTGTGCGGGAAAATGGTGTGTCAAAGGCAGGTTCGTCTTCCTGCACGCCGACTGGCTGGTGCGCGAGACCGTTCCGATCCTCTAGGAGGCGCGACGCATCATTATCCGTCGGCCATTTCAGCCTGAGGATCGGCAGAAGCGTGGCGATAAAACTGAAAACCAGCACAAAAACGATGCCAAGCCGTAGGAAATCCGGCATGTGCCGGTAAAGGCCGAACCAGGCGAGCGCCAGAAACACGGCGGCGATGGAGAGCGGCCACAGGGTTTTAGGTGCGATTTTCTCGCAGAGCAGCACGATTTTCGCGAAGAAGCGCTTGGCGGCAACCAGACGGGCAAGGTCCGGCCGCTGTGCGAACGCGCCGGTCGGGCGCTTTCTGCCTGTCCTGTCCTCTCCGGTTGTGGTCATCAATCCGTTCTCCCGGTTCTGGCCACGTCAAACGCCATTCCCGGAACGGCGAGCTGCTTGTATCCTGAGGGGCAAGGATAACATTCTTTGTGGCGAAGACGAGGGCAAGCGGATGCTCACCCCCATTTTTTAGGCAACTTCGCTTGATTGTGATCGGTCACGCGGTGCGACAGGCGAAATCAATCGAGCCAGACGGGTACGGAATCGAGAGCGATCAGCTCTTCATAGGTGCCGCGCGGGCGGATGACGTGGAACTTGTCACCCTTCACCAGCACTTCCGGCACCAGCAGGCGCGAATTATACGTGCCGGCCTGCACCGCGCCATAGGCGCCGGCGGAGCTGACGGCGATGAGATCGCCCGGCTGCGGTGCGGCCATCTCGCGGTCCAGCGCCAGGTAGTCACCCGTCTCGCAGACGGGACCGACGATATCGGCCTTGATGCGAGGGGCATCCAGCGCAGGCTGCACCACCGGGCGAATGCCGTGATAGGCTTCGTAAAGCGTGGGGCGGATGAGATCGTTCATCGCGCCGTCGACGATCACGAAGGTCTTTTCGCCGTCATCCTTCACATAGATCACTTCCGTCACCAGAATGCCGGCATTGCCGACAATCAGGCGTCCAGGTTCGGTGATGATCTTGCAGTTGAGGCTCTTCAGTTCATTCTTGACGATATGTGCATAGGCATCCGGCAGCGGCGGCGGGTTGTTGTCGTCGCGGTAGGGAATGCCGAGACCGCCGCCGATGTCGACATGACTGATCGTGTGTCCGTCGGTGCGCAGCGCCTCGACCAGTTCGCGCAGCAGCCGGAAGGCATCCTCGAAAGGCTGCAATTCGGTGATCTGGCTGCCGATATGCATGTCGATGCCGGTGACTTCGATGCCGGGCAGGGTGGCGGCCTGGGCATAGACCGCGCGGGCGCGTTCATAGGAGATGCCGAACTTGTTTTCTTTCTTGCCGGTGGAAATCTTGGCGTGGGTGCGCGCATCCACGTCAGGATTGATGCGGAAGGAGACATGCGCCCTTTTGCCGGCCTTGACGGCGCGCAGGTTGAGGACTTCCAGCTCCGGCTCGGATTCGATGTTGAAGCAGTAGATGCCGGCATCCAGCGCGTAATCCATTTCCGCCACGGTCTTGCCGACGCCGGAAAACATGATGCGGCTTGCCGGCACGCCGGCTGCAAGCGCGCGGCGCAATTCGCCACCGGAGACGACGTCGATGCCCGCGCCGAGCTTCGCCAGCGTCTTCAGCACCGCCTGATTGGAATTGGCCTTCATGGCGTAACAGACCATGGCGTCCACATCGGCAAAAGCGCCTGAGAACACCTTGTAGTGGCGCTCCAGCGTCGCGGTCGAATAGACGTAGAAGGGCGTGCCCACCGCCTTGGCAATCTCAGGCACGGGCACGTTTTCGGCGTGCAACACGCCGTCGATATAGCCAAAATGGTTCACGGGCTTTTATCCGTCAGAGAAGCTTGTCGAGGATGAAAGGACGTTCCGCCGTTGCCGGTTTCGTTTCCGTTCCGTCGGCATTGCGTTTGTTGCGCATTTCGACCGGCGTGCTCGGCGGATCGATATCGCCCTTTCGCCCGCAGGCGCTGAGAGCAAGGCTGACGGCGAGCGTCATGCCGATGGGAACGATGAGTTTGCGCGCGGTTTTTGAAAGCATGAGCCTGTCCAAAGGAAATATGTGCCTCTCTGATAACGAAAAACAGGGCGCTTGTGCACCCTGTTTCTTGTGATCGCAGCGTAACGCAGATTTATCAGTTGCGTCCACGCCACCAGGCGATCTGCTTTCGCACTTCCGAAGGGGCCGTGCCGCCGAAACTGGTGCGGCTGGCAACCGATGCCTCGACCGAAAGAACGTCGAAAACGCCGCTCGTAATGGCCGGATGGATCGCCTGCAGGTCTTCCAGCGAAAGATCGGCCAGATCGCAGCCCTTCTTTTCGGCCAGAGCCACGGCGTTGCCGGTCACATGGTGGGCATCGCGGAAGGGCAGGCCCGCCTCGCGCACCAGCCAGTCGGCGAGATCGGTGGCGGTGGAATAACCAGATCCCGCCGCCGCACGCATGCGGTCCTTGCGCACTTCGAGGTCGCGGATCATGCCGGTCATGGCGGCAATCGCCAGTTCCAGGCTTTCGGCGGCGTCGAAAACCTGTTCCTTGTCTTCCTGCATGTCCTTGGAATAGGCGAGCGGCAGGCCCTTCATGACAGTCAGAAGCGCTACCAGCGAGCCGTTGATGCGGCCGGTCTTGGCGCGCACCAGTTCGGCTGCGTCAGGGTTCTTCTTCTGCGGCATGATCGACGAGCCGGTGGAAAAAGCGTCCGACAGGCGGATGAAGCCGAATTGCGGCGTCGACCAGATAACGATTTCTTCGGCGAGACGCGACAGATGCGTGGCGCAGATCGAGGCGATCGACAGGAATTCCAGCGCGAAATCGCGGTCGGACACGGTGTCGATGGAATTGCGGGTCGGCTCGCGGAAGCCGAGCGCCTTCGCCGTCATGTGGCGGTCAATGGGGTAGCCGGTGCCGGCAAGAGCGGCAGCACCGATCGGGCTTTCATCCAGATGCTCGATGGCGTGACGCACGCGGGCGCGGTCACGGCCGAACATTTCCACATAGGCCATGCAATGATGGCCGAAGGTGACGGGCTGGGCTGTCTGCAGATGGGTGAAGCCGGGCATGACCGTATCGGCATTTTCTTCGGCGCGATCGAGGAAGGCGGCGATGAGCGCGGTCAGCATGCCCTCGGTCTTCTGCAATTCTTCCTTCACCCACAGGCGGAAATCGAGCGCCACCTGGTCGTTGCGCGAGCGGGCGGTGTGCAGGCGGCCGGCTGCCGTGCCGATGAGCGTTGCGAGCCGCGCTTCGATGTTCATATGAATATCTTCGAGCTTGCGCGAAAACTCGAAGCTGCCGGTTTCGATCTCTGACAGGATCGTGTTCAGGCCATCGGTGATCTTGTCTTTATCTTCCGGCGAAATAATGCCTTTAGATGCCAGCATGGCGGCATGCGCAATAGAGCCGCGGATATCCTGGGCGTAAAGCTTCTTGTCGAAGCCGATGGAGGCATTTATCTCTTCCATGATGGCAGATGGCCCGGAAGCGAAACGTCCGCCCCACATCTGGTTGGAGGATTTCTGATCTGTGCCGTCAGCCATGTTAAGTGCCCTGGAGTATTCGATGACAGAAAAAAGGCCGTTCAGGCTTCCTTCCGCCAAATTGGTTGCAATTGCTGCCATGGCCGGTGTGCTCGCCGGTGCTGGCGCGGTCTGGTTCAGGCATATTGGGTCTGAGAGCCCGGTTCAAGGGGCAGCGGTGGCCGAGGGCGGTTTATGTGAAGGTGCGGCAAACCGCATCGCTTCGCTGAAGCCGTTTCTGAAAGGGCAGGTGGCGGCCATGTCGGCGGCGGACAAGCCGCGCGTCATCCCGCTGTCCTTCAAGGGACCGGAGGCTAAGGACATGACGCTTGCCGACCTCAAGGGCAAGGCGGTCCTTCTCAACCTCTGGGCCACATGGTGCGTGCCCTGCCGGGAAGAGATGCCGGCGCTGAACGCGCTGGAGAAGGAAAAGGGCGGCGAGAATTTTGAGGTCGTTGCCGTCAATATCGATGTCGGCGCGGATGAAAAACCGAAAGCCTTCATGGATGAATACAAGATCGACGCTCTGAAGCATTACCGCGACAGTTCCATGGGCGTCTTCAACGTTTTGAAAAAGGAAGGCCTCGCTTTTGGCCTGCCGGCCACCCTGCTGCTGGATGAAAATGGCTGCCTGCTCGCGGCCATGAACGGCCCGGCGGCGTGGGACAGCGAGGATGCCAAGGCGCTGATATCGGCAGTCAAATGACTGCCGATATCTTCTTTTGAGATCAATATAACGGGTCGATCGACACGCCGTAATAAAGACCTCGACCAACACGGCCCTCATTCCCTTCGAGGGTGACGCCGAAGCCGGCTTCAATTTCCTTCAAGACCGCGGCCTTTATCGATGCGCTGGTCGACGCCTTGTAGGTAATTGAATAATCCAGATCTGCCTTGAAGGCAGAACGCACGATATGTGCATTCCCCTTTTTTCGCTGTTTATCGAGAATGTTTCGGCACTCGGGCCCGAGACCGTTTTCGATGGCTTCGAGTTTGTCGAGGCCATATTCAAGATATTCGATATTGTTGAACTTGATCGTCAGATTGCTCACGTATTTTGCGCTGGTTGAAAAACCGAGTTTCTGGAGATTGTCTCCATTGAAGGAGAAATCTTTCTTGCGTCCGAAATCGGTTATTTCTCCCGCCCCTTTTTCAGGCGCTCCAGGAAGCTTTACGTATTCCGGAGAGCATATGTAACCAAGAGAGACATCATCCTTGTCGTTATACCGATTGACTTTTTTCCAGACGATGTTGCCTGGCCCATAGTTGGTGCTGGGCGGAACCGTCGTGAGATAGCCAGACTTTCTGACGATTTCCCGCGGATTTTCCGAAACACAACCTGTAGCGAGAATGGCAACAACAGACATCGCGATATAAATTTTCATGAAAAACCCCCAAGAATCAAACTCTTGACATTGAGGTTTTCGCGCGCTGTGTGTCAATGTTTTAGGTTGTATTTTAGTAAATACAACTGATTATTCTATCTGGCAGGCCGCAATCAAAGGCTCAGCGCGTGGGGACCGGCGTCTCGCCGCGATAGTCGTAGAATCCGCGGCCTGATTTCCGGCCGAGCCAGCCGGCCTCGACATATTTGACCAGCAGCGGGCAGGGGCGGTATTTGCTGTCGGAGAGACCGTCATGCAGCACCTGCATGATCGACAAACAGGTATCGAGACCGATGAAATCGGCAAGCTGCAACGGTCCCATCGGGTGGTTGGCGCCAAGCCGCATGGCGGTGTCGATGGCTTCCACCGAGCCGACGCCTTCATAAAGCGTATAGATCGCCTCGTTGATCATCGGCAGCAGGATGCGGTTGACGATGAAGGCCGGGAAATCCTCGGCGACGGTGATCGCCTTTTCCAGCGTCCGCACATAATCCTTGGCCGCGTCGAAGGTCTTTTCATTGGTGGCGATGCCACGCACCAGTTCCACCAGCTTCATGACCGGCACCGGGTTCATGAAGTGGATGCCCATGAACTGTTCGGGACGATCGGTAGCGGATGCAAGCCGGGTGATGGAGAGCGAAGACGTATTGGTGGCGAGCAGCGCTTCGGGCTTCAGGACCGGGCAGACCTGTGCATAAATCTTGCGCTTGACCTCTTCATTTTCCGTCGCGGCCTCAATGACGAGATCCATGGCTGCGAGATCATTGATGTCGGTCGATCCGCTGATGAGCGCCAGCGCCTGCTTGCGGGCGTCGTCCGAAAGCTTGCCGTTGGTGACCTGGCGGGCGAGATTGCCGTTGATCGTGGCGAGACCGGCCTCGATGCCTTCCTTGGAAAGATCGTAGATATGAACCCTGTAGCCGGCAATGGCGGAGACATGCGCAATACCGCATCCCATCTGACCGGCTCCGATGACACCGATGTTTTTAAAGGGGGCGGTCATAGGCTGGTCTCCTCTCAGGGATTTTGTCTGCGTTATTGCCGGCGATGTTACGCATATCGCCGAAAAAGAGAAGGCGGCGCGTTTAAAAAACGCGCCGCCTCCAATTTATGCTTAAATTACAGCGATTTTTCGAGTTCCGGCAAGGCTTCGAACAGATCGGCGACGAGGCCGTAGTCTGCCACCTGGAAGATCGGCGCTTCTTCATCCTTGTTGATGGCGACGATAACCTTGCTATCCTTCATGCCGGCCAGATGCTGGATGGCGCCCGAAATGCCGGCGGCGATGTAAAGCTGCGGGGCAACCACCTTGCCGGTCTGGCCCACCTGCCAGTCGTTCGGCGCATAACCGGCATCGACGGCCGCACGGCTGGCGCCAACGGCGGCGCCGAGCTTGTCGGCGACGGGAAGGATGACTTCCTTGAACTTTTCCGACGAACCGAGCGCACGGCCACCCGAGATGATGATCTTCGCAGACGTCAGTTCCGGACGGTCGGACGACGCCAGCGCATCGGAAACGAAGCTGGAGAGGCCGGGATTTTCTGCCGCGCCAATGGTCTCGATCGCTGCCGAACCGCCTTCGGCCGCTGCCGCAAAGGCGGTGGGGCGCACGGTGATGACCTTCTTCGCATCGGTTGCCTGCACGGTCTGGATGGCGTTGCCGGCATAGATCGGGCGCTTGAAGGTATCAGGGCTGACGACCTCGATGATTTCCGAGATCTGGGCCACATCGAGAAGGGCCGCCACGCGCGGGGTGACGTTCTTGGCCGATGCGGTGGCCGGGGCGATGATGACGTCGTAGGAGGGTGCGAGCGAAACGATCAGCGCGGCCAGCGGCTCGGCGAGCGCGTTGGCATAGGAGGCGTCGTCGGCAAGCAGTACCTTGGCAACGCCGGAGAGTTTCGCCGCCGCGTCTGCGGCACCCTTTGCGCCAGAACCGGCGACCAGCACATGCACGTCGCCACCGATCTGCGTTGCCGCCGTCAGCGTCTTGCCCGTCAGGTCGGAAAGGGTTGCGTTGTCGTGTTCTGCCAGAAGAAGAATGGCCATGAAAATATCTCCCTTTTCCGAAACCTTAGAGGACGCCGTCAGCTTTGAGCTTTTCGACCAGCTCGGCAACCGAGCCAACCTTGATGCCGGCCTTGCGGCCTGCCGGCTCTTCGGTCTTCAGCACCTTCAGGCGCGGCGAAACGTCGACGCCGAAATCGGCCGGCGACTTTTTGTCGAGCGGCTTCTTCTTCGCCTTCATGATGTTCGGCAGCGAGGCGTAACGCGGCTCGTTCAGACGAAGATCGGTGGTGACGACGGCGGGAAGCTTCAGCTCAACCGTCTGCAAACCGCCATCGACTTCACGGGTGACCGCGACCTTGCCATCTGACGGTACGACCTTGGAGGCAAACGTGCCCTGGCCCCAGCCGAGAAGGGCGGCCAGCATCTGGCCGGTCTGGTTCGAATCGTCGTCGATCGCCTGCTTGCCGACGATGACGAGACCGGGCTGTTCAGCCTCGGCAACGCCCTTCAAAAGCTTGGCGACGGCGAGCGGCTCAACCGTTTCGTCGGTCTCGATCAGGATGGCGCGGTCGGCGCCCATGGCAAGCGCCGTGCGCAGCGTCTCTTCCGCCTTGGCCGGACCGATCGACACGACCACGACTTCTTCGGCCTTGCCGGCTTCCTTCAGGCGTAGCGCCTCTTCCACCGAGATTTCGTCGAACGGGTTCATCGACATCTTCACATTGGCGAGCTCAACGCCTGAACCATCCGATTTCACGCGGATCTTAACGTTGTAATCGACGACTCGTTTAACGGGGACAAGGATTTTCATCGGCGGCTTTCCTCAAACTCCTGTCCGCTTTGGCCAGTTGACCGCGCGGACCTCCAAAAACAGGTTGGCGACATGGATAAGCATTTTTCCCGCAAATACAACGGAGCAATCTTCATTATCACATGCACGTAAGGCATATCTTACGTTGACGTTAACGTAAATACTCTATCTCTGACGCAGGGTCTCATCTACCCCCGTCATAGCCCCGTTCGATTTGCGACAACCCTGTTGTTTGCGACGTATTCTTGAACTGCGCCGCCCTCGGCGCAACAATGGTTCGGTCAAACAGGGGCACGCCTCGCCTGCGCATGAAAACCACCAGGATCGCACCTGCAATTATGCCGCCGACATGGGCGCCCCAGGAGACGTTTTCTTCAAGCCCCAGCGCCAGCATCAGGAACTGCTGGCCAATCCACAGCGCCAGCGGAATGAAGGCGGGCAAAGGAAGCGGAATACGCATGAGAACCAGCACCCAGACACGCACCCTGGGATGCAGCAGGAAATAGGCCGCGACGACGCCGGAAACCGCACCCGAAGCGCCGATCAGCGGCCCTTCCGATGTGGGTGAGACGACGCCGTGAAACAGCGCGCCGACAATGGCGCAGGCAAGATAGAAAATCAGGAAACGGAAATGGCCAAGCGCGTCCTCGACATTGTCGCCGAAGACCCAGAGAAACAGCATGTTGCCGGCCAGATGCCAGAAATCGAGATGCAGGAATGCGTAAGTGACAACAGTCAGATCGTCAGGCACCACCTGCAGCGCCGGTTCCAGATAAGCATAATCGAACACGACGGCCGGAATGAAACCAAGGCCGAGCGCTGCGGCATTGGCCTCGGTATCGCTGGCAAGCACGCCGGTAAACAGCCAGACCAGCACATTGACCACGATCAGGCCGATGGTGACATATTGCAGCCGGATATGTTTGAGGGAATTCGCATCGTGCAGCGGTATGAACATCGAACGCCCTTCATTTGCGCAAGTGGTGCGATCTAGCGGTTCTTGCCGGGAACCCACAATATGTCTGCCTTGCCGGCATCATTGGCAAAACGGGCCGCGACGAACAGGAAATCGGACAGGCGGTTGGCATATTTCAACGCTGCCGGACTAACGATCTCATTCTCGGAAACGGAAAGTTCCACCATCAGCCTCTCCGCCCGGCGGCAGACGGTGCGCGCCAGGTGCAGATTGGCCGCCGCCGCGCTGCCGCCCGGCAGCACGAAAGAGGTCAGCGGTTCGAGGGCGGCATTGAGTTCGTCGATTTCATTTTCCAGCCGTGTGACCTGGCTTTCGACGATGCGCAGGGGCTCGTAAGAAAGCGGCTCGCCACTATCAGGTGTGGCGAGATCGGCGCCGAGATCGAAGAGATCGTTCTGGATGCGAAAGAGCATGGCATCCAGCCGTTCCAGCCCGCCCGTATGCAGTCGCGCGACGCCGATGGCCGAATTGGTCTCGTCCACCGTGCCATAGGCCTCGACGCGAAGATCGTGCTTCAGCCGGCGCGGGCCGGAAACCAGCGCGGTCGTGCCTTTGTCGCCGGTGCGGGTGTAGATCTTGTTCAGTTTCACCATGTCAGCGGCCACCGCCGGTGAGCCAGAGGGTGAGCATGATCAGCGCGATGGCGATGGCCTGCAGGAGAAGGCGAAGCTGCATCAGCTTGTTGGACCGGTTGGCATCCTGCCCCTTCAGCATGTTGAAGAGGCCGCGTATCAACACGATGACGACGAGGCCCATGACGATAAGGGCCAGAACGGTGGTGAAGCCGGACATGCGGTATTACTCCTCCTCAATCGAATCTGCGCAGCAGACGATAGAAAAGTCCGGCAGGCAAGAGCCGTTTCAGGATAAGCCCCTGTTTGGCTGGCACCGTGACGGGATAATGCGGCTTCGGTTTTGCCGCCGTCAGGGCGTGTTTCAGCACGGCATAAACCGCATCGGGGCCAAGCTTGTGACGGTTGACGGGACCGGAGCCATCCATGCGCGCCAGCTGGCGTTTATATTCCGCCGCATGGGCCGAATTTTCGAGATCGATATGCTCGTTGATATGGGCAAGCGCCGTCGCGGTGAATTTCGAGGTGATGGGACCGGGTTCGATCAGGCTCACATGGATGCCGCTGCCCTGAAGCTCCATGCGCAAGGTGACCCCCAGTCCCTCAAGCGCGAATTTCGAAGCGGTGTAAGCGCCGCGGTAACGATAGGGCACGAGGCCGAGTATCGAAGAGCAATGCACGATGCGGCCCGCGCCTCGGGCGCGCATGAAGGGAATGACCCGCCGTGTCAGATCGTGCCAGCCGAAGACATTGGTTTCGAACTGGGCTCTCAGCGCTTCGACAGGCAGGTCCTCCACCGCGCCCGGCTGGCCATAAGCGCCGTTGTTGAAAAGCGCATCGATGCGGCCGCCGGTTCGGGCGGCGACGGTATCCACCAGCGCGGCGATGGTTTCCGGCTTGGTGTAATCCATGATCAGGGTTTCGATGCCCTGATTTTCAAGTGCGGCCATGTCGGCGATGCGGCGCACGGTGGCGAAAACCCGCCAGCCGTCCCGGTGGAGCGCGCCGGCGCAATAAGCGCCGATGCCCGAGGAACATCCGGTGATGATGATGACGGGCTTTTCAGACATCTGCCGCTCCGGGAAACCGACTATCGCTCTGGCCCGTTCGACCGGCCCATGGAAAACGCATTGCGCAAAATCCTTTTCAGTGACGGAACCGAAAGCCGGGCTTGCGCGCTGTACAAAGCGAAGCTGATTTCCCATATTCGGGACGAAGTTACAAATGAAATGCCGATGAATGGAGGTGACATGGTTGCCGCAGTGCGCCTGGCAGGCAAGGTTGCCTTCGATGCCTATTCCCATTTCGCCGAGGATGACGGCTGGGCGATGGCGAGCCATATGGCGCTTTCCATCCTGCTGGCGCTGTTTCCCTTCCTGATCTTCGGCACGGCGCTTGCCGGTTTTCTCGGGGCCGACCAGTTTTCCGAAACGGCGGTGCATCTGATTTTCGACACCTGGCCGGAGGCGATTGCCGGGCCGCTGGCGGCGCAGGTGCAGCAGGTGCTGACCATTCCGCGCGGCGGGCTGCTGACGATTTCAGTGCTGGCCGCCGCCTATTTTGCCTCCAATGGTGTCGAGGCGCTCCGAATTTCGCTCAACCGCGCCTATCGCGTCACGGAGACGCGCTGGTGGTATGTCACCCGCCTGCTCAGCCTGCTTTATGTGCTGATCGCCGTGGTCGTCTTTGCCGGCATCAGTATCGTCCTTGTTGCCGTGCCGGTCGCCACCTCTTTTGCCGAGCAGCGGTTCCCGTGGCTGACGGACGTGTTGAATACGGTCTCCAGTCTCGGCCTTTACGGCACGATCGTGGTGCTGACGGCGGGGCTGGTGGCGGCGCATCTGTGGCTGCCCGCCGGCAAGCGCCGTATCTGGGATGTCTGGCCGGGCATTCTCTTGACGATGATCTTCTGGGTCATCGGCGCGGCGATCTTTGCCTATTATCTCTCCACCTTCGCCAATTATGCCGCCACCTATGCCGGTCTTGCCTCCGTCATGGTGGTTCTGGTGTTTCTTTATATGGTCGGCGTCATCTTCATGCTCGGTGCGGAGGTCAATGCCGCGCTCATGAAGTACAAGGTGCGGCAGATCATCCGCCGCAATATCGGCGGCAGCGGCGCGCGCCGGGAGCGGGCGCTAGAGGAGACCGACAAGCCGGCGGATATCTGACGGCGTCGCCCCTTCCGCCCGCAGGGCGGAAAGGCCGGTACTGCCTTCGCTTTTCGAAAGCTTGCGCCCGTCTGCGCCCAAAATAAGCCGATGATGATGATAGTTGGGTTGGGGCAGGTCCAGCAGGTGCTGCAGCAGCCGGTGGATGGCGGTTGCGTGGAAGAGATCCATACCGCGCACCACATGGGTGATGCCCTGCAGCGCATCATCAACCACAACGGAGAGATGATAACTCGAAGGCGCGTCGGAACGCGACAGGACCACATCGCCCCAGAGCGCGGGAAGGGCCTCGATCCGCCCGGGCCCGCCGTCGCCGCTCTCCTGCCAGAACAGAGGGATGCCGGCGGCGCGGATCGCCTTTTCCATGTCGAGCCGCCAGGCGTGCGGACGGCCGGAGGCGAGCAGCGCCTCCCGCTCAGCCTTTGGCCTCTCCCGATCTAAGGCCGGGTAAAGCGGCGCACCATCAGGATCGCGTGGCCAGAGCCTTCCTTCTGCCTCAAAAGTGCGAACGGTGGCCTTTGTTTCCCCACGGCTGAGAAAAGCCGGATAGGCTAGGCCCGCGTCGATCAGCCTGTGCAGCGCCGCGCGATACTCATCGAAATGTTCCGATTGCCGCCGCACCGGTTCTTCCCAGGAAAGTCCCAGCCAGCCGAGATCATCATGGATCGCCTGCTCCAGCTCCGGCGTGCAGCGCGTCTGGTCGATATCCTCGATGCGCAGCAGAAAGCGGCCGCCATTGTCCTGCGCCATGTCATGGTTCAGGAAGGCGGAAAGCGCGTGGCCGAGATGCAGCAGGCCGTTGGGGCTTGGCGCAAAGCGGTAAACCGGTTTTTGACGGAAAGGCGAAGGCATGGTTTCTTCTGCCATGTTTTAAAGCGCCCCACCAGCCGGCTGGCGGCATATGGAATGACGGATATGAAAATCATTACCGGGATGGATGACATCAGCGAAGGGCTGGAGCATCTCGCCTACCTCGATCCGGCTCTCAGCCTCATTATCGAAAAAGCCGGTCCGCTGGAGCTGCGCATTCACGAGCCCGGCTTTGCCGGCCTTGCCCATATCGTCGTGTCGCAGATGGTGTCGCGCGCCAGCGCCAACGCCATATGGGCGCGTATCCTTGCCGGCACCGGCGGCGTGGTCACGGCGGAAAATTATCTCGGCGCACCCGAGGAATTGCGCGCTGGCTTCGGCCTTTCCCGGGCCAAGGCGACGACGCTGGAAGGGCTGGCGCGCGCCGTCACGGAAGGGCAGATCGATCTTGACGGCGTGGTGCGCAAGGAAGCCGCTGCCGCCCTTTCCGAACTGGTTGCGCTTCGGGGTATCGGCCCGTGGACGGCGGAGGTCTATCTGATGTTCTGCGGCGGGCATCCGGATATTTTCCCGGTCGGCGATGTGGCGCTGAGATCGGCGGTGGCCCACGCGCTTGATCTGGAGGTGAGGCCGGAAGCGAAATGGCTGGCGGAGCGTGCGGCACTCTGGTCGCCATGGCGCTCCGTGGCCGCGCGGCTTTTCTGGGGCTACTACGCCAATATCATGCGGCGCGCCATGGTGCCTTTACCCTGATACTCCCGCGGCGCTAGAAGTCGGCGATCCTGTAGGGCAGGGCTCCGCGCGAAAGATGATCGAAATGCAGCTTGCGTTTCAGCGGCGGCACGGCGCGCTGCACGCAATCCACCCTCTCGCAGACCCGACAGGAAATGCCGATCGGCTTGAAGGAGGCCGCATTGCCGAGATCGAGCGTATCGGCATAAACGAAATTCTGCGCATGGGAAATTTCGCAACCGAGTGCGATGGCATAGCGCGGTCTCTCCGTATTGAAGCCCGCGCCAGCTTTCTCGATTTGCGTGGCAATGGAAAGGTAGCGCACGCCGTCAGGCGTTTCCGCCAGTTGCCGCACGATGCTGTCGGAGCTTTCGAAAGCCTGATGGATATTCCAAAGCGGACAGGCCGCCCCGAAACGGGCAAATTGCAGCCGCGTGGCGCTGTGGCGTTTGGTGATGTTGCCGGCGCGGTCGATCTTGGCGAAAAAGATCGGCACGCCTTTCATGCCCGGCCGCTGCAAGGTGCTCAGCCGGTGGGCCACCTGCTCAAGGCTCGCGCCGAAGCGCACGGCCAGAAGCTCCAGATCGTGGCGCAGTTCCTGTGCCGCCCGATGAAATTGCCCATAGGGCAGGATGAGGGCTGCGGCAAAATAATTATGCAGTCCGATACGACAGATTTCCGCCGCTTCCGCATTGCGGAATCCGGCGCCGGCCAGCACCCTGTCCACCGTCGCGCCGGCGTGAAGCTGGGCGATCTGCAGCGCCAGCTGAAAACAGCGTGTCGGCGCGGCCATGTAGGAACTGAGTGCGAGCGTTTTGCCGGCGGGGTCGAAGTGCCGGATCAACCCGCCCGCCGCCTCCGTTCTTGTGATATGGATGCCGTAACGGTTGCGCAGATGTGCGGCCAGAATGCCGTAGGTCTCGCCGCCCTCCATTTCCAGCTCTTCCGCCAGCTCTTCGGCCAGAAGGTCGATGTCGGCGACGTAATTGTCGACGAAGTGGAAGAAATCGCGCACCTCCTCATAGGGGGTTCTTTCCACCTGCGCGGTTCCGCGGCCCAGACGATCATCCAGCTGCACCAGCTGCTCGCTGTTCTGCCGGTAAGCCTGATGGGCGCGCAGCAACGCATGGGCAAAACCCGGCGCGTTCTGGGCGATCAGTTTCAGTTCCTGAAGCCCCGGCTCGTAGTTCAGGAACAGCGGGTCTTTCAACGCCTCACGCACGGCGGAAACCAGCCGGTCGCTTTCGCCCGTCGCCAGCTCCGCCATATCAAGCTGGAATTTTTCCACCAGCGTCACCAGAACGCTGGCCGAAACCGGGCGTTGATTGTTCTCGATCTGGTTCAGGTAGCTCGCGGAGATGCCCAGCCGCTCGGCAAATTGCGCCTGCGTGGCGCGGGCGTTTTCGCGAAGGCCGCGCACCTTGCGGCCGATGAAGAGTTTTTCCGTCGCCATATTGCAACTTTGCAAAATTAAATATTGCAAATATTTATGGCACGCATACGCGCACGATCAAGGCTTCTGGCAGACTATTTTCTGGGTTATGGATCGTAATGACAACGCATGGAGGAAACATGCCCGGCATTCTGGAGCAGTTGGAAACGCGGCGGGAAGAGGCGCGGCTCGGCGGCGGCGTCAAGCGCATTGAGGCGCAACACGCCAAGGGCAAGCTGACGGCGCGCGAGCGTATCGATGTGCTCTTGGATGAAGGTTCCTTCGAAGAATACGACATGTACGTCACCCACCGGGCGGTGGACTTCGGCATGGCGGGCCAGAAGATTGCAGGTGACGGCGTCGTCACCGGCTGGGGCACCATCAATGGCCGGCAGGTCTATGTTTTCTCGCAGGATTTCACCGTGCTCGGCGGTTCGCTGTCGGAAACCCATGCGCAGAAGATCTGCAAGATCATGGATATGGCGGTGCGCAATGGTGCGCCGGTGATCGGGCTGAACGATTCCGGCGGTGCGCGTATCCAGGAGGGCGTGGCCTCGCTCGGCGGTTATGCCGATGTGTTCAAGCGCAATGTCGTCGCCTCCGGCGTCGTGCCGCAGATATCGGTCATCATGGGGCCTTGTGCGGGCGGTGCGGTCTATTCGCCGGCCATGACCGATTTCATCTTCATGGTGCGCGATACCTCCTACATGTTCGTGACCGGGCCGGATGTGGTGAAGACCGTGACGAACGAGATCGTCACAGCGGAAGAGCTTGGCGGTGCCTCCACCCATACGAGAAAATCCTCCGTCGCTGACGGCGCTTATGAAAACGACATCGAGACGCTGGAACATGTGCGGCTGTTGTTCGATTTCCTGCCGCTCAACAATCGCGAAAAACCGCCTGTCCGGCCGTTTCATGACGATCCGGCGCGGCTGGAAGCACGTCTCGATACGCTGATCCCCGACAGTTCCAACAAACCCTACGACATGAAGGAACTGATCCACGCGCTGGCGGATGAGGGAGACTTCTTCGAACTGCAGGAAGCCTTTGCCCGCAACATTATCACCGGCTTCATCCGCCTTGAAGGCCAGACGGTGGGGGTTGTCGCCAACCAGCCGATGGTGCTGGCCGGCTGCCTCGATATCGACGCCTCGCGCAAGGCCGCCCGTTTCGTGCGCTTCTGCGATGCCTTCAACATTCCGCTGCTGACGCTGGTGGATGTGCCGGGCTTCCTGCCGGGTACGGCGCAGGAATATGGCGGCGTCATCAAGCACGGCGCAAAACTTCTCTTCGCCTATTCGGAGGCCACGGTGCCGATGGTGACGCTGATTACGCGCAAGGCCTATGGCGGCGCTTATGACGTGATGGCCTCCAAACATATCGGCGCGGATGTGAACTACGCCTGGCCGACGGCGGAAATCGCTGTCATGGGCGCAAAAGGAGCGGCGGAAATCCTCTATCGTTCCGAGCTTTCCGATCCCGAGAAGATTGCCGCGCGCACGAAAGAATATGAGGAGCGTTTCGCCAATCCCTTCGTGGCGGCGGAACGCGGTTTCATCGATGAGGTCATCATGCCGCATTCCTCACGCCGCCGCATCGCCCGCGCCTTCGCGTCGCTGCGCAACAAGAGCGTCGAAACCCGCTGGAAGAAACACGACACCATTCCGCTCTGATTTGCTGCAGGGCTGGAAAAATGCTTCGGCCACCTTACTATATGTTTGTTCAGGCGCCCGGATTTCCGGATGTCCTCCCGAAACGCACAAGGACAGTTTTTCATGGCCGAAAATTCCTCCGCAGATAATTTCCCCGCCGGATATGAAGTGCCCAAGGTCTGGACCTGGGATAAGGGCAATGGCGGCCAGTTCGCCAATATCAACCGTCCAATCGCCGGTCCCACCCATGAAAAGGAACTGCCCGTCGGCAAGCACCCGCTGCAGCTTTATTCGCTGGCGACGCCGAACGGCCAGAAGGTCACCATCATGCTGGAAGAATTGCTGGCTGCCGGCCACAAGGGCGCAGATTATGATGCGTGGCTGATCAAGATCGGCGAAGGCGACCAGTTCGGTTCCGGTTTCGTCGGCGTCAATCCGAATTCCAAGATCCCGGCGCTGATGGATCATTCGACCCCTGAGCCGACGCGTGTTTTCGAAAGCGGCTCCATTCTCGTTTATCTCGCGGAAAAATTCGGAGCCTTCCTGCCGAAAGAGGGTAATGCCCGCACGCAGGCGCTGAACTGGCTGTTCTGGCAGATGGGCTCCGCTCCCTTCCTCGGCGGCGGTTTCGGCCATTTCTACGCCTATGCGCCGGTGAAGATCAAATACGCTATCGACCGCTACGCCATGGAAGTGAAGCGCCAGCTCGACGTGCTGGACCGGCACCTCGCCGACAACCGTTATCTCGCCGGTTCGGAATATACGATCGCCGACATGGCCGTCTGGCCGTGGTATGGCAAGATCGCGCTCGGTCAGGCCTATGGCGATGCCGGTGCGTTCCTTGAAGCCGATAGCTATAAGAACGTCATGCGCTGGACTCTCGAAATCGGCGAACGCCCGGCGGTCAAGCGCGGCGTGATCGTCAACAAAACCTCGGGCGATCCGTCCGAACAATTGCATGAACGCCATGATGCCTCCGACTTCGAAACGAAGACGCAGGACAAGATCGGCAAGGCATAACGAAAAGATTAGAGCGCCAAGAGCGCTCTAACTATTTGAATTGACGCATTTCCGGACGTAAAAGCGATTCCGATTTTACTGGAAATGTTCTGGAAGGACTAAAGATGGCGAACCTGCCCGAAATGACCAAACACAAGGGATTTCCCTCCGGCATGCCGAGCACGGGCGTCCAGTTCACCATCCGCCGCGCCAACCCCAAAGGGGTAACACCGATCAAGATGATACCCCGCCGGGCGCGCAACGACACCAAGGAGCATCGCATCGATGCCGCCTTCCTGCACTCGCTCTGGCACCATTTCGGCGCCGAGCCCTTCGAGCGCGGCAATCTCGACGCCGCCCGCCTCAATCTGCTTTTCGGCCGCGAGGTCGTGCCGGCGGAGAAGAATTTCGATCCGCTTTCATATCAGGCGATGCTGGTCATCGACGAGCGCGTTGCCCGGCAGAATTTCCCGGAATCATTCGAGAATTTTTTCGAGATCTGAGGGCAGGCGACGGCATTTCCTGAGGGGGAGGAGGAATATGATTGTCGACATACTTCATATGGACCTGCAATGGCTGCGACGTTGGCTGAGGCAACGTCGCGGCGGTAACGCGGGCAGAGCATCGGGCAGTCGTGATCCAAAGCCGAAGATGACGCCGGAAGCCGCCCGGCTCGATCACCTGCAGATGTTGCGTTTCATGGCGCTCAATGCGGCGGTCGGCGTGCTGATCGGCGTCTGCGTCGGTGCCGCGCTGATTTTTCTCGACATTGGCGGTTTGGGCGCGCGCATCGGCCGCGCCGCAAATCCACTCGTGCCGGTACTGCTGGTCGTCGTGCCCATCGCATCCCTGTTCGGTGCGGCGGCCACCGCCTCGGCGATCCTGATGATGCCCTATGAAAAGAAATTCCGCGACGATGATGACGATGCGAGGGGAGAATAACCGCATGATCAAGAAAATCCTCATCGCCAATCGCGGCGAGATTGCCTGCCGGGTCATCAAGACCGCGAAGAAGATGGGCATCGCCACTGTCGCGGTCTATTCGGATGCGGACGCCAATGCGCTGCATGTGAGACAAGCGGATGAAGCCGTTCATATCGGCCCGGCTCCCTCGTCGCAGTCCTATATCGTCATCGATAAAATTCTGGAGGCGATCGCGAAGACCGGGGCGGATGCGGTCCATCCCGGTTACGGCTTCCTGTCGGAAAACGCCGCCTTTGCTAAGGCGCTGGAAAAGGCGGGCGTCGCCTTCATCGGCCCGCCTGTCGGCGCGATTGAGGCGATGGGCGACAAGATCACCTCGAAGAAACTGGCCGCCAAAGCGGGTGTTTCCACCGTTCCCGGCCATATGGGGTTGATTGAGGATGCGGATGAGGCGGTGAGGATCGCATCGCAGATCGGTTATCCCGTCATGATCAAGGCGTCCGCCGGCGGCGGCGGCAAGGGCATGCGCATCGCCTTCAACGACACCGAGGCGCGTGAGGGGTTTCAGTCCTCGAAAAACGAGGCGAAATCCTCCTTTGGCGACGACCGCATCTTCATCGAGAAATTCGCTACCCAGCCTCGCCATATCGAAATTCAGGTGCTGGGCGACAAGCACGGCAATATTCTCTATCTCGGTGAGCGCGAATGCTCGATCCAGCGGCGTAACCAGAAGGTCATCGAAGAAGCGCCGTCGCCGTTTCTGGACGAAGCGACCCGTAAGGCCATGGGCGAACAGGCCGTGGCGCTGGCAAGGGCGGTCGGTTACCATTCGGCCGGCACGGTGGAATTCATCGTCGATGGCGAGAGGAATTTCTACTTTCTGGAAATGAACACCCGCCTGCAGGTGGAACATCCGGTGACCGAGCTTGTCACCGGCATCGACCTGGTCGAACAGATGATCCGTGTGGCGTCAGGTGAAAAGCTTTCCTTCGCACAGGCGGATGTGAAACTGAACGGCTGGGCGATTGAAAGCCGGCTTTATGCCGAAGACCCCTATCGCAACTTCCTGCCTTCCATTGGCCGGCTGACGCGCTATCGTCCACCACAGGAAGGTGCGCAGGAGAACGGAACGGTCATCCGCAACGATACCGGCGTCTTCGAAGGCGGCGAAATATCGATGTATTACGATCCGATGATCGCCAAGCTGTGCAGCTGGGGCCAGGATCGCGGGACGGCCATCGACGCCATGGGGCAGGCGCTGGACCGTTTCGAGGTGGAGGGCATCGGCCACAATCTGCCCTTCCTGTCGGCCGTCATGCAGCATGAGCGTTTCCGGGCCGGAAGGCTTACGACGGGCTTTATCGCGGAAGAGTTTCCGGAAGGGTTTTCCGGTGTCGAGCCGGATGAAGCCGCGGCGCGCAAGCTTTCCACCATTGCCGCCATCATCAACCAGCGCGTACAGAACCGCGCGGTCGAAATTTCCGGCACCATCGGCAATCACCGCCGCATCGTCGGCCATGACTGGGTGGTTTCATTTGGCGCATTGGACCAAAGGGTCAGCGTTGAAACCGGTGCGGACGGCACGGCGGTCCGTTTTGAAGACGGGGCGGCGCTCACCATCGATACCGGCTGGCTTCCGGGCCAGAGTCTGGGTCTGTTCACGGTGGCGGGCGAAGTCATCGCCGCCAAGGTCGATCTTGCCGGTGCGGCGGTTCGCCTGCGCTGGCGCGGCATGGATATTCTCGTCCGCGTCCGCAGCCCGCGCGTTGCGGAACTGGCGCTGCTGATGCCGGAAAAACTGCCGCCGGATACATCGAAACTGCTGCTCTGCCCCATGCCTGGTGTCATTACCGGTATCTCTGTGGGCGAAGGCGACGAGGTGGAGGCCGGGCAGGCGCTGGCGACGGTGGAGGCCATGAAGATGGAAAATATTCTGCGCGCGGAAAAACGCGGTCGCGTTGCCAGGGTGGCGGCAAAACCGGGCGACAGCCTTGCGGTGGACGAGGTCATCCTCGAATTCGAGTGACGACCTTTGGCCGTTTTTGCGGAACGGATGCGGATCGGAGTGGTTTAAGGGGTCTGGCCTGCAGGCGGCCGTTCGATTTTCGTCACGATCAACCGCCACAGTGCTAAAATGAAATGCAGAAGGGGAGAGATGCATGTCGGGTGAAAAAACGGTGCGGGATTGGCTGCAGCTTGCCGAAAGGGAGCTGAAGCGCTCACCGGACACACTCGTCTGGCACACGCCGGAGGGCATCGAGGTCAAGCCGCTCTATACGGCTGACGATCTGCAGAAGATTTCCCATCTCGACAGCCTGCCGGGCTTTGCGCCTTTCACGCGCGGCCCGCGCGCCACCATGTATGCCGGGCGGCCCTGGACTATTCGCCAATATGCCGGTTTTTCCACGGCCGAGGCCTCGAATGCCTTTTATCGCAAGGCGCTCGCCGCCGGCCAGCAGGGTGTTTCCGTGGCCTTCGACCTCGCCACCCATCGCGGTTATGACAGTGATCACCCGCGCGTGGAGGGTGACGTCGGCAAGGCTGGTGTGGCGATCGACAGCGTCGAGGACATGAAAATCCTGTTCGACGGCATCCCGCTTGAAAAAGTCTCGGTGTCCATGACCATGAACGGCGCGGTCATTCCGGTGCTCGCCAGTTTCATCGTGGCGGGCGAAGAACAGGGCGTTCCCCGCGCCGCCCTTTCCGGCACCATCCAGAACGACATTCTCAAGGAGTTCATGGTCCGCAACACCTATATCTATCCGCCGGAACCCTCGATGCGGATCATTGCCGATATCATCGAATATACGGCGAAGGAGATGCCGAAATTCAACTCCATCTCCATATCAGGCTATCACATGCAGGAGGCGGGCGCGACGCTGGTGCAGGAGCTTGCTTTCACGCTGGCGGATGGCCGCGAATATGTGCGCGCGGCGCTGGCCAAGGGGCTGAATGTCGATGATTTCGCCGGGCGCCTGTCGTTCTTTTTCGCCATCGGCATGAATTTCTTCATGGAGGCGGCGAAGCTGCGCGCCGCGCGCCTGCTCTGGTCACGCATCATGGAGGAATTCAGGCCGCAGAAGGCCTCGTCGCTGATGCTGCGCACCCATTGCCAGACTTCCGGCGTCTCGCTTCAGGAGCAGGACCCCTATAACAACATCGTCCGCACCGCGTTTGAGGCCATGTCCGCCGTGCTTGGCGGCACGCAGTCGCTGCACACCAATTCCTTCGATGAGGCGATTGCCCTGCCGACGGAATTTTCCGCCCGCATCGCCCGCAATACCCAGCTTATCCTCCAGCATGAAACAGGTGTTACCAAGGTCGTCGATCCCCTGGCCGGTTCCTATTATGTCGAGAGCCTGACCGATGAACTGGCTGAGAAAGCCTGGGCATTGATCGAGGAGGTGGAGGCGCTTGGCGGCATGACTAGGGCCGTGGCGGAAGGCCTGCCGAAACGGTTGATCGAAGAGGCGGCAACACGCCGCCAGGCGGCGGTGGACAAGGGCGAGGAGGTCATCGTCGGCGTCAACCGTTACCGTCTCGAAAACGAGGAAGATATCGATGTTCTCGATATCGACAATGCCGCCGTTCGCGCCGCGCAGATCCGCCGCATTGAGGAGACGCGCCGCCGCCGCGATGGCGAGGACGTGACCTCCGCCTTGGCGGCACTTTCCGAGATTGCCCGCAGCGGCAAGGGCAATATTCTCGAAGCCGCCGTTGCCGCCGCCCGCGCCCGCGCCACAGTGGGAGAGATTTCCGATGCATTGCGTGCGGTCTTCGGAGACCATGCCGCTGTGCCGGAGGTGGTGAGTGATATCTACGGTGAGGCCTATAAGGATGAGCCGGAACTTGCCACGCTCGCCGCCCGCCTCTCCGGTGTTGCTGAACGGATCGGCACCAAGCCGCGCATCATGGTCGCCAAGCTCGGGCAGGACGGACATGATCGCGGCGCGAAGGTCATTGCTTCAGCCTTTGGCGATATCGGTTTTGATGTGCTGGCCGGCCCCTTGTTCCAGACTCCCGTTGAAGCGGCGGATATCGCCGTTCAGAACAGGGTTCATGTGGTCGGTATGTCATCGCTCGCCGCCGGTCATAAGACGCTTGCGCCGCAGCTGGTCGAAGCGCTGAAACAGAAGGGCGCGGAAGACATCATCGTCGTGGTCGGCGGCGTCATTCCGCGGCAGGATTATCAGTTCCTGCTCGATCACGGCGTTTCGGCAATTTTCGGACCCGGCACCAATGTCATGGACGCGGCCAACAAGGTTCTCGACCTGCTCGAAGGCGTCAGGCGGAACGTGTGAGGGGAAGAAGACCATGTTCGGAAGACTGAATCACGTCGCCATCGCGGTGCCCGATCTCGAAGCCGCCGTCACCCGCTACAGGGCGCTTGGCGCAGCGGTCTCGGAGCCGCAATCGCTGCCTGAACACGGGGTGACGGTGGTTTTCATTCAGGCTGAAAATACCAAGATCGAGCTTCTTTATCCGCTCGGCGAAAATTCGCCGATTGCCGCCTTTCTCGAAAGAAATCCGGGCGGCGGGACGCACCATCTCTGCTTCGAGGTGCCGGATATTGCCGCGGCCCGTGATGACCTCATCAAGAAGGGCGTTCGAATTCTGGGTGATGGCCAGCCGAAGATCGGCGCCCATGGCAATCCCGTTCTTTTCCTGCACCCGAAGGATATGGGCGGCGTGCTCTATGAGCTTGAGCAGGTTTCTCAGACACACGACTGAAACATAAATCTCCTAGAGCATTTCCAGGAAAAGTGGACCCCGGTTTTCCGTCCGGAAATGCGGCAAGCACGAGTTGGAGCGTTTTCGCGATTCGAAGAAAAGCGAAAATGCTCTAGGAGGCTGACGTTGTGAAGCGCTGCTCATGGCGGCGCTTTCATTTGCGTTCGTATGGTTCGTTTGTTTTCTTTTGACATTCGTTTTGTTTTCGTTTTTATGTAATTGTCTTTCCATAAGGGGTTTCTCCCCTGCATTGTCGCGGAGGCTTCATGTCCGGCGAAAACATTTTTGATCTTTTTGTCATCGGTGGCGGCATCAATGGCTGCGGCATTGCCCGCGATGCTGTGGGCAGAGGTTATTCCGTGGCGCTTGCGGAAAAGGGCGATTTTGCCTCCGGCACATCTTCGGCGGCCACCAAGCTCATTCATGGCGGTTTGCGGTATCTCGAACATTACGAATTCCGCCTCGTGCGTGAAGCGCTGATGGAGCGGGAAATCCTCTGGGCCATGGCTCCGCATGTTATCTGGCCCATGCGTTTCGTTCTGCCCATTCAGAAGGGCGGAGTACGCCCGGCCTGGATGGTCCGGCTCGGCCTGTTTCTTTATGACAATCTCGGCGGCCGCAAACTTTTGCCGGCGACCCGTACGCTCGATCTTCGCAAGGACCCGGCGGGCAAGCCTCTGAAACCGGCTTTTGCCAGGGCTTTCGAATATTCCGACGGCTGGGTGGATGATGCCCGCTTTGTGGTCCTCAACGCACGCGATGCGGCGGATCGCGGCGCGACCATCATGAACCGCACGCGGGTCGTTTCCGCACGGCGCGAAGGCGGGCTGTGGCTCGTCGAGACGCTGGACGAAAAAACCGGTCGTTCAGCCACGCATAAAGCGCGCATGCTGGTCAACGCTGCCGGTCCCTGGGTGGATACCGTGCTTTCCGGCGTCTTCGGCCGCAAGGATGTTCACAATGTCCGGCTCGTGCAGGGCAGCCACATCATCGTGCGCAGGAAGTTTTCCGATCCGCGCGCCTATTTCTTCCAGAACCCGGATAACCGCATCATCTTCGCCATTCCCTATGAGCGGGATTTCACGCTGATCGGCACCACCGACCGCGACTACAAGGGCGATCCGGCCAAGGTTCGCATTTCCGAGGAAGAGATTTCCTATCTCTGCAACGCGGCGAGCGACTATTTCAGCGAACCCGTTCGGCCGGAAGACATCGTCTGGACCTATTCTGGCGTGCGGCCGCTCTTTGATGACGGCGCTTCGAAAGCGCAGGAAGCTACACGCGATTACGTGCTGAAGGTTGAAGAGACCGAGGGTGAGGCTCCACTCCTCAATATTTTCGGCGGCAAGCTCACCACCTATCGGCGGCTGGCGGAACATGCGCTGGAAAAGATCGGCGCGGCGATCGGCGAAAAGGGCAAGCCCTGGACGGCGGGCTCGCATCTGCCGGGCGGCGATTTCGGCGCGCAGAGATATGAAGCGCAGGTTCGGGCGCTCGTCTCCCGATACCCTTTCCTTGATGGACGCCATGCCGAGCGGCTGGTCAGAAACTACGGTACGAAGGCTGCGGAACTGTTGGGCAGCGCCACCGACGTGTCCAGCCTCGGCCGGCATTTTGGCGGCACGCTTTACGAATGCGAAGTGCGCTGGCTGGTTGAACACGAATGGGCGTTTGCGGCCGAGGACATTCTCTGGCGGCGCACGAAGCAGGGCCTGCGCCTGAGCAAGGACGAGGCCGCCGGTCTCGATGACTTCGTGGCCATGCTGACAGGCGGTAAACAAAAGACCGAAGCCGTGGCGGAACGGGCCTGAGCTTCCGCCAGGTTTTACGTCAATTCCCGGAACTCCTCAGCGGCCTCTCGGGGGCGTCGGCGCTCAAGATGTAGTCGTCGGCAGCGGAAAGGGCGTGTTCCATATGTCCTTCGAACACCAGTTCCGGCTCATGGGGAGCGATTGCGATTTTTGGCATGCCGCCGAAACGCACTGCCTGCGATTGCGCTAACCCGTCGCGCAGGCCGCTTTCCAAAAGGTCGAAATAACGGGTGCCGGGGCCGGTGATGAAAACCGGCATATGGCCGTGCAGGCTGAAGAGGCGTGAAAGACCGTTGCCGAGCGCAAGGCCGGCGGTGCGGAAGGCAAACCGCGCCATCCGGCCCCCGGCGCGGGCCGAAGCGGCGATCTTGTCGACCTCGGCGATCGGCACGAACTTTGCTGGTTCCGCCTGTGGCGGGGCCTCGAAAGCCGAGCGCAGGATGGCGTAAAATCCGGAATAGGCCTCAATGCAGCCCCTGGTGCCACAACGGCAGAGCGCGCCATCGGCCAGATGCAGCATATGACCGAAATTGGGGGCGCTGACTTCGATTGCGCCGCCCGTTGCGCGGGCAATGCCAAGGCCGATGCTGTGGCCGAGCGACAGGGTGACGAGCGCTTCCGGCGCCGGGGTTTCCCTTGCGTGCTCCCGCATCCAGATGGCTTTTGCGGCCAGCAGCGTCTCGTTGTTCAGCGTCACGCGGGTGCGGCCGTCTTGCGAAATAAGCTGCTGGAAATCTATCTTTTCGTTACCGAGGACTGGCGACCAGACGAGTACAGCCGTTGCCGCATCCACGAGCCCCTTGCTGCTGATCGAGACCTGAAGAATGTCGTTGCGGTTGATGCGCGAACGGTCCGCAAGTCTCGCAAGGCCCGCCAATATCGAACCTCCGAACGCGCCTTTTTCAGCCGTGATCCTCTGCTCGGTAAAGCGGTCCACCAGCTTGCCGGCATAATCGACGAGCGAATATTGCACGCTGTCGGAGGAGATGATGACGATCGCAACGTAGCAGAAGTCGCCGCTTGGCGCGAAGAGGATACGCGGCCGCCCGCGTCCGGCAGTGGCAAGCTGTTCTTTCCTGAGAATGAGCCCCGCACGTTCGAGTTCCATGGTGATGGCGGAAACGGTTGCGGAGGCAAGCCCGGTGAAAGTCGACATGTCGGTATGGGAAAGACTGCCGTGCAGACGCAGTGCCGCCATCACCGACAGGCTGTTTTTCTGGCGCACCAGTTCCGTGCTTGCAATGGCGGACATGGGCTGGGGCATGCTCCCTGAACGGCTTTTTTCCTGTCGTGCTGATCCCTCTGATGGCGCATGCCGAAAGCAAGATCAAGGCACCCGGATGCTGCCCGCAGCCGTTGTTGACAGCATGGGGAATCTCTGACATTAATTTTCTCGACTGTCGAGAAAATTGTGAAATCACAGAGACCGGCAGCTTTTTCCGGGCGTTTTTCCTGCATGGAGGTGCAGGCTTCGCCCTTACCGGGAGGACATCATGAATTCTTTTGCCAAGCTTTTGGCGGGTACAGCCGTACTCGTTTCCCTGCATACTGCCGCTATTGCGGCTGATCTCGTCGTTGGCGTTTCCTGGTCGAATTTCCAGGAAGAACGCTGGAAGACGGATGAGGCGGCCATCAAGTCCGCTCTCGACAAGGCTGGCGCGAAGTACATTTCCGCCGATGCGCAATCGTCCGCCGCAAAGCAGCTGACCGACGTGGAATCGCTGATTTCCCAGGGCGCCAACGCGCTGATCATCCTGGCGCAGGACAGCGACGCGATTGGCCCGGCCGTTGAAAAGGCTGTTGCCGAGGGTATTCCGGTCGTTGGTTATGACCGCCTGATCGAAAACAAGAACGCCTTCTACATTACCTTCGACAACAAGGAAGTCGGTCGCCTTCAGGCAGCCGAAGTCTTCAAGGTGAAGCCGGAAGGCAACTATGTCTTCATCAAGGGCTCGTCTTCCGATCCGAACGCGGACTTCCTTTTTGCCGGCCAGCAGGAAGTGCTGAAGGCCGCCATCGACGGGGGCAAGATCAAGAATGTCGGCGAAGCCTATACCGATGGCTGGAAGCCGGAAAATGCCCAGAAGAACATGGAACAGTTTCTGACCAAGAATAACAACAAGGTCGATGCTGTTGTCGCCTCGAATGACGGCACGGCCGGTGGCGCAATCGCCGCTCTCGCCGCGCAGGGCATGGCGGGTTCGGTGCCCGTTTCCGGTCAGGATGCAGACTTCGCCGCGCTTAACCGCGTCGCACTCGGCACGCAGACGGTATCCGTCTGGAAGGACAGCCGCGAACTCGGCAAAGAAGCGGCCGGTATTGCGCTCGCGCTTGCTGGCGGCAAGAAGATGACGGAAATCAAGGGCGTCACCGCCTTTGACGGCGGCCCGAAGAAGGTCACGATGCAGTCGGTCTTCCTCAAGCCGATCGCCATCACCAAGGACAATCTGAACGTCGTCATCGACGCCGGCTGGATCAAGAAGGAAACGGCCTGCCAGGGTGTGAAGGCCGGAACCGTCAAAGCCTGCGATTGATCGAATACGTCCCGGTTTGGGCGCTGCGTCATGGTTCATGGCGCGGCGCCTTTAGAGCATTTCCAGGAAAAGTGGAGCCCGGTTTTCCGTCCGGAAATGCGCCAGAACAAAGAGTTAGAGCGTTTTCGCGATTCGAGGAAAAGCGAAAACGCTCTAAGATGTAAGGAGCACCGGCAGTTCATGGCCGATATGACCCAATCCAATTCCACGACGTCGCAAAAGACGGAAAAAACAGGCTCGATTGCGCGCTTCATCAACGCCACCGAGCTGGATACCAGACTGCTCGGCATGGTCGGCGCGCTTCTTCTGATCTGGATCGGTTTCCACATTCTTTCGGGTGGGCTGTTCCTGACGCCGCGAAACCTCTGGAACCTCTCCGTGCAGACCGCTTCCGTGGCTGTCATGGCGACCGGCATGGTGCTCGTCATCGTCACCCGCAACATCGACCTTTCGGTCGGATCGATCCTTGGTTTTTCCGGCATGATCATGGGTGTCATGCAGGCGGAAATCCTGCCGCAGCTTCTCGGCTTCGAACATTGGGCGACATGGATCGTCACGCTTCTGGTCGGCATTCTCGTCGGCGGCGCCATCGGCATGCTGCAGGGCTCGATCATCGCCTTCCTCAACGTGCCGTCCTTCATCGTCACGCTCGGCGGTCTGCTGGTCTGGCGCGGCGGCACCTGGTTCGTCACAAGCGGCCGCACCGTGGCGCCGATGGATTCCACCTTCCGCCTGATGGGCGGCGGCACCAGCGGCTCGATCGGCGCGACATGGAGCTGGATCGCTGCCATTGTCGCCTGTGTCGCCATCGTCGCGGCAATCCTCAATTCCCGTCACCAGCGCCGCCGTTTCGGCTTTCCGCTGCGGCCGGTCTGGGCGGAATATTTTCTGGTGGCGCTCGGCTGCTTTGTCGTCATCGGTTTCGTGGCTGTCGTCAACAGCTACCCCTGGCCGATCAACATCGCCCGCAATTATGCCGATGCCAATGGCATCACCTGGCCGGATGGTGGCCTGTTCATTCCGCACGGCATTGCCATTCCGGTGCTGATGGCGCTCGCCGTTGGTGCAGTGATGACCTTCATCGCCACGCGGCTGCGCTTCGGACGTTATGTCTTCGCCATCGGCGGCAACCCGGAAGCGGCCGAACTCGCCGGCATCAAGACCCGCTGGGTCACGGTGAAGATATTCACGCTGATGGGCGTTCTCTGCGCCATCGCCGCGGCAATCTCCACTGCCCGCCTCAACGCGGCAACCAACGCCCAGGGTGAACTGGACGAACTTTATACGATCGCGGCGGCGGTCATCGGCGGCACCTCGCTTGCCGGCGGTGTCGGAACCATAGCCGGCGCGATGCTCGGCGCGCTCGTCATGCAGTCGCTGCAATCCGGCATGGTGCTGGTGGGCATCGACACGCCCTTCCAGCGCATCGTCGTCGGTGTGGTTCTGGTCGTCGCCGTCTGGCTCGACACCATCTACCGCGCCCGCGCCAAGTAAGAACCGAGGAGAACTCCTATGACGGAACAAGTCACGCCCCTCGTGGAAATGCGCAATATTTCCATTTCCTTCGGCGGTATCCATGCGGTGGAAAACGCCTCTGTCGACCTTTTCCCCGGTGAGGTGGTGGCCCTTCTCGGCCACAACGGCGCGGGCAAATCGACGCTCATCAAGATATTGTCCGGCGCCTACCGGCGCGATGGCGGCGATATCCTCATCAATGGCGAGGATGCGGATATCCGCAATCCCCGCGACGCCAAGAAATATGGCATTGAAACCATCTACCAGACGCTGGCGGTGGCGGATAATGTCGATGCGGCGGCCAATCTCTATCTCGGCCGCGAGCTGAAAACGAAATGGGGCACGTTGGATGATGTCGCCATGGAGGCCTCGGCCCGGGAGGTCATGGGGCGTCTCAACCCCAATTTCCGGCGTTTCAAGGAGCCGGTAAAGGCATTGTCGGGCGGCCAGCGGCAGTCCGTCGCCATCGCCCGCGCCATTCTGTTCGATGCCCGCATCCTCATCATGGACGAACCGACGGCAGCACTTGGGCCGCAGGAAACCGCGCAGGTCGGTGATCTCGTCAAGGAGCTGAAACGGCAGGGCATCGGCATCTTCCTCATCAGCCACGATATCCATGACGTCTTCGACCTGGCGGACAGGGTATTCGTGATGAAGAACGGCAAGGTGGTCGGCCATGCCCGCACGGAAGATGTGACGAAGGACGAGGTTCTCGGCATGATCATTCTGGGCAAGGTGCCGTCTGGCGCTGTGGCGGGCCCGGGCGCGGTCGTCTCCTGACATCTGCCTTTAAATGAAATAAAGATATAAAGATTTCTTTATATCTATTGACATTGTGACACCCGTAGTGAGAAATGCGGGTGTCATGGTTCTCCGGGCCTGATTATTTCAATCCCGGAGCTAAGAGGGAATCCGGTGCGCCGACGATCGGCAAGACCGGAGCTGCCCCCGCAACTGTAAGCGGCGAGCCTTTGTCCAGGATGTCACTGGGGTTAAAAGCCCCGGGAAGACGGGCAGGGGCGGCGACCCGTAAGCCAGGAGACCTGCCAGGACAAAATAACGTCCACGGGCGGGGTGTCCCGGTGGTTGCTGCAATGGTCCGGCAAAGCCGGGCCTGCACGCGTCCGCTTTACCCATGCCCCCACAACCAAATGGGGTATGACAATGTCAGACAAGACCATTCCAGTCGCATCGCTCGGTTTCCCGAGGATCGGCCGTCATCGCGAACTGAAGTTCGCGCTTGAAGGCTTCTGGTCCGGAAAGATTTCCGAAACGGAACTTCTCGAAACCGCCGCCAGGCTGCGCGCCGAAAACTGGGTGCTTCAGCAGGAGAAGGGGATTAGCCACATCCCCTCCAATGATTTTTCCCTCTACGATCATGTCCTCGATACGGCCGTGATGGTGGGCGCCGTTCCATTCCTCTATGGATGGGCGGGTGGAGATGTTTCCCTCTCGACCTATTTCGCCATGGCGCGCGGCAGCCAGAGCGAGGGGCATGCAGGCTGCGGCCATGTGCATGAAGGGCATTCGCATCATGGTCATGGCGTTCCGGCGCTGGAAATGACCAAATGGTTCGACACCAACTATCATTACATGGTGCCGGAGGTCTCCGAGGATCAGCATTTCGAACTGACCTCGCAAAAGCCGGTCGACCACTTCCTTGAGGCGAAGGCGCTCGGCATCCATACGCGTCCGGTCATTCTCGGTCCGGTCACGTTCCTGAAGCTTGCCAAGGCGCGTGAAGCTGCTTTCAAGCCGCTTGATCTGCTGGCGAGGCTACTGCCTGTCTATGAAGAGCTGCTGCGCCGCCTGCACGCGGTAGGCGCAGACTGGGTGCAGATCGACGAACCCGTGGCCGTATTGGACCTTTCCGAGGGGGAGCGTCATGCGCTGGCTGTGGCCTATCAGGCTTTGTCCAGGGCCGCGCCGGATCTGAAGATCCTGCTCGCCACCTATTTCGGTGGGCTTGAGGACAATCTCGAAACCGTCACCGCGCTGCCGGTTGCCGGCCTTCATGTGGATCTGCTGCGAGCACCCACTGCGTTGGAGGCGGTGTTGAAGGCGCTGCCGGAAAATCGCGTTCTGTCGCTGGGCGTCATCGATGGCCGCAACATCTGGCGTGCTGATCTCGCCGCAATCGTCACTCGATTGGAACCCATCATCGCGTCACGCGGTGCGGCGGCGTTTCAGATTGCGCCGTCCTGCTCGCTGCTGCATGTTCCGGTCGATTTGGAACTGGAAACCGGCCTCGATGCCGATCTGAAAAGCTGGCTTTCCTTTGCCAGCCAGAAGCTCGACGAGATTGCCACGCTTGGCAAGGCTCTCGGTGAGGGCAAGGCCGCTGTAACCCCGGAACTGGAGGCTGCCTCGAAGGCGGTTGCCGCACGCACATCCTCGCCTAAGGTAACGGATGCCGCCGTGCAAAAGCGTATCGCGACGATTGGCGAGGCCGACAGGAAGCGAGCGAGTGCTTTTTCTGAGCGTCAGAAGGTGCAGTCGCAAGCCATTGCGCTGCCGCTTTTTCCGACGACCACCATCGGCTCCTTCCCGCAGACGCCGGAGGTGCGCAAGGCCCGATCAGCGCATTCGAAGGGCGCCCTGAGCGATGCGCAGTATGAAACATTCCTGCAGAAAGAAACGGAAGCGGCCATCCGCTGGCAGGAGGATATCGGTCTCGATGTGCTTGTTCACGGCGAGTTCGAGCGCAACGACATGGTGCAATATTTTGGCGAGCAGCTGTCCGGCTTCGCCTTTACCCAGCATGCGTGGGTGCAGAGTTACGGCTCGCGTTACGTGCGTCCGCCCATCATCTTCGGCGATGTGTCGCGTCCGAAGCCGATGACGGTCCGCTGGTGGGAATATTCCCAGTCGCTCACCGACAAACCCGTCAAGGGCATGCTGACCGGACCGGTGACGATCCTTAACTGGTCCTTTGTCCGCGATGATATCGCCAGAAGTCTGACATGCCGGCAGATCGCGCTCGCCATCCGCGACGAGGTCAACGATCTCGAGGCGGCCGGGGCGCAGATGATCCAGATCGATGAGGCGGCTCTTCGCGAAGGCCTGCCGCTTCGGCACCGGGACTGGCAGGATTATCTCGGCTGGGCGGTGGAGTGCTTTCGTATTTGCTCCGGCGGCGTGGATGATCGCACACAGGTGCACACCCATATGTGCTACTCCGAATTCAACCAGATCATCGATGCCATTGCGGCGATGGATGCCGACGTGATCTCCATAGAGACGTCGCGCTCGAAGATGGAATTGCTGGATGCGTTTCGGACTTACAAATATCCGAACCAGATCGGTCCCGGCGTTTACGACATCCATTCGCCGCGTGTGCCTGATGTTGGAGAAATGGTCGATCTTCTGGCGCTGGCGCGGGAGCGTCTTGACGACCGGCAGCTCTGGATCAACCCCGATTGCGGCCTGAAGACCCGCAAGTGGGAGGAGGTCAGGCCGGCCCTCGTCAACATGGTTGCCGCCGCCGTCGAGCTTCGCCGCGCGGCGCCCTGATATGAAGTGAGGCCCGGCAAAACCGGGCCTCACTCATGGCTTGCGCCAATAAAAAGTGGAGGAAGATATGTGAATGTCTCTCCTGCTGGATGGAGCCAGCCGGACAGACAAGACGTTCCCAGGCTTTCACGACTGGAGGCCGGCGCGGAAACGCTCACTCCTGCGGGTTCATGCCGTTGCGAAAACATTCAATGCAGGTCGGCCTGTGCCAAGGCGCTGACATTGATTTCTGCGTTTACCAGCGGCAGACCCTGCTGATTGATGTCCTGGGCCAGCGACAGCAATGCCATTTCCAGGAAATAGGTCGACATGCCCAGTTCCAGAGACTTCGAGCGCTGGCAAAGATAGGAAACCATCCGCCCGAGCGCCAGAATCTCGTCTGCATTGTCCTGTTCAAGTATAGCTGTGGTAGACGCCACCATGATTCCCTCTCGACAGTCGACAGTATGAAAACGCTTTGATGTTGCGTTGTTCATTTTTGACCACATCGAGCGTCACGCGAGCGTCACACCTGCGTCAATTGTCGTTTTTGTCTGCCGGCGCGTTGGCATTTTCCGCCGCTTCGGTCGCCGCAAGCGATGTCACGAGGGCGACGATGCTTCTGCGCACGGCGCTGCTCTTGATGCGCGAAAAGGCCTGGTTGAGCGAAAAGCCTTCATTCGAAGCCACGAAGGTCTGCATGGCGTTGATCGTGCCAAGAGCCGGATTTGACGGGTCGCCATCGGGCGTGGCATTGGCGAACAGGGAGCTGACCTCCACGCCGAGGATCGACGCAATGGCCTGCAGGCGGGACGCGCCGACTCGGTTGGCGCCCTTTTCATATTTCTGGACCTGCTGGAAGGTGATGCCCAATCGCCCGGCCAGCGCACTCTGACTCATGCCGAGCGACTTGCGGCGCATTCTGATTTGTGCGCCGACATGGACGTCGATCGGGCTGGGTAGTTTGGCCTGCATTACAAATTCCTCCGGTTGAGGTTCTTAAATCCGATGATTATCAATTAATATTGTTGAAGGTATACATTCAACACAATTTCCACGGGTATTATGAAGCTTTATTGACAAAATTGCACGGTTTTTCGTTCATAATCGCGTGTCCACGCCGCGATTTATTATTTTTGTGGCGCAACGCAACGCACCGTTGCGGCTTGAAAGATGGCTCCATCCGGCCACACCGATGGCTTGAAAGCCGAATCTGTCCCAAATTTTCCGATTCATCGCGTCGAATTCCTCAAGCGCTTCCCTATCGCCAAAATGCGGAATCCAGACGAATGGTCGTTTCTGACCGGAACGTGTGACATTTTCAAGAAGGACATTGTTGTAAAGCCTGGGCAGGCATTTGTTGGTATCGATGGCCGGTGAAACCGGAATGGGATTTCGTTCAATCGCAAAGCCTTGCCGCGCAAGCGAAAGGACCGAGGCGTCCAGTTTTTGTTTCAGATCGGTTGCTGCGCGGGCATTGCATCCGCCATGCGCGACGGGATCGGCAACGAGCAATAACGGCCGCCCCCCGCTCCTCAGACCGGTAACGGAAACGAACTGGTCAACGTGGAAGCCGCATTGGTGCATTCTTTCGCCGGCAATCTTTGCTCCGCAAGTCTCTGCCGCGGAAAGATCTAAAGAAACCGGGATATTGCCGAGATCCTCCGGCCGATATCCGAAACTGAACACGCTTCGGCCGTCGAGAGCCTCAACCGTTCGCCACCGTTGTGACGGGATGGAAGCATTCTTTTGGATGCCACTGTCATCCTGCAGGCTGGAATAGCCCACCAGCCGAAAATCCGGGCCGACGAGTTGATTGCCTCCTGCCAAAGCGACATCGGAATGCGTGGTCGTCGCTCCCATATATTCGGCCAGAGTGACGCCGACGGCCTTTTCCGCCCCCAAAACAAATTCCGTCCCGACATCTCCGTCGTGACCATCTCTCCGTACATGGAACATATCCTGTAGCCATGGATGCGAAACGCTGTCGTTTCCGGCAAGGGGTATCAGCTCGGTGTGGCAGGAGATTGGCAGGCTATCGAGCCAGCTTTGCGCCGACGCAAGACAGGCGAGATCGACCACGATAGCGGCAACGATATCCGCTGGCAGGGCCGAAAGCAGGTTTCCGATGGGAATGAGCGGAGAAACGGTGTCAGCGGGCCCGTTCTCCGCAAAAAAGGCGGCAGGCAATGCGAGTGCGATCGTGCGGATCAGCCCACCGCAATCGGACACCAAAGGCAGGGGCTGGACGGCGTTCAATACGTCTTGTCTCCTGCCGTCTGCCGTGCGGCCAATTGCTGGAAAAACATCGTGTTCTGCAGTTTCCATGCTGGCGGCGGCGAGGATGGCAGCGTCGCGCCCGAGAGTACCGCCAGAAGCCTCGTCGCATCGTTTCTCTTGACGGAAACCGCATTGGCCGCGAGCAAATCTGCCGTTGCGGAGCCGAGGCCGGCTTCGGCAGCGATGGAGCGCCATGTCCTGCGGGTAAAATGCAGGTTGCTGGCGGCACGCGCGAGCGCGTCCTGTTGCTCCGGGGTGAGGGCGTCGCGGCAGGCCGCAAGCGTCGCCTCGGCGTCGACCAGCGCAACTGTCAGCGGACGGTAGGCGAGTTCGCCGGGTGCATGGCTCACCGCCACATCGGCATCGGAAAAACGTTGCCCGTCCCGATAGGCCTCGAAAATCTCACCGATGCCGATCATGCCGAAGGAGGTGCATTCCGCAGCGCGGAGCGCGCCCATGCTGGCGGCGCCGAAAACGCTGACGCCGCTCGACAGCGCATAGAGGATTTCCTTGTGCCAGACGGCGGCGCAATCGCCGTAAAGTCCGTCGATCAGTCCGATCGCTCCGATGCCTTGCCGGACCGCGTCGAAAATATCGCCGCAAGCCGCCGGACCGCGAAGATCGAGGCCGGACAGATCTTCGCCGGCGATGCCATGGATGGACGGGCCTGCAAAAACCACCGGCTTCATGCGAGGCCTCCGACAGTGAGCAAGTGATCGAGGGTGCGCTGCGAGATGCGTTGCAGGCCGCCGCCCGCCGGGGAAAGGCCGCTTGCCAGAACCCGCACGACATGCAGGCCGGATACGTCCGTTTCCAAGGGAAAGACATAGATATCCTCGATGCCGCCGGCGAAAAGGTGCGTCGCAAGCGGGCGCCATGGCGGCGAAGACACGGCACTATCTGCAAAATCGAGATCGACCGGCACCCTCTCCACCGGCCGCGCGCCGGAGGCCGAAGGTCCGGCAGCGACCCTATCCCGCTGGTAGCGGAGAGGGGAGAGATCGTCCCTCGCACCGCTTATATCGGTCAATCGCGACTGGATCGCCTCCAGCAGCGCGGCAATCGCAGCGCCATGCATATCAAGCCGGCAGGCCGCACCCGCGGCGCTGCGGGTGGCCGGCCCGTCCTTGGCCTGAAGAGAGCGGGGCAGGCTTGCCATCACCACCGGCACACCAAGCCCATTCGTCATGTCGAAGAAGGACGGCGGCAGCCCGATATCCGACAGGCGTCGAACAAGAGCGTCAAGGGAAGGATCGACGCCCGCCGGAATGAGGATCGGTTGAGGTGCGATGGCGCGTGTTTCGAAAGTGTCGACGAGGAAGCAGGCGTCATTTTCAATGAGTTCGAGCAGGGCATGCAGAACCGCATGGTCATGGTCGAACCCGGCTGCGAGCCCTTGGGAACTCATGCGGAAGGCCCGCCGGTCCCAGGGGAAATCCACGCGGAAATCCATGCCGACGAGCTCGTAAGGGGCAAAAACCTCCCGCCGCCGGCGAATGGATGTTCCCTTCACCCAGGCGCGTTCTTTTTGCGGATCGAGAGCATCCGGATCCACCCTGCCGACGGTTTCGAGGGGAATGAGAGGAACCCCTTTGTCCCGCATCTCCTTGATGGAGCTGAAAGCAGCGATATGTTTGCGGGTTTCTTCGGCAACCGCGCCTTCGATTGCCTCCATGATCGCCGATAGTCGGGCCTGTTCCGTGACAAGCCCCTTGCCCTGCGATACCGACAGCCCGCGTGAATTGGGCCGGGTCGCGAACCAGACGGGAATGCCGATAATATCGAGACCGGTTACATCGCCGATGCGGGTAATCCCGAACCGCCGAAGCAGTCCGGGATCGAAAAACGAAGCGTCGGCATGCCTTGAAGCCGCTGTCGCTGACATGGGAGCATCGGCGCCGGTCAAGGCTGCGCGACCACGATCAGGGCGCCGTGTTGCCGTCGTCGGCAAGGATGGCGTCGAACAGTTCGCCAGTGACGGAGCCGGCCGGGCCGACAGCCTTCAGGGCGGCTTCGATCGGCGCCTGTACCATGCGGTTGAAATCCCAGCCGGCGTCGCTCACTTCGCCAATAAAGGCGAAATCGGCTTCGGAAACCACGGCGCCACCGGCGACGAGGGCTTCGATGCCCTGAATCTGAACCTGGTCCAGTTCGGCTTCAGGCTGGCCGTTCTGGCGGACGAGCATGGATTTTGCAGCGGCTGCCACGCGGGCATAACCATCCACGCCGGGATGGCTGGCTTCATAGGCGGCAATCGTCTCATGCGATACGGACGCAACCCTGAGCGGCGCCGTGCGAATGAAGAGAACGCCGAAACCCTTTTTTCCGACAATGAAGAAATGCGAGGACATAATATCTCCTATTTGATCCCAGCTAATCGAAGTGCGTGATAGAATTTTTCATTCGCTACCGGGTCTCGGTCTGGAGACAGGCTACTGATCTCCCTCGCCGTCATACCCGGATAGTTTTCCTGAAGCCTGCCGCCGGTTTCCCGGGCGGCGGCCAAATCTCCATGCAGTGCGTGGCTTGCGGTCAGAACACGCAACGCCGGCTCGTCATTTTCCATTCGCCCGCACAGTTCAACCGCCGTGCCATAATCCTCGCGCTTGAACGCAATGCTGGCGCCGGCCCACCAATAGATGTCGGGGGCGAGCGGATTGAGGTCGATGGCCTGCTGAAACTTCTCCCAGGCGATTTCCGCATCGCCGAAATGGGCGAGCGCATCGGCATGCTGAAGCAGGAGGTCGGCGGAGTTGGGCGCCAGCGCCTCCGCCTCGAAGAATTTTTCAGCGGAGATGTCGAAATCCCGCTGGTAAAGCGCCACCACCGCGCACATCCAGTGACCGACACCAAGAGCGGGGTCGATCTCGACGGAGGAATCCGCTTCCGCCTTGGCGCGATGCAGGAGATGGGGGTCGTTGCCGCCAAGCATCAGCCATTCCAGCTGCAGGCTCTGCGCGACGCGGGCGCGGGCAACCGCCAGGCTCTGGTCGAGATCGACCGCCTTGCGGAACATCGAACGGGCTCTTCGAAGAAGCGGCAGGTCGCATTTGCCGCGCAGAAGCTGCTGGCCTTCCAGCAATTGCCGGTAGGCCTCACCGCTATGGTTGCGGTCGGGTTCCACCTGCAGCCGCTCGATTTCGCGGGCGAGCGCTGCGGCCACCTGTTTTGAGAGCAGGCGGAAGGCGGCGTGGATCTGCCGCTCGGTCAGGACCGCTTCCAGCGACCAGACGATTTCACCGCTTGCATCCTCGATCAAGGCAACCGACATGCGGGTTTCGTCGAATACGGTCGAAATGATGCGGTAATCCGCCCGCAGCATGGCGTAGCTGTCATCGGCCCGCTGATGCGCCAGTGCAAAGGTGCTGTGCGGCGAAAGCACGGTGAAGGTCCGGTATCGGACAAGGCTGTTGGCGACATCCTCGACGAAGGCCTGCATGACCGGCGAGACCGGCTGTCCGTCGACCCTTGCCGGGCGAACGAATGCGACGCGCGGTTTAGTCTGGGATTTTCGGCGGTTGCCCTCTTCCGGTTCGGCGGGGGCCGCTATCGTGGCGGTCAGACTTTGTATTCGCCGCCTCAGCGCCACGGTTTCCGCTTCCGGCGAACGACCTTCCTGGCGGAGCTGCTCCATCAGAAGCTGGTGCATGCCGTCACAGGCGCTGATATTTCCGATCCGCGCATAGGCCGCCATGGCGGCGCGGTAGGTTTCTTCGCGCTCCGGCTCGATCTTGCAGGCGCATTCGGCAAGCCTGGCGATATCGTTCGAACTGGCGCGACCAAAACGCGTCAATTCTTCCAGAAGCTGGGTGTAGCTGGAAAAGAACAGGTCCCTGAGACGACGGCGCTCGGAAAGCAGCCAGAGATAAAGATGATCCTGTCCGGCCTCCAGCCCCTCCAGCAACTCGCCGCCGAATTCGAGCAGCGCATTGAGCCGCCGCATCGGGTCTTCGGCCCTTGCGCCGGCAAGGAAGATGGCAAGGTCGGTTCGCTGCGCCAGCTTGCCGGCCTTCAGATCGTTTCCTTCGGTCAGAAGGATCGCCTCATCCTCGTTGGGAAGCTTCTGAAGGCGCAGGATCAGCTGCCGCAGGTTGCCGAGAGCCCTTTTCTGCTCGACATTTTCCCACAGCAGCGATGCGGCGTGCTGGCGGGAAAGGGACTGGTTCGGCGCAAGGATGAGGGCGGCGGTGAGGGCGAAACCCTTGGACGGAAAAAATGCCTCCCGCACCGCATCACAGCGCGGGGTGCCAAAAAGCCGGATCGGTATCAGTTCAGCGTTCCCAGCCACTTTCATCCCCTCATGAATCATCATCTAACAACGTGCCCGGGAAATTGAAAGTCATCATAGCGTTCCATTTGACGCTGGTGTGACGCGGCCTGCCTATTGTCGCAGACAGAAGCATGAATGACGGGTGGAAAACAGCGGACATGCGGCGGGCAGGCATCGGGATTTTTCGAAAGTGATAGCGTTTAACGGAAGCTACATGGCCTTCGAGCCGCGCATCGAACCTTATCAGCGTGCCGACGATGTCGGATATGCGGTGAGTGAATTCATGTGGTTCAAGGGTCGTCCGTTCTATCCGGTCTCGGCGCTGGTCCATGCGAAGGTCGCGCATGCCAGGCTGTCGGCGAAGAAAGGCGATGAGGAGGACGAGGATAATCTCGATATCCTCTTTCGTATGCCGTTGGTGGCGGGCGGACACTTTTTCGAGATCGTGCTGCGGTCGAATGAAGGGACGTCCTACGGCGGCTGGGTGTGGGGAGAAGAGCTGGAAATCCTGAATGAATTTGTCAACGGCTATCGCGTTCTGGCGGGGAAGTTCGACGACAGGTTCATCCGGTTCGAATACTCAAAGCGGTTTCAGCGTTACCGGACGATCGAGCCGCTGCCGGTGGAAAAATCCGTCTTCCTGATCCAGCGGGAAGCAAAGCCCTATGCGGGCGGGCGTGGACTACCCGGAGCGCTGGTGCCCTGATAGGGGGACGTCTTTGGGCGTGAGGGCGTGGACGGCACGGATTGCGGCATCCCGGTAAAGCGCGGCTTTATCGGAGGTCGTCAGAGAATATTTTTATTTTTATTGTGTGGAAAATTATGATGCTCAATAGAGGTAAAGTGCGTAACAGGGGGATGTCACCGCAACTTGCGGCGGTGAATTGCGCTTCCAGCGACGATATGCTTTCCGATGCGGAGAGCGTTGATGATGGGTCGCGCCCGCCTCCGCGCAATGACAGGCTTTACGTCGTCAGCGAACCGATTTCCCGGACATTGCCCCCGTTCACCCTCGAAGATGATCGAGCCGGGGAGGAGACGCCGGCCAGGATCGAGATCCGCAACAGCGTCGTGGATTCCGATATCAGGGCGGCAAAATGGGCCTGGGCGATATTGGCGATCGCGCATTGCTGGCTGATTTATTTCATGGTGCACAATCTCGGGGGGTGAGACGTCCGCCGCCACCCTCTGCATGCTCTCAGTCCGTTTCGCCGATGCCGTGCAGGATCATTGCCGCCGCGCCGAAGGCCACGGGGTCCGTTGCGGCGACCCCGGGCAGCAGGATTTGCGGCTGGATGACCTTTGCGCCGCTGAACGGATCCGAAACCTCATAATCCAGCCATTTCGCCAGTTTTTCGCGCACCATTCTCGGTAAGGTGCCGCCGACATAGATGGCGTCGGGCGCCAATACGGCGCTGACGGCAAAGCCAAGGCGGGCAACCTGTGGCCCGGCCCGGTCCAGCCACGCGTCGAGCACGGCGGTGTTGCGGGACAGGTAGTCCGTCCAGATGTCAGGAGCCCGTCCGGAGGGTTTTTCGCCGACATGCTCGAGGCACCAGGCCGCCAAATCTTCGAAAGAGGGCCGTGAGTTTCCGCGACCACGCAGGGCGCCGATCTCGCCGGCATTGCCGAGAAAACCGCGATAAAGTTCGTTCCTGATGATGATGCCGCCGCCGATACCTTCGGACAAATAGAGATAGGCGAAATTTTCGTGCCCCGCCGTATTGCCGAGCGTGAGTTCGCCCATGGCCGCCGCATTGGCGTCGTTTTCGATAATCACCGGGCAGCGCAGCGCCTCGCGCAGCATGGCGGAAAGGTCGGAACCCGCCCAGGAAATGACCTCGTCAGCAAGATCGAGCGACATCGCCTCGTTGCGAAAGCGGGTGGGCATGGCAATCGCCGCACCGATCAGGTCGTTGCGGCTAATCGCGTTTTTTGAAAGCAGCGCTTCGGATCCTTCCTCAAGTGCCCGCTGGACATCGGAAAACGCGTCATAGGAACCGCGCATCTGCAATTCGCCAACGATCTCTCCGCCGAAATTCAACAGCGTCAGCATCACCGAATAACGATTGGCATGGGCGCCGAGAGCATAACCGACGGTTCTCTTGAGCATGAGGTCGATATGGGGAGCGCCCCGGCCTTCCTGCCGGCGCGCGCCTTCCTCGATAATGCCGCGTTCGAGCAGGTTGCGAGTCATCATGCTCACGGCAGCCGGTGTGACGTTGCAATATTCCGCAAGTTCGACCCGCGATGCCGAGCCCTTGCGCCTGATGTAACCCAGAAGCGCGCCCTGTGTCGCGCCGATACCCGCAAATCCGCCGTTTCGTTTCTCAGCCAAAGTCCTGCTCTCCCAGCTTTAGCGCCGGAAATGTCATAAAGCTGTAAATTAAGCAACTTAATTAAATAATCAGTTTCAACGGGAATGCACCTCATGTTTAAATCTCTTTCCCTGGCGGCCACGGTCGCCCTCGGCGCACTTTTGCCGGCCATTGCCTTTGCCGAAGACATCAACGTCAAACTCTGGACGCTCGCCGACAAGAACGCGCCCGCCCGCGTCACCAACATCGAAGCGGCGGCCGGTATCATGAACGCGCAGTTCAAGGCCGCCGGCGTCGACAAGCGCATCGTCATCGACACAAACAATAGCAGCGTGCAGGGCTGGGACGGTTTCGCTCTCGATACGCTGAAGGCATTTTCGGTAGGGCAGGGGCCGGATATCTACATTCTGCCGCATGAATGGATCGGCCAGTTCGCGCAGGACGGTTATGCCATGCCGATGGAAGACAAGATCGCCGCCGCCCCGTGGGTCTATGGCGATATTCTTCCGGTCCTCTGGAATTCGGCCAAGGGCGCTGACGGCAAGATTTACGGCATTCCACAGGACGCGGAAATCCGCATGTTCTTCTACAACAAGGACATGCTGCGTAAGATCGGCAAGGACGAGGCCTTTATCGAAAGCCTGCCGGCCAAGGTTGATGCCGGTGAATTCACGCTCGATGATCTGACCGCGCTGTCGAAGGAAGTGGTCGACGGCAAGGCCGCTCAATACGGCATGCTGCATCGCCCGAATGTCGGTATCGACTATCTGATGGTGTTTCAGTCCTATGGCGTGAAATTCATGGATGAAAAGACCGGCAAGCTTGTGTTCCCCAAGGCGGAAATGGTGAAGGCGCTCGGCTGGTACGAGCGCAACGCCAAGCAGGGCGTCACGCCGGTCGACAATACCGCCATGAGCTGGGAAGCCATCCAGACCGCCTTCAAGCAGGAAAAGGCCTTCATCTTCCACCAGGGTGTATGGGCGGTTGCCTGGCAGGTGGGAGACAAGAACGGCGCAACCTGGCCGAAAGATCGCGAAGGATATTTCAACAAGATCGGCTGGATTTCCGCACCGGCGGCCGAAAAGGGCGGCAAACCGGCCAACCTGTCGCATCCGTTGCTCTATACCGTCAACCCGAAGAGCGCCAATGCCGATATTGCCGCCGATCTCGTGGCGCTGGCGACCTTGCCCTATTTCAACAACGAACACGCCGTGACTTCCTATCACACCGCCATCAGCAACGCGCAGACGGCCATGCCGAAATACCGGGACAACTGGGTTCTTTCCGCCGCATCGCCGATGATGAAGGACGCACGGTTCGTGCCTAATCACACCAAGTTCGGCAGCTACAACAAGGTGCTGTTCAGCGGCCTGCAGGCGGTCGAGACCGGCAAGATGACGGCCGAACAGGCGGTCGATTTCATCGCCGACGAACTCGAACTGCAATTCGGCGCGGATATCGAAATCCGCGAAGCCGCAAGCAACTGAGTTTTATCAGACACCACGCCGCCCGGTTACGCCGGGCGGCTTTCCCGTGCTCCCACCGGTATATCGTAATGTCTCAGTTCCAGCTCAGGGCGCGTCGTCCGGCCCGGCCGATTTTTTATCTGGCGCCGGCTCTTGCCCTGCTCGGCGTCTTTTTCCTGGCACCCATCGTCGTCAATCTGGTGATCGCCTTTACCGATATGGGCGCAAATCTGAAGGTCGGCAAATTCACTGTCGAGAATTTCCAGCGCATGGTGCAGCGTGATGTCCGCCTGCCGATCGTGCTTTTGACGACATTCATCTATGTCGGCGCAACGCTGTTTTTCTTCAATATCGGCCTCGGCGCGCTCCTGGCGGTTACGACGACGGCGATACCCGACAGGCTTGGCAATTTTTTCCGTGGCCTGTGGCTGCTGCCGCGCATGAGCCCGGCCGTACTTTACGGCGTGCTCTGGATATGGATTGCCGATCCGACCTCCTCCGGCCTGCTCAACCAGTTCCTCGGTATACTCGGCGCACCGGTGCTCAACCTGCGCAACGACTTTCCGCTGTTCCTGGTGGTGGTGGCGAACGGCGTCGTCGGCGCATCCTTCGCCATGGTCATCCTGACATCGTCGATCCGCTCGATACCCTCGCATCTCGCCAATGCGGCGCGAGTCGATGGCGCCAGCGAATGGGGCGTGCTCCGCCACGTTATCGCCCCGGCGCTTTCGGCTCCGATCCGTTTCATCACGCTCTATCAGGCGCTGTCGCTGATGACGACCTATGAATATATCCTGCTGATCACCGGCGGCGGCCCTGTCTATGACAGCACCACCTATGCGCTTTATATCTACCGGCGCGCCTTCGAAAACGGTGCTTACGCCTATGGCGCGGCGCTGGCGCTCGGCCTGATGGCCATCGGCGTCGCCGTGACCCTCGTTCAATGGCGCGTCAGCAACATGCGCGCGACTTTTGCCCCTGCCAAGATCGAGGTGCTGTGATGACGCTTGTCCAAAGCCATGCCCGGCGCGCCTCCGATCTGAAACCGGACTGGGCGCATCTTGAAAGACGCAGCCGCGCCCATCGTGCCGGCTTTCTTCCCGTCATCCTCGTGTTTCTCACGGTCGTTTCCGTCCCGGTTCTCCTGCCCTATCTCTGGCTCTTGGTGAAATCGCTGACCAGTTCCGACGACAATCTTAGCCGGCTGGTGCTGTGGCGCAGCGGCGCGATTGCTGCGCTCGCCTATTTCGGGGCGATTGCGATCGCGCTGTTTTCAGCACGCCTGCGCAACCCCGCACTGCTCTGGCTCGCGCTCGGCGTCGTGGTGGCGGCGCTGGTCTTCGTGCTTGTGCTGCCGCATCTGACCATCGAGAATTACAGCTTCCTGTGGAGCCGTGACATCGAGAAAACCGGCAATACCCGCATCGCGCTGATGCCGTCCGTCTGGACAGCCATGCGAAGCTCGCTGCTGTTTGCCGCTTCCCAGACCCTGATCGTTGCGCTGGTCGCCACGCCGGCCGCCTATGCGCTGTCGCGCTTTGCCTTTGCCGGGCGTGAAAACATCCTGCGCGGGCTTCTGCTGCTGCATGCATTTCCCGCACTGGCGCTGACTGTCGCGATCTTCGTGCAGCTGCATTACATGGGGCTGCTCAACAATCTCTTCGGTGTCGTGCTGGTCATGAGCGCGCTGGAATTGCCCTTTGCGATCTTCGTTCTCAAGGGCTTTTTCGACAATGTCCCCTGGGACATCGAGATGAGTGCCGTCACCGATGGCGCGACCCGTTTCCAGGCCTTTCGCATGGTGGTTCTGCCGCAGGTCAGAAGCGGGCTGATAGCTGTCGCCACCTTCACCTTTCTGCGTGGCTGGGAAGAATATGTCTTCGTCCAGACCCTGCTCATCGAAAAAAGCCAGATGACGATGAGCCTCTACCTCTTCTTCGTGGCACAGGACAGCGTGGGCGTGAATTACGGCATGATCGCCGCTGTCGGCATCATCTATCTGCTGCCTGTGCTGGTCATTTACATCTTCACACAGAAATACATCACCCAGATGAGTTTCGGCGGGATCAAAGGATAATCGCCATGGCCAGGATCACCCTCGACAAAGTCACCAAAAGCTGGGGCGACACCCGGGTTCTGCAACCCATGACGCTGACGATCGAAGACGGCGAATTCGTCGCCGTTCTCGGCCCGTCGGGATGCGGAAAATCGACCACGCTTTTCCTGCTCGCCGGGCTTTACGCGCCGACCGGCGGAGAGATCGCCTTCGACGGCCACAACGTCAACCGCATCGATGCGCGCGATCGCAATGTCGGCATTGTCTTCCAGTCCTATGCGCTTTATCCCAATCTGACGGTGCGGCAGAACATCGCCTTTCCGCTGCGTTTCAAGGATGTGCCGCGTGAGGAGGCGGCGCGGCGGGTGGAGGAGGCGGCAAGCCTCGTGCAGATCAGCGCGTTGCTCGACCGTCGGCCCTCGCAGCTTTCCGGCGGTCAGCAGCAGCGCGTGGCGCTGGCTAGAGCGTTGGTCAAGGAACCGAATATCCTGCTTCTGGACGAGCCGCTCTCCAATCTCGATGCGACCCTGCGCATCACCATGCGGGCCGAGCTGAAAAACCTGCAGAAGCGCCTGAGGATCACCACCCTGATCGTCACCCATGACCAGATCGAGGCGATCACCATGGCCGACAGGATCATCTGCATGAATAATGGCGCCATCGCCCAGATCGGCACGCCTGACGATCTTTATCGCCGACCCAACAACCTCTTCGTCGCCGGGTTCATCGGCACGCCGCCGATGAACCTTCTGAAGGGACAGGCGCAGGGCGAGCAGCTGTGGATCGGTGATGCCCGGCTCGACATCGATGCCCGTTGCGACGGTGAGATCACCCTCGGTCTGCGCCCTGAGGACATCACCCTCACCAAGCCAGGAGAAGCGCGGCTGGAGGGGCCGGTTACCACTGTCGAGCCTATGGGGCGCGAGGTTTTCTACAGTATCGACACACCGGCAGGCGTCATCCATGCGCTGGAATATGGCGAGACGATAAGGCATGCACCCGGCGAGCGGGTTGGCATCAGCTGCAAATCCGGCCTGACTCTTGTTTTTGACGCCGCCGGCAACCGCATTGCCGGACTGCACGCTGATCTTTCGCGCAATTCGACCATGCCGGCGCGTCAGCCGGAACCCGTAAACTGACAGGACATTCCATGCCCAAAATCGTCTCTCATCGCGGCGCCAACCATTTTGCGCCCGAAAACACCTTTGCCGCCGCCGATCTCGCCCTGCAGCAGGGTGCGGACTATATCGAGCTTGATGTGCGCGAGAGCGCGGATGGCGTGCTGTATGTCTTTCACGACGAAACGCTTGACCGCACGACCGACGGTGCCGGGCCTATCGGCCATGCCCTGTCGAGCGAGATCGATGCCCTGGATGCGGGCAGCTGGTTCGGGGAAAGCTTCAAGGGCGCTGTTGTGCCGCGTCTTGATGCCTATCTCCGCCATTTGCGCGGCCGCTGCGGCATTTATGTCGAGCTGAAATATTGCGATCCCGTCAAGGTCGCCGCCCTGGTGCGCGATCTCGGCATGCTGCGCGATACTTTCTTTTTCTCCTTTTCCGAGGATATGCGCCGCGGCCTGCAGGCCATCGCGCCCGAATTCCGCAAGATGATGACGCTCGACATCGCAAAATCGCCCTCGCTGGCGACGGCCGTGCACCATGCCTCGATCATAGAGATCACGCCGGCGCAGATGCGGCGGCCAGGTCTTGTCGCGGCATGCCGCAAGGCCGGTCTCGAAATCATGGTCTATTACGGCGGTGATGACATCGACCTTCATAAAGAGATCGCATTGGCCGGGGTAGACTACGTCAACATCGACCGCCCGGACCTGTTCGATACGGTGCGCCGTACCGCGCGGCTCCCTGAATTCGCATAACCTTCCTTCCTCTTGGAGATCATGACATGAGCAATCTTATAGGTACCGGCTTCAACGCCGGCTCGGACGATGGCGAACTGGCCACCCTTGAAAGCGATCTTCGCGCGCTTGCCGAAATTGGCTGCGACACCGTGGAAATCGCTGCAACAAGCCTCGATATGATCGCTGGCGGCCGGATCATCGAGGAGCGCGCCGACCGTTTCGTGTCGCTCGCAAAGCAGTTCGACTTCCGCTACACCGTGCACGGTCTCGTCTCTTCGAATTTCATGGATCCGGTGACATGCCGTTACCAGATCGATGCGGCCAAGGCGCTTGCCGTTCTTTGTGACCGTATCGGCGCAGGCATTCTCGTCCAGCACAGCGGCGCCCTGCGCGCCGACCAGATCGCCGAACGGGCCGATGCCGACAGCCGCGAGCGGGAAGCGCTTTTCGAACTGGCGCAGTTCTGCAGTCCCTATGGCGTGCGTATCGCCCTCGAGAATATCTTCTCCACCGAGCCCGGCCAATATCGCCAGACGCCGGCCGAAGTGGCTGCGACCGTGAAGGCTGTCGGTCACGACAATGTCGTGGCGCTAATCGACTTCAGCCATGCCTATCTCGAATCCACCTATCGTGGCCTCGATTTCCGCGATGAGCTTCGCGCCATGGCGCCGGTCGCCGGCCATCTGCATGTGCACGATTCCTTCGGTCGCCCGCAGGGCTTTTATCAGCCTTATTTTGCCCAGGAGAACACGGCGCTCGGGATCGGCGATCTGCACATGCCGCTCGGCTGGGGCGACATTGACTGGCAGGACATCTTCTCGGAACTTTCCTTCCTGCCCGACACCGTGCTGATGATGGAAATCGGCCGCCGTTATCGCGCCGAACAGCCGGCAAGCCTCGAAACGGCGCGGCATCTGATGTCGCTGAATGCCGCCCGCACACAGCTCGCAGCCGAGTGATGGCCTGAACACTGTGTAATCCGACAGGCTGATGTTTGAAACACCGGCAGTCCCGATGTGACTGCCGGTGTTTTTGGTTTACGCGGCCCAGTCGGAGAGCGAATAGGCCCTGATATAATCGATCATCATTTGCGAGCCGTCGCTGAAATCAGTATCCGATGGTGTTCCCGCGGTTCCGCCGACGGCAAGGTTGACGACCATATACATGGGGTCATGCATATCGTCAGGCGTGTCCGTCTGCGCCACGGCGACATCGTCGAAATACCAGGTTATGTGTTCCGCATCCCACAAAACGCCATAAGTGTGAAACCCTTCCGTGCTCGGCACGCTGACATTGTTGATGACCGATGTCTGTTCACCGGTGGTGTTGGAATGGGCGGACATGATGAGCGTATTGGGATTCTGGCCGCGCATTTCGATGACATCGAGTTCCGGCGGCCAGGAGCCGTCTTCGGGCAGGAGCCAGAAGGCAGGCCAGGCGCCCCGGTCGGTCGGCATATCGGCGCGAATTTCGAAATAACCATAGGTCTGGCTGAAGGAGGAATAGGTGTTCAGCATGCCGGAGGTATAATCGTAACCCTCGACTTCGTCGGCAATCGATTGCGCGGTTTTTTCGGCAGATATCGTCAGGACGCCGTTTGCAACGTTGAACGGATTGACCTCCGACGTGCCGGCATAAGAGGGATTGATGTACCATTGCGCCTCGCCATTCGTCGTCAGCGAGCTTCCCTTTTCGGGTGCCCACCAATATTTGGCGTCCCAGGTGCCCTGATCGCCGTTGCGCAGGGACAGCGCGTCGAATTCATCGGCAAAGGTCTGGGTGAGAGACGATCGATCGAGGCTGAGTTCGAACTGGTCGGCCTGAAGATCGTCTATGGTTGTTCCCGCAAGAACGATGGCCTCGCCATTCGAAAAATTGAGCCACAGGTCGCTGCCCTGCTGCGTGGCGTTGCCGGCCAGCTGATCGAAGGATGTGATGCCGTAACCATTCAGCCGGATCGTGTCATTGGCGCTGAAATCCATGATGAGATCTGTGCCGTTGCCGCTCGTAAAAACGAAAGTGTCGGCCCCGCCGCCACCGATCAGCACGTCGTTGCCGGCCCCGCCATCGATCGTCTGGCTGCCTGATCCGCCGGTGATGATATTGTCGAGTGAATTGCCGAAGGCATAACGACCGTCACCCGTTACCCTGAGATTCTCGAAATTGTCGGGCAGGGTGTAGCTCATCCAGGTATCGATGGTGTCGATGCCCTCCCCGGCGTTTTCGACGGCGCGATTGATACCAGAATAGAGATAATAGATATCGTCGCCCGTGCCGCCCGCCATCGTCACGTTGACGGCGCTGTCACCCCACATGGAATCATTGCCGGCGGTGCCGGCGAGCTGCGGGCCGGAGCCCGTGGCGGAGAAAAATCCGGTGGAACTGCCGCTGTAATAGAGTGTGTCTCCAAGCGCATTCACTACTGTCCGGGCCATGAACCGTCTCCTGTCCGTTAGCGTTGGTATCCTCACTCCTCCTGCTGCACACCCTAACAGGGCAAAAAGCCTCCTGTTAGGCCGAAATATGAGGGGTATGTTCCCTTACGGTTGCATTCTGCTGTTGGCCGGGCGCGTTGTCATCGGCCGGTTCCGCCTGTTATATGTCGGGTTTTGAACCATCGGCGCGCTCTTGCTGCACCCCTGCGGGTGATGGCAAGATTGGGGCGGATTGCAGATGTCCGGGCGGCATCTGAGGAATGGAGTATCAGGATTGAGCGTAGCCTTTACCAAGGAAGACAGCGCGGAAACCGCAGCCGAAACCGTTCTGCCGGATCGGGTAATCTCGCCTCATCCCAATCTGGTAACGCAGTCCGGACTTAAGGCGCTGGAAGAGCAGTTGCGGCTGGCGCGGGAGGCCTGTGAGGCGGCCAATGCCATTGAAGACATCAATGAAAGACGGCGTATTTCCGCCAACCCGCTACGGGATCTGCGATATTTCTCCGAGCGGGTCCGCACCGCGCAACTGATGCCTGATCCGCCAGCGGACGGCGTCGTCGCCTTCGGCAGTCTGGTGACGTTCAGCCGCGATGACGGACGAACGCAACGGTTCCGGATCGTCGGCGAAGATGAGGCCGACCCGGCTGCCGGAACGATGTCCTATGTCTCCCCGGTTGCAAGGGTGCTGATGGGAAAAATGGCTGGTGATCTGGTCAGCTTGGCCGGCAGGGAGATCGAAATCATCGAAGTCGCCTGATACCCAGGCCGGACTGGGTAAACCAGGCCCTCAAAAATAAGAGCCTCTTTATTGCTATCAGCCGTTAGACAATAAGGAGTTCAGGCCCGGATTGCCGATGACGCGTCCTTCTTCTCGGTGGCGAGCGCCATCTGCGGTTCCAAGCATCCGCATCACTGTGTTCTTCAGGAAGAGCCTGAAGTCCAGATCTATGGCGGCGTAGGCGAGGGCAAGCCCCACATGGGCCATGAAGACAGGATTGAAATTCAGCTCTTCGAACTGATAGCCGATTATGATCCCGATCGCCGAATAGACGAAAAAGCCGATCTTGCGTTTTCGGAAAACTGCATAAAACAGCGCAAAGGCGCTCATCATGCAAAATCCCAGGCCGGAAGCGTAGGCAGTGGCCATAAAGCCGTTATGGGGCGTGCCGATCTTTGCGATACGCGCAAGCTCTTCGTATCGAGCGGTAAATCCGATGCCCAACGGATGCAGGAACATGACCTGAAAACCGCCGGTGATCGTCTCCCACCGCTCATGCAAGTTGTTGCTGCTATTGCTGTCTTCGAGAAAACGTTTTGAAAATACCTCCCCCGCAAAGTCGAAAGCGCCGAGCGGCAGAACCGCGGCAATGACAAGGGCGCATAAAGCAAAGCCGAAATAGGTGCTGAGCAGCATTTTGACCGAAAAATTCCGGACGTAGAAATAAAGCCCGATGGCGAGTACGGCAAACACACCCGAGCGGTTGAGTGTGAGCGTAAAGCTCGCCAGATATATCAGCAGAAACACGGCAAACAGCGCGGGCCGTCTTTGGCGTTCGGCGAGATAGGCAGCGGCGGCTCCGGCAAGCGCGAAGGCTGGTCCAGCCGTGTTTCCCACAGGCCAGATACCGCCTGCCTTCTCGACGCGCAAAAGCAGCGGCGTTATTTCACCTTTTGCCGCGAGTTCCAGAACGCCCGCTTCATCGAACATGAAGGACAATCCGACGGAGGCAAGCTGGTCATGAATGACGATGTCAAGGAAAAGCAGGATTGTCACGGCTATGAAGCCCGCAAACATGCCCCAGCAGAACAGCTCGAGAAGGTTCTCCTTGAACAGCATATAGGCAAAGAACAGAAAATAGACCGCATAAAAATAGGTCATCGCCGTCGTATAAAATTCGCCATCGCCACGCGCATCTGCAAACAGCGCCGTGAGGGCAAACAGGACCGTCAGCGGCAGGAGGTAAAACAGGACGATCGACGGCGTCAGACAGCGAATGTAAAGCAGCGCAATGACGGGCAGCGTCATCAGCACCAGCATGTCGGTAATGTTGAGGAAACGCAGGCCGATATTGCTGGTCACCACATTGCACTGAATGAAGAAACCGATGGAAAAAACGAATATCGCGAGAAAGACGCCGGGAATATTGATTGTTTTCGAGGGATAAAGCGGCATTGCCAAAACAAAACCCGGTAGAGCGGGCAGGCGCGATGCCGCATGATTTTTTCGTCTCTTCATTCGCGGCCTTTATCTTTTGTAGGCGGATTTCGATGGTCCCAAGGGGAGAGCGTTACCGCGCGGCAATAAATATAATATGGCGTGCATTAGTGGGCTCGATGACGCCGCCACGCAAGATAATTTTATATTAGACAAGATTGCCTTTCGGCAAATCCCCCTCGACCGCGATAATGCGCTGAATGTGAACTGGCTCATTCGAGGCGGGCGCGCTGGCGCCGAATGCGGGAAGGATGCGCAGATAAAAATTATATCCTGCCGGGCTGATATCTGGGTCTATGGCGATCCCGTTGGCGATCGCCCACATCCAGCCGCTGTTCCCGGAGATGTTGGCTCCTCCGAATTGCAATGCAGAGCAGGTGATTGTTCTGGTTGCGCCGCCGCTTTTAACAACCAAAGTGACGTAGGGGAGACGTTGCTTCTCGCTGTTTCTGTAAAGGACGGCGAATGAGATCGTCCTGCCGATCATCGCTGCGGCCTCCGCATTGCGGAAATAGCGTGAGAGCCCGCCGATCTGGCTGCCACTTGCATAGAGCGCGACGCTGCTCGCAAAGGACGGGGAGAAGATGATTTCGGTGGATTTGATGGCGGAACCCGGCGCAATCAGGCCCCAGCCCGTCGGAGCGGAGCCCGACCAGTCGGTAAAATCACCATTCCCTATGAGATTGGCGGCAGGCAGCTTCGGCCAGCAGGGTGTCTGAAAACCGCTGTCGGATGCCGAAGCGCGGTAGGAATCGAACAGGGTTCGGGCAATGAGCCGCGAACCCGCATCGTTCGGATGGATATTGTCCCGATAAAGGGCGGCATCCTTGCCCTTCGCCAGAAATGCCGCGTGCGTATCCACCAGTGTAAGGTTCGGATGTGCTCGGGCCAAATCGAGGATTGCCTGATAGACCTTGTCGTAACCCGTCCCATCACGCCACGGGTTCTGCGTGGTGATGAGCTGTGGTGCGCCCGGCCATTGCCATTCGGTCATGCCAAGGGGGCCGAGCAGGCTGGAGCGTCCGGAGCTCAAAATGCCGCCGGGCACCTCGAAGGTCTGCATATTATGGCCCTGGTGCAGGATGCAGATATCCGGACGGGGGATATCGAGCGCCGCGGAGCGTTGTTCCGCGAGCATGTAACCCGCCATGCCGCCCGGCAGCGTCGCGAGATAGAGCCTCAGCGTCGCTCTCTTGCCGGCACGTAGCGTGACTGGTTCCGCATAGGCTTTTGGGCCGGTGGCGGCGTTCGTTTCCCATTCCGCCCAGCGGTGTAACACCACCGTCGTGTTGTGCAGTTCGCCGAGCATCATCGCAAATTGCTGAAATGGTCCGGCTTCGGCATGAGCGGTGCTGTCGCCGTTCACGAACAGCGTGGCATTCTGACCCGCTGTCAGCCGGGCGCGCAGGACAGAGAACGCCGTCAAGGAAAGACCGATGGCGCCCATGGTGGGAGGATGGATGCCGAGCGTCACGCCGATCATGCTGCCACCTCTTCCGTTCGTGCCATATATATGCATATGTTGTATCCGAGCGCGGTCATCGTTCGTTCTCCTGGTCTGGCCTCATGATAATTCCGCCATGAGGCACGGGGAAAAATGCCGGGAGAGAAATGGCGATCAGCGCATAAAAACAAACGTCATGAATTTTTCTTGCATTTCGTTTGAAGTCTAAAAATAGAATATTTGTATTTTACTTTTGCTTTTTTTGAATTTTATTACGAATAAAGGTTCTGATGCTGGTATTTTTATCTAGCAACGTGCATTTCTCTGCAATCTCCAACGAAGATATCCCTGTCGCTATCTGGCAGGATGGTTCTTTTCGCAGGGGTGCTGTTCATGCCCGCAATCGAGGCCAGGCGCATCGTGGCTTCTCTCACCCGGCAGGGGGGACGCCATGACGTCCGCTCTTTTTGTCAGCCATACCGGAGAGAAGGGCGGCGCCGAACTTTTTCTGGCTGATCTCGTCAAGGCTGGGCCGCATTCCTGGCGCGCTTGTTTTCTCAGTGGTGGTGCGGCTGCAGATGATCTGGCTGACGCCGGGCGGCCTCCGGTCATGTTGTCCGCCGGAGAAAAAATGCTGTCGATCCGCCGCAACGCATCTTTCGGTGCCCTGTTGCGCGGAGCGGCTGATGTGGTGGCGGTCGCCTGGCAGTTGAGCCGGGAGGCGAGGCATTATGATGTGATCTGTGCCAACTCGCAAAAGGCGCTTTTTGTCTGTGCGCTGGCCGCGAAGCTCAGTCGTCGCCCGCTCGTCTGGATTTTGCACGATATCGTCACCGATCCGGCTTTCAGCGCCACCAACCGCCGGGCTTCGCTGGCATTTGCGCGCCTTTTCGCCAGGCTGGTGGCTGTCAATTCCGAAGAGACGGGCCGGGCTTTCATCGAGGCCGGCGGTGAGGCGGATAAGGTTCGTATCGTTTACAACGGCTTCGATCCCGTCAAGGCAAGGGTTTACGAACCGGGCGAGGCCGCGCGGCTGCGAGCGGAACTGGGCCTTGGTCCGCAACCGCTTGTCGGCCTTTTTGGCCGGCTGAGCGAATGGAAGGGACAACATGTATTCCTGGAGGCGATTGCCGCGATGGAGGGCGTGCAGGCGGTGATCGTTGGTGGCGCACTTTTCGGGCAGGAGGCTTATGAGGCCCGCATCCGCGAACAGGCGTCCCGTCTTGGTCTCGATGGCCGTGTCCGCTTCCTCGGTTTCCGCTCGGATGTGCCGGAACTGATGGCGGCGATGGATGCGGTTGCTCATACCTCGATTGTTGCCGAGCCCTTCGGCCGGGTGGTTGTCGAGGCCATGATGTGCGGCCGTCCGGTTGTCGCCACGCGCGGCGGCGGGGTTACCGAAATCATCAGGGACGGCGAAACGGGTCTTCTCGTGCCGCCGGGAGAGCCATCGGCGCTGGCCGCGGCGCTCGGCCGCATCCTGTCCGATCCGGCTCTGGCGGAAGGGCTGGCGCAAAAGGGGCGGGAGGATGTGAGCCAGCGTTTCTCGCTGGAAGAAACCTGCCGGTCCGTTTCCGCGCTGCTGACGGAGGCGGCGCGAGGTTTCGCCCGGTGATCGACAGGAAAAGGCAATGCCGGCAGGCGGAAGGGTCAGGATGCGCATTCTCGTAAACATGCCGAGCCAATATGGCGGCAAGGCTTCCGGTGTCGCCCGCGTCACCTTCAGCCTGCTGGAGCGGCTGCTGGAGCAGACAGGCGACGATTATATTCTGCGCTCTCCGTGGACGCGGGCGCAACTGCCGGAAAGCCTGCAGGGTAGCCGATTGCAGCTTATCGAGACTCCGCGGCCCCGCATCATGGTTTTTGACGTGGTGCGTCAGGCTACAATGCTGCCCGCGCTTTGCCGCCGGCATGGCATTGATGTGCTCTTTAATGCCGATCCTTTCGGAAGTCCCCTCGGCGGCAAACGGCGTCTCACCCTTGTTCACGATCTTTATTTTAAAACCATTCCCGAACAGATCGGCTGGCGCGCGACCCTGACGACCGATTTCATCTTCAAGCTGATGATGGCCGGTTCGGATCAGGTCATCTGCGTATCCGACGCGACGCGGAAGGATCTGGTGCGTTTTTATCCTGCCGCTGCCAATAAGAGCCTTACCATTCATTCCGACAGCACGCTGAATGTCGATCCCGAGACTTTTGGCGCAGTGTCGCCTGTTGACGGACGCTACATATTGGCGGTCGGAAACGCGACTTCCAATAAGAACTTTTCCCTCCTTGGCAAAGCCTTCGCCATACTCGGTAAAAAATGGCCGGATCTGCGTGTCGTGCATGTCGGCCACGACGAGGCGGAGGAAATCACCGGCGCGCTGGATGATCCGGAATTGAAAACCCGGCTGATCCGGCTTTCCGGGATAGATGACCGACAGCTGGCCGAACTTTACCGCCATGCCGCCTGCCTTTGTGTACCCTCTACCTATGAAGGGTTCTGCCTGCCGGTGCTGGAGGCGCAGCAGCTGGGATGCCCGGTCGTCTGCTCCAACCGTTCCGCAACGCCAGAGATCGCCGGCCGTGGCGCCCTGACTTTTGATCCGGCGGACACTCAAAGCCTTGTCGATGCGCTTGAGCGGCTTCTGGGGAATCCGGAACTGGCGGGCAGTCTTCGACAGGCAGGTTATGAAAACCGTAAATTATATTCATGGCAGAAGGCGGCGGAAAGCTACGCGCAGCTTTTTCAAGCGCGGCGTTGAAGCCGGGGGACGCATAAGCGCCTTGTTCCGACAGTGACGGTTCATGCATCGTCGGTTTTACGCACATCCGAATAGAGTTTTTCATAGGCCGCAACGACCCCTTCGGGCGCGACTCCTTGCCGAATTCGCTCCCGGGTTTCAGGGGTTTCCTCGAGCATGGCGGGATTGCGCATGGCCTCCGCCATGCGCGCGGCCAGTTCGGCGGCATTGCCCGGCGTAAACAGGCGTTCTGGCCTGTCCGCACCGATCTGCTCGCCAATGCCCGCAAGATTTGCGCCGATGACCGGCACGCCGCGCAGAATGGCTTCGGCGACGGTACGTCCGAATGCCTCCGGCCACAAAGGCGGGACGATGAGGCAGTCTATGCCGGCGAAGAAATGATCGGCCTCCACATAGCCCGGAAATTCAACTGGAAGGCCGGTTGCCTTTTGCCGGTAGGCCTCGATACCATCAGGCGCGCGGCCGGCGATAACCAGTCGCCAGCCTTGCGAAGGCAGGAGTCGCAGGGCTTCGATCAGCAGGTCCGCGCCCTTTGCCGCTTCGATACGACCAAGATAGCCGAAGACGAGCGGCTCTCCGGGCGCGCGGGGGAGGCGCGGTTGCGGCGAAGCCGGTGGTGAAATCGCATTCCAGATCACCGTGCGGCGGTTTTCGGGCACCTGGGTAAAAAAGCCTGCCCGCACATGGCGCTCGACGATATCGCGACCAACGCCGGCAACCGCATCAACCGCGCATTGGCAACGCCGATGGAGGTAAGAAAAGGCGCGGCATTTTTTGCTGCTGCCATCGCAGATATGCCCGTCATGAAACAGGGAGCCATTGGTGCAGATGCTCGTGAAATCATGCAGCGAATGAACGAGCGGAATGCCGCGTTTGCGGATCATCGGCCATATCAGCGGAGTCAGTTCCGAGAGCGAGTGGGTATTGACCACGTCCGGCCGGAAATCATCGATGACACGCGCAAGCCGGCGAACGAGGCGCGGATCCAGCTGCACGGCGATCTTGTAGTATTTCCGCTTCCATTCCGGTTGTTGCCCCCAGTCGCCGATGAAGAACGGCGTGGTGTGGCCGAGGCGGTGAATGGCAAAACCGTCGCGCTGTTCCGCTGCCTGCTCTTTACGGGAGATGGCGGCCACCGCGATCGTGTGTCCGTTATCGGCAAGTCCACGCGCGAGGTCCTCCACGAATATTTCCGCACCGCCCACCCGATCGGGGGCAAATAGCGAGGTTATCTGCAATATCCGCATGCTCAAATTCCTGCGCCCATGGTGTTAAGATCACGACAACTATTTTGCATCCGCGAGCCCAGGCCAAACTCCTGTCATGGCAGACGAAGCGGTGTTTGCGCCGTCTGGCTTGAATGGATCGTTGCGGGCGTTGCAGCTTCAGCTGGTGATTGCCTCTGCCTTTTGCGGCCGTCTCGTTCCATTCCGGGTGGGTTCAGGCAAAGCGTGACGACCGGGGCGAGGAAGACGGCATAGGCCATGGCGAAGCCGGGAATCTGCAGCGAAAAATCAAGCGTCGAATGCAGCAGGACAAGCAGCAGCGCGGCAAGGCCGAGATGAGAGGCGTAACGATAATTTCTGCGTTTGCGTGCCCCGCGAATAAAAATTACCAGCTGGATGAGCACAAAAAAAGCGAGGTAAAACGGGAAGGCCGCGCCGAGTGTCAGCAGCCCCTCGGCATAGACATTGTGGGCATGGGTGACGACGGCGTCCACCCCGCATCGCGCCGCATGATAGGGCGCATAGATTTCCGTAAAGCTTGCAAGGCCCGATCCCAGCGGCCAATTGTCGGCGATGGCGCGCGCGATGCCCGGCATGTAGCAGAAGCGCATGTCGTCTTCCAAACGTGTTTCCATACGAAGCGCCACCCGGTTGGCGAAAAGCGCAAACAAGGCGATGGCGACTGCAATCAGGAGCGCGGCGCGACGTCTCGTCCCCCGCCGCCTGCGCCGGCCGGAGACCCCGTTGCGGCCGGTTCTGGCGGGAGAATTGAACACGATCAGAAGGATCAGGAAAATCAGCGCTGCCAGGCTTGATCCGATCCCGGCACGCGATCCCGTCAGCATCAATGCGATGAAGCAAAAGCCCGAGAGTACCCCGAGAAAAGCGGCCTTGCGGATGAGTTTTTTCTGCTCAGTCGGCACGGTCAGGCGGTTTGCCACGAGCGCCTTTACCCTTTCCCAATCCGGAGCGAGGAGGCTTTTGTGTAATAATACGGCGAGCGTGAGAAGAATGAGACCGAAGAAGGTTGCGGCGGTATTGCGGTTGACAAAAACACCGGTGAGGCTGCCGAGATAAAAGCGCTTCTGGATGAAGCCGAGAACTTCTGGAAAAAGCACGAATTGCACGATTGAAAACAGCGCGAGCCAGCCCCCGGCGATTGCAAACCATCGCAGCGTCTTTGCCGCACGCTCGTCGGTATCGAAAATCACAAGGCCGGTCATGAAGACGCCGAAAGGCAGGGCGGCGCTCATGAGGCCGAGCCGGTCATCCGCAGGTGTGAGTGAGATCGTTGCGGCTGGTGCATTCTGCATGAACATGGCGGCGATGGACCAGGCCGGGTTGGCGCGCGCGATGCCGGGCAGGGGGGATGCCTGCAGCAGCATCTGCACGATAAGCGCTCCCAACAAAAGGCAGGCCGCCGCAAGTACCTTGCCTGCACCGGCCTTGGGAGGTCCGAACAGGAGGATTGATGGCACCAGCAGGAGATAGATGCCGGCCGTGACAACGATGCGGCTTTCGATTTCCGTTGCGCCCCGATTGAGAAGCGCCAGCAGGAAGATTGCCCAGAACGCGATTGCTACGACCGCCCGGACACGGTCCCGAACTGCTGCTGATGGGAGCTGCGGGGAGGAGAGCGGTTCTGATCGGGCTTCGGTAAGCGACATGTCTTTGGGCTTTGTCGGAATTGTTTGTGGTGGTTATGCCCGAATGACGGACAGGGTTTCGTTCTCTCGCCGTTTCAGATCATGGGTGGCGTGTTGCGCCTCCCGATGGTGGCTTTGGGCAGACTTCCGCCAGGGTCCATCGCAGGATTTCTCCCTGTCTGCCGCAGACGACGGCCGTGTCCGCCTCGCGGGCCGCCTCGGCCTCGGGCAAGGTGTTTTTCGGAAATTGTTGCCACATCACGAAACGACCACGGATCACATTGGCATCGGCGGGCCCGTAGAGCTGGGAGAAATTCATCAGCACGGCGACTTCCATGGGCGAGGCGTTGCGCAGTGAACGAACCATGGCAAGACGCAGCCAGACATCGCCATTTGCGGGAAAACAGGAGAGCGAGTGGCGAATAAAGGTCTCGGCAAAACCAAGACGCGCCGCGCCGGAAGCGGATGCCGGATCGGCGCCATTTGCATCGAGATCGGCCAGAACGAGCCTCATTCCGGCTTTGACGATATCCGAACGGCAGATTTTCTCGGCGACGACGGGGTGAAGTTCAGCGACGGTTTTTGCAAGCAATTCAGGTGCAAGACCGTTATTTTCATCGGCGATCCTCGCCAATGCGACAATATCGGAAAAACGCCGGCTTTGCGAAAATGCCTGCCCCGCGACAGACAGGACAAAGACGGAAATGACGAGGACCGGCACGACCGCGAGGATTTTCCGCAGGCGCATCACGCCGTCACGCCTAGTCATGGTAATATCGTGTATAGCGCGAATGATAATATTCGCTTGAACCATAGGCCCGATAAAGCTTCAGCTTTTCGGTGTCCACCTTGTTGAGGATGACGCCGAGGCACTTCTTGCGGATATGGACCTCATTTTCCACCGTGTTCCGCACCGCCCTGCGAGCGGTCTTGCCCCATTCCGTGACGAAGATGAAACCATCGATCCGTCCCGCCATGGCGCGTGCATCGACCACCGGCCCGAGCGGCGGCAGGTCGACGATGATGTAGTCGAAAGCGTTGCTGGCTTCAGCCAGCAGCTTGTGCATTTGCGCCGAGGTCAGCAACTCGGAGGAATGAGGGACACGCTGCTTGACCACCGTGGGCAGGAAAGCGAGCTTTGTCTTTTCGTCACGAAGCACCACATCCTGCACGCTGCGGCCTTCCAGCAAGACCTCCAGCAGACCTTCGCTGGCGTGGCGCGCCATGGCGCGCGTGGCGCCGGGATTGCGAATGTCGGCATCCAGCAGCAGGACCCGCGAACCCTGCCCGGCGAGCAGCTGCGCCAGATTGATGGAGATCGTGGATTTGCCTTCGCTCGGCAAGGCCGAGACAACGCCGACAATCCGCGCCCCGCTTTTGGCGGGAATGCCAAGATCAATGGCGAGCCTGGTGCTGCGCAGGGTTTCGGCGAAGGAGGAGAGCGGGTGGTCGACCGCGTAACGCGCAACACTGGTGGGAAGCGTCAGGCCGGGCTGGCCACTTTCCTGCGCCTCTGTCGCCGGCTTGTTCGGGATGAGCGGGGTATTGCCGAGGAATTCCAGCCCGAGAACATCGCGAACCTGTTCGCCGGTACGGAAAAACCGGTCGCGGAATTCGCGGAACATGGCAATACCGCCGCCGGCTGCCGCGCCCATGATCATGAACAGCGCCAGAATGATGGGCTTGTTCGGTTTGCTCGGAATCTTGGGCGGCATCGCCTTGGAAATCACGCGTGCTTCCGTCACGGGGAAGGACTGCTGCTGCATCGCTTCCTGATAACGCTGAAGGAACGTCTGATACATGTTCTTGTAGGTTTCGGCTTCGCGCTGCAATTCGCGCAGCTGAACCTGTGTTTCGCCGGCCGAGTTGCTGATGTCGGTTGCTTTGGCGACGCTTTCGGCAAGCGATTTTTCCTTCGCTTCCGAAACCTCCAGATCACTTTTGTAACTCTGTGCGATGCGGCTGATTTCCTGGAACATCAACCGCCGGTATTCCTGCATTTCATTGCGCAGACGCACGGCCTGAATATGGTTGCTGCCGAGGCGTCTGGTGATTTCCGCCTCGATCTTCGAGGACTCAAGATATTTCTTGCGCAGATCGTTTGCGACGGAGCTGTCGAGAATATCGGTGACGACCCCGTCAACATCGTCGGTGGCGAGAATGTGCTCGATGCGCTGCACGCGCGCCCGCGCCTTTGCCGTTTCCGATTGCGCCAGAATAAGGGCGCTGTTGGATTCGGCCAGCTGCTGATCGGAAAGCAGACTGTTATTGCCGGTCGAGATCAGATTATGTTCGGCCCGGAATTTCTGCACAGCAAGATCGGTATCGAGCGCGCGCTGGCGCAGTTCCGCAATACGGTCGGACAGCCAGTCGCTGGCCCGCCGCGTCGCTTCGTATTTGGAGTTCAGCTTGTCCAGCAGATAGGCCGAGGCCACGGCATTGACGATCTGCGCGGCGAGAACCGGCGATGTCGAATTATAGGTGAGTTCCAGCGCGTAGGTTCGGCCGATGCGCTTGACGCTGAGGCCGTTAAGCAGCTGGTCCGACAGCGATCTCTTCAGGGTTCCATCGTCAACAACAGACTCTTTTTTTGCCGGCGAGAACCATTGCGAAACGTTGACGAGCGAACGGATAGTGCCAAATATCGAGCTCAGAAGCGACGCGCGTGTTGCCCTGAATTCCTGATTCTCCGTCAGTTTGAGACTATCGACAACGGCAAGCCCGATGGTTTCCGATTGCAGGACCTCGACCTGGCTCAGAATGGAGGCCTCATCCTCTATGACGCCGCCGATCGTCGAAAGCTGTTCGACAATCTGGCTGTTGTTGCGGTCGATCAGCAGGGTCGCCGTGGCTGAATAGACCGGCACGGCCGTCGCGGCAAAGGCAAGGCCGATCGCCCCGGCAACCGCGATGGCGGCAAGGACGATGCGCCATTGCCGGCGGATTATCGCAAGAGCGGCATCGATATCGATAAACTCGGCCGTCAGCCCGCTTTTATCGTAATCGGCCATCGTCAGGGGATCGTGCCTTTGCAACAACTGTCAGCCTCGCTCTTTTCGGCGGGCGCAAGGCCGGCCAAGTCACGGTTGCATCACAGAACTGGCGGCAGCCTTCCCTTTTGGGAAGTCAGATAAGCCAAACTCAAACGGGACTTGTGCTGACAGGCGTGGTGGTGCTGCCGGTCGAGAAGAAGTTATTGATCGTGGTGAAGAATGACGTGCCCGTGCCGCCTGTTGTTCCGCCGCCACTGCTGCTACCACCGCTGCCACCACCGCCGACGGGTGCGCTCCCGCCGCCTGCCTGTGCGGTGCCGCCTGCGGCGCCTGCGGTTCCCGAGCCGCCGATGCTGTTGGCGCTGGCCGGCGAGGAGCCGGCGCCGCCGATCGGCGATGCAGCCGCTGCGGCAGCCGCAGGAGCAGCCGGGCCGGCAGCCGTTCCCTCGATATTCTCGCTAAAGGCAATGAGAAGATCGGCGGGCACGTTGGCGCCTTTTGTCTGCAACTGGATGGCGGCCGCGAGTATCGTATTGCCGTTGCGCATCGCGGTGGCGTGGGCAAGTGCCAGGCCTTCGCCGACAACTTCGGAAAAATCCTTGTTGCCGACCTTCTGGGCCAGTGCGACGATGGTTGGCAATTGGCCGGAGTCGCTCAGGATCAGGGCGGAAAGCTGTTCGGAGAACTGTGCCGCGCTGGTGGAAACCGCGATGATCGGAAAGCCGCTCGTCACTTTTACGATCACGTCGGCCGTTGCCGCATCCGTGCTGGAAGCGATGGTGACCAGATCCTTGATCATTCCCTGCGTCGGTGACTGCTTGAACAGTTCAGCCGCGGTAATGGAAACCGTGTCCGGATTGGTGGTGTTGACGCGGGCGAGAAATGCAGCGGTGGTTTCATCGGCGGCCTTGACGGGCGCGCCTGTTGCTGCGCTTTCGACCGAAGGCGTCTGCTGCGGGGCGGCCGGCGGCACGGTATCCAGGTTCTGTGCGTTGGCGACAGTGGAAAAGAGACCCATGCTGGCAACAAACATCGCACCAACGAGCATCGAGCCGTTACGAATGCGGGGCATCCAACTCTCCAAATCTTTAAAATACGACTTTAAATACATCCAACGTTGGGGATTATTACCCAACATCTAAAATTTCTTCTTAAATCGCACAGCACAAGCAAAGGATCAAGCGCTAAAATAAATCCGCGGCGGAAACCCTCAGCTATTGTTAACGGCCGCGCTTGCCTTTCTCCGGGTTGTTCAGGACACGGCAACTTTCCGGGGGGATGTTATCAGCCGGTCACGCAGCCAGATATTGGCCGGTGTTTCGACAAAGACGTGGAAGGCGTGGGCGATGGCGACGGTGCTGACGACGATGACGATATAAACGACGTTGCTCCACTCCGGCGGGTAAGTGACGCCGCCGAGCGCGATCTTGAAGCCCCGGAAGATAAAGGGGTGCAGCAGATAAAGCGCATAGGATGAATCGCCGAGTTTTGCCAGCGGCTGCGCGAAACGGGGCAGGGAGATGTTTCTGGTCAGGGTCGCCGCTGCCATCAGCAGAATTGCGCCGCCGCCGAAAACGAACAGCCGCGAAAACGAGTAACAGCCCGGATCGCACTGGAACCCGATCCTGCTCAGATCGGTCAGCATCCAGATCGCCAGCCCGCACAGCGCCGTTGCAAGCCCGAGCAGGGGCGGCAGGCGGAAGCCGCGCATGAAAAGGACCGCAATGAACATGCCTGCGACGAATTCGAGAATGATCGGCTGAAACCAGAAGTTGAACGGCAGGCCGAGATTGAAGGCGGAGCCGATCATGACCGCGGTAAACAGCACGGCGGCTGTCGTGAATACCGCGCGCTGCAGCGGGAGGAAGATGAACGCCGCAAAAACGATGTAAAAGAACATCTCGTAATTCAGCGTCCAGCCGAGATCGATCAGCGGAAACGGATAGGCGTCGCCATAACCCATGCTGTCATAGGGAATAAACAGATAGGAGGTCAGGATCGACTGTAGCGGCGGAAAGGCCTTGGCGCTGATAAGGGTCACGCTGGCGGCCATGGCAAGCCGCAGGGTCAGCACAAACCAGTAAAGCGGAACGATGCGGAGAAACCGGCGCAGCAGAAAGGCGGAACGGCCGCCTGGCGCTGCAAAATAGGGCCGCGACGCGTAAACGATGACGAAGCCGGAAATGACGAAAAACAGGTCGACCCCACCCCCCAGCCTCAGCAGGTAGAGTGGGAAAAGCGTGAATTGCCAGTTCACATCAGCGTGCAGCGCAACAATCATGGTCGCCGCGACAGCACGCATTACCTGAAGAATATCGAGACGCTGCGCCCCCGCAGCAGGCGCTTCTTTAAAGTTTTTCATCATCGTCAATCTATAAAAATAAAGATATATTTAGTAATATATTGCGCCCGCCGCTGCGGGGTCAGAAGTCCATTATTCAAGCAGGCTAGCATGCAATAACACGACGCGATACACACAATTTTGCGATGCGGCATTTCCTCCGCGCCACTCAGAAAACTTCCAGAACGGTAAGCTGGTCGCTGACCGAAAGCCGGTATTGCTCGCTTTCCTGCGTGATTGTCTGCTGGCTGACGGAGCCGTCATCGCGGAAACGGTGTGCGACAACGTGACTATGCCCGCCCGCCACCGTAAATGTCGCGACCCGTTCCGCGGGCGGATTTTCGATCCGGGCAGGCCATTGCCAGCCGGAAATTCCAAGCCAGACAGGTACGAGCAAAGCACCGTCCGGTCTTGCGAGATGCAGGGACAACCTTTGCGAATCGGCCGTGAGGAAGTCGATCTGCCGTTCCTCCTGCCCGGTTTGCCGTTCTGCCTTGCAGAGGGAAAGAAGGGCGCGAACAGCCTCGTAAGCCGGGGTGCGGCTCAGATCGTGGCGCAGGAGGCCGAAGGAAGATTCCGGGTTTGTCTCATCGGCAGCAAAGCTTGAAACCATTTCATAGATATAGGACCGGCGAATACCGCTGATGAAACACCAGAGCAGCATACGCGGCATATAGCGTGCCTTGATGCCATCGGTGACGGGGAAATGAAAGGTCTTGGTTTGCAGCGAGGTGTGGTAGCCCATTTCCGTGGCGAGCACCGGCCGGCCCGCTGCTATATGCGCCGAAGCGGCGACGGATTTTGAGAGCGCCCCCGGACCGGTCGTTTCGGGGTGCTCCATGCCCGCGTAAGGGTGGATATTGCCGTAGTCGCAGACATCCTTCAGGTCAAATGCCAGCGCCCTGTTCTCAAGGACATAGCTTGGCGCCGCGACGCGCACCGCGCTCAGTCGCGGAATCGAGCGGACGGCGGCGTGCAGGGCAGCCTGATGCTCCGCCGAAATGCGCGGGGCGTTCTGCGGATCTTTCGTCAGGTTCGGCTCATTGCTGCCTTCGAAAATATCGATACCAGCGTCGGACCAGTCGTAGAAATCCTTGAGCCTGTCGAGCGGCGTGAAAACATAAGGGTTGAGATTGTCGTAACATATGATGGTAAGGCGAAAGCCCGCCGCCACGATCTGGCGCAGCCGCTGAAAGACGGGGCTGTTTCTGGCGGCGATGAGCCCCTCATCGCGCAGATGCCGCACGCCCAGCGCTTCCATCTCGGGCATGATCCGGTCGAACTGTTCCGGATAGACGCCCGTGGTGCGGGTGAAGTGGCCACACACGCCTACACTGTCCATAAAGGCTTCGGTACTGGCGGAAGCAGCCGTCTGTGCCCGTGCGGGAATGGCCTGCAAACCGGAGGCGGCGACCAATGCAAGGGGTGCGGCCGAAAGCAGGTTGCGGCGCGTCAGGCCACTCATGGCGATCGGCTGTTTTCCATTCATCTGCGCCTCCTGATACGTCCGGAGAGAATATAAGCAAGACGCCATCCGATCGATGTCGCCGTTTAAATGACGATTACGGCTGTCCGCATATCGAGATCAGAATGTCCTGGAAGTTTTTGGCATGTACGGCCGTTCAAAAATCCATGTCTCTGAAATAAAACAGATATTATCAAATTTAATATAGTTATCAGCCGCAACGGAACCGATTGCTCCCGCTCGCCTGCACTTTAAAGTGGCCAAACCGTAACACGAGAGCGGTTCTTTTCGCAACACCGCATGGCTTTTGCCGCGCCGCGAAAAAAATCACTTGAAATGCCGCCAATTCCCGTGCTTTTTGAAAAGTAGATTTTCGTAATTCATATTTTCAAACATTAGTTCCGCTCCGGCTCTTTATATTTTGCAGATGTCTCACTGGTCTCCGGGAATTTACGGAGACGACCGAGCCCGGGATGGACGCCATAGATTTTCGATGAAGGAAAATAGAGCGTATCCGCATGAGAATTCTCCATCTTAGCAGCCTTTATCCGCCGCATATCGTTGGTGGATGCGAACGCTCGGTCGAACATCTCGCCGAGGAACTCGTCTCCATGGGACATACTGTCGGCGCCGCCTGCATAGAGCGGCAGGCCGAACCGAAAATGGTGCGCAACGGCGTCTCCGTTTACCGCATGTTCCACAACAACGATTTCTGGCTTGAGGACTGGCCGCAATATTCGCCGCAGCAGCGGCGTATGCAGAAGCTCAAGCAGCAGTGGAATTTCGATGTCGAAAAGCAGTTCGAGGCCGTTCTCGACGATTTCAAACCCGATGTTCTCAACACCCACTCGCTGCTGGATGTGACGACGCTGGTGTGGCGGGCGGCGCATAAGCGCGGCATTCCGATCGTTCACACGATCTGCGAATATGATCTCCTGTGCGGCAACGCCGCCATGTTCAAGGGCGGCAAGCCCTGCGAGCACATTCATCTCGGCTGTCAGGTGGTGAATTTCACCAAGAAGTTCACGCAGCGTTATATCGGCGCTGTCGCAAGCGTCGGCACCGAAATCCTCAAGACGCACGTCAATCACGGGCTTTTCCACCACATTCCGGAGAGCCTGCGCCGCGTCATCTTTTATTCCTGCACGGTTCCCGAGGGCGATCCCGTCGCCCGCCGGCGAATTGACCGCACTGGCCGGCCGCTGACCTTCGGTTATATCGGCCGTATCAATACGGAAAAAGGCGTCGGCAACATGGTCGATGCCTTCAAGGAGATCGGTCACGGCAACTGGCGCTGTCTGGTCGCCGGTCACGCGATGGATGATTCCATCGAGCGTTTCACGGCCCAGGCAGGCGATCTGCCGATCGAGTTCGTCGGCTGGGCAAGGCCGAAGGAGTTTTTCGAAGAGATCGATGTGCTCATCGTTCCGTCCTTCTGGGCGGAACCTTCGCCACGCACGATCTACGAGGCTTACGCCATGGGCGTGCCTGTCATCGGCGCAGCCTCCGGCGGCATTCCGGAGCTGATTGGCGAGACCAACCACGACTGGCTGTTCGAACCGGGCAACGCCAAGGATCTTGCCGCCCGTATTCGTCGCGTGCTGACGCTGTCGCGCGAAGAATTGCCGACGGAGGCCGATTTCGGAAATATCGTCGAGGAATCCACCTCACGCCGGGTCGGCGAAAACTATGTGAAACTTTATGAGGACGTCCTGACGAGCCACCGGCAAAGCCGAACCCTGCGTGCATCTTAGACCGGCAACGGACCCCGTCCGTTGCAGCGGTTTTCTTTGAAGGAGAGAGCATATGGTGGGAAGCAATAACGGCAGCCTCCGCCTTCCTGGCATGGGCGTCGACTGTTTTGCGGTCGCTGCGCCTGACGCGTTGATGCGGCCGGTTTTGCAGGTGGTGGATTGATGTCCGAGGCAACGTCAATAGGCAATGCGGCCCTGAAAGGCGTGTTCTGGTCCATCGTCCAGAATTGGGGCGGCAAGCTTTTCACCTCCATTCTCTTCATCGTCCTCGCCCGTTTCCTCAGCCCCACCGATTACGGCATGGTCGCCACCGCCGGGCTGGTGCTGATGCTGATCCAGATGCTGTCGGAATTCGGATTCGCGGATGCAATCGTGCAGAAACGCGATCTGGAACCCAGCGACGTCAATCTGCCGTTTTATGCCTCGGTTGCGGTGGCGACATTACTGGCCATTGCCGTCTGCGTGTTCTCTCCGGAACTGGAGCGCTGGTTCGAGGTCGAAGGGCTGGCGCCGGTCATCGTGGCGATCTGCATATTGCTGCCGCTGAACACGGCATCGATGTTTCAGGAGGTGAATTATCGCCGCGCGCTGGCTTTCAAGCCGCTGGCGATCAGAACCTTCATATCGAACATCATCGGTGGCGGCGTGGCGATTGTTTTCGCAATCATGGGCCTCGGTGTCTGGAGCCTCGTCGTTCAGACCTATGTCGCCACCATCGTCACGCTGATCTGGCTCTGGCGAAAGCCGCACTGGCTGCCGGGCGCCACTCTCAACCCCGGCACCTTCGTTGAACTGCTTCGCTTCGGTTCGTCGGCGCTTGGCCTTCGTATTGTCGATTTCGCGGCCACACGCCTGATCGATTTCATGATCCTCGGACATTACGGGGTCGCGCTCTTCGGCCTCTACACTGTTGGCAGCAGGCTCTATCAACTTCTGATGCAATTGCTTCAGGCGGCGCTTTATGACGTTTCACTGACGGTGCTTTCGCGCATATCGCATGAACGGGAACGCATGGCGGCGCTCTACAAGCAGTCGATCACCATGTCGGCGATCTTCTCGACACCGGTCTTCGTGCTGGCCGCGGCATTGGCGCCGGAAATCTGCAACGTGCTCTTTGGGGTGCGCTGGCAGGGCGCCGACGGGGTGGCGCAACCGCTGCTTCTGCTGGGCGCGCTGCAATGTGTTCAGTTTCAAAACGCGCCTTTCCTCTCCGCGCGCGGCAAACCGAACAAGGTGCTTATTGCCGGAAGCATCAAGGCGGTTTCGACGATCCTGCTGATCCTGCTGGTTCCAACTGATAGCATCAGGGAGATCGTCATCGTTTATGCCGTCGGGCAGCTGACCTCCACGCCCTTCACATTTTTCTTCATCGCCCGCGAGCTTGGCATCGGGCTGTGGCGAATATTTCTCCTGCTTCTGCCGAGCTTCGCCTCCAGCGGTTTCTGCTTCCTGCTCGTTCAATGGATGCGTCCCGAGGTCAAGCTGCTGGGCGCCGGCGATTTCATCTCCGGCATCCTGCTCGGCTCCATTTTCGGCGCGGCCTATCTTCTGCTTCTGGTGCTGACCGCGCGGAACGAGGCCCGGTCCGCCATCGCGCTCGTCATGGGCAAAATCATTTCCCGAAAGGAAAGCAAATGCGCAAGCTGATAAAAAAAATACTGCCAGCACCGCTGCGCCAGAGAGCCGTGAAGTATATCGAGCGGCGAAGAAGGGATATCGCGTTTCGGCAACTCTTTGACGATCTGCAGGAATTGAAGGCAGGCATGAAACCCGCCGCTACCGGCGACCGGTTAAGCCGGCTTTTGATCGTGGCCGGCGACCCCATCACCCTTTTCGGCTCGTTGGGCGATGATGCGATGATCACCGCGACGCTGCAACATGCCCGTGCGAGCAACCCCGATGTCGAGATAGACATTCTTGTTGACGGGATGGACTATGCCGATTCCGCTTACCAGAGGGGTTTTGTCCCCGTCGATATCTTTGGCAAGCCCGACTTCATAAAAGCCCTGGCACAGCAATACGCGACAAGAAAATACGACAGTGTCGTCGTTGTCGGCGCCGATGTCATGGATGGGTACTACCACCCCCTGGTCAGCGCAAAACTTCTTGCGAGTGCGGATCTCGCCGCCGCTGCCGGAATAAGGAACGTCATTCTCGGCTTCAGCTTCAATGAAACGCCGCATGCCCCCCTGGCGATGTTCTATCGTTCCCTTCATCCGGAATGCTCGCTCAAGGTGCGTGACACTATCTCGCTCGAGCGCCTGCAAACCTTCGCGAAGACCAATGCGGCGCTCGTTTCCGATTCCGCGTTCAGTCTCGTTCCATCGGAACCTGATGAGGGGACGCGTTCATGGATCGCGCGAAAGCGAGCCGAGGGATACCGGGTCATGGGTTTCAACCTGCATCCGATGCTGTTCAAAAACGCCGACCGCGCGCAGACCGAGGCGGTCATCAGGCACGCGGCGGAAGCGTTGCAATTTGCCGTCGATGCCCGGCCGGTGTGCTGGCTGCTCATCCCGCATGACTATCGCGACAATGTGGGCGATCAGGCCTATCTCAAGGCTATCGCCGAGCGTGTGCCTGCGTCCAGAACCGACAGGGTCCGTTATCTCGACGGAAAATGGTCAGCGCCCGTCTTGAAAGGCGTCGCCGGCCAGCTGGACGGCCTCGTCAGCGGGCGCATGCATCTCGCCATTGCCGCGCTCGGCAAAGGCGTTCCAGCGATATGCATCGCCTATCAGGGGAAGTTCGAAGGGCTCTATCAGCATTTTGGTCTGTCCGCTGCCGATCTGCTTTCTCCGTCTTCCTTCCTTACGCAGGATGGTATCAAGAGCGCTTTGATCGAATTTATCGACCAATCCGACGAAATCCGTGAAAACGTCGGGAAAAAACTGCCGGAAATTCTGGCGATGTCGAAGAGGAATTTTCAGCTGTTCGAGACTTTCCCGGCGCGTGCTTCAGTCCTTTCATGAAAGTCGCTTTCGTCTCGGCATTTCCGGTCGTTCCCGCCAATGAAGGCGCGCGGAGCAGGATTCTCCAGCTGACGCGCGCCGTGCGCAGCCTCGGGCACGAGGTGCATTTCATCTATGTCGACGGCACGATCGCCACCGATTTCGATGCGGCGGGTCATGAGGCTGAATTCGGGCCGCATCACCTGCACCGTGTTTCTCGGCAGGGGGGTAGCCTCAGCACCCGACTTCGCGGCGATTTTGGTTTCGAGGTTGGCTTGACGTCGTTTCGGGCCCTTCGCAAGCTCCACCGGCTGCTTGGCCGCGAGCGTGGTTTTTATAACCAGATGGATGAATTCTATTATCCGGAAATGGGCCGGCAGCTTCGCGATATTCAGCAGCGGCTGGGGATCGATGCCGTCATTGTGGAATATGCGTTTCACTCAAGGGCGTTTCTGGGGTTGCCGAAGGGCGTGTTGTGTATTCTTGATACCCATGATTCCTTTGCCGACCGGCACAAGGCGTTCATCCATACCGCCAACAAATATGGATACTGGTTTTCGGTGCCGCCGGCAGTGGAATGCCGGGCATTGCGCCGTGCGGATGTGGTTGTCGCCATTCAGGAGGAAGAGGAACATGCGTTCCGGCAGCGGCTGGGGGAAGAGCCGCCGGTTCTCGCAACCGTCAGCCATATTCTCGATCTCAATGGAAAAGTGGAAGATTTTACGCCGAGCGACTTTTTGTTTCTCGGTTCCGCTAATGACGCCAACATCATTTCCCTGAAGGGGTTTCTGCGGAACATCATGCCGCTGGTAAGGGCTGCCCGGCCGGATGTTCGTCTGGTGCTGGCGGGCGGAATATGTGGCAAGATTGAAGATGAAGAGGGTATTCTCAAGCTCGGCCGCGTGGATGATGTGAAGGACGCCTTTATGCGTGCGCCGCTTTCCATCAACCCCATCACGCTTGGAACAGGCATCAATATAAAATTGCTCGATGCCCTGGCTGCCGGTGTTCCCACAATCAGCACCCGCACGGGCGCGAGGGGGCTTTCGGAACGATACCGGCGCGGCGTGGTCATTGTGGACGATGATGACCACAGGGGTTTCGCCGACGCTGTCCTGCAGCTCACTTCCAGCCACGATCAGCGGCGGGAACTGGGAAACAGGGCGTTTGAGGACGCCATTGAATGGAATCGCCAGCAAATGACGACCCTTGATAATATTCTGAGCGGCAGGCGAATTGGTTGAAACCGCTAGTCTTGAGGTCGCGGCAACGCGCTTAACCAATCAGATGTAAGCCCGCATCCGAAAGTCTGAGAACGGTAAGCCTGCCCGTCGTGAATGCACCCGTGTCGATGCCGATCCGCTGTGGGCCGGTTTCCGGCTCGGTTACCGGGGTGTGGCCGTGGATGACGACGAGGTCCAGCCCTGCCCCTTGTGACAGGAACGGCTCCCTGATCCAGAGCATGTCCTCATCGGTCTGCGCCTCCAGCGGCAATCCCGGTCTCAAGCCTGCATGCACGAAGATATAAGACCCTATCCGGGCGTAGATCGGCAGGCTGGATAAAAGCTGGCGGTGGGTCTGCGGAATTGCGCCGAGCAGGGCATCCCTGAACGGCTGCAGTCTGAGGCGACCCTTTTGCAGGAAATAGTCGACGTCGACCCCGTAGGACAGAAGCGTCTGGCGGCCGCCAAAGTCCAGCCAGTGCATGTTCTCCTGCGGATTTTCGAGAAAATCATGGAAGAGCTGCTCATGGTTGCCGCAAAGCGCAATACGGCGCAACGGCGCTGGCGGCGGCTGCAGCAAATGGTCTAGAACGCCACGGGAATCGCGCCCGCGATCGACATAATCGCCGAGGAGAACGACCAGCGCGGGAGAGGGGTCGGGTCCGAGATCGGCAAGGATTTTCCGCTCCGCCTGCAAAAGCAGGTCGAGGCTGCCATGCACGTCGCCAATGGCATAGATCGGAAAGGAGGCTGGCTTGTCGCCAAGGTCGATTCTGCGTCGCCTCCGGTCGTCGCGGGAGGCTGGTTGTTTACGACCGCGAATCCAGTTGAGCACCTTGGGCATAGCTGCCGATACTGTCTCTCCTGCACAAGGTCAAGAGTGTTGAAAGCGGCTGCCGTATCACCCGCCAAAGCTGCGTTGACGCAATGCTGGGTCAGCCGCCAAAACCCGCCGGACGAAGCAGCGAGAGGCGGCTTTTGTAAAGCGGGACGCGTCAATTCTGCGAGGAGAGAATACCCTCTTTGATGACCGAAAGATACGTTGCCTTAACCGGCGGTCGAATGCCTGTCGTCCGAAAGAGCGGTTTCAGCCTAAAGACATGTTCTAGAGTTTCAGCCAGACACGCGGGTCCTCGTGCGACTGGATCTTGATCCATTTCAGATCCACCGCTTTCCATGGCTTGACGACGTTGGTGCGGTTATCCAGCACCAGATCGCCCTGGCTGGTGCTGACGACCAGAACCGCGTGACCTATGCCGTCCGTTGTGCGGGCAGTGGCAATGCGCAAGGCGCCCGAAGGCCAGCCGGCGCGCAGGAGGCGTTGCCGCTTGGTCACCGCATAATCGTCACAGTCGCCGCTTGCCGGGTTCAGTTTCCAGTCGTCTTCGCCGTCCCCTTCACTGGCATAGATTATCGAGGTGTTGATCTCGGCGTTGATGCGCTGGAGTTCCGCACGCTTCTGCTTGCTCAGTTCCACCGTATCGCGGTCGCCAATCCGGATGCACTGGTCGGCGGCGCTTTCGCAGAATTTCGCAAAGGCAATGGGTGCGATGGTCGGACGGCTCGTGGTCATGAAGAGGCCGGGCCGCGATGCGCCGGGCTTTTGGGCAAGGCCACCAAGCTGCACGGCCGATGCGGTGGTCGCAATGCTCGCCGCCATGCCGGCAGCGACGGCAAAAAACGTTGCCAGACGGATTGTTCTCTTCGCCATGTCCTTGCCCCTGCACAGTTGCCTTCTCTTGTGCTGGCACCATAGCGACCCATTCTTGCGGGCCGTTTAAGTCGATAGATTGCATTTTAATGAAATCTAATTTTGTTACAGCGCTGAAAAATGGGGTTCGCGCTCACTTGCAGCGGGTTCGACCCTCCGTATCGACAATACAGGTCTCTTGCGGGACGGCTCGTCGGAGTTCCCGCCGTGTATCGGGTGAGGCTCTGCTTGCCGGCGGCCGGTCGTAATTCCGGTAAACTTCGAAATTGCGTCCGCCGATCGTTCCCTGCGCCCCGCCGCGACCGTCCGGCGTCACTTCGAAATTCTGATATTGCTGCGCATGGGCGCTCGCTGAGAAGCCGATTACGACGGTGAGAACGCCGACCGCCAAGCTTCCCCACAACGGCGCCGCCCGCCATCTGCCTAACATCATGGCCGTTCCTCCATGGATGAAATAATGGATGACGCCGCCGCACATTTGCCATGCCCGGCGCGCATTGATTTTCCAGCGTCCGTCGGGGGTAATCATATCACCGATATTGCATCCGGTGTGAGAAGGATTTGTGTCTGGCAAGGGCCGAATCGCCTCCCTGCCGCATCAGCCAGTGGTGTCACGTCGCCAAGAGGCGTCACCGTGCCGCTTGATCGTCAGGAGTGCGAAAAACGCCATTCCGGGGCTCAAAAATTAAGCTCTTCGCCGCTGCATTTATAGGCTTCACAATCCTGTAACAACGGACCTAATATACAAGTGCAGATGCCGAATCGCTCAGGAGAAGCCCTTGACGATTGCAGTTTCACCACAGGCCCTGCCGGCGCTCGTTCTGAACGCAGACTACAGGCCACTGAGTTATTATCCCTTGTCGTTATGGTCCTGGCAGGACGCGATCAAGGCTGTTTTTCTAGACCGTGTGAACATCATTGCAGAATATGATCACGCGGTGTCGTCCCCCAGCTTTTCCATGCGGCTGCCGAGCGTCGTCAGCCTCAAGACTTACGTGCAGCCCACCCGCAACCCCGCCTTTACACGCTTCAACGTTTTCCTTCGGGACAAGTTCGAATGCCAGTATTGCGGCACGCGGGATGAATTGACCTTCGACCATGTGATTCCCCGCGCGCATGGCGGTGAAACCACCTGGCACAATGTCGTTGCGGCGTGCTCTCCCTGCAACCTTAAAAAAGGCAGCAAGCTTCCCAAGCAGGCGGGCATGTTCCCGGCGCAGAAGCCATTCCAGCCAACGGTTCAGGATCTGCACAATAACGGGCGGCTGTTCCCGCCCAATTATCTGCACGAAAGCTGGATGGACTATCTTTACTGGGATACCGAACTGCAGCCCTGATCTATCAGGACTGCAATGCGGTTTTTCCGCTTACCGGCTTTTACGGCTCGCGCCAAAAAAGGCGACTGCCGCAAGTGCAACGCTTGCGATGACATTCCAGCCCGCGAAGGAAAGGCCGAGCACCCGCAAGGCAGCGTCGTTGCAGGAGGGCGCCTTGATGGCATTCAGATTACCCAGGAGATCGCCGGCATTGGTGGTGATGGACGGCGCGCCGGTGGCGCAGGTAATCGGCCCTGCCCAGAAACCCCATTCCACGCCGGCGTGATAAACGCCAAGCCCGGCGCCGATCAGCATCGCCACGCCGATAAAGGCAAGAAGCACCCGTGTGATCTGAACGGGCAATTTGAAAATGCTGGTCGCAACGGCCAATATGCCCAGCGGAATGGCGTAATAATAGGGATCGCGCTGCAGCAGGCACAGCGCGCAGGGCGTATAACCGCCAATATGCTGGAAACCGAGGGCGGAGCCGACGGTGAAGATCATTCCCGCCGTGACGCCGAGAGCGGCGAGCGTGCGGCTATTGTCGGCGGTGGTCGCATTGGCCATGTTGTTTTCCTCAAACTTCGCGAAGAAGCAGATATCCCGGACGGGCTTTCAAAAAGGCGGGCGTGATGGCGAAATTAAGTCGCCGGTCCTCACGGGGTGTAACGGGATTCGTCTAATCCAGTCCGCCGCATCTGGCAAATGAAAGCCTGGCAATATTCGGGGGGGTGCGCAAGCAAAGTTTCGTGAGCTTGCCGGCCGGCGTGAGACCGTTAAAGGGTTCACTTGGAGGCGCTGGACAAAGTGAAGGAAATCAATGCGGTTTTGGAAATGGTACCCCAAGCCGGGCCGCTGATTTTGAACGAAATCAGCGGCTTGTCTTATCGTTGGACCTGCGTTGTTTCCGCCCAAACGTTAGGTTTTTTAGAAAAGTGTCCAATAGAACAAAACTGTCTAATTCAACTCACAGGTTGCATTCTTCGATTTTTCTCGGAATAGTAAAATCGTAGTCACTTAAGGGGTAGAGGACATGGAAGTTAATTTGAGACGGCTGAGTGGAATATGGGACGATGGTTACGCCCTTGATAAACACATGAAAAGCAGCACTTTTGTTGGATATGATCCTAGTAATGGGCATCCCCGCTTCGACAATATCCGTACTGCTGCGGGGGAAGCGGTTTATCAGCTAAAGTATCAACAGAACTGGGGCGAAGCGAAGAAACTAGCGGAAGCAGTTTTCGGGGAAATCGTCCCAAAGCTTCCAAAAATCGGCTTGATAATTCCAATGCCTGCGTCAACGAGTCGGCAACGCCAACCAGTTGACGAAGTTGCGTCCGAACTTGCGCCCCTCATGGCAGTGAGTTCATTCGACAACATAATTGTTAAGGCTGCATCTACGAGCGGGGTAACGCTTAAAAACCTTTCAACGAAGGCAGAAAAAGAAGCCGAACTTGAAGGTAGGTTTTCGATCAATGATCCGATAAGTCAACAAGGGAAGTGGAATGTGCTACTGTTAGATGACCTATACGACAGTGGTGCGTCCATGGAGGCCGCAACGAAAGCTCTTCGGACTTATCCCAAGATCGACAAAATTTATATCGCAGCACTAACTTGGAAGTAACATGGACAAGGTATTCATCGCGGGTTCAATCACGATAAAGAGTTTACCGACGGCTTTTGTCGAGAGGCTGAATTCACTTATCGAAACCGGTTTGGATATTTTGATCGGTGATGCTAATGGCGTCGATTCAGCTGTCCAACACGCACTTTACCAGCGGGTTGTACCTTCCGTAACAGTCTACTGCTCTGGCCCCCACGTTAGAAATAACGTGGGGAACTGGACTGTTAGGCATATCGAAACGCGGGCTGAGCCCGGAACGAAGGCGTTTTTCACAGCCAAGGATGTGGCGATGGCTGTCGATTGCACATTGGGCTTCATGCTTTGGGATAGTAAAAGCACGGGTACCCTCACGAACATAATTGAGCTTGTTCAACGTAAGAAAAAGTGTGTCGTATACGTCAACAAAGTGGGTGTTTTTAAGGTTGTCAAGGATGCCGCTACTTTGCGGGCACTCACCGAATTTATGTCTCTCGCCGCGTTAGAAGCTGCTGATAAAAAAATGGGCCTTTTGACAAAAGTGCGGGGTTTGGAAAATAATACTATGAGCCTGCCTTTCTAGCGAAATAGCTAGAGAAGCTCAATGTGCCTTAACGATCTGAATTCCTTATGAGTAATCTCTTTCTTTCACGTGGGAAATCTATCAATGTTTGCATTAGCGCTGTAACATTTTTTTAGGCGCGAAAACGTGGCGGGCAGTTCGGCATTCGGCAGCAGGCTGCCCAAGGGGGCGAAGGCCTCTTGTTCTAACGGCGCTCGAGCGAGCCGAGCTTAATTCAGAACAATACGTGGGCCTCAATATCTTATTCTCCAATAGCTCGTTTCGCCGATCACACTGTCGAGTGTAAATCGTTTGCTAGGAGGGGTGTCTGCTTGTAGAAGCTGGAAGATATCGTTCAGGACGGTTCTACTTGCTGCGAAGTATCCGTGAGCGTAGTCACCCAGGTCTTTGTCATTCACTAGAATGGTGTCCATCCCTTCTAGTACAAAGGTCGGTGGAGAGAAGCCAACCCGCGGATTGCCGTGGAGCCAACTGGATACCTTTAAAGCCTTATCGAGATCAGAAACGTATGAAGTAGCGCGCCGACATTGTTTCAGAAAGCGCCGGCCTTGACGCGGCATAATCACAGCATCGACGTCCGCCCCTGCTAAAATAATCTGATGGACCTTTTCCACCGCCGGGCTTCTAGTGACCGCGAGGTGTTCGAGCGCACCGACCAGAACACGGCAACCCATACTATGAGCAATGAAATTCACGCATTGTCCGGGGGTTCTCTCTATAAAGTCGTGGATGAAATCTGCCAATAAGTACTTACTGGCCTCAGCGGCCGCCTCGTCGGCTGGATAATTCAGAACACCACCCTTTGACGGCCAACTGAACAGACCGATGCCTTGACCCAATCCGAGATCGTGACCCAGTTGGGCTGCACGCAAGACGGCGGATTCAAAATCGGTATTGAAGCCATGAACGAAGATCGTAGGCGTTTCCTTAACGGCCATTTTCTCGGCTGTGTCCGCGATGAACTTCCAAAACAGTTCGTCGGTCAAAGCAATAAGATGTTCAAGGCGGAGGCGATCATCCTTCCGGTTCCAAATCCTTTTCCACAGCGGGGACCCCAACGAACCGACTCTATGACTGTCTGGGACTATAACCTCACACACACCATAGCTTAGACGAAGTGCGTCCGTAGTGCCGAAGGTCCTCAATTCGCCCCTTTCAGCAACCGGTGTTCGATTAGTGGCGAAATATACGTCGTATCTATTTTTTCTGGTTTTATCATCAGGACCATCAAGGCGGCTCCTCATTGCTAAATGGGTATCCAGTTCTCTTGATTCCCGGTAGGCCACAACGGACTGGAAAACGACGGCGCTCTTTGCCTGAAGAATCCGAGCCTGCTCGCGGTCAATCTTGGCCTCCACAAATATTGCTTGTCCAACGTCCGCGCTTTCTAACTGCACTCCTTGAAGATTAGCATGCTCGAAATTTGCGCGCCGGAAACGGGCGTTTTCCACTCTAGCTTCAGCGAGATTTGCGCGGCGAAACCGTGCGCCCGTAAAGTTTGATAGAGATAAATCTGCTCCGATGAGATTCGTACCAGCGAAGTTCGCGCGCGCAAAATTCAAGTGCGAGAGATCGGCACCTTGTAGATTCGCGTTCGAGAGGTCAATTTTCTCGAAGTACCGAGATGTTTTCGGAGAATCTCTAAAGTCAGGCGGCAGAAAATCGAACAATTTTAGCCCTGCCAGATTTGGGGAAAATCTAACCTTTTTCCGTCTCCTATTCCACGCTGAGACACCCTCTCTCAGCCATTCGGCATGCTGAACGTTGAACATGATACCGCCCATAAACTCTAGATAGTGCGGCAAGGTTAGGACTCAGCAATTAAAAAGTAGCAAATCTCCGAGTTTGCGGCTGGTTTAGGTCGCTCCTGACGCAAAACCAATTTCCCGTCACGATCAATGGAGACAAGCAAAAAAGATAAGTCGCGTCAGCCAATGGGACTTTTTGTAGGGTCGCCGTCTGCACTTAACGATATCCGGCCAAAGTCATCAACTTTCAACGTGTGATGGTTTCCGATTCCAAAGGTCACAGGTTTGAATCCTGTCGGGTGCGCCATATTCCTCAGGGTTTTACGACTCTGGCCTCTCCAGCTAAAAAAATTTTACAGGAAGCATATAGGAAGCGCTGAGTGTTTACGCTTCGATTATTACGTAGGCTAAGCGTCCCCCGCAAACAAAACCCAAGGCCAAGCGGCTTGTTCGCCCAACTTGGACAACAACGCAGATTTCGCGAGTCGTTACAGGCAGTAAGGAGTGATGAATCTAAGAATTTCATGAGCGGGGATTGCGGAACTAGCCTTTTCGATACCGCCGTCGTGCTTTGTTTCTAGCGAATTGACGACCGCGCCTAGGCAGAGACCGGCTTCATCCAAAACCGGCCCACCACTATTGCCAGGGGACACTAAGTTAGAAATGATCAATCTTTTTTCACCAAAATATGTATCAACAACCGCATTTAGCTCACCTCCGTGAGCGAGAAGATAAGTGTCGGCAGTAGTCGCGATGCGCGGATAACCTAAAGTGATTGTCCGCTGAAGCACCGAAGGAAGGCCGACTGCGAAGAGTGGGATCGCAGTGTGACTAAACGTCACCTCGAGAAGTGCTAGATCAAGAGTGTTATGCAAAATCCACTTACCGCTCGTTGGCTTGTAAGTGTTCCCTTCAGGCTGACTGAGACTGCGAAATTCGATGCCGTCACCCGGGTCAACGTTGTGCTTCGCACTTACAATCACGTGCTTATTTCCACCTACTATTGTAGATAAAAAGCCGGTTCCGGTGTAGTCGTCTTCACCCTTTCGGACATAGATAGCTGGAATACTCCCCCGATACTTGTTTGCAACATACGCAGATGAAAACAGGATATTATCAATAACATTCAACATCATTAGGTGCGCTATCCTTTGCTTGTTCCAAGAATAAGAAACATAAGCTTGCGATCCGAAAATACTTTGATCTGTAACAATGCCCCACTCTACGAGTTTCCTCAAAATCGGCATTATGGCGTACACGCTAGTTCCGCCGCCATCTCCACAAGCATGTATAAGCGCAAGGAAATCTTGCTCTCTGAAAAACCCGTCATATAGCAACGTTTTTCGGGCCTGAAATTCTAAGAGACCGCTGGCGTGTTTATTCAAAAAATCACGATAAAGATCATCACGGACCGCCGTATGTAGAAGCTTCATCAGCGAGAAGATTTCCTTGGGTGGATTTAGTGCCATTTCGTCAAGAAGCTTGGCGACCATATAATTCCCTCTAAACGTTTAAACATTCCAGAACTAAACCAATAGTACACAAATTGGCTTCTTGGGAGCCATTGAAGAACCTAAATGAAAGGAAAGACGAGAAACGCCGCCTCCTTTTTTTGCTAGCGATCTTCAGCTTGGGAAGCTCGATCTATCGTAAAGATTCCAGCGCTTTACCGGTAAAACTTTGCCTCTCCCGTCTAAATTCTCCCAATGTTTTCAATAGCGCTGTAAAACCCTGCCGGTTCTGAAACACGGCGGAGGCCTCCATATTGACTCTTTCTCAATATGAGAACATTTATAGAACAAACGAGAGGGCAAGAGACATGTCTGACGCGGAAAAGATCATTGTAGTGCAGTTCAAAAAAGGGCGCGGCGGCATAGTGCCGGGCGATATGCGGCCCGCCACCAGCGCAGTATCCGCCGAAAAAATGGCGAGCGCCATGGCACCGCGCCACATTGGCGTAGCGGCTTATGCCGTCACCGTGGACGAGGAAAGCGGCAGCATGGCTAATCCTCGTCTGCTGGTTCAGCACGGGCAAATTGCCGACCTTATGCCAGACTGATTTACCGGCGGGGGGGCGCGCGCCTTTTCATGACAGGGAAAACTTTGCGGCTCTGAAACAGGAGATTGGAAACGTGCGCCCGAACGCAATCAAACCGCCGGACGATATCGCAGCCTATGTTATCCAGTGTCATGACGGCGATGCTGTTGCCGCCGTGGAAACACTGCTGGACGAAATCCACCATCTGCAAAATCAGCTATCCATTGCCGCCACAGCCATGGGCCGGGGATACACACGGGGATGGAAGCCAAGCGCCGAGCGGGAATGACATGCGCCATCGCCGCGGCATCGATCTGACCGGCGGCAACAACGACAATATGCCGCCGAAACCGACAGGTATTTATGTGCCGCAGCGGGATCATTCGGCGACGTTGGTCGATCTACCGCAATGGTATGTCGTCTGCGCCCAATGCTGGCGTTGCAAGCGCGTGGGCATGCTGGACAGGTGGGCGCTACAGCGTCGTTATGGAAAATTCCGACCAATCATATCCATGGAGCCGCTTTTGCGTTGCCTTGGGTGCGGCAATCGCGAGCAAAACAGCTTTGTTCTGGCGCGCGCAAAAAGGGATTGGCCATGAGCTATGAAGCGATGCCCGGCACCTACGGTTATTTGTGAGCAGTGCTGAAGTCAAAAAATATACAGGTGAAAGTCCTCTGGATGGCAATTTCGGCACGACTACTTTCGGAATTTGTTGATCCGGATAACACCTGTCGAAATTGATACGCTATACGAGGAAATTACTTTCCGCGCTTTAAGCCAAGACGCAAACTGCATATTGGTGTCCGTCAGTTCTATTTTTGGAATTTTTTCGGATGTCACTACGTCGCAATATGGAGACGGCAATTCCTCGAGAATGCTGCGGACTTCTTCCAGGGATAGACTTTCCTCGAATTTGTTGAACAGAGATATTTGAGGTTCACCTTTCCGAGAATTTACAATGACAGCTCGTATGAAATCAGGATGGTAAGGCTTTCGCGGAATAGGCTGTCCATTCAAGACGGGCGCTACCAATGCAGCGACCTCAGGATGACCGATTATGAAATTCGGATCAATTTCAGAAATGACGAGCATTTTTTGCGCGTCTGATATGCGTTCTTGCAAAAGCTCCCCGCGTAAACTGTCGTCCATCTCGAACTCATCGCGGTCGCTCCAGAAGCTGTTGAAATTCGTTGCGATAAAGAAGGGTTTTATGCCTTCGTCCATCGCTTCGAAGTTCTCACTTGAGAGCGAGATTTTGCGTGCCTTAATAAGGATTCTGAGTTTTTCAGAGCCGACGCTCGGCAGCTTAGTGAATTGGTTCGGAAGATTGCTAATGTATGAACGGTATATTTCATCGTCAAACGCTTCGTTGTTGACCAGAAACTGTCGAAGTTTACGCCACTGCTCTCCATCTGCTACTGGAGTTTCGGAAAGCACCTCAGCCGCATTCCCGCGCTGCAAATAGGAGGTAAGCACTTCATCGTCATAGATGTCGCTGTTGATGTATGTCAGGCAGTTTTCCCACGTACTCTCGACTTTCTCAGTGAGAAGGAGCACTTCGTAAAATCCCTCCGGAACGTCGCTTAGCGAATGAATGCGGGCGGATTGCATCTCGAGGAACTGGGCTCGGCTATCAAAGTCCACCTCCTCATGGTTCAGCACTTCAACGACGGCCGTTGCATCCTCAAACGTGTTTTCCTTTAAGCTCAGCAACACGTCCGTGAGATAGGCATCAAAATTCGCATCAATGTGGGCACGAAGTCCGCTATCGTTAGCCCTGCAAACCGCGGTATAATTTCGCGTCTCAAGATCATTGAGGTTAGAATATCCGATGGAATACGCCATAATGTGCCTGATGTTCTCGATCGAAATTCTATAAAGCTTTTCAGCTATAATGAACTCGGAAGCATCGCTGTATTCAGAAATGCTTATCAGACTTGTGACAACAACATTACACACCTTAAGGCGTTTGAATTCGAAGTCCACATTCTGGTCGAGAACTAGGCTCAAATTTTCAGAAAGAAATTTAGATAGCGCAGCGCGGCCTTTGCTTTCTGAAGCGAAGAGCTCCTCAGGAGCAAATGCAAGAATACGCGCCGCATGAGCCACAGCTTGCGAGCCTTCTAGAGCGACCACGGGAAAGTCAGACCAATTGGCCAAAAGCATTGAGATGAGCCGATCGGTGAACTTTCCAGTCGCATAGTGACCTGTGAAAAACTCTTCACATTCATCAAAATTCTCCTTCACAAATGCGATTGCCCGATCAATACGGGCGGCATTTTCGCCGCAATTCTCCAGCATATACTCGAATATATTCAAATTTAGGACGTACTCACGGCCGAAGTCGTCTTCCCTCATCGACGCTAATAATTCAGGAATATTGTTCAATTGGAAATTTGGACGGGGGTTTTTGTAGGCGCGAATCTGAAGAAGAAACTGATGATCATGGGGGGAAAGGCGCTCGCCGTGAAATAGCGAAATGTACTGGTGATATGAGTCATCAAGATATCCTTCTAAGATAAGATATCTTAGAAGATCTCGATTTCCGCTCGCCTCCCCAAATGTCTCGTCGATTAAACCGGAGCCTGTCCTAAGAATCTCGTGGAATTTCTTCATGCGCAAGAGCGGAATCTCGCGTTTCAGTTGCTCTAACTTTTCAGAAATCCTCGCTCTAGAATCGGCCGCCTGACTCTCAATGGCATTCTTTCGTTCAGCGTACGTCATGCTGGAGTTTATTGCTTTTTCGACGCTCGATAACTGGACTGAGTTCGGCTGACCATAATGGTTGGTAATTGATATTGTGTTCCCTGCGAGGATTTTTTCAAAATCGGGATGATCAGGAAGCTTTCCGATGCCGATTTGTCCAGTATCTGTGGCGATGGTGGCTGTATGTGGTGGAAGTTGTGAAATGATTCCTATAGCAAAAACTCTACGAAGGTCTCTGATGTCACCCAGTGTGTGATTTTCAACTCTATCAATCTCTCCTTGTATTTCATCAATTTGGAGTCGTATTTTGCTCTCTTCTTTAGCGATTATATCCTCGTATAGGCGCAATGCTTTAATTAATAGACCGTCCTGTTTGTGGAGGGAAGCAAAGTCCTTTGGCATTACATTCTTATAAATAAGTATGGCGAGCAGCCGATTGGCATCGATTACCCCTTCATTCTGTTGCGCAGTCAAGTTGCTGTAGTATATGATGTATTCATTGAATATGTTGGCAATTAGCCTCATGTCATCCAGGTATCGCGAGACATCGCGCAAGAATCGGGGGTCAAGCTGCCCCGCAAGTCCAATTCGATTCACATGTGCCAAAACCTTATCTATTGAATTAGAATGATTGATTACAGGTATTATTGGAATAATAAATTCGAAGAACTTAGTCCGATCTGTTGTATCAAAAATTTCGTCACGTAGAGCATATATAAAACGGATGCGGCGGCGTATACCTGAGTTCTGGTTCACCAACGCATTAATCTCGCGTAAAGTCACAAAGATATGAGGCTCATCGAACCGGTCCAAGTCTTCTATGACAACTAGATCGTAGTCCGTTGACTGAAAAAAATATATTATCTCGTCAAGATGCCTGTTGAGAATTGATTCTTGATCAAGTGCTTTGGGAGCGATCTGTATGTCTTTAAGCGAAACGCTTTTAAGAGAGACGTCAAAGCTTTTGACATATATTCCATAAGCAAGCCACCATATGCAGGCAATCCCGCTGACAAAAGCCACATAATTAAACCAGTTCGAAATTCTCCATGGCGTAAAATATTTGCCGTTAGTTATGATCGATACATTGTTGAAAAGATACCAAGCACAGAATAAGCCGACACAAAGCGCCAGTGCGCTTAGAATCGATAGTCTGTGTGGCGTCTGAATCCGTTTGAAGCGTGAATGTGGTAGATTGTTTGCATTTGCTCCGTATAACAATTGCTGCAGAATACTTCGCTCAATTTCTTGTTTGCTTAACTTCGTTTTTCCTTCTGTTTCCGCCTCAGGTATGAAGGAAGCCAGTGATAAGGCTAGTGCTTTTCCTCCGTAGGACTTAAGAAACGTCTTTATCACGCTGCTTTTACCAGACCCGTAAGGCCCAGTGAGCGCGATGTTGAATACGTTCTCCCTGCCGATGGCGGCGTTGAGCGCGGACGAGTAAACGCCAGTCCGATCAGCATCGTCGGTAGGAGCCAAATCGACAAATCGGTTATCCAACTCGACTCTAGGTTTGGCCTTGAAGAATTCCCGCCATAGGTTTTTGAAAGAGTTCAAAGGATCACCTGTTTGATTAACGACGTTACCACCAATCGAACTGGCGGATTATTGAACACCTCAAGAAATACACGCTGATTCACCGGAAGCCACAACCCTACGTTCGTCTTATGAGCAAAAAGATTCTCTAACTGAGGCCAAATCAATTTCCAGAGGCCGTTGTCACAGTTTGACCGGTGAGGAAGCTACCAAGATAAGCAAGCGAGGAAGGGAACTGCGAGATAGATGTTCGCCTCTTTTTTTGGAGACAACGGCGCCAAAATGCCGTCCGGATTTAACCGAACGGCATGCGTCAAGCAGCCCGCTTGTGGCTGATCCATTTCTGCAAGAGAACCTCGGTGCCACGGGGCCCGAGGTAGGCCAAGACTGCAATCAGGCCCGTTGACGCTGGCTGAGGAACCACGAAATACGAGGCGACACCCTCACCTATAAACGCCATGCCGAAGGCCACCGGGATTTCCCAGATCAGCTCCGGGCCGAAGAACCTGCGTCGACCCTTGCGCGCCTCGTTGCCGTGCCACATGGCTCGGCCGAGGAAGGCGACGAACAGCGTGGCGAATGCCCCGCCGAACCATGTGCTTAAAACCTCATAAAGAGAGGTGTATTTTTCCGGCATGTCACTTTCCGTTCCCGTGTTTTGCGCATTCCGCGCGTGTCCAGATGCCGTCAACGGCGCAGATGCCGACCACGGTTAAATCGATCTTCCGTTGATCTTGAGGTGTCGCGCCGCGCGCGCCGATAAGGTCAGTGCCGACCACCCGGCGCAGGCCGGACACATTTGCGGGTTCCGTAGTGCCACACGCCGCCCCCATCGAGACAATCGCTAAAGCCGCTGCGGTCGCGATCCGATAAATCACCCGACGCATTGTTTTGCCTTTCGATGCTGGCCCGCACGCGATCCACGGCGTTACGGTCCACGATTAAAATAAAGGCGGCGATGAAACCCACCGCCGCCGCAACAAGAGCGAGATAAGGACCAAGGCGGGCAATCATGTCGTCTTGCTCCGGTTGATCGTGATGCGGCCGGAACCGATCAGCCAGAACAGCACGCCGGCCGCCACGATGATGAAAACCAGACTGCCGAACGACCAAGGGTTGGAGATCGCGCCGACCAGCGTTGCGCCGCTATCGACAAAGCCTTTCGCGTCACCCACCGCGCCAAGGCCTATAGCGCCGAAGAAGCTGCCGATGATCGTCCAGAGCGAACGACTTTGCGCCACCGGCACGTTATCCGGCTGGGCATCGAGCGCAGCAACATCGGCCGGCTGGCCTTTGAAACGGGCGAGGGCGGCCGCCTCCAATGCATCAAGGAAGGACTTGTAATAGCCGGCGATAAGCTTCGCCTTGTCGGTCCCATTCACGACTGCCCGAGCGCCGATAGGATCATCGTTCTTGAGGTTGAAAAACTCGGTGAGCTTCCGGCCGGTAAACAGGCCTTCCAGCATGCCAACAATCGTAATCTCGGCACTTATATCAAGATCTAGAGCGAGGGCTGGATTGCCGACCAGATCAGCGCCGATCCGCTTGCCCAGCTTCTCGTAGTTTTCCTCGTGGGTAATCTGAATACCGCCACGGCCGAAATAAGCTTTGCCGTACTTACCCTTCCGCCAGTATGGGGTCTTAACCTGTCCGAGGTTGCCGGCCTTGAAAGCCTTGTCCAGCGCGGTGATTGCGCCGGCGTCGGTTGATGCAAGCGTCTCGCGCACCGGCAGCATGCGACCGCCCGTCTCGTGAAACACCGATGCCAGGATGTACGCGAGGAGGCGGTTAGTATCCGAGCCGGGAATCTTGTGGGAACGCCAGCACCGGAAAAGAGCATTCATGCCGTCAATCTGGCCCTGCGAAAGACGACCGCCAAAAGGCGCGCGCCTCGTATATGCGAAGAATGTTGTCGCATCCATAAAGATAACTCCGATTTTGATGAGGTCAGCCCGAAGGCATGGGGCGGAAGTGAACCTTGTGGTTCAAGCGCTCGGCGAGGCCGGGCATTGCCAAGTCACACTATGCGACCAGACAGGAAAGGCCGACGCGTTGCGCCGCCGATTAGTTATTTAGGGGTCGGTTCAGGCTGAGAGCGAAATTGGCGCTTTGTCGAGTTGCAGGGTCGTCATATCTTGATCGAAGGAGCCCGCGTACGGATCGACGAGTAGTAATCTGGCCTTGGCATCCACTGGCGCGAGTTTTTCAACAGTATCCGCCCAAACCGGTCATTAACAGGCGACTGCGAGGGAGCATCTTTGCGCAGTCTTTGCCGTACGGCATAGCCAAACCGAGCCCCCCCGATAACCCACATGGGTCGATCGGGCGGGGCGGTACGTTTGTGCCAGCGGCGGACATCAGCGATAACACGGTCCAGTACCTCGGGGTCGCCCTAGAGGATGCGTTGGAACTCCCGAAGCATAAAAAGATCATAGAAGCTGTGGCCTCCCGCCGAGTGGGGCAGCAGACCGAGCCTCGGCAGAAAGCGGCCAACGCCTTCATCTCAGCTATTCATCCTTGTTCAGCGTGACCCGAACCTGCCTGCTGCCGACCATGATCGCAGCCCCCTAATGACGCCGCTTCGGCACCATCCCTACGTTGCTGGCCAGGTGCTCGCGAGTGCCTAGCCTGTGGTCACTTCGTAACAAGCAGGCCGGACTTCTCCACATGCGCCTGTCCGGTCGGCAATATTTGGACAGTGGCCGCTTTCTCGTCAAAATGGATCAACGCCTTCTTGTGCAGATCCTTCAGCACTTTGCGTTTGAAATCGGTTCCGTTCTTATACTCGACCCAAGCCTGCAGCTGCGCCGCCGAAACGGGTTTGCTTTCAGCATAGAGAAGGATCAGTACCTTCTGACCCGACGTTTTTGCTGGTTCGAGCACGCGCCGAATATTGCCACTCGACCAAACGATGTGAAAAGTTCTAGCAGTGACCGCTTCGACAACAGCGTGTGAATCTCCCAGCGGGAGCTGCGAATAATTGCGAACCAGTTCGCCCATCACCCACTTCATACCGCGCAGGAAAAACTCTGCGTCCATGTGGTTGGGGCTAATCTCGGCAGAGACATGGCCAATCGCTCTGTTATTCCGAAGCTCATACAGCGCTGCTAATGCCTTCGGCACCTGCATGCAAAGCGAGCGCCCTTTTGCAGCGTTGTACTGTTCTAAATCGCGGCATGCCTGCGGGAAATTGCCCGGCTTCGACGGGCTTGTGGCATAGGTTCCGGTCGCATGACCTGCACATATACAATACGCGACCTCGCAGAATTTTCCTGCTTTAAGGCCAACCTTCTCCCAATCTGCTGCGCGGTATTCGTCGAGGGCTTGCTCGAACTCCTCGATCAATGGATCGCTCAATCCAACAGGAATGGTGCTGAGGGCAGCTTTGAGGCTAGGGAGGGTCAAATGTCACCCACGATCCCAAAAATACTGCCAAGGTCCTTTTCCAACCTTTGTCCGCTGGATGGTGCCCTTACCGAACATTTGACTCGTGGCAGCCCCGACTTGATTTAGGTTGTGCGTCCAACCTTTGGCCTTCAGAGCTTCTACGATATCTGCTGGAGAGCGATGTTCCCTGAAGAATCCTTCTTCTTTCAGAACTTGGATTCGAGCTGGACACGATTGACCAGCAGGAGGCTGCTTAACCGACTTTCGGACGCGCTTCTTAGATGTCTCTGTCGCATCGGTTGATACCTCATCATCGACATCGCTTGCCGGTTCAGCGATTGGATCAGTGCCGACCGCGCTTTTTGGACGACTTCCGAACCCCACTTCCTCAATCAGAGGGAATAGTTTTCCGAGAAGGCCCTCAACGAAATCCTTCTCACCTTCGATCTCGACTACGCCGGCAGGCGCGTCGATATGAATCCTGTTCGTCATGATACCCCCACAATCCCAAGCGGCATAGTTGCGTGACTATTTCGAACGGTCAAGGGGGTCAATATATGTTCCATCTTCCTGTGATCCGGCAAATCGTCAACCCGCAAGTATCTCGGCGAACGACCGCATTTCCAATTCCGCTGATCGAAATCCGCCAGTCTGCAGACGGCCCCATCACAGCCGTCGACTTCGAAACAGTTCATGTCTCCTTTGGCGCAACGATACTAAATGCGACCTGTAACAAATGAACTAAAACCTGTTTGCGACGGCAATCAGCTCATGAGACCAAGGCTTTCCGGCACCAAAATTCAAAAGGATTCAATTGGGACAGCGGAGCGGCGGCTTACGGTGTCATTTCGCCCTCAGCCTAAACCGATTCCATTTAGTTTTCGTCTGTGCGCCCCAGCCGAGGCGTCAGAAAGCGTGCCGGCGTTGCGGGTGTACCAGGTGCGCTGTTCGGCGCGACCTTGCCGCCGTCTTCCGCCCCGCCCTTCGAGCCGCGTAAGGAACCGCCGCCCTCGTCATCATCACCTTCCGTCGATGATTTGCCATCGTAGAGCTTGCCGGAAATATCGGTGGTGAAAGTGCCTTTGGCGACGTATTTGTGCGTGGCCGTGTCGATGATGTAGGGTACGCCATCGAGGCCTGGCCGGATGCCGGCGTAAAGCAGCGGCGCACCCGCGCAGATCAAGGTGTCACCGATCACAGTGACCGATGTGCTGCCCTCGCCACGCTTCAGGCTTTTGGCTTTCGCCTGTGCTGCCTTGTCCGCTTCATCCGGCGATGAAAACGGCTCAGGAATGCGGTAGACGCTTTCGCCGTCCGCATCCGCGTCTGCTTCGATTTCGACGCGCTGCGCCTTGTCGCTGTCCTGATAGTAGGCAACGACCTTGCTGTATTTGGTGCGGTCGCCGATATCGAATTTCAGACTACCGAGCTGCACCATTTCAGGGGTGACAATGACACTACCGATATTGTTGCCGCTCGCCGATCTGCCCGAACCCAGCTTCGAGAACAGCAACCTGCCCTGCTTGATCGAGAACAGCCCGTTATGGCGCTGGGCGAGCCGTCGCAGGAAATGCAGATTGCTTTCGTCCTGCTGGCCGATCCAGTCGTAAACGAACTTCGCCAGATCGGAATCAACAGCCGGCGTCAGACCGCTTTCGCCGGCGATCTGTGAGACGATATCGCCAAGAGACTTCTTGTCCCACGCCCGCTCTTGCCGTTCCTTCAGCTTGCCACTTCGGAAATCCACGGCTTTTCCGGAAATCGACAGGCCATAGGGCAGGCAAGAACCGTTGATCTTGTCGGCCGTGAAGGTGCCGAGCGAGCCAAGGTTCTGGCCGTAACCCATCCGGACCGCAATGATGGCACCCTTGCGGGGCAGGGCCAGAAAATCGGGCGAGCCATCGTTCAGTTCGATATCGACCGTATCGGATTTCAAACCCTCTTTATCGGTCACTGTGATGGACTTCAGGCGCTCATAGAAGGTGCCGGCCACGGGCTGGCCGTCAATGGTGACTTCGACGCGTGGATGCATGGCTCAATCCCAAAGGCTGACAAGAGGCGGTTGCGTCGTGGTGGACGGCATGGCTGGCATGATGATCGTGGTGCCGATCGGCAGCACTACGCCAAGCGCCGCGAGGCCGGGATTTGCTTCAAGAACGGCCTCGACGACTTTTTCTGTTCGGCCGTAGTGCGCAAGGCAAGCGAGATCGACGGTTTCACCCTGCCGCGTGATGTATGTGTTCGACATGGCAAATCACCGGAAGAGATTGGAAAGAAAGCTTGTGGCGCGATCCATAATGGAGCCACCGGACAGGGGCGTTGTGTCCGCCTGGCGCTTGAGCTTGATGGTGTAGGCGTTGCGCGCGGCCACGCCGCGCGCGTTGTGAAGCGACTTGTCTTCCTCAATACCCTGCACCGTGAAGACACCTTGGATGACGCCCTCGACGGCATCACCCGTCACCAGCATCATGGGCACGCCGGCGAGCGCTTCAGCGGCGATCCCATCGAGCTGCGATTGTCCGCCGAATTCTTCGGTGAAGATCACGCCGGCGATGGTGATTTCGTCTGACGTTGGGCCGGTCCATTGCTGGGGATTGAGGGTTTGCCCCACCGCCACTTCAGTCCATTGGGTATTCAGGGAGCGTTTGACACCTTGATAGCCGAAGCCCAGCGCCTCGAAAGCAAAGTCGCCGAGCATCATTGACGTGTAACCGGACATATTTTACCTCTGCGACGCATGATGAATAAGAGGGGGAACAGCGGTGAAGCCAACGCTGATACTTGCACCGCTGCTGATTTTCGGGACCGTCGCGCTTGCCGCACCCAAAAAGGATTCGAGCGACATTGCACTTCAGCTCGGAACGGTTTTGGCCGCCGAAGACTTTTGCGGCCTAACCTATGATCAAGAGATGATCGCTGCTTACATCGAGAAGAATGTGTCGGCCGACGACATGGGCTTTGCTTCTCTGTTGCAGTTGATGACGGCCGGAAAACAATCAGCCCAAAAGGGCATGACAGCATCTGCCAAAGCAGCCCATTGCACACAGATACGCAGGACCGCCAAGGCAAACGCTTTCATCCGCTAGTCGCTGAAGGCGCTTTCAACATTCTGCCGCACCTTTTCGCCAATTTGCGAGGCGGCAGCATTGCCGGCAGTCTGCGGATCGGAAACACCCGTGATGCTGAACTGGTTGTGGACGGTCACCGTGACAGGCTCACGGTTTGTAACCCTGACATCCTGCGTGCCGCTAGGCTTGACCATTTCGGCAATCGAGCCAGCGTCAATGCGAGCCAAAACCGGCTGACCGGAGGCGCTTGCCGCCGCTGTTGCGTTGCCCGCCGATCCACCCACGCTGGAAATTCCCGCGTGTTCCCGAAAGTTGAAATCCGGTTTGGCAGCATCGCCGAACCAGAAGCTGTCCCAGCCAGAAACACCAGAAGCATCCTTGTTGAGGCCGAAAAGCTTTTGAAGGGCTTCCTTGTATTTTTGCTGGTTGTTGACTTGGTCCTGAAACGTATCGCCGGGGGTGTCGCCCAAACTCTGAACGGACAGGCCAAAGCCGAGCTGCGACCCGAAACCCTTCAGCCACTGGCCTGCCTGGCTATACCAGGGCAGAACTTCAGGCACATTGCCGCCGCCTTTCGGGGTTTTCCCGCCCGGCTTTCCAACGTCGCCGCCCAGCCCCGGAAACTCGCTCAAAGTCCCTATCGTCTTCAGGATCGAAAGCGCAGTGCTCGCACCTGAAAGAAGCATCAAAGCCCCAGCCAGCTTGCGAACTGTGCCGGCCAGCATCGCAATGCCCGAGGCATACAAAAAGAGCTGAAAGCCGTAGCCGGACATTTCCGCAAGGAATTTGGCAAGCGGGTTATCCTTGATTGCGTCATTTAATTCCCGGATGGAAGCTCCCCATTCCTTGGCCTGCACAAAGATGCTGCCGATCCGATCTGCCGCGTTTGGATCGATTTTTCCGAAGAGCAAATCGCCCAAGTCTTCCGTCAGTTCGCGCACCCCACCTTCGTAGCCAAGGCCCTGCATGAAGCCCCGCATTGAAGCCTCCAACTTATCAAAGATGGTTACACGGCTTCCAAGGGTATCAATTACATAGCCAATGGCTTCAGCACCTTCGCGGATCGCTGGCAACATATTGTCGCCCATTTCCGCGAACTTGTTCGAAATCTTGTTGCCCAAGAGATCGAGAACGTTGCGCGTGGTGTTTGCGCGCTGAACGTACTCTGCGAAAGCCGATCCGGAATATTTGGTCCGGTCGGCCACGGATGCGAGCGCCTTGTCCAGCAACTGGATATTGCCGACCAGCGGCATGAAGGCGCTGGCTTCATCACCGAAGAATTCGGACAGGAGCGAAGTCTGTTGATGCTTAGGAGCCTTGGCAATGGCCGTCAGAACCTTGCGCATGGTGCCCTTGGCATCTTTCTGCATGTCCTTTGCGATGGTGGGCAAATGCAGGCCGAGGGCTTTTGCCGCGTCACGCTGCGACTTCTTTGCAAAGTCGCCCCGTGCCAGAGCGCGGATAACGTTCTTCATCGCCGTGCCGGCCGTGCTGGCATCAGAGCCGGCCGCGATCATGGCGCTACCCATGGCCGCGACGTCTTCCTTCACGAAGCCGCTCATCTCACCGATGGCGCCAACGCGCAGCATGAATTCGGTGACGTCCTTGGCCTTGGACGCCATGTTGTTTGACAGATGGTTGATGGCGTCGGCCATATCGCCCGTTTCGGCGACGTTCAAACCGAGCTGGGTTTTGAGCTTGGCGAGGCTTTCGCCGGCGTCGGCCGCCGTCATGTCGAAGGCAACGCCGACACGGGCGGCCATTTCGGCGAAACTCTGTAGATCCTCAGTCGCCACGCCAGACTCGCCGGCCGCCGCAAACAGGGCTGCAATGTCGGTTGCGGCCAGAGGGATTTCGCCAGACATGCGCCGGATGCTGCGGCGCATGTTTTCAAACTGTTCGTCGGTCGCCTCGACAACCTTTTTCACGTCAGCGAAAGCGGTTTCGAATTCGATGGCAGCGCCGGCCGTCGCCGACATTCCTTCGGTCGCGCCGAGGTAGCCGGCACCCAGCGCGACGGCCTGCCCGATCAGCCCCCGCATCGGCGCGAACGCTTTCATCTGCTGGCCTTGCAGCCGGTCGAGAGTGCGGAAGATAGGCGCAGATTTTGCGACGACATCTTCCAGAAGGGAGATGCGCAGGGTGCTTTGCACGACAGACATTTATTGCCTCATGATCTTGGAAAGCTCACAGGACTTTTCGAAGTAGGCCAGCAGCTTTTTAGGAGACCATCGCTCGATTGCTTCAAGCGATGTGGAGTGACGTTCGGAGACGAAGACGGCGATTAGCCGCCAGTCGTGTCCTTCTTCTTGTCGTTTCCCAAGAGGCCGGCCGTCGCGGTGACGATCTTGGAAAAGTCATTCGCGCTGATCTTCTTGAACGCCGGCAGGGGCGTGTCAGAGATCGAGGCGAGGATTGCGGTCATCTTGGAAAGTTGCCCGGTCATCTGGTCGCCGATGATCAGATCACCCACTGTCGGCTCGCGGAAGGTCAGTTCGGAAATTGTGGTGTCGCCATTGGTGACGGGCTTTGCGAGGGCAACGGTTACAGTCTCGGTCATGGTAGAACCTCAAAGAAATGGCCCGCACGAAGCGGGCCGAATGAAAGGAGAAATTCGGGAGGGGAGTGACGCGCCCTTAGAGCAAGAGCGCGGTACGAATGTCGGCGTTTTGCGAGACGCCACCGACTTTGAATTCGAAATCATCCATTTCGTAGATTTCCTCGCCGTCGATTTCGAGCTTGTAGTAATTCACGTCCACGGCGTAGTCGTTTGCAGCCAGATCGCCACCCTTCCAGGTGCCCGGATCGGGCTTGTAGAGCTTGCCGCGAATGGACATGACGGCGCTGTGCGTGGTGCCATCTTCATCGACGTGCGCGCCGGTAACGAGGAAAGGCGTGTCAGCGCCGGGCTTCAGGCCGAAGAGCTTCAAGATTTGCGGGTCAAGGCCCGGCATCTTGAAGCTGAATTCCAGCGCATTGTAACCAAGGTGCACGTTGCGTTCCTTGATCATGCCGGCGTTGCGCATCCCCTCGCGCTTGGCTTCCGGCACGGGCGGCGTGATTTCGCCGATCTGGCCGAGCTGGCTTTCGCGGTCTGCCCACAGCATGCAGTCGCGAAGGATGTAACGGGGAAGGGTTTTTTCTGCCATGTCTGGCTACTCCTTATGCGGCAACCGCAAGCGGGCCGGTTTCGATAAGCCCATTCACTTCATCCAGCAGGAGCCGGTAGTAGAGAATGTTGCGGTGAGTGGTGATGTGGATTTGCTCCATGATGGCAACAGGCTCGAACTCGACATCGAGGAAGAGCTTGCCGTTTGCCATCAAGGTCGGATCGTTCTGCGTCGAGAACCAGCAACGGAAACCGAGGATGTCTCCGTTGTTTATGAAAGCGCGGCCAGCAGCATTACCGTCCTCGATCATCATCTTCATGTTGGCTTTCGAGAACTTGCGATCCACGTACAGGAAGTAGATATCTTCCAACGCTTCGTTGACCATGTCGGCCGTGGCGCGGACGCTGTCGAACTGCCAAAGAGGATCATCCGTCGCGAGACGGCTACCCCAGGTGCGGAAGCCGCCACGTTCGTTGATGATGGTCGCCACCTGATTTTCGTTCAGGTAGTTGGCATCATCCGGATACGTAATCGTACGGGCAACGCCATCAATGGTGCGGATGATCTTGTTCGAAACGGAACCCGACACCCCCTCATCACCAGCAACAACGCGGGCGCGCACGCCAGCAAAGACCGCTGCGACCGGCTTTGTCACCGGAACGCCGTTCACGTTCTTGATGACCTTTGGATCGATAACCAGAATGCGACCGCCGTTGATGGTGCGACGGAAACGCAAGGCTTCGGTACTGGTCGTGTTCGGGCCGCTGATATAGGCACGAGCGCGAATTTTCGGGGTGATGGTGTTCAGCGCCGAAACGAATGGGTTCGCAACGTCACCGACATTGGCCGTCGCCTCCGGTAGTACCTTGGCGGCATCAACGCCACCGCCTTCGAAGGTGATGACGGGTGGCTCCGAAAGCTTCTTGCCGGGCAGGACGACGCGGACGGCCACAACCTTATCCGAGTTGGTGCCTTCACCCATGACCGCTTCGAGCGTCGGCAGTTCTTTGCCCTGATCATTACCGCCGCCCGTCGCTGTGACGATTGGCGGCTCGGTCAGCTTGGAGCCTTCAGCAACAACCGAAATCGACACGACGCCGGCTTCCACCCAAGCGCCGGTATTGCCGGCCGTGATGATGACGCGCGGCTGATAGCCCGTCAGACCCTTGGCCCGCAGAGCTGCATAAAGGCCGGTACGGGCGACCGGATCGCCGATGAGGTTCGCTTGCAGCTCTGCGGGATCGGCACTGTGCTCGACGCGGTTGATGATGCACCACGATCCGCCCTCGCCGAAAACCGTTGTTACGTCTTCGAGCAAGGTGCCGTCAGCACCGAGGCCAGCCGCTTGCGTCAGGGAGGTGACGAGCGTCGGATAGTTCAGCGGGAACGCAGCCGGATCAGCATCAGGTGCAGTGCCGTTGACGAACGTAATGCCTTGGCGCTGAACACGAAGAAGCGACGGCGTCACCGCGCTTTCAACCAAGGTCACGCCATGCGCATAGGCCAGGTCAGCCATTTATAGACTCCTTTAAAAGTTTCAGACTGTGAGGAAGGGTTCCAGCTCAATGCCAGACAGGAGGAAGCGCCCCGCCACGCATGGCGAGACGAAGCGTCAAAATGTGAGAGGCATCACGGCCAGTAGGCCGGATTGGTGGTGAAATCCGCAGGGATCGGGGACATATCTTTCAGCGCGCGCGCCGCGAAGATATGGGCCTGTTTGTGGTTCAAGGCCGCGTAGCCGAACCGCATAGCGGTCTGAGCGTCCATTGCATGCGTCGAGTTGTCCGCTGCAATCCAGTGGAACTCCGGTGGCGCATTTGGATCAAGAAGGCGTTGCCAAGCAAGGTTGCCGGACTGCGCGCCGTAGATCGTGATTGCGTCGGTCGCCGCCGCTTTCGCGCCAGCAATGTTCTCGCGGTCTTCCGGGCGTGACTGATAATGCACGCCATCGAAAACGAAACCCGCATCAATGCGGCGGTCACGCTCGACATCGACCGCGTAGGGATTTGGCTGGCGAAACGTTGCCAGAACTTCGGCGTAGACTGTTTCATAGCCGTCGATTTCTTCGGGCGTCGGTCGAGCGGCGTCCAAATTCCATTCTGCTATGAAAGCCTGCCCGGCTTGCTGGCCCGTGGATGCGTCAACAGGCATGGCGACAAAGAAGTCCACCATGTGTTTCGCATCCGGATGCTGCTGCTTGATGCAGAGCGTCAGTTCATCGTGAGAAAGCATGTTTCACCTGTTTCTAAGGGCAACGCAGCGGAGGTAGGAAGCATTGCCTTGCCCTACGTTTCCACGCCTCAGACCAATCACAACGTAGGGGTTTGACGCCTGCCCGATGCTGTCCGTGATGCCAGTATCGAAACCGCTGAATTCCACGACGCCGGAGTTGTGCTGGCACTCCGCACCCGATTGAGCAAATCTGTCGTGAAGCCACCCGTAACCGAACGACCACACGGCCCCGCCCTCACTTAGATACAACCCCCAACTATTGTCCGGCTTCAGGAACCCGATGTTGCCGGCATTGTGGTGCAGTGCGCGCGAGACCGGGCCGTCACTGTCAATGAGGTTCACCGTTGGCGCGCCACTTCTTATCGATAGCGTTCCATCGATGATGCCGCCGACAAACTTCAGATATCGACTATCGAAAAGCGTTGTCAGCAGCGTCTTGATGTTCCCCCAAGTCGTTCTGAACATGGTGGATGTGCCGGACTTCACACCCGCGAAGGTGTCACCATCATCGGGTGTTGCGAGGCCATTTGCCCCCGCGACAGCCGCGCCGACGGTGGCGGTCGTTGTCATCGTCGGCAGGTTTTCAAGCGGCACCTTGCTATCCAGCCCAAGCGGCGCAACCCCTTCCGGCGCGTTTCGCTGGTCTTTGAGCAGATAGTTCGCAAGGCTCGCTTGGACATCCTGCAAGCCTTGCGCGGTCGCGTAGTAGGCTGGCAGTTGCCCGCCAAATTTGAGGGTGTCGGGCGCTTTACCGCCGATGATGATCTGGTCAATCTGGTCCTGCGCCAGCGAAATCGATTGCTGCAGGCTTGCCAATGCGGGGGCAACGGTGACCTGAATGTAATCGAGCGACGCCTGAATGCCTTGCGACATCAGACTTTCGAACGACGCCTCAAGTTCTTCGCGGGCAAGTAGCCGCAAGTGAAGATCGGCCATCGTGCTGTTCCACAAGGGCCGATCAATCAGGGTTTTGGGATAGGATGGAAGCTGATAGCCGTCAGACCTCTCTGGCATAGTCCAGCACCTCATCACCTTCCTGCTCGATGATATCGGCAACGACCTTGCCAAGCATTTCGATTTCATTGAGCGGCTTGTATGTGAACGCCCCGAGTTTAACGGGGCGCGCGAGTTTCACCTGATAGGATTTTTCAGCGTTGATCTGGAAAGCCATGAGAACCCCTTAGAGTGCGGCAATGAAGGCGTCCTGCACGAACGGCACGGAGGCAACATTGTTGGTGGTGGCGGCTGGGCGCATGCGAGCGGCATTGGCCGCTGCGCCGAGCGTGTAGGTGGAAAGATAGGTCCGTCGCGAAGGCCGCTGCGGATCGACCGTGATTTCAGTCGTGTTCGGATTGACCACCGTGTTTCCAACCATGATGGCCGGGGTGAAGGTGTGGCGGTCGGGATCGAAGCTATCCAGCGTGTATTGCGTCTGGATGCTTGTGGTCGAAAAGCCGAATGGAAAACTCTTCGTCACCGCTCGCATAGTGTTGCGATTGCGGGCAACGCGGGAAATCGCCTTTTGATCAAGCTGGATCATCGGCTGCAAATCGGCCGTGCCCATCATGACCATGCGCAATTCCACCGACGCTGGAAGCCCGACAAGCGGATTTGTTGCCGGGTCGCCGTCATCCAGCTCAGTCCAGACGTTCGAGCCGGAAGGCCGGATTTCCCAACCGAGCGTACAACCGCCCGGAACCCAACCTGCAAACAGCATGTCGATTTGCGTCATGCCGTCCGCAAGGTTCAGAGCCTGCATGGGAATGACCGTGCGAGGGCTGCGATAGCGGGCGGCATTCAGCCGGAAGCAGATATCCGTTTCTGTCGATCCCTGCGCAAACGCGCCGTCTGTCGTCAGGAACTGCGTTCCGCCTGTGTACTTGTTCGCGGCGGAGACATGCAACGCATGCGCGCCGGTCGTCACCGTGACGAAGGCATAACGCTTGCCGCTTTCCAGCAGCGTGATGGGCAATTCGACCCGGTTCCAGCCGACTACAAGATTGGCATGGTCCAGTTTTCCCTGCGCCAGCACCGCATCGAAACGTGGCATGCCGCCGGGCGTGGTTTCCACGATGAAGACATGGACATCACCATCAGCACCGACGCGGGCAAACGACAGGTCAAGGCTGGTCACCTGCATGGGCTGCGCAACAAGGAACGACTGGCCATAGATGGAGCCGTTAAGCCCCACCTCTTCCGTCACATATTCCCAATAGGGTTCGCTGTACGCTTCATATCGAACCTGCCGGACGCCGTAAGTCTGGTGGCCGGGACCATTGTTGACGCCAACATAGACGACTTCGAAAAGCTCGCCGTTGACGCTCAACATCTGCCCCACCCTGGCATCCCCGCCGAGACCCGACCAGCCCGCCGCATTCTCGCATGCGCCCATCGTTGGACCGTAGGTAACGCGAACCCGCGATGCCTCTTTGCGGATAGCCGTCACTTCCGTATGCACCAACTGCGAAATGTTCAGCGTGCCATCCAGCGACGTGTTTGCAATGCGCGTCACCTCGTCAAAGGCCGGCACCATGCGGCGACCACGAAAAGCAATCTTCGGATCGTCTTCGGCCTGCACTTCGAGACGGGCTTGCGCTTCGGCAGCAAAGCCGAACCGGACGCCCTCTTCAATGCGCGCCAGCCAGTCAACATGCGTCATGTCCCAGCGGTCAGGGATAAGGCCGTCATCGAAGACATAGGCGCGCGCCTCGTCTGGAAGATCGACCTTCAGCCGGGCAGCACCAATATCGCGCTGCATCTGCCGGATGACCTCGCGACGTGGGATTTCGGTAAGCTTGCCCTGAATATTGACGATCTGCGTTTCAATCGTCTCGGTCCGCATGAACAGGCCATCGAGATCGACCTCCAGCGCCGTCACGCGGCCCTCAACTTCATAGAGGGTTTTGACGCGGTCACTGTTGCCCGGCTCGATGGCGTCGATGCCAGAAGACGTCAACAGGACGAGCGCGATGCAGGCATCCGTGGAATCCACCACCGGCTTGACCGGAACCGGGTTTGCTTCGCCCGGCTGCACGATCAGGTCAACCATACGCCTGATAGTCTTCGGCGTGGTGCGGTTGACGATGACACTGGTTTCGGGATCATCGGACGTTTCGAAAGGTCGCGTGGCGGTTTCCGTGATTTCCCTGCCGCGAAGCAGAACGGCAACCCAGCGCTGGTCAGAGGCGGCGACCGGAATATGAAGCTGCAAGTTCACATCGGCCGGCGCTTCGTGCGCGTAAACGATCTTGCCAGCAACATACCGGCCGGCAGAGACCGTAATTTCCTGCGCCGATTTGCGCGCGACCGTGAAGGCGGCCCAATGGGCGGGATAGCCGATGGCATCCTGCCAGAGTTCGTCCATCGCGTTCTGCGCCTGCTGACCGATAGCGTCAAAGTCCGCATAATCTGCGATTTCGGCGTCTGCAAAGGAAGTGCGTTGCATGTCTCTTTTTCCTTAATCCAGCCGCTTGCGATCCATGTAACCGCCGATGGCATGGCTTCCGTCGATGAAGATGTTGTCGTTAAAGGTGATGCCGCGCCGCCATGCGAAGGAAACCGAGTAAAGTGTTTCCGGCGTCTTGGCGGTCGTCATGGCGCGCTTGGCGCGGCGGATGGGTTCAAGGTCAACCGTGGTCATAGCGGCGCGACCGAAGGCGCTGCGGCCGATCTGAAAACGGTTCTTCGGAGCCGTCAGCGTGACACGCACCAGGTAGTGCGCGACGAATGGCTGATGCGCGATTGGCGTTCGGCCAATGACCGCCCGCCCGAAGGTGAACCGGTTTGGATGTGCGATACGATCCACGATGACCGCATCGACAAAAGCAAGATAGCGCTTCAACCCGGCAAGGGTGCCCTTCAGCGCCGCCAAAGGTGACGCCGGGAAGAGCGTGGACACGCCGGCGCATTGCGCGATCATTTCCCGCTTTCGCTCTTCGGTCCAATCGTCAAACCAGAGATCGACTGAATGATGCACGGCAAGCCAAGGCAGGAACCGCGCCGGCGTCCGGTATGGGTCCATCAGCACGGTGTAGGGGATCGGCAAGTCATCCGACATTGCGGCGGCAAGCGCCTTTTCGAATTCCTCTGACGATGGCGGAAGCAAGACGCCTACATCGCTCATACCCGCACCTCGATTTGAACATCAAGGCTGGTCATGACCGGCACCTTGTACGGGTCCGGTTCGATGATGACCGGAGCGAGATCGCGCACCCGGATCACGCCATCACCGAAGGCAGCACCCGAAAGCAGGGCTGGCGGGATTTCCCCGCCAATAAGGATGCGGGAGGTTGCCGCCGCGATGATGCGCTTTTCCGCTTCGGCCTTGATGATGCCGGCGCTGGCGCGAGCGGCCACGATTTCCAGCGAAAGCGAAACCGCATATTCGGTGCGGCCGGCCGCCATGACCGAAATAGCGACGGCTTCCGGCGCGCGGTGCGGATGTGTGACAGCAGCCCGGACAACGGCCAGCTCGGCATCTGTCGGAAGCCTGCCCATCGGACCGGCTATGACAACATCCGTATCACCGCGCCGGCCGTGGACGGCCCGACCATTCACCCGCGCATCCCAAAGCCCCAGCGACCTGTCCGCAGATTGCGGCCACGCCGTCCATGCATCGAAGAGATAGCGGCCAGCCGAACCAGCAGCCGGCAAATCGAAAGACAGAAGATAGCGGCGAAGCAAGGCGTCGTCGCCTTCCATGATGGCGGCCGAGCTGGGCGTGGCAGGCGCGACAACCAAGCGGACGATGTTGCGGCCGGCCGCGATGGCCTCAAGATTGCTGCCCTTGGCATAGGCGGCCAGCAGCGACCGGAAAGCATCGTTGACGCGCTGGCGATCCATCAGGCGCAGATAGGACCACGCTTCGCCGACAATGCCGGCAGGATCGGTTTCAAGGCTCTGCACGTCATAAACCGGCAAGGCCGGGTTGATGGCGCGCATCTGGTTCCAGAATTCCAGAAACCGGACCTTGAAGGCCGAATAGAGCGTTTCGAAATCCAGCGCCTCGATGGCATCCGGAGCCGGCAGGCGCGAAACGTCGATGGCGGCTGGCGCGTAAACAGCAAGTGTCATGATGATCTGCCCGCTATGACGACCCGCACGCTTTCATCTTCCGCAATGGAATAATCGCCGCGATGGCCGAGAGGATAATAGACGCCGAAGATTTCCAGCGAGATTGCGCCGCCGGCGTCGGCGCGGCTGACTTTTCCGAACCGCATCCGGAAACGCGGCTCCCATTTCTGGATTGCTGTTGCGGCCGAGGAATAGAGCGCCAGCACGTTGCGGCGCGTCATCTTGGCATCGACCAGGTTCGGCAGCTCTGAGCCGAAATCGCGCCGCATGACGCGTGCGCCGATTGGCGTGTTGAGGATTTTGGCGATTGACTGCCGGGTATGATCCCAATCAGTCAGGGGTGCGCCGGTTACGGCGTTGACGCCGGTTGAGCTTGGCATCCTCTTTCCCCTTTTCATCGATTAGCGAAACGACATCGCCGAAGGGCGGCGCAAGCTCGCGTGCCTGATCGGCAGACAGTTGGATGGGTTCGCCGGCATCACGCCAGCGCCCGGCAATCTCGCAGCCGGTACGAACCGTGTAATTTTTCATGGGGGTTCCTCAGTCTATCGCGAAGACTTTTTCCGAGCCTTCGACAATGGGCCACATGCCGGCAGACGAACCGCTTGCGACGTGGACCTTGTCGCCGATCCGCGCGACCTGCTTGCCGCCGTCGCCGCCGAGCTGCACGTTATCGGATTGCACGATGACCTTGGCGGCGGTGACTTTCACAAGCCCACCTGTCGCCTCGATGACGGTGTCGCCGATCTTGATGTGAAACGGCGTGTCGCTGTTTTCGCGCGCGTTCTCGTCGCTATAGGTCGAGAAATCGATCTGCGCGTCTGCGAGATCGCCGCTTTCTGACACCACGTCCACTTGCTCGCCGATGCTGTAAAGCACATCGACCTTGACGCCACCGCCAGCCAGCGTGCGCGCCTTGATCCATGGCGTCAGGTAGGGTTCCTCACCCTGCCGGGACAGCTCGACGCGATACTTGCTTTTGTCGTCGCTGATTTCGGCAATCTTGCCCTTGCGGCGACGGTTGCGCTCGCGGCGCTCGATATCGGCAATCCGATAATTCAGTTCCTCGATATGGTGGACTAGCCAGTCATCACCTTTCATGGCGCACCCCCATCCGGAAGCGTCAACAGCATCGCGTCGGCTTCGCTGTGTGTCATGCCATAGCGCCGCATCGCCGCCGCCAGCTCTTCATCATTGCCGGCGATCTGCGCTTTCATGAGCGCGATCTTTTTTTCCATGTCCGGCTCGCGGTGCACCAGGTCGCTTTCGCATTTGGCGAAGAATGCGGCCATCGGCGTTCCCGGCTTCAGGGGCTGGCCTGCGACCGGCTCAGCAATGGCGGCGACAGTCATTTTCATCTGATGGGCCGCCAAGCGAACGCCGTTCGTGTCGCCGCTGATACGCGCGCGCTGGCATTTCTCAACCCTCAAAATCAGGCTGTTGAAGATCGCAGCCCATTCATTGTCCGGATCAGCCAGCGCATCCGCAATCTGGCGAAGCGTCATATCGAGATAAAATTCGAAGTTGGCGTCGGCCGCAGGAAGGCCATTCATGATGACCTTCTCATCCGTAAGCGGATCGGTCATCAGGTGCGGCGAAGCAACGCCGGCTTCAAAAACGAGATCGATTTCGCCGCTGGCGATCAGGGAGCGCAATTGAAGGCCGCTCACCTGTTTGCTGTCGTCGGTATAGACCGAAACGAATTGCTTTTCCTGCGGGGTTTTCAGTTCGCCGGCAGAGCTGGTTTCCAAAGCCCCAATCTCGCTATCGAGAACATTGTCGCCAACGAGAGTGCGGCCCTTGAAAGCTTGAACGGCGCAGATGCGGAGGGCAATACGGACAAGGGACATGGGACCTACCAGCGTCAGGCTTGATTAAGCCCGGCAATCAACCGGGTGTGATTTCGGTCATCGACCGTGGAAACTTCAAAGACGGGTTCGCCGGGGCGCTCCAAGGCGCGCAGCTTGTCTTTCTTGCGAAGGACGATATCGGGGTATTCGGTGCGGTCGATGTAGAGAGCCGCCTTTCCCACCGCGATCCGCGAGTGCAGGGAGCGGCCGCCGCTGACATCGAGAGGCCCGGCCGTTTCGTCGCCAGTCCGCAGAACCGCCATAATGACGACTTGCGGCCGGTCCGGATCGGCTTTCTCGTTTTTCATGGGCGACAGACGAATGCGCTCCGCAAACCTTTGGTCGACTCCGGACACAACCGCGTCACGCGCGGCCTGAAAAGAAGAAGCAATCGGCATGACGGTCCCCATAGAATGCGCCCGGCCGCCGAGCTGGCGACCGGGCTTTTGCTGATAATTAGTTGGTCTTGAGCTGCACCAGGCAGTCAGGCTGCTTGCAGATGGCAAGCATGTTGGACTGCGATTTCATTTCGAGGCCGGTTCCGTGATCGAGAACCTTTGTCGAGATGAATATCGAGCCGTCTTCTTCTTCCGTTGGCGCCTGGTTGACGCGGTCGATGTGATAGGCCGGGCCGTCATAGGTGCGGAACATGGACTGCGTACCGGTCGGGTAGGCCGTACCGCTGTTGTCGTCCACATTCTTGAGCGTCGAAATAGCGCCGTCATTCGACTTGACCGGCAGACCGCCCTTGTACTCGCGGAACAGAATGTCGCCGAATTCGAAGACGCGGCCCCAATTGCCGCCGAGGCGCTGACGTTCAAGGTTCGTCTGCGCGGATGCGTTCTGCGCCTGAAGCCAGAACTTTTCGACCTTGGAGTGCGAAATCAGCTTCGAGAAGAACTTCGTATCGACCACGGCTTCCACCGCGCCGACCGTTTCGCCCTTGGCATTGCTGATGATGTGGTCGCTGGCCTCTTCGCACTTGGAGCGAACATCCGTAGCGGCCGTGCCAAGCGCGAAATCGACTTCCTTCTTTTCGACGCCGAACGTGTCGTAAAGATTGTAGAGCGTGCGAAGCTTGCCGTCCTTGATCTCGCCGCGGAGCATGCCTAGCCGCAGAAACTCGCGGGTAATCGCGTGGTTCTTGCGGATGATGACAAGCTTGCGTTCAAGTTCGGCGTCGAGCGAGCGCTCGGTAATCTCGCCGTTGACGACTTCGAGCATGCCGTCGATATCGCCGACAAGGATGTTTTCAAAGTGGGTGAAATGAGGGATCGCAATGATGATGCCGTTCTGGTCATCATCGCCGGCAACCTCACCAGGTGCACCCGGTTCCTGATGAGAAAGAACCACGATCTGGCCTTCGCGGAAGTCGATGCGAACCATGCGCGAACGCTTCGGCTCGCTTGGCGCGATGTTGAGGGCGTTCAGGAGGCCGAAGGTATTCGGCAGTTTGTTGACCTCGTCAGTGAGTTCAACGTTGGAGTAAGGCAGCAAGATTTCAGGCATTGCCGATTGTTCCTTGTGAAGAAAAAAGCGCAGGACATCGCGTCCCGCGCGCGCAGGTTGAAAGGCCGGCTATTGTTGGAAAGGGTGGATCAGGCGCGCAGGATCAGGCCGAGGCGGTCTTCGATATCTGCGATGGCGGCGGCCTGCTGTTCGGCAGTGACGCCAGCGGGCCAGACGATGTTGGCACGGCTGAGAACAGAGAAGCGACGGGAATAAAGCAGACCATCAACGCGGTCCACGCCGTTTGGCGCTTCGCAGTCTTTCAGGCAGACGCCATGAACGATCTGGCTACCGTCCGTCGCGGCCGGGTCCCACGCGACCAGCTTGCCGAGCTTGTCGCCGGCCGGCGCTTGCTCGGTACCGGCAATCCTGCCGACGAGCTGGCCGAGCTTGACCAGGCGGGCAGCGCCGCCAGTGCCGCCGAGCAGCGTGCCAACGGCGCGTGAGATTTCAGGATCTACTTCCTTCTTCAGCAGCGTGGACATGCCGGGGGTCTGCTGGAATTTCATGACAGGCAAAGTGCCCATGGTTCTTTCCTTTCGAAAGGAATTGGAGTTTCAGGGGTGGCGCGCGGAGCCGATCAGCTCTGTTTCATCTTGGCGGCGCGGGCATCCATGCGAGCGGACAGACCGCCCTTTGCCTTCGGCTTGCCGTTCTGCTCGCGGTTGAGGTTCTCCGCATTCATCATGCGGCGCGGAGGCTGGTATTCTTCCTCGCCGGCGTCCGCTTTAGGCGCGACAGAAAGTGTAGCCTTGGCGGCCTCAACAGTGTTGCCGGCGTTGAACAGATGCTCGGCAAGCGCCTCGCGGCCCTCGGCTTCATCCAGCGCCATGATGGCGGCGCGGCGTTCGCGGTCTTCTTTGACTGCATCGCTTGCGGATGCCGTCAGCCTTGCGACCTGTTCTTTCAGGCCATTGAGTTCCGTTTCAAGCTGCTCGGCGCGCTCTTTATCGGTCATGATAATTTCCTTTGGAGGGTTTGGCGGTTGGGTCTTCGGCGGATGGCTGGATGCCATCGACCATTTTTTTGTCTTCGCCAGCGCAACCAGTTTTTTGGGCGCGTGCGCAAACAGGCTGTAATCGAAGGCGGCAACCGGCTTTGCCTTGTCGGTGGCCGTCGCATCGGCGAAGCCTTCGGCAACCGCTTGATCCGGCGTGAACCAGCGTTCCGCCTTCATGATTTCGCGGCAGTCTTCGACGCTCTGCCCGGACTTTGCCGCGTAGACGCGGGCATAGGATGTTGCCAGCGCTTCTAGCGCTTCGATTGTCTTGCTGTGTTCGCTGGAGTTTCCGAAGGTGAAGCCGCTCGGATCATGGATCATCATCACGGAGCCGGCCGCCATGGTGACGGTTGCGCCGGCCATAGCGATCAGCGAAGCGGCCGACGCGGCAATGCCTTCGATAACAATGTTCGTGATGCCAGGGCGAGCCGACAAGAGCGCATGGATTGCAGCGCCTTCCGTCGCAACGCCGCCGCCCGAATTCAGATGAACATCGAGGTCGGACTCGCTGTCGATCTGAGAGAGCGCAACGATCACATCAGCGGCGGTAAAACCGTCATCGTAGTAATACTCGCCGACATAGCCGGAAAGCCGAAGCTTTCCGTCTTCAAGAATTGCAGCCATTTGGGATTACCTCAGTAGGGCCGGAAACGACCGCTGATAGCGTGCCGCCGAATTTTGGGTTTCTCGCCGCGCGCAATCTGGCAATTGCGGAGGGCTTCATTCAAAGCGCGCTGCACCTGGTCGAGCGAGGCGGTGGAATAGCGCATCATGTCTTCGCCGAACCGGCCTTCCGTCATCATTTCGCCGGTCAGCAACGCTTCCTCGACGCGGCGCAGTTTGGCTGCGCGCGCGCACCAATCGATATTCACGGGATCGTCACTATCAGCCATCAAGCGGCGTCCTTTGCTGGATCACGGTTGCCGACAGCAGCGGCCCCAAGCGGCCCGCCGCCCCCGCCTTGCGAGCGGCCAAACGGATGGGGAACGCCTGCGGCTTCAAACATCTTCTTTTCGATGCCGAGCTGTTCGATCTGTTCCTCGCCGTTTTTGCCGGCCTGAGCGCATTCGTCGTGAAATGTGGAAATTCCAGTTTCCAGACGAATCTTGACGGCAAGAGCCGCTTTGTAGTCATCGGCAGATGGCGCAGCCGGTCCGCTCCATTCAGACTGGTAAACGCTTTCGCGGTCCCGGCTGAAGGCCGCATATCCGCCCTTGAATGGAATGACCTTGCGAAAGATCATCTCATCAAGCCAGCGCTCGAAAACACCCTGAAGGAATGGGGCAACGATCCGCGAGCGCCGGCGCATGACGATGGGCCAGATGGTGGCTACGGCCATGCGAACGGACGAATACGAGGCGTTGGAATGATCCATCGCCAGCGCCTCGTATGTAATGCCGAGGCAGCGGGCGATTTCCTTCAGGAGACTTTGGAAGAACGGCAGATATTGAGCACCCGGCGTTGCCGCTGTGTGCATCTGGAAAGTTTCGCCCGGTCCAAGATGATTGATGCGTCCAGACTCGGACATCGAAATGCCCTTGTTCTTCAGGGCATCAATGCGATTGCCCCAAACATCCATCAAGTCTTCCTGCAGGCCGCCGATGAATTCGCCCCAATCGCCCTCATAACCTTCGGGCGGCTCCATATCGGCAAGCGTCCGGATGGCATCGAAAGCCGTCTCACTGGGTTCGGGGCTGTTGATCGTCGCGGCGAAGATGGTTTGCATCAGCGCCGTGGCCAGCGTTGCATCCGCAAGCTGGTCGGATTGTGCGATGACCTTCAGCGCCGGCGCAATGACCGAAATCCCGCGCGGGCTGTTGAGGTTGGCGGCGCGGTCCATGACATGGACAACGTCAGCCCCGTCGATAGTCCGATCGGACTCGATGCCGTTTTTGCGGACACGGAACTTGTAGCCAATCGCCCTATTGTGTTCGTCATGGTAGACGCCCTGATCAAGCCCCTCGCTTTCGTTGGTCGTGCGGGGGCAACGATGCGAGGCGAGAACCGAAACCTTCAGGCCGATATTTAGGCCGAGGCGGCGTTGCACATCCAACGGCAATTGATCGAGAACGGCAAAGCCTTCACCCGTGGCAAGGAAGCTTCGCAGAAGCGCTTCCGCCATATCCGCAATCGTCGCCTTGCCGGCGAGATCGCATTCCTTGGGGTTCCACGCAAAGTGCCGCCAAGCCCGTTCAACCTTGCGGCACCACGCCGAGGCCTGCTTTTTGGTGTAGCCAAAAGCTTCGAGCTGGGAGCGCAGATTGAGTTTGAGTTCGTCGCCGATGGTATCGGTGATGATCTGTTCAACCGCGCCCGATATCCAGCCGCTGTTCTGCATGAAGTCGAAGGCAAGAGCCGAGGCGCGTTCGGCCGACTCGCGAACATCGAGCCGGGCATCGCGCGTGACGGCGCGGCGCATGGCAAGGGTTCCTGCCGTGTCGCCGCGCAGATACCGCGCAGTCATCTTTCGCGCCAGCGGCTTGCTTGGGGCCGGGGCTGATACCCGAACCGAATTCGCCTTGACGCGATGGCGAGGTTTTTCACTCAAGAGTATGACCCCCAACGTTTGCGCTGACGCGGCTTTTTGCCGGTTGCTGGCGCTGGTTTCGGTTTTTGCTTGCTGAAGGGGCTTTCATCGGCCAGGTCGAACAAGTCGTTTATCTGTTCCGGTGTGCCGTGAAGATCACGGAGCAAATCGGCCCAGCGGTCCGTTGTCAGCCGGCGCTTGTTTTCGAGGTGCCAAGCCAGCGCGTAGGCGTAAACAGTCACGTCAAACCAGTCGTTCTGGCGACCGTTGATCTTTTTCCATTTGCGCCCAGCCTTTGGACTGACCAGCTTTTTAGAGCTGCGCTTGAGGCTGGTTCGCGCCTCTTCGGCCTCATCGACCAGCCGTTCGGCCGTCAGCTCCTGAGCGAATTCACTGTCGCAAAGGTTGGCGGCAAAATGGATGGTGCCCCGTGGCCACTGTTTATCCTCGCCGACGCCTTGCACCAAGTTGGCGAGAGCGGCGGTAACGGCAGTTTTCACATCGTAGAGGCCGACCGGATAAAGCAGAACTTTCGCAATCACGCGGTTGCGATGGTCCTTGATATCCTTCTTTTTCGGCGTTCCGAGCCATGGCAGGCCGATGGGTTCGCGACCGTCGAGGGCAAGCACATTCGGCCGGCCGGCGCAGAACCGGTAAACGCGATCCGTTGCCCAACCGGTATCGACACCGGAAATGTCGATACTCTTTTCATTACCGCTCGCCGTGACATAGGTCCGCGAGAGCGCGTCTGAAAGCTTGATCCAAGGTTCGTCCGACTTGTCGGGCGATCCCTCGAAAACCTCGCGGTCGATAAGGCAATGTTGCCCGCGCGGGCCGATGGCGTAGACACCCCACTTGATGCCGTAGCCTTGAACGTCAGCCGCCGAGACCAGCAAAGCCGCCCATTCGGGTATGACGTTGTTCGGTATGGCCTCGTCGCGGGCCGCCTGGACGATCTTTTCGTGATCGATTTCCTCGCCGCCCGGATCGTATGGCAACGCCAAATCCTGCTGATAGAACGTCTTCAGCTTTGTGGTGTTGCCTTCGGCGTCTTTCCAGCGCTTCCAGATTTCAGACCACTTTTCGCGCGGCGCATAAGCCGCCCAAAGGTGATAGCTCGGTTGCCAGTCTCGGCACCTGCCCTCTAGCGGAGGGCATTGCCATTTCGGCAGATCGGCCGGCGCTATCGCGAACGGCACGGGATTTTCATCCTCCTGAACACGCCGCGCGATCCAGTGCGCCTGTTCTTCCATCTGGCGCTTGTGGCCATCAAGGATAGGTTCGTTACATCTGACGCAACGCATGTGGACCGGCAGGCCGCGTTCCGCATCCGGACCGCGCATCTGATCGAATTCGAGCGCCTGATAGGTGCCGCAATGCGGACAGGGCATGTAGCGGTAACGCTGGTCGCCTGCCTCGAAATCTTCGGTAATGGCGCATTCGCCAGCGATGCCAGGTGTTGACCCTTGCCATTCCTTGGCAAGATCGCCGTACATCTTCTGACGCGCTCGCGCCTGACCGCGGGGACTGCCGCGACCGTCAACATCGGCCGGGTAGCCCGTGACTTCGTCCATCGCCAGATACTTGATGGACACCATCTGCAAGCCCTTGGAAGAACCTGCATTGACGATCTGGCAGAAGCCACCGGCATAGCGCTTGAACGCGGACGTGCTGCCTTGTTCGTCGCGGCTGTTAACCGGCATCACCTTATGAGCGATGCGGGGCGATACCTCGATTGTCGGCTGCAATTTGATGCGGTTGAACTTCGTCGCTTCTTCCAGCGTCGGCAGCACGATCATCATCGAGCCGGGCGCTTGATCCACGATGAAGCAGAACCAGTTTTCAATTGCGGTCGATTTGCCGAGCTGGGCGGCCCAGCGGCATGTGACGCGCCGCGCCGGATGATCCGGATGCAGGCAATCTTGCGGCTCGCGAAGATATGGAACGCGGTCCGTCAGGAAGTCACCCGGCCACGGCGAACCCGATTCCGGCGACACCTTGCGATAAGCGTCGGAAAATTCGCTGATCGTCAGGTCTTCGGTTGGCCGGCTGGCGGCGGCCATCCCGCGAAACAGGACCAATGCGCCATGGGTAAGCTCTGGAAATCGTGCGCGCGCATCGTGAATGGTCACTGTTAAGCCCGCCTTGATTACTCTTGCTGAACGAGTTCACCGCCCTCGGCTTGGCGCTTCAGCGCTTCAAGCTGCTTTGTCACCTGCTCATTGAAGGTCGCCAGACCGAGTTTGGCGAAGCCCTTCAGGGCGAGGCGAACGGTTCGTTCGTCCCAGCCGAACTTGAGAGATAGCGTTGCGGCTTCTGGCTCGATGGCGCGTTCGAATGCGCTTTGCATCAAGGCAACTGCATCGCGGCCGGCCTGATCGACCTCATCAACATTGGTGAGTTCGCCCCGTCGCTTGGCGAGGTCCATTTCCTTCAGCTCGGCGTCGGCGAGCGCTTTACGAGCGTTGCCATCGGCCTGCGTTTTGTTGCGATTTTGGACGCCGCCCGAGGATGGTGCCGGGCTGGCCACGCTGCTGAAGAGCGATCCGGCCGGAGCGGAACGGATGCGAATGTTGCCGGATCGATGTTCGACCAAGGCGATGTAATCAACCTTGTTCGACTTTCCGTCTTCGCGCAGCGGCAACGCTTCCGCGTGCTGCTTGAGGTAGCGTGAGAGCGTCGAACGATCCACCTTGTCGCCGGATTGCGTCAATCGCGCCGCCGCTTCGGTGATGGAAATCCAGTCTTCGTCCATCAAATCCATCCGTGCAAGCGTGCGTGCATCGTGCGTGTATGCGTGTACCGCTTTTCGAAAGTGCAACTAGTGAAATCCCGCAGTACCCCAGTCCCGTATGGTCGATTTTCTTCGAAAACGGTCCCTAAATGGGGGGGTGGGGGTGCCGCCCCTCAAAGGGGGCAGGGTCGAAGGGGGTCAGGGGACCAGCTTATCAAGCACCGCCGAAACGCGTTGATCAAGCAACGGAGCGGCGATCCGATGGAAGGCGGCGGCCGTCGCGCCCGATAACATCTCCACCGGAATGAAGACACCCGACCGGGCAAAGGTGATCTTGCTGCCCGACGAATTCAGCCGGTAGAAGACATGGCCGTTGAACGCGGGAACCTCTTTGCGATCCGGGAACAGCCCGCCCCGCATGAAAGTACCGGGGTAAAGCGTTGCCTTGCCGAATGGCCTTGCCACCACACCAGACGGGGTTTCCTTCGGCCGAAGATACTTGAGACGGATGTTTCCGCCCCGCGTCGTCATATCGTAGATGTACCGACCGGGCCGAGCTGCCGCAGGATTGCCAATCGCCTTGACGATAACCTGCCGTGGCAAGCCGGTCTGTTTCGTCAGCTCACGGATGACAACCGTTTTCGAGCGGTTGCCCACCTGGTTGACGATGCGAGGCAAGACTTTCGGGAATTGCGCATTCAGCGTCTGAAGGCGCTTGCCGTACTTGGCGAGGTTTCTATCGGCCCATTTCACGGACAGAACAGCCATCGTCAGATTATCCCGGAAGTTGCCTACACCCTATGCCAACGAAAAAGGCGACCGAGTTAGGGTCGCCTTCGCTCAAGTCCGCCTTTGGATATAGCTGTCGCACTGGCCTTGAATCGGCCTCTCTGGCGAGAGGGTCAAGGCAGGGTCTACCCGGCATACCCGCGTGGGAGGTTTTAACTCCACTCGCCGGTCGAGACCGGCGCGCTTGCACAGGATCAGCAGATCATCCTGTGCTATGCATAGTCACAACTTTTCGAGCAATGCAAGAGAGGTTTCGATAGGTGTTACCGCGCCAAACATCTCTACCGACACAATGGCCCCGGTCGCGATACGCTCCCCGTCAACCACCTTGTCCTTGCGGAGTTTGGCGACGTGACCACTGAAACCGGCGAACGGTCCGCTGCCAAAGCAGACCCTGTCACCACGTCGGAAGCTCTTGCAGTGCTCCAAATCAAGATCAATCTCTTGAGTACCGAAGAGCTTGAATCGATTCATTTCCTCGTCTGATACACGATGCGGCTCAATCATGCCGCCGACGAAGCCCGCGACACCTTCCAGCCGCGCAATACCGCAGACTGCTGCGGGCGAGTAAACCATGTTGACCAGCACATAACCGGGCATCATAGGCCGCATCAGATCGTGGATGACGCGACCGCGAACGACCTGTTTACCGCAATTCTCCATGGGCAAAAAAACATTGACCCCGGCTTTGCCGAGAGCGTCTTCAACAGCTTTTTCAGCTTTGTGCTTCGTCTCAACCACGAACCATTCGTGCTTGCCCGGCTGATTCTCCGCCGCCATTGAAAGCATGGTGACGGTCAGTCGCTTCTTGTTCTGCATCTGGTCGAACAGAGACGCAAAGCGCGTTAGGTCATAAATCTCCGGGTTGACCGGCTTGCTGGCGGCATAAATCTTCACGTTATGCATCATTGGAGCGTCCCTCGTTGATGGAGATAAGGAAATTGGAAAGCGCGGCATCAACAGCCGCTTCGAGATCGTCAGTCCCGTCATCGACAGCCGGGAGATAGACCCATTCGGGCGCATGCTCGATGAAGGGCCAGCCATTGCGCTCATGCAGGCGCTTCCACGCTGCAAACACATCGCTGTCGCGGTGCACCTGCCGGAAGTCCTGCACGAAGGGGAGAAGCGCGAGCGAAGTGGTGTAAGGTTCCCTGCGCCGGGCATGGTCCCGCATGGCGCTGACGACCAGCCAACCGTTGTCACGGCGCTTTTCGTGCACAAGCTGTTCGCGGGAAATCATGCCCTTGGCGATGCGGGTTTCGTCGAAGGTGGTCAGGTGCAGCGGGCCGGTCGGCTCTTTTGACAATGCCTCAAGCCGCGTTCCCATCCAGAGCTTACCGCAAACCTTTGCTATGCCCCGCGTCTGTACATGCTCCGCAAGAGCATGTTCCGGCAGGTCACGCCAGTGGCGGTTCTTGAGATAGACCGCTGCGGCCATCAGTTCGGAAGGCTTGGCCCAACGGAGATAAGCTGGCGTCCGCTCTACGCATTCGATCCGATCTTCTGGCGAAAGCGCGAACCATGCATTGCGGGCATACACCACATCGCCCTTTTTCCACGTCGCAAACCAGAGCGTGAAAGCGTGCTCAATCTTCTTTCGATCAACCTTTTTCAAAACGCCCTCTTCCGCGTCAGCGGAGGGAGAGTTGTTTGGAAGAGTATCTGGAAGAATCTTATCTTGGTGGAACTCCTCCACCACCTTCCGGTCGTCATTTCCACCACCTTCGGGAACCATTTCCACCACCTTTTCGGCGGAACGTGGTGGAGCTGCTCCACCACCTTGACGGGTCGCGGTATCATTGGAACGTGGTGGAGGATTTCCACCGCCTTCATTGTCTTCGATACCGGCTGCATTGCCGGAAAGGTCGCGGCCCGGCCAGCGCGCCACGTATTCGTTCCGCTTCCATTTCTGGCCGCGAAAACCGTGTTGCGTCACAACGATCCAGCCGCTCTGTTCGGCGATTTCGAGGTGTTTCATGACGGTTTTCTTGTCGAGGCCCGTCAGGTCCACAAGGTCCGAAATTGGCGGGTAGCAGGAACCGCCGGTCGCATCCATTTTTAGGCCAAGCGTATGCAGCACAAGGCGCGTAATAGGTGGCAGGCCGGATTTGGCAACCGCGTGCCGCCAAGACCATGCACGCGACGTTGCGCCGTGATCTGGTTCCATCACCGCACACCGCCTTTCCGCACCACGTCGCGCAGGAAAGAGCGCACGGCGTGCACCCCGAGAACGACCGTATGCGGCAACCCGCCGTCCGGCAGGCGCGTGGCGTTGATGGCCGCAAATTCCACGTCCAACGCGTTCACGCCGAGCGAGAAATGCGCTGCCTGCAAAACCCGCCGAATGTCGGTATGGTCGCGATAAATGACACCCTGCGGCGCGCGCAAAAGCCAGTCCGCGCGCGCCGCATCCGTCTGGCAGTCTGCCAGAAGTTCAACAATAGGCATGAGTTCGGTCATCGGCTGATTTCCCGCTCCACCTTGCGCGCCAGAACGCGGTAGCTGTCCATCGCCTTGCAAAGATCGCCCTGCGCCCGCCGCTGCTCGGCAGCAGCCTTTTCGGCGCGGGCGGTCGCTTCCTCGCAGGCGCGGAACGCAACCTCCACCTGCGCCGTCTCTTTCAGGAACTCGTCATAAAGCGGGTTCGAACCTGCCGGGCCGAAGAACTGTTCGCGCACCTGCGCCACCCAATCGCGCGGCACGCCCAAATCTTTCGCCACGGCGGCATCCGTCCAGGGGGATTTGTAGGCGTCCTTGGCGTAAACCTCATCCAGCTTGTCATTGATGATGCGCCGGTCCTCGCGGCTCATTTCGCGGGGCTTATCTGCAATCGTCGCTGCGGTGTCCGCCATGGCTTTCTGTCCTTTACGCTTGGCAGGGCTGGCGTGGTGCGGGCAAAAATCCTTGCGCGGATTGTTGCCGACCACCCATCCCTTGTTCTGGAAATGTTGAGTTGCCGCGATTGGCGGCTTGCGATTGACCCCGGTTTGATGCGGGAAATAGGCGACAGCGCCGCAGCAAGCGCAGGCGATCTGCATGGCCTTCGTGGACTTGTCGCCGTAGGAAATCGGAACTTCTGGAAAGATGCGGTCGCTCACACGGAAACCCTCTTTTTCCACACGTCGAAATCCGTCCGCAGCTCGATGAAAACCGATTGCGCCCGTTCGTCCGTGTTGAGTTGTGTTTTGCTGGCGATGCCGATCAGGCTCTTAAGCACCGTGTCGGCATGGCCTTCGTTGTAAATCGCGCGCGTCTTGTCCCGCATTTCGAGGAAACGGTGAAACAGCGGCTCCGCGCAAAGCCGGTCGGCCAACCCGGTAAAGTCACCCTCGCGAAGAGCAACTTGACGTGCCTGCGCGCCGTGGTGACGGACGCGAATGGCCTCATAGGATGCAAGGCGTTCGCGTGCCGCCCGGATTGCTTCCTCGTTCCCGGCGGAGATCGCCGCCGCAAGCCGAAGCTTCGCCGTGTGAATTGCCGGGCCGAACCGGTCTGTTTCGATTGCCCCGAGTTTGACCGCAAGCGCGCGCTTCGAGAGGGCGATATCGAAATGAACCCAACTGGCGTTGCGGTGCGAGCCGAAAGAGAGAACCGGATGGCCCTGAATCCACTTCCGCTGGACGCGAATGCGGTCCGCCATGGCAAGCAGTTCGTCATCCGAATCCGCCCACATGTGGCACATCACCATGTTGCCGAAAGGAGCGCGCATGTCGTCGACGTAAACGCTCATGCAGCGTCTCCGAGGGCATAACCGCCCCATTGCAACGCCGCCGCATCGGCAATACCCGGATGGGTTTGCGACCGAATTTTCCACCTGTCAGCACCCGGAGGAGCGCGATGCACGATAGACCAGCGCTTATGCTCGTCTGTCCCCACCTTTGGCGGAACAAGCCGGTTCGTTGCCACCAGCGGCGGTAAACCGCGCAAATAGAACGAAGTCGCCTTGAAGGAAGGATCGCCAAAATGCCACGGCTGCACGGTCTGCGCCGCTTTGTGATAGTTGCGGATTCGCATTTTGGCATAGCGATGCATCACGGGATTTTCGACGGCGATGCGCTGTATCGGTGCATTCCAGCAATCGGAGAACAAAGCAGCCCCTTCATCCAGGAGCCGCCACATGATCGCCAGCTTTTCATCGCGGGAAAGCAGCGCCCACGCGGCACGTTCCGCGTCCATTGCTTCATTCGGTGCGTTTGTTGGCGGCTCTTTCAGCCACCGCACACCCGAATTACAAAGCCGGGTACAGGGCGGGTGCATCACCGCCAGCAAGTCCCACCCTTCATTCAGGAGATCGCGGACATCACAGATGATATGCCGATTACTGCCATCGTCAGCAGGCAACAGGTCACAAGACCAAACATCATGGCCGAGAGCTTCAAAGGCCCGACGAACAACGCCGGACGTTTCACACCCGATCAGAACCTTGAGCGGCTTTGCGACTTTGAAATGTGTTTTCTGAAAGGAAACCGTCATGCCGCCTCGCTTTCCGCCGAGGCGGCAGCTTCCTGAGGCTGAAATTCCTTCCAGTCCACGCGGCGAACGATGGTGGCGTTGCCGTAGCTGCCGTCCTCGTTTCGCTCCCAAACAAACCACGCCGTGTTCATGCGGCTGGAGGCTTTATTGCCCTCCCATCCGTCACGGTGCATCATCGGTAGGCGGCGCTTGAAGACGTAGACGCGCGCGGGCGGGCAATCGTCCATGACGAAATTCCGGTCGTCATCCGCGAAACCGGCAAGGAAATTCAGATTGAGCAAAAGCGCCATTTTGTGCGGCTGGTAGACCCGCAGGGCATGGGCCACGAAAGCGTTCAGCACGTCGCCGTAAGGCGGGTTGGTGACGATATCGTATGAGCCGGCTTCCGGCGGTTGCGAGGCCAAGAAGTCCTGCACCGCCTGCAATTCGCCGTTGCTGTCCGCCGTGCCGTAATCGTTGATATCGGCCAGCACCACGGCGTAGTGATACGCTTCGAGCATGCGCGAGATCGCGCCGCGCCCGCAGGCTGGTTCCAGCACGCATGCTGTGAATTCTTCCAGCGCCAGCAGCGTAAACATCGCCTCCGGCGGAGTTTCATAAAGGTTTGCGCCGCGTTCTTCTTTCGTGGCGCTCGCTGTGCCGACCGCTGCGCGAAGATTGGCTTTTGTCGGTTCCAATCCGGCGGCAAGACGCGCCTCAATGGCCCGTTCGACAATACCGGGTTCGCGATGCTCCGCCGCTGCGAGTTTGCGGGCATCGTGAATTTCCTTATAAGAAAGTCCGGCATCATCGACAGAAAAAACCTTTCCATCGGGAAGGTTTTTCGGCCTGCCTCGCGTGGCTGCTTCGCCAGCCGCCTGCGCCTCGTCCCATTTGTCGGCAATCAAGATTTTCGCACGGGCTTCGATCAAGAGCGCGTCGGCCTGCATGCGCCGCGCCTTGGCGACCAGCTTTTCGGTTGCGCCGATTTGTTCGGCGAATTGCGCGGCGGTTTTGGCCTGATTATAGGCGACCGACGCAACAATGCGGGCGTTGATGACATCGCCATCATCCAGCAGCGCCCGCGCTCGTTCCACTGTGGCGACCAGACCGGACGCATCCGCGACCGGCACCACGGCGGTTTCCGTTTCGCGTTCCGGCATGTCGCCCGGCTCCGCAATGCCTTCCAGCATGGCAAGCATTTCGCGGGCGCGGTCGGTCGGGTAATAGGTTTTCCCGTTCTTCTTGTCCCGTGACAGGTAACCGTTACTGACTGACTTGTTTGCCGCAATGCTCTGCTGTTGCGATTCGACCGTCACCATGCCGTCGCGAACGGCGGCGGTGATGACGACAAGGGCGCTTGGGCCGGGCTTCGGGAGTTTCACTTGCTTGTAAGGGGCCATCAGTGCGCCCTCATCAAACGATCAAGATACGCCTGTCCCAAGCCGGTCAGCTTGGCGGTCTCACCATCGGCGGTGATATGGACGTAGCCGCAGTGGCGGCACTCTTCGGCGAGCCGTCGCCGAACGGGTGTGTAAAGCTCCAGCGTGCCGCGCTGGAATTTCACCTCGCGCAAAAAGCCCCTTGCACTATCGGACAAGGGGCGCTTCATCAGTTCGGTGATGGCCGGGTCGGTAAGGCGCTTCATTCCGCACCCCCGACGACGCTAAGCCCGACCTTGTGACCGCCATTGGCTTTCACGCTGGCGAGCGCTTTGCGAAACGCCGCCAAGCCCGCTTCCAGTTCCGCCGCATCACGGTCCATTTTCGTGGCTTCGGTTGGCGTCACCACCATGTCCGCAATCGCAACCGCACCGCCGGAGATCAAATCGCCAGCCTTGCGGACCATTTCGGAATAGGTGACGACGACGCATTGTTCGGCGGCGCGCTCGCCCTCCGAATCCGACAGCCGCCGCCCGTTAAGCTCCGCCATGGCAGAGGTGACAACCGGCACGCCGCATTCGCTTTCCAGCGCATAAACGGCGTGCAGCGGCATCAATTCCGGGTCGGTCGCGTTGTTCATGCGCCCGATATGGCTTTTCGAAATCGAGGAAACGTCCGCCGCACGCTCGATGCCGCCCACGAGGCGGATAAGGTCACGTTGCGCGGCTTTGATACGGTGAAACCATGCGTTTGAAATCATGAGACAATACCTTTCCCGCGCCGGGAAAATCCCGGCGTTTTTCCCGTGGTGGGAATTGATTGGAGGTGACAGTTTCAGGGCGTCAGGAAACTACGGAGGCCCACATGCAAAACGAGAGTTACCCGCGCCGGGCGAGAAGAAGGAAAGTGCACCGGCGCGGGTCGCAGCAGGCCGGGAGGATTGGCCGCGCGAAAAGGAAACGAGGCCGTTCATTCTGCCGCCTCGTGAAAGATTGTTTTGGACGGACGGTAAACAGAATTGGGCCATTCAAGATCTTCTGGCCAATGGTTCGAGAGCCAGCAGGTCGCCGCTTCCAGTCGGCGGACCCCAACGTCAGCGCCATTCCGGATTGCAGCCAGCCGTTTTCCATCGTTGAAAATCTTAGACGAAAGCGTTGCCTCAGCGAGGTGAGAGGCCTCGCCGTATCGGTCGGCAACAATGAAAAAGGCGGTAATAGTGAGCATACGCAACGGTATGCGGTACATATACCTAGTTGTCAACGGTTTATATACCGCTTGCCGAACTCGCGCCGACGGTAAAGATACCGCTATGAGCAAAGAAAATACCCAGAAGCGGCGTGAAGAGCTTGTCGCCAGAATCCACGAAAGGCTTGACGAGCTTGGCCTTTCGCGAAACGCCGCTGAACTCCAAGCATTTGGTAGGGCGGGGACCATTCGCAATTGGGAAAGGCCAGACAAGAATGTCTTACCGCGGACCGACAGCGTCGAAAAATTGGCCCCCGTTCTGAAAACAACCGCAACTTGGCTGATGTACGGAAACGATGCACCGAAACTCGTCAGTAGTTTTGATCCCGACGCTCAGGATTCAGAGGAAGATAATGGCGATTGGAACGATCGGGTTCGCCCAGCCGCCTTTATTAATGGTGGCCTCCACTACAAAGGAAGAATTGAAGGCGCATCGCCAGAGTTTCCAGCGGCCGCAGGCGCTGGCCAAGGCCATACGCTGGATGACCGCGCAGCCCGTGTTGAAACTAGGGGGATAGCAACAGGTCATCCGGTTACGTCGGAATGGGTTATTCCACCTGATTTTGTGCGTCACGGCCTAGGGGCTACACCATCACAAATCGCCCTCATACCCGTGGTTGGTCATTCCATGGAACCGCGCCTTTATGCGGGCGACAGGGTGATGGTGGACCTTTCGCAATCGGCTTACGCAGGTGACGCCATTTACGTTATCAATGATGGCGACGAGGTGATGAAGGTCAAAACCTTGAGTAAGATTGCAGGCTCCAATCCGGCGCGCTTCCGCATTATTTCAGAAGCTGCACCGGATCGTTTCGATGAATTGCAACATGATGATTTCAGGATAATCGGCCGGGTCGTCGGTCGCTTTTCGAGGATGTGAGAATGAGACAATCACTCGATCACGCAAACATTGTGGAGCAGGTTAACCGGCTATACGAAAAACTCGATCAACCGGCAACGAAGGGCGATCTATTGAAGCTGTATGCCGCACTCTCACTCAATCAGGAACTGATCCTTGATGCGATGACGGCACTTTCGGCGATGGTTACAAATGATGAGGTATCTGAAAAGTATAACAAGTTCGGAGAAACATTTAACAATACAAATAGTTTTATCACTAAAGAATTGCAGGCTCTAATCAGAGCGGCCAAAGAGGGGGTGGACGATGAGTGACAACAATATTGTCAACCTATTCTCAAGATTTCACGATCAACAAGAAGCTAAATTGCGTGCGCTGACCGAGGGGAAGTCCTTGAAATCAGGCGGTGGCGGTGGCACATTTGATGGCATGGAAACACGTGTCAAATCTCTCGAAGACGACATGAAGGAAATTAAGGGCGATCTCAAAACGCTCCTTAAGGACGTCGCTGAAATGAAGGGAATGCTGAGAAGCATGCCTTCTGCGGAGTCGTTCGGCCATTTAAAAGGCCGCGTCGATAGCCTTCCTACAACCGCAAAGGTAGCTACAATAATATCAATTGCTGTCGGACTAATGACCCTAGTTACGCGGTGGCAAGACGTGATTTCTTTTTTTAGGCCACACGTCTGAGTTTTAATCAGTGATTCCATTGCCCAACCCCGCCGGAGCAGCGGGGTTTTTTATTGTCCTGATATAGGTACAAATACCGTTTTGGATGTTGACAACGGTACATGTACCGAAATACGTTCCGTCCGTTCAGGCCGTTCAACCTCGTTGCGGCTCTGGCAGACGGCCGGGCGGCGCACCCTCGAAATGTAAACCTGCCGCCCGGCTCCCTCAACAGGATGGAGACAAGGCATGCATATCAATACCGCGAACGACACCGACCTGAAGCAGGCGATGGCGGAGGCCATCCAGCGCGTGGGCGAAGGCTGCACGAAAGCCGACCTGCGGGAATGGTTTACGGCTGAGGAAATCAATCGCTGCGGTGATGCAGCTATTGCGCGGTTCCACGACATGCGTGTTCAAGACGCGCGCATTGCGGCCTGAAACGTCCGCTCTGGTTTCCGCCTCACGCGAGGCGGTTTCCCGAACGGATGGAGACAAGCTTGATCCAGATTTCACCCATGATCTCGACAGATTGCCCGCAACAGCAAACGTCAGCTTATGGCCGGTTCTTTTTTGCCTGCGTTTGCGTCGTCCTCATCCTCGCCATTATCGCCGGCTCAGCGCTTTGCGCCGCTAGCCTCGCTGAGATCAAACGCCGCCAGGTCGCGGCACCCGGAACGCAGGAGGGCGGTGAATGAAAAAGCCAAGCGCCGCCGACCAGGTAACCGTCCTCTCGTTTTGTTTCGTCGCGCTCACCGCATTTAGTGAAAACGCGCTGTCACCAACACAAAAACGGTGGGCGCGACAGCGTGCCGAGAATTGCCTTTGGGCGCTTGGTATTGCCGAATTTAAAACGGATCGCGCAATGTATACCGCTCGCGCGCTTGAAGAATCCAAGAGGACCCTTGACCTGGAGGCCACCAAACTTTTGACGGAGAACATGCGATGACAGCCGCCGCCGAAGCAAGACCGGCTGGCGCTTGCCCATTGCCGTCCGTTCTTGGGTTAAACCGCGAGCAAGCCGCCGCCTACATTGGCGTTTCCAAATCCCTGTTTGACGAAATGGTGGCCGATGGCAGAATGCCGAAGCCGAAGAAGGCAAATAGCCGCACCATTTGGGACAGGCGGTCGCTCGAAAGAGCCTTCAGTCGCTTGCCCGGAGGGGAGGGCGATGAAACAGAGGAATGGGATTTCGCGTAAATGCCCAAGAAATTTGCAAAAAAATATGTAGTCGAAGATCGAACCGGGGGCAGTCTCCGGTTTTATTTTCGGCGCAAAGGCCAACCGAAAGTTCGACTGCCGGGGTTGCCCGGCACCGATGAATTCAATGCTGCATACTACGCTGCATTAGAGGGCGTCCAGAAAGAGGAAATCACCGGCCCGAAAATGGCAGGGAAGGGGACATTCCGCTGGCTATGCCAGCTCTATTTCCAGAGTGCGGAATACAAACAACTGGACACCAAGACGCGCTATCGCCGCAAGCTCATCGTTGAGGCTATGTGGAAAGAGCCAATCAAAATGGGAGACAAGAAGCTATTTGAGGATGTGCCGGTACCTGCATTTACTGCAAAAGCCGTTCGCGCTCTACGGGACCGGAAGGCGGAAACGCCAGATGCTGCGAATAGCTGGCTTAAGGCGTTACGAGCAATATTCGGCTGGGCGACAATGCCCGCCGTTGAACTTTGCGCGACCAATCCGGCCCGAGACATCCCCTATTTCAAAACCGGATCGGAAGGCTTTCACTCTTGGACTGCGGAGGAAGTTGACCAATTCATCGCAAAACATCCCATCGGGACGAAAGCTTATCTGGCCTTGATGTTGATGCTTTATACAAGCCAGCGCCGTAGCGATATCGTCCTGTTCGGAAAGCAGCACATGACAAAGGGTTGGCTCCGGTTTGTCCAGGAGAAAGACAAGAGGAGGAAGCCCCGCAGATTGGAAATGCCGCTGCATCCAAATCTTGTGAAGGCTATCGAGGCCGGGCCGTGCGGTGATCTGACCTTGCTCGTCACCGAGTTCAACAAGCCCTTCACGTCGAATGGCTTTGGCAACTGGTTTCGGAAACGGTGCGATGAAGCCAAGCTTACGCATTGCAGCGCCCACGGGCTGAGAAAAGCCGCCGCTGCGCGGCTTGCAGATCGCGGCGCGACCGAGCACCAGATTATGGCTATCACCGGCCATACAACGTCGAAAGAGGTAATCCGCTACACCAAGGCGGCTCGCCAAAAGGTGCTCGCAAAGAGCGCCGTAAAGCTCATGGATCAGGCTGTAGACGACAGCGACGACTGACCAAAAGAAGAACAAAAGTGTCCAACTTTTCTAGGTGGTATGAACTACTTGGACACTTCGGAAAAGAAAACCTAAGCAAATCAATGTGATTTTTAGGTAATGGTACCCCAAGCCGGGATCGAACCAGCACTCCTTTCGGAACCGCATTTTGAGTGCGGCGCGTCTACCAATTCCGCCATTGGGGCAACGGTGGTAATGCCACGGCGTCTATCATGGTGAGGGCCATGCGTGCAACCCCAAAGCTGACTTATCCTTTTGAATTGCGCGTGTTTGCGCGGCCGGTTTTCCGTCCTTGCCGGGGCCGCCGATCAAAATGTTACGGTCGGTGGCTGTGCCGGATCGCGACACCTGCAGTTGCGGCATTAAGGTAATATTAGGCACCTCTAATAAATTAGAATATACGCAATTACTAATTGAATTATGATGTCCGGGTGGAGTTTCCACGCGGGGCGGGAATGGCCAAACTCATAGGGAGGAAATTATGAGGGCTTTTTCTCGCAATTTATTACTGTCCGCCTGCCTGATCCTGCCGGTCCATGCCCATGCGCTGGATATCGGGATCGGCGGTGAGAATGGGGTTAATGCCAGTGTGGGTGGCAACGGCAGCGGCGGGCTCGGGGTCGATGCCTCCGTTGGCGGCAGCGGTGGTGTCAACGCCAGTGCGGATGTCGGCGGCAGGAGCGGCGGCGGATTGGGCGCGGATGTCAACGCTTCGGTCGGCGGCAGCAATGGGGTCAATGCGGATGTGAATGCATCCGTCGGCGGTTCCAGCGGCGTCAATGCGGGCGTGAACGCCTCCGTTGGCGGGTCGAACGGTGTCAATGCCAATGTCGGAGCCAATGTCGGCGGCTCGAGCGGGGTGGGCGTTGATGTCGGGCTGGGCATTGGCGGTTCAAGTTCGCCGGGTAATCCCGGCAATCCGGGAAATCCTGGGAACCCGGGAAGCCCTAACAATCCCGGCACATCGGGCCCAATGACGCCTGGCGCCATGCGTCAGGTCATTCAGGCCTATAACGACATGTCGCGGACCGAGCAGATCAAGCTCGCCCGCCGTTGTGTCGATATTCTGGGCGGCGGATACGATGCGGCTCTGACGCAATTGTGCAAGATGATCCGGACGGCTTCGCGCTGAAGCGGGCTTTACCCGCATCATAAACTCCGAAGGGCGCCGCTGGCGTCCTTCGGATCAATTGCCCTTGCGTCCGAAGGACAGGATCTTCTGCCGCAGGCTGCGGGCGAGGTTGCGGGTGTTGCGGTACATGTCCACCTGCGTGGAAACCTGCCGCACGTCGCGGTCGCTGTTCTGGGCAAGCCCCACCACCAGCGTGCCCATTTCCTGGCGCTCCTGCCAGAAGCGGCTCATGATCGGATGATCGGGCACGGCGCAGCTGTCGCTGCGCAGGATATTGGCGTCATCCAGATGCCAGTCGGTCAGTTTCTGCACCAGCAGCTTGCCGGGAGAAAATTGCGCATAGCTCTCGTCGAAAGCGGTTTTCCACGTATAGGCCTCGCCCGCCGTGATGAAGACGACCATGGAGGCGATGGCGCTGCCATTGAGATCGATGGTGTGGATACGCACCGCATCGGCCTCGGCCAGATTGGTGATCGCCTCGCGGGCAAAGGCGGCGCGATAACGGTCGTTGACCAGCGCGGTGCGTTTACGCCCTTTCCAGCCGCTCGCCTCCAGCGCCAGAAATTCCTCCATGCGATAGCGCACGTCCTTCGGCTGCCGGGTAACGGTATAGGCGAGGGGCCCAATTTTTTCGAGCTGGCGCCACTGCCTGTTCATTTCACGCAGATGGTGCGGTGCAAGGGCGTTTTGCAGGTAGGCCCTGCCATCAAGCAGGCTTTCCAGCATCGGCCGGTGATAATTGCCTGTCGTCGTCACCGGCAGGTTGCGGCTGAGCGCGATGGCTTTGAACATGCGGGCAAAAGGCCCTTCCAGCCTAACATCCGGCAACACCAGAACGTTGGGCAGACGCATGTTGCGGTCGGAAAGGGCGTCGAAAAGATTGTCGAGGGTTTCGGCGGCCCCTTCGGTATCAACCAGCGGCGTACCAAGCGGCCCGAACGGATTGGCCCAGACGCGAATAATGGAAGGGCCGATGGAAAAGCCGGGCTTTTCCACGGTGAAAGGCATCAGGAAGCGCATGCGGCTTCTGGCGCCGTTCTCATCGCGAATAAGCGCAAAGCGCACGGATTTGTCCTCGATCCGCGGCATGGCGGGTGCGAGAAGCCGTCCGGTGAAGAAGACATTCGCCTCCATCACGCGGTTGGACAGAAAGTCGAGTTCTTCCTGCATGTCGTAACCGAGCTGACCCGGATAGATGCAGAATTCCCGGCCATCGCGCCCCACGCGTCGGCTGCTGTCGGCTACGGGACGGTCACGCTCCGCAGACGCCATCAGTGCGGCGATGCGCGGGTCCTGAAAATCCGGATTCTTTGGATCGCTGGACATGCTTATCGTTACACCGCCTTCCCAGTGTTTTGGCCCGCCCGGGGATCGTTGAAGGCAAAAAGGACGATCCCGAGTGTGCGGCGAATGGCAATATGCAATAGCACAGCTTCTATGCACATGGCTATCGCCACCGCTGCCGCGGCCCCTGCCAGACCATAGACCGGAATGAGCGCCATGTTGAGTGCAATGTTGCAACCGAAGATAATAATATAAAGCACGACGCACAATTTTTGTTTGCCGGCCATATTCAGCAAGGTTTCTCCCGGGCCTATCAGCGCTTTGGCGAGAAAACCGGCGAAAAGGAAAAACATCAGCTCGTAGCCCTGAACGAAGCCGGGACCGAAAAGCGATAGCAGGAACGGGCCGGCCAGAAGCACCACGCTGCCGACGGCAAGCGACGGCCAGAAGGCCCAGCGCGCGGCCTGGCTGGCGAAACCGGCGAGCCCCTGCCTGTCATTGGCAGACATCAGGGCGGCCAGACGCGGGGCGGCTGCCGCCTGCACGGAGAAAAACACGAATTGCATCAGCACGATGGTCTTTGCCGCGGCGAAATAAATGCCCACCTGATCCGGCGGCAGATAAAGCCCGACAATCACCACATCGGAATTGGTCATCAAAAACCCGATGCCGTCGATCAGGAACATCGGAAAGGCGAACCTTATCCAGTGGCGAAAATGAACCCTTCGGGCCGTGCTGCGGAAATGCCGGTTGAGCCGGCGGTCCATGAAGACGAAATGGAAAAGCGTGGTGACATAGGTGGCAAGAAGGGCCGTGAGCATGGCCGTCGTCGCGGTTTTTTCCGCTCCGAAACCGATTGCCACCAGCATGAACAGCAGGATCAGCACCGGGCGGATAATATAGGTGGGGCTGAGAGCGGAAACCGCCCAGCCATTGGCGCGCGCGGTGCCGTTCAGCACATCGCCCAGCGCCACCATCGGCAGGGTGAAAAGCGCCAGCGAAACGGGAATGAGATAATAGGAGGCGATGCGCTCGCCGAAGAAATACAGAAAAACGAAACCGAAAATCGCAAGCGCGCTGGCCGAAAACATGGCGAAGACACGCGCCGTCGAGGTCAGTCCCATGATCTTGTCATGGGCATCCTCCATACGGTAGCCGGGTAAAAACCTGATGACGGTCGTGTGAAAACCGAGACAGGAGAGGTTGCCGAACAGGATCACCAGAACCCAGACAAAGGCGAACAGGCCATATTCGAACTCCCCCATCAGGCGGGCAAGAATGATCTGCGAAATGAAGGCGATGCCGGCGCTGACGATGCGCACCGCAAATGCAACCAGCGCCATGCGCTGCGCACGGGAAACCTCATCTCCGCCGGAAAGAAGGACGGCGACCTTCGCTACCAGCGGCGAAAGCTTCGCGCGCAGGCCTGCGGGTAAGGCTTTTTCCGCCGTGTTGAGGATAGCCATGATCCACACGCCATCATTTCCAGTTGAATAGGCAAGCCGATTATACGCGCTTCATCCTTAACGAAGGGTTTGGGAGGCGCCGGCCTGTGTGCCAATATCCTCCACCTTCTTCGGCCCGCGGATGCCATTGAACAGGAAAAGGGCGAGTGGGCTGAGGCGTATCGCCTGATGCAGCATATAGGCCACCAAGGTGGTGGCCACGACGATGATGGCGAATTCCACGATTGGCGGCAGCGCAATCAGGATGAAGAGCGTTCCGAAGGCGTAAATCAATGGATGGTGAAACAGGTAGATGGTGAAGGATGCATCCGTCATGCGTCTGGCAAAGCGGTTTGGCCCGTCGAAATATCGGCAGGCGAGGTCAATCAGCAGACGGCTCGTGGCCACCGCCGCAATTGTCGACACCAGCACCAGCAGGGCCGAATTCGAAAGGGGATTTTGCAGGCGCAGGGTTACCGCGGTTGCGATGGCGCTCGCTGCGACGATGCCGGTGAGAAGACCCGTCTGGCGAAAGCGGTGAAAGAGGGCGCGATCACGGTGTAGCACGGCCCCGACAAGGAAAAATGGCAGGTAGCGCGCATAGGGGTCGGAAGCGCGTTCATAGAGAAGAAAGAAACCGCTTGCGGTCCTTGCCGCAAGCAGGCCGGATCCGTAGATCATCAATTCCCACAAAACCGGAAGGGTGCAGAGCGCTGCGAAAAACAGTGTGACATGTCGCTGCCGCAGGCTGTCGAACCAATCTTTCGCATATGCCAATGGCTTATGTTCCGTAAGAAACAGCAGGCCGGCAAGCAGAATGGAATAGACGATAAGGGCCGGCAGGAACCACAGATGCATGATCCACTGTTCGCTCGGATGCAGCAGGCCTGGTAGGCTCTCCAGCAGCCGGTCGGCCGGGATGTCGCCCTTGGCGACACCGGCCAGTTGCAGCAGGAAAAGCTGCAATGGCCCGAGCAGAAGGACTGCCACAATAAAGGGCACGCCGAGGCGCAGGAAACGCTGCCTGAGCCAGCGCATCTTGCCTTTCTTGCCGATAACCATGATGGAGAAATATCCGGCCACTACAAAAAAAGCCGGCATGCGGAAGGTGGAGAGCGCGGCGCCAAGCGCGCTCAGGAGCGGGCTGGTTTCAAAATCCTTGATGTCCCATGGCAAGGCATGGCTGTAGATGAGGGAGGCGTGATAGGGAATGCCGAGCAGCATGAGGAGAGCCCTGAGCGGGTCCCAGTAATGCTCGTAGTCTGATTTGCCCGGTTGCATTTTTCCCCCGCGCCGCAAACGCGATCAGCAGCGACCAGCACGACTATTGGTGGAAAACGCTAATAAATTCTTCACGCGCCGGAAGGGGTGGGCGGAGCCTTTTTCTTGGGCATAAGGTCAAGGACCAGCGCACAGCCCAAAATGATGATGCCGGCGCCGAAAAGCTGGGGAAGCGAAAGCGGCTCATCCAGCACCAAAGCACCGACGAGAACCGCCACGACGGTGACGGCGAATTCAACGCTGATCGCTTTGGTTGCGCCGATCGAAGAGACCAGCTTGAAATAGGTGATGTAGGTAAGGCCGCTCATGACCACCGCCTGTATCAAAAGATAACCGTAATCGATGAGATCAGGTGTTCTCGGCAGTGGGACCACCAAGAGAAGCGGCAGGGTCATCAGGCCGCCTGTCAGGAATGAGCCTATGGTGATTTCCCAGGAACCCACGCCCTTCAGGTGGCGGCTGGCAAAATTGCTGCCATAGGCCGCGCAGATGCAGGCGGCGACAGCAGCGGCGCAGCCGATGATGAAGGTGGTTGTAACGGGAACGGCGGGAAAACCGACAAGCAGGACTATGCCGGCAAAACCGATAACGAGACCGGCAATGCCCTGACGCGTCAGACGCTCAATACCCCACAGCTGAGAGATGAGCATGGAGAAAAGCGGAATGGTCGCCACCAATATGGCGGCCATGGCGGTGCCGATCTGGGGAGTGGCGTAGGACAGGCCGATCAATTGCCCCGCGACCGTTGTTGCCCCGACAACCGTAAAGGCGCGCCAGCCGGCCGAGAATCTCAGCTTTCGACGCACCGTCCGCGCAATGAGAAAGAGGGCGGCAGCGGTCATGAGTGAACGAAGCGTGACGGCGCCGATCCAGCCGAAGGCTGCTACGACTTGTAAAAGCAGCAGAAAAGAAACTCCCCACGCGAGCGCGAGAAAAATATAGGCGGCGAGATCGCGAGGGGCCATGGAAGCAGTTTCCAGAAAATGATCAGGCTCCCTTATGGAAAGCGCCGAGACCAGTCAACAGCCGGCACACCGGCAATGGCCCGGCCCAAACAAAATCGCCCGTAACGCGGGTTACGGGCGATTGATTTCAGGCTGACAACAAGCGCCTTACGCCTGTTCGTAAACGCCGTGGCAGTGCTTGTATTTTTTGCCGGAGCCGCAGGGGCACATTTCGTTGCGGCCGATACGGCCCCAGGTGGTGGGGTTGTTCGGATCGCGTTCCTCGGCCGGCACGAAATTGACGGGCGTGGGCTGCATGCCCTGCGCCATTTCATCTTCGCCCGTATTGGGGTCGAGGTGATGCGCGGTCATTTCCGGCAGTTCCGGCTGCTGCGGTTCCTGCTGCACCAGTTCCACACGCATCAGCTGGGCGGTAACGGCCTCGCGCAGATTGGCGAGCAGGGCCTGGAACAGTTCAAAGGCTTCCGCCTTGTATTCCTGCAGGGGATCGCGCTGGGCATAACCGCGGAAACCGACGACGGAACGGAGATGATCGAGATTGACGATATGTTCGCGCCACAGATGGTCGATCGTCTGGAGAATGACCGAACGTTCGACATAGGTCATGATCTCGGGGCCGAAACGCTCCGCGCGCTCGGCGGCGTATTTGTCGGCCGCCTCGGTGACGCGCTGGAGAATATCGTCCTCGGCGATGCCCTCTTCCTTGGCCCAGTCCTCTACCGGCAGGTCGAGGTTCAGGAACTGGGCGATGCCGGCCTTGAGGCCTGCAATATCCCACTGTTCGGCATAGGCATTTTCCGGAACATGCTTGGTGACGAGCATCTCGATGACTTCGTGGCGCATGTCGGCTGCGGTTTCGCCGATATTGTCGGCTTCCATCAGCTCGAGGCGCTGATCGAAGATCACCTTGCGCTGGTCGTTCAGCACGTCGTCATATTTCAGAAGGTTCTTGCGGGTCTCGAAGTTGCGGGCTTCGACCTTCTTCTGGGCGCGTTCCAGCGCCTTGTTGATCCACGGATGGACGATTGCTTCGCCTTCCTTGAGGCCGAGCTTCTGCAACATGCTGTCCATGCGCTCGGAACCGAAGATGCGCATCAGGTCGTCCTGGAGCGACAGGTAGAATTTCGAACGGCCGGGGTCGCCCTGACGGCCGGAACGACCACGCAGCTGGTTGTCGATACGGCGGCTTTCATGGCGTTCGGTGGCGATGACGTAAAGACCGCCGGCGGCGAGCGCCTTTTCCTTCAGCACCTTGATCTCGGCGCGGATGGCCTCTTCCTTGGCGTCAAGCTCCGGACCCGGCTCCATGCCTTCCAGCTCGCGCTCGAGACGCATCTCGACGTTGCCGCCGAGCTGGATGTCGGTACCGCGGCCGGCCATGTTGGTGGCGATGGTGACGGCGCCGGGAACACCGGCCTGCGAAACGATATAGGCTTCCTGCTCGTGGTAACGGGCGTTCAGAACCTGGAAGTCGGAGAAACCGGACTGGCGCAGCATATGCGCAAGAAGTTCGGACTTTTCGATGGAGGTCGTGCCCACCAGAACCGGCTGACCGCGCTCATGCGCCGCCTTGATCTCGGTGATGATCGCCTGGAATTTCTCCTCGCCGGTGCGGTAAACCTCGTCGTCCTCGTCGATACGCTGGATCGGCAGGTTGGTCGGCACCTCGATGACGTCAAGGCCGTAGATGTTGCCGAATTCTTCCGCTTCCGTCGAAGCCGTACCGGTCATGCCGGCCAGCTTTTCATACATGCGGAAATAATTCTGGAAGGTGACGGAGGAAAGCGTCTGGTTTTCCGGCTGGATCTGCACCTTTTCCTTGGCTTCGAGAGCCTGATGCTGACCTTCGGAATAACGGCGGCCCGGCATCATGCGGCCGGTAAACTCGTCGATGATGACGATCTCGTCGTTGCGGACGATGTAGTCCTTGTCGCGGGTGAAGAGCTTGTGGGCCTTCAGCGCGTTGTTGATGTGGTGGACGATGGCGACGTTTTCGACGTCGTACAGCGATTCGCCCTTGAGCAGACCCGCCTGCCGCAGCAGGTTTTCGAGCTTTTCGGTGCCTTCTTCGGAGAAGTTGGCCGAGCGCTGCTTTTCATCGATTTCGTAATCTTCCGGTGTCAGCAGCGGAATGAAGGCGTCGATGGTGTTGTAGAGGTCGGAACGGTCGTCCAGCGGGCCGGAAATGATGAGCGGCGTGCGTGCTTCGTCGACCAGGATGGAGTCGACTTCGTCGACGATCGCGTAGTTGTGGCCGCGCTGCACCATCTGGGCGCGGTCATATTTCATGTTGTCGCGCAGATAATCGAAGCCGAGTTCGTTGTTCGTCGCGTAAGTGATGTCGCAGGCATAGGCCTCGCGGCGCTGGTCGTCATCCAGCCCGTGGACAATGACGCCGGTCGTCAGCCCGAGGAAGCGGTAAAGCCTGCTCATGGTGGCGGCGTCGCGCTGGGCAAGATAGTCGTTGACGGTAACGACATGCACGCCCTTGCCGGCGAGCGCGTTGAGGTAGACCGCAAGCGTCGCTACCAGCGTCTTGCCTTCACCCGTCTTCATTTCGGCGATGGCGCCGCCGTGCAGGATCATACCACCCGTCAGCTGCACGTCGAAGGGACGCATGTGGAGAACACGGCGCGATGCTTCGCGGGCCACGGCAAAGGCCGGGATCAGCAGGTCGTCCAGCGACTTGCCGTCTGCCAGCTGCTGGCGGAATTCGGCGGTCTTGGCCGCCAGCGCCTCGTCGGAGAGCGCCTTGGTGGCCTCTTCAAGCGCATTGATGGCTGCGATCTTGCTTTTATAGGAGCGGACGCGGCGATCATTTGCCGAACCGAACAACTTGCGGGCTATACCGCCGAGACTGACCATCTTACTGGCCCTTTCTGAAATTCCGTTTTGCCGGGCGCTTTTCTCCGTCACGCTGTTTTCAGCACAAATGACGGACTTCGCCCTTCAACGTATCTGGACGCGAGGTTGCGTGACAGATAAGAGGGGGGGCAAATGATGTCAACGGTTCTGCCCGTTACAGAATGGCCACAATCCGGTGTTTGGAAGTTTTTTCAGAGCCGGAAACCATGTCTGGAGCCGGCATTGTCCCCGAAAGGTTCAAAATGTTGCGCTATAATAAAATTGCGGCTGCGGTGATTGTGGCCACGCTCGGCCTCCAGCTTCCGGCTTTCGCACAGGAAGACAAGGTTGTCGCCAAGGTTGGCGATCTGGAAATCCACCAGTCCGAACTCGACCTCGCCATGAGCAACCTCGATCCGCAGCTCGCGCAGCTTCCCGACGAGCAGAAGAAGGTCGCAGCTCTTTCCGGCGCGATCGACGTCAAGCTTCTGGTAAAGAACGCCAGCGCCGAAGGTCTGGAAAAGACTGAAGATTTCAAGAAGCGCATGGAATTCATCCAGGACCGTGAGCTGCACAACGCCTATTTCCGCAAGCACGTGGTCGAAGCTGTCACCAATGATGAGGTGAAGGCGCGCTACGACAAGGAAGTCGCAGCCCTGCCGCAGGAAGAAGAAATCAAGGCCGCGCACATTCTCGTCGCCAGCGAGGACGAAGCGAAAGACATCATCAAGCAGCTTGATTCGGGCAAGGATTTCGCAGCCCTCGCCAAGGAAAAGTCGACCGATTCCAACAAGGATGACGGCGGCGACCTCGGTTGGTTCGGCAAGGGCCGCATGGTGCCGGAATTCGAAGAAGCCGCTTTCGGCCTCGAAAAGGGCGCTTACACCAAGACCCCGGTGAAGACGCAGTTCGGCTTCCACGTCATCAAGCTGGAAGACAAGCGCATCGCCCCGCCGCCGGCTTTCGAGCAGGTCGAGCCGCAGGTTCGTCAGCTTGTCATGCGTGACAAGTACGTTGCCCTCATCGAGAAGGCAAAGGCTGACCAGAAGATCGAAATCATGGATGAGACGCTGAAGAAGGGCTACGACGAAGCCTCGAAGGAACAGCAGGCTCAGCCGCAGCAGTAAAAATTCAGGTTACGGGGCGGCTATGGGCCGCCCCGTTTCATCTCAGGCATTCCCAGATCCTCTTTTCCAGAATTTCAGGCGCTTCCCATGTCCGTTGCCGTTTCCCCGCTCGCTCCGAAATCCTATCCCGACATGCCCGCGCTGCGCGGTGTTCGCATGGCGACGGCCGCCGCCGGTATCAAATACAAGAACCGCACGGATGTTCTCCTGATGGTGTTCGACGCGCCGGCAAGCGTTGCAGGCGTCTTCACCAAATCGAAGTGCCCCTCGGCCCCCGTCGATTTCTGCCGCGCCAATCTCGGTGGCGGTGTGGCGCGTGCCGTGGTGGTCAATTCCGGCAATGCCAATGCTTTCACCGGCCTCAAGGGCAAGGCCGCAACCGAGTTGACGGCGAAGTCCGCCGCCGCCGCCGTCGGCTGCTCCGAAGGTGAGGTTTTCCTCGCATCGACTGGCGTGATTGGCGAGCCGCTGGACGCCACCAAATTCGCCGGTGTTCTGGGCGATATGAACGGCATGGCCGAAGCCGATTTCTGGCAGGAAGCCGCCAAGGCGATCATGACGACCGATACCTATCCGAAGGTCGCGACCCGCACTGCCGAAATCGGCGGCGTCATCGTTACCATCAACGGTATCGCCAAGGGCGCCGGCATGATCGCGCCTGATATGGCGACGATGCTCTCCTTCGTGGTGACGGATGCGGATATCGAGCCCGTCGCCCTGCAATCCCTGCTTTCCGCCGGTGTCGGCCCCACCTTCAATTCCGTGACGGTCGACAGCGACACCTCCACCTCCGACACGCTGATGCTGTTTGCCACGGGTGCTGCGGCTGAAGACGGCCAGGTGAAGGTGACGAGCGCCGATGACGAGCGCCTTGCCGGCTTCCGCGCTAGCCTCAACGATCTTCTGAAGGACCTTGCCTTGCAGGTGGTTCGCGACGGCGAAGGCGCGCGCAAGATGGTGGAAGTTACTGTCACTGGCGCGGAAAACGATGCCGCCGCCAAGAAGATCGCCCTTTCCATCGCCAATTCGCCGCTGGTGAAAACCGCGGTTGCCGGCGAAGACGCCAATTGGGGCCGCGTTGTCATGGCCGTCGGCAAATCCGGCGAAATGGCCGACCGTGATCGCCTCGCCATCTGGTTCGGCGGCGTGCGCGTGGCCGTGAATGGCGAGCGCGATCCCGACTATTCGGAAGCGGAGACCACCGCGGTGATGCGTCTCGAAGACATTCCCGTGAAGGTGGATATTGGTCTCGGTCAGGGCACGGCCACTGTCTGGACCTGCGATCTCACCAAGGAATATGTTGCGATCAACGGCGACTACCGGAGCTGACCGTTGGAGCCGAAGAGAATGCAGGACAACAAGGCCGTTAATCTGCCGCTGGTTCGCCGTCTGGAAGCCGTCAGCTTCCGGGCATGGCCTGCCTCGTCGGTGATTTATGACGGCAGCTGGCAAATCCGCCTGACGGGTTCGCATCCCTCCAAGCGGATCAACTGCGTGGTGCCGCTGGACCCTTCCGACTACGGAAACAGTGCAGTACGGCTGGAAAAGGCGCGTAAGCGTTTCGAAGATTTCGGCAGACCGCTGGTGGTGCGCGAAACGACGCTGATGCCGCCACAGCTCAGGGATTTTCTGGTGAATGACGGCTGGTCCGTGTTCGAAGAGATCATGGTCATGACGGCCGATCTTTCCAGCATGGAACTGCCGGAAACGCTGGTCAGCCTGCCAAGCCACGATATCGGCCGTTTTGTCGAGGCGAGTATCAAGGTGAGCGACGGCGACCCGGCGCTGCGCCCGGCGATTGCGGAAATCGTGAGCTCGATCAAGCCGACGCTTGGCCTCTTTATCAATGAGGAAGTGGAAGGCAATCCGCTCGCGACCGTGATCTGTGTTCAGGATAATGATCTCGCCGGCATTCTCTCGCTCGATGTTGTGAAATCGCAGCGCAAAAAGGGTCTCGGCACGCAGATTCTGTCCTCCGCGCTGCGCTGGGCCAGAATAAGCGGTGCAAAAAGCGCCTGGCTGCAGGTTGATATCGCCAATGCGCCGGCAATCGCCCTTTATGAGAAGTTTGGCTTCTCCGAGGCTTATCGTTATCGCTACTGGCGCAAGGGGGCAGGCGAATGAGCGAAGCGGGCAAAAAAATTCTGCTGGTCGCCGCCTGCGCGCTCCTCGATCAGGATGGCCGCATTCTTCTGGCGCAGCGTCCTGAAGGCAAATCGCTTGCGGGCCTGTGGGAGTTTCCGGGCGGCAAGGTGGAGCATGGCGAGACGCCCGAGGAAACCCTTGTGCGCGAACTGGACGAGGAACTGGGTATCAAAACCAAGGTCGCCTGTCTTGCGCCGCTGACATTTGCCAGCCACACCTATGAGACCTTTCACCTCCTGATGCCGCTTTACGTGTGCCGCCGTTATGAGGGCATTGCGCATGGCCGGGAAGGGCAGGCGCTGAAATGGGTAAAGCCGCAGGCTCTGCGTGATTACCCCATGCCGCCGGCCGATGAGCCGCTCATCCCCTTCCTGCAGGATCTGCTATAAGCTGGCGGCGTGCCGTTTGCGCGCAATTCGGTAGGGATATCAGCCTGTCGAGTACGCACTCGTCGAGTGCGAGGCTGCTCGCCTCAGCATGACGTCATCCTCGGGCCTTTCCCAGCGATCTATCCACCCTTGTAAGATCATTCCGTCACAGCTTCGTGAAAATGCCCTGTTGCCAGCGCTTTGCCGTACCAAAACGGGGCTGTGTTAAGAGATCGTTCAGCACCCTCTGGCAGATTGTTAAGCTAAAGAAGCGGTAAACTGCGCGAGACGAGGTTGGTCATGAACGAGGATTTCTGGAAGACGGTGGAAGGTCGTCATTTGTATTCCAACAAATCCCGTCGCACCGGCGTACTCAATGTGGCGCTGTTGTTCGGCACGGCGGTTATCGCCCTTTCCCTGATCATCACCCCCATGCTTGCCGGAAAATCCACGACGCGCGTCGCGCAGTTTCCCGAAAATTACGACATGATCAGCACGGGCTCCATCAAGAAGACCGATATCGGCAAGACCTATTCCATCCGTCGCAGCATCACCCAGCCGATGCCGGAGATGCCCTGCGTGGTCACGGGTTACAGCAACGAGAGCGGTTGCTGATCGTTTACCATCAACGGTAACGGATTCCTCACGTCATCGACCTAGGATGGTGTTGATTTCAACAGGGCAGATGCCGGTTGTCGAAACGCACCGGATGGTGGATGGGGAATATCCTGTGCCGCATTTTTTTATCAATTTTTGCAAAAACGAAGACGGTGCGACAGCGATTGAATATGGCCTGATCGCGGGGCTGCTTTCCGCCGCCCTCATCGCTGGGGCAGGTGACATCAGCACCAATATCAATGCCGTGTTTCAGTTCATCGTAGACACTTTTGCTAAGTCGAACCCGTAGGGCTGATCGCTCAGAACAGCTTCACCTCTGTTGTCTTCAAGGCATCGGCAAGCCGCACCTTGGCGGAACCGGGCTTTAGCGGTTTCTGCTGGCTTTCGTGTGGCGCCCAGCCTGATACGTAAATAATCGAAAATGTCGCCCTTATCCGCCCGTCAGCATCTGAGTACCGCTCGGCGTAAAGCTCCGCTGCGCGCAGGAAAAAGGCGCGGTTGAGCGGTTTTCTGCTGCGGCTTGCCAGCGGGTTGGCCATACCCATGGCGCGCAGGTCGCGCATCAGCGGGAAAATCGAATCGTAGCGCACCGTGTAGCTTTCCGCATCGGTAACCGGGAGCGCAAACCCGGCGCGCTGCAAAAGCGCGCCGACATCGCGTACATCGGCGAAAGGAATGACACGCGGGCTGGCGCCCCCGGTCAGTTCGGCCTCTGCCGTCAGCAGCACATCGCGCAGTTCCTGCAGGGTGCCGCTGCCGGGAATGGCGCCGAGAAACAGGCCATCCGGTTTTAATGCCCGCCGGATCTGGATCAGCGCGCCGGGGGTGTCGTTGGTCAGATGCAGGGCAAGCGGTGAAACGATGAGATTGGTGGAGGCCTCTTCAAGCGGCAGATGCTCCATGGAAGCAACCTCGGGAACATTCGCATCCGTTGCAAAAGAGCTTTCGGTTTCGATACGGCGAATGGTGTCCACCTTGCCGGTCTCCGCCAGGCGTCGCGCCGTGACGCCGGTTCCGCCATGAAGTTCGATCGCGGTCTCGAACTGGCGCTCGACGATGGCGAGCCTGTCGGCCAGCTCTTCGGCCGCCATATCGAGAAGAAACAGGGCCTTGTCATCGCGTCTGGCCCACGCCCGGTGACGGTTTTGTTCGATCAGGGCCTGGTCAAAGAGAATATCCATCATCTTGCCTGCTCGGCCTTAAGCGCCTTTGGGATCGGCGGGCCGTATCGTTGGTCTCATGCCGCTGCGGGCATCATCTTCCCCGTGTCGGGATAGAACTATCGCTCTCGCAAAGGCACCCGTTCGGCGGTAAAGTCAACCTCATGGGCGCTGGTGAAAGTCTGTTTTCGGGGTTGTTGTCGAGGTCCGCGGCCGTGCCGGCGGCAGTGGGGGACATGTGGCGCGCGGCCTTGCGTATGGTTTACCCGCCAACCTGCGCGGGTTGCACCCGCATGACCGGTGGCGAGGGCGCCTTATGCGCGGATTGCTGGCGGGATGTGGGCTTCATCGGTCGCCCCTTTTGCGAGGTTCTGGGCATTCCCTTCGCGCGGGATCACGGAGACGGTTTTGTGAGCGCGCGGGCCATTGCCGAACCGCCGCCCTTTGACCGGCTGCGTGCCGTCGCAAGCCATGATGGAACCGCCCGCAAGCTCGTGCACCGGCTGAAATATCAGGACCGGACGGATCTCGCCCGCCTGATGGCGCTGTGGATGCTGAGGGCAAGTGACGGGACGGTGGATGCCTGTGATTGCATCGTGCCCGTTCCATTGCATCGTCACCGTTTCCTGCGCCGCCGTTTCAATCAATCCGCCGAGCTTGCGCGGCATCTGGCCAAGGCCGCCGGCAAGCCCTTGCTCGCCGGCGCGTTGCTGCGCGTGAAGCCGACGGAGCGGCAGGTGGGGCTTTCGGCCCTTGCCCGGCGGGACAATATGCGCGGCGCTTTCTCGCTTGCGCCCGGCCGTGAAGGTGATGTCCATGGCAAGCGCGTGGTGCTGGTGGACGACGTCTATACCACTGGTGCAACGGTGGGTGCGGCAAGCCGCGCCCTGCGCAAGGCCGGTGCCGCGGATGTGACGGTTTTGACCTTTGCAATGGCCATTTCCGGCCCTATATGAAACCTGAATGACATGACTTTATCGTGCGTTTTACCGCACGTTTGCGAGGGCTTTGAAAACATGGCACCGGTAACGATCTATACGCGGGATTTTTGTGGTTATTGCGCGCGCGCCAAGGCGCTGCTGGACAGCAAGGGCGTGGATTACGCCGAATATAACGCCACGACGACACCGGAATACCGGCAGGAAATGATCGAAAAATCCGGCGGCACAACGTTCCCGCAAATCTTCATCAACGGCGAGCATGTGGGCGGTTGTGATGATCTGCACGCGCTGGAGCGCGCCGGTAAGCTGGACGCGCTGCTGGCCGCCTGATCGGCCCGATTTGCGGGCATGGAGGATGTGATGAGTTTCAAGGCTGCCGCCATTCAGATGCGTTCCGGCGTCGATCCGGCAAAAAACGCCGTCGATATGGAACGGCTGGTGCGTGCGGCTGCAGCCGAGGGCGCCGTTTATGTGCAGACCCCGGAAATGACGGGCGCCATCCAGAAGGACAGGCAGGCGCTGCGCGCGCAATTGCGGGATGACGATGGCGATATCATCGTTGCGACGGCCGCGCGTCTCGCCCGTGAACTCGGTATTCATGTCCATGTCGGCTCGACTGCGATTGCCCGGCCGGATGGCAAGATTGCCAATCGCGGTTTTCTCTTCGCGCCGGATGGTTCGCGCATCTGCAGCTATGACAAGATCCATATGTTCGATGTCGATCTCGACAATGGTGAAAGCTGGCGCGAAAGCGCTGCTTATCAACCCGGCGAAGTCGCGCGCATTGCCGAACTTCCGCTGGCGAAATTCGGCTTTGCAATTTGTTACGACGTCCGTTTTCCGCAGCTTTTTCGCGCTGAAGCGCTGGCCGGTGCAGAGGTTCTGACGGTTCCGGCGGCGTTCACCAGGCAGACGGGGGAGGCGCATTGGGAGATCCTGCTGCGCGCCCGCGCCATCGAAAATGGCGCTTTCGTCATTGCTGCCGCGCAGGCCGGCGTGCATGAGGACGGGCGCGAGACCTTTGGCCATTCCATCATCATCGATCCCTGGGGCAAGGTTCTGGCCATTGCCGGCGGCGCCGGAGAAGAGATCATCTTCGCCGAGATCGACACGTCGATGGTGGCGGCTGCGCGTGGCAAAATTCCCAATCTGCGCAATGCCCGCGAGTTCGGGCTGGACACTGTCATTCCCCTGAAACCTGCCGGAGGTGAAGCGGCGTGATCCGTTATGCGCTGGCCTGTGAAAAGGGCCATGAGTTCGAAGGCTGGTTTGCCGGTAGCGACGATTTCGACAATCAGTTGCAGCGCGGTTTCCTGTCCTGCCCGGTCTGCAATTCCGTGCAGGTATCAAAGCTATTGATGGCGCCTTCGGTCTCTACCGCCCGCAAGAAAGACGAACGACAGACGCTCGCCATGGATACGGCCAGAAAAGAGGCGATGGCGAAAATCCGCGAGGCTGTCGCCAATATCCGCGCCAGTGCCGAGGATGTCGGCGATAAATTTCCCGAAGAGGCGCGCAAAATCCATTATGGCGAAGCGGATGAGCGCGGCATCATCGGCAATGCCTCTGCGCAGGAAGCCAGGGCCCTGCTGGATGAGGGTATAGAGATCGCGCCGCTGCCGGTCTTACCTGATGACGTCAACTGAATTTCTTTAGAATGACATCACTCAGATCGCGCCCGGCGTTAGCCTTACGCCGGTCGTTTCGCCAGCATCATGTAGTTGACCTCCATGTCAGGTGAAAGATTCCAGCGGTCCTGCAGCACGTTGTAAAAGACGCCGGTGCGGTGGATGATATCCATGCCGCTTGCCACCAGCGGCCTCTCGAGTTCTTCCGGACGAACGAGCTTTTCATATTGATGAGTGCCGCGCGGCAGCCAGCGCAGCACGTTTTCGGCGGCGAAGATTGCCAGTGCCCGGGCTTTGAGCGTGCGGTTGATGGTGGCCGCGAACATCAATCCGCCAGGCCGCACCATCTTCGCGCAGGTGGTGACGAAGAGATCGACATTGGCCACATGCTCGACCACCTCCATGTTGAGGATGACGTCGAAGGTTTCGCCGGCTTCCTGCAACTGTTCGGCGGTCACGGCGCGGTAGTCAACGCTTATCCCGCTTTCGCGGGCGTGGGTGGAAGCGATGCCGATATTCTTTTCCGAGGGATCGGCGCCCACCACATCCGCGCCCATGCGCGCAACGGGTTCGGAGAGAAGGCCGCCGCCGCAGCCAATATCCAATATGCGCAGCCCTTCCAGCGGGCGGTGCGCCTTCGGGTCGCGGCCGAAATTGTCGCAGATGCGGTTGCGGATATATTCGAGCCGCACCGGATTGAACTTGTGCAACGGGCGGAACTTGCCGGTCGGGCTCCACCATTCCGCAGCCATCGCGGAGAAGCGATCCACTTCGCTCTGGTCGACGGTCGTCTGTGCGGTTTCGCTCATGGTTCTGCTCCATATTGCTGTTGCATTGAAGTCGGATGATTGCCCCCCGAAGTCAAGACCGGCCGTCCATTCCGGCGGTAATTTGTCGGGCGCTCATTGCCGCAGGTGGAACTGATACGCCCCCTCATTTGTTTCATGCTGCGTTCATGCAGCAGCGCGTATTTTCCGATCGTGGCAGTATGCGGAACGCATACTCGTCCATCGAAAATGGTGGATGCCGACAAGGGCAAAGCGGGCCTTTGCTTGAGGAGAAAGAAGTGAAGAAAAAACTGTTTGGCGCAATTGCGCTGGTGGCCATGCTCGCCGCGCCGGCACTTGCCGAGGCTGCGACTCGCGGTTTCGCCACCGCGAATGTGAATATGCGCTCCGGCCCGAGCACGGCCTATCCGGCTGTTGTGGTGATCCCGAATGGCGCGCCGCTCACCGTCCACGGCTGCCTTTCCGATACGCCCTGGTGTGACGTCTCGTTTGTGGGCGGTCGCGGCTGGGTGGCCGGGCGTTACATTGCCACGACCTACCGGCAGAACCGGGTCTATGTCGAGCCGCGTTATTACCGCGATCTTGGCGTGCCGGTGATCACCTTCGAGGTCGGCCGTTATTGGGACCGCTATTATCGCGACCGCGACTTCTACCGCGAGCGCGACCGCTGGCGTCGTCCGCCGCCATCAGGCGGTTACTGGAACGCCCCGCCGCCGAGCGCCGGATGGGATCGCCCGCGTCCGCGTGACGAGTGGCGTGACGGACGCCGGGACGACTGGCGCGATGGTCGCCGCGACGAGTGGCGTGATCCCCGTCAGGGCGGTGGCCCCAATGACGGACGTTGGGAACGTCGTTACGGCGACTGGAACCAGGGTGACAGAAATCAGGACAGACCGCGTCGCGATGACGATCGCCGGCGCTGGGAAGATGAAAACCGGGATCGTAATCGCGATCGCCAGCCAAATCAGAATGAGGGCCGGCTCCCTGCCGAGCGCCGCCAGTGGGATGACCCGCGCCGTGCGCCTGCATCAGAAGATCTTCGTGATGGCTGCCGGGTCGGTGATCCCGGTTGTAGCCCGCGCTAAACAGATGAAGCCCGGCGAGATTTCGTCGGGCTTTTTCATTGGTGGCTGCAGCTTGATGTCGCCAGCCCTTATTTCGTGGCGGCAGCCTTGCGGGCACGGCTCTTGGGTTTTGCCGGGGCTTCCGCTTCCGATGCGTTTTCGACAGTCGCGGCCTTGGGAGCGGCCTTCTTGCGCGTTGCGGGTTTTGTCGCTTCCGATGTCTTCAGCAGCGAAAATTCATGTTTTGCCTGTTCCCAGTGGTGCGCGTCACGACCTTGGGGATGGCCTTCCTTTTCCCAGAGTGTATATGCCCGTTTGCTGATCCATTCGTGTTCCGAAACCTGCATGCTCGTCTCCCGTTGCTGTTTACAGCGCCTTTGAGAAGGCGACATTTCGCTTGGTCCGGCACACGCTCGACAGGAATCAATGCCGGCATTTCCAGACCCATTACATGCCATGATTTTCCGGGCGTCAAGCAAACATGCTGCATTGCGAAATCGGATTTTTGGCATTTTCTGCCCGTTAAAGCGGTTTGAGCGAAAGACGTTCCTGCAAGAGAAGATCAACGTTGCGTGATCGGCCCGAGGCCGCCAAGATGGCCGCATAAATGGGCAGCGGAGGAGGCGGTCTTGGAACAGACAACGGAAGCGGATGCGCAGGTCATCGTTAAGAAGCGGGGAGGGGCTGGCATCATTCGCCTCAACCGCCCGAAGGCGATCAACAGCCTGACGTTGCCGATGGTGCGCGACCTGTTTCAGGCGCTTCAGCGTTTCGAGGAGGATCCGGATGTTTCCTGTGTGGTGTTGAGCGGGGAAGGCGACAGGGGGCTCTGCGCCGGTGGCGATGTCCGTATCATTCACGATCTCGGTAAGGCGGGCGACCCGCAGGTGCTTGATTTCTGGCGGGAAGAATTTCCGCTCAACTATCGCATCGCCCGCTTCGGCAAGCCCTACATTGCCCTGATGGACGGTATCGTCATGGGCGGCGGTGTCGGCATTTCAGCCCATGGCAGCCACCGCATCGTCACCGAACGCACAAAACTCGCCATGCCGGAAACCGGCATCGGTTACTTTCCTGACGTCGGCGGCTCCTGGCTGCTGCCACGAGCGCCGGGCGAATGCGGCACCTGGCTGGGGCTGACGGGCAACGCCGTTACTGCCGCCGACGCCGTCTATGCCGGCTTTGCCGATCATATTGTTCCTTCGGACCGTCTCGACGGTCTGGTCCAAGACCTGTCGAAGGCCGCGGATATGGACAGCATCGAGACGGCGATCACGGCGCAGGCAGTTGAGGCCGATGAAGGCGTTTTATCCATAAATCGGGATATCATCGACGCGACATTCCGTTTCGACACGGTTGAGGAGATTTTCGCCGCGCTTTCGGCGCGACAGGATGCGTTTTCGCGCGAGACCCTAGAGGTCCTGCAAAAGCGCTCTCCCACCAGTCTGAAACTGACCCTGAAGCTGCTGCGCCTCGGCCGCGAAAGCGCGAGCCTCATCGAATGCCTGGAGCGGGAATTTGCCGCCGGTACGGAGATATTGCGCCAGCACGATTTTTACGAGGGAGTGCGTGCGGCTCTGGTCGACAAGGACCGCAATCCCCGCTGGCAGCCGGCACGGCTGGAAGAGGTGCGGAAGGATGACCTTGCGCCCTATTTTGCCGGGCATTCCGGCAATCTGTTTCCCGATCATCGCCTTTAGGATGGCGCAAAAGAAATCCGGCTTCTTGCCGTATATGAAATCATCCCCTTTGGAAGCGGTTCTCTTTGGGCGAAATTTCCAATCCGCGTGCCTGTAAAGCACGTCTGTTTCTCGCAGCTGTTGCCGTCGCCCGCTATGTTGAGCACCATTCGAATTGCCGGGGGTATTCATGAAACGTCTTCTCATTATCGGTACTGCTGTTGCCGCTCTTTTTGCAGGTGCGGCGCAGGCGCAGTCTCCGACCACCATCCTCAACGCATCCTACGATGTCGCCCGCGAAGTTTTTGCGGCCGAGAACGAGGCGTTCATCAAGCAGCATCCGGGCGTAACCGTCGACCAGTCGCATGCCGGCACCTCCAAGCAGGCGCGCGCCATTGTCGAGGGTCTTGAAGCCGATGTTGTCACCTTCAACCAGGTGACCGATGTCGATTTTCTGGTGAAGCAGGGCTTTGTTTCGGCCGATTGGAAGAAGGATTTTGCAAACGACGCATCGCCGTTCTATTCCTTCCCGTCCTTCCTCGTGCGCGCCGGCAATCCCAAGGGTATCAAGGACTGGGACGATCTCGCCCGTGACGATGTGAAGATCGTTTTCCCCAATCCCAAGACCTCGGGTAACGCCCGTTACACCTATCTCGCCGCTACGGCTTACGCCAAGGAGAAGTTCAACGGCGACGAGAAGAAGGTCCAGGAATTCGTCAAGAAAATCTTCGACAATACGCCTGTTTTCGACACCGGAGGCCGCGCCGCCACCACCACTTTCGTGGAACGCGAAATCGGTGACGTGCTGATCACCTTCGAAGCCGAGACCCGCGGCATCGCCAAGCAATATGGCGCCGACAAGGTGGAAGGCGTTGTGCCCTCCGTCAGCCTGCTCGCCGAATTCCCGGTGGCCGTGGTGGATAAGGTGGTCGACAAGCGCGGCTCGCGTGATCTGGCGAAGAGCTATCTCGACTTCCTCTATACCGAGGAAGGCCAGCGCATCGCCGCTGAATTCGGCCACCGCGTTCACAATGAAAAGGTCGTTGGCGAATTCAAGGATAAGTTCCCCGCCATTCGCCTCGTCAATGTCGATGACGTCTTCGGCGGCTGGGACAAAATCCAGAAAGAGCATTTTGCATCCGGCGCGACGCTTGATACGCTTTACGGCAGCCGTTAATCACAACGACAAAGAACAGATAAAGGACCCGGCGGGAAACTGCCGGGTCGCTTTTTGATTGATGGGGGCGGGTTTGAAACGGAATGTTCTGCCGGGGCTTAAATTGTCCCTCGGCGTTACCCTGACTTATGTCGCCATCATCGTGCTTCTGCCGCTCTCGGCGCTGGTGTTCAAGGCGGCAAGCCTTGGCCCTGCCGAATATTGGTCGATCATCTCTTCGCCGCGCGCCGTCGCCAGTTATCGTGTTACCGTGCTCTGTGCGCTGGCCGCCACGCTGTTCAACGTCATTTTCGGGGTGGCGCTTGCCTGGGTGCTGACACGTTACCGCTTTCCGGGCTGGCGCATCGTGGACGCCATCGTCGATCTGCCGTTTGCGCTTCCCACCGCCGTTGCCGGCATTGCGCTGACGACGCTTTTTGCGGGCAACGGCTGGTTCGGCTCGGTGCTTTCCCAGTTCGGCATCAAGGTGGCCTATACGCCGCTTGGCATCATGGTGGCGATGGCCTTCACCAGCCTGCCCTTCATCGTGCGCACCGTGCAGCCGGTGCTGGAAGACCTTGATCCGGCGCTGGAAGAGGCGGCGCAATCGCTCGGCGGTTCCGATCTCGAGATTTTCCGCAAGATCATCCTGCCGCTCCTGACGCCGGCGTTGCTCGCCGGTCTGTCGCTGTCCTTCGCCCGCAGCCTCGGCGAATTCGGGGCGATCATCTTCATCGCCGGCAACCAGCCGTTTTCGACGGAGATCACCGCGCTGCTGATCTTCATCCGGCTGGAGGAATATGATTATCAGGCGGCCGCCGCCATCGCCTCCGTGCTGCTCATCACCGCCTTCGTGATGCTGGCGGTGACCAATTACCTGCAGGCGCGTGCGCTTCGTTACACGGTGAGGGGCTGAAACATGAGCGCCGTTTCTTCACATCGCAAGCCGCCGCGTGTTGGTGATGCGCCTCTTGTTCGCCGCAGCCTGATCGCCTTCGTGCTCGTCATAGGCGCCCTGCTGGTCGTCGCACCGCTTGTCATCATCGGCGTCGAGGCCTTTTCGCAGGGCTGGAAGGTCTATTCCGCCACCATCACCCATCCCGATACCCGCCACGCCATCATGCTGACGGTATTGACGGCGCTGATCGCCGTGCCTGTTAATACCGCCTTTGGGGTCGCGGCCGCATGGGCGATCACCAAGTTCGATTTCCCGGGCCGGCGCTTCCTGCTGGTGCTGATCGAAATACCCTTTTCCATTTCACCGATCGTCGCCGGCGTCGCCTATCTCTTCGTTTACGGCCTTCAGGGGTTGTTCGGCCCGTTCCTCGATGCGCATGACATCAAGATACTCTTTGCGCTACCCGGCATCGTCATCGCCTCGATGTTCGTGACCGCGCCTTTCGTGGCGCGCGAACTGATCCCGCTGATGCAGGCGCAGGGCCGTGATCTTGAGGAGGCGGCGACCTCGCTTGGCGCATCCGGCTGGCGCACCTTCTTTTCGGTGACCTTGCCGAATATCAAATGGGCGCTGCTTTATGGCGTCGTGCTGTGCAACGCCCGCGTGATGGGTGAATTCGGCGCGGTATCGGTCGTATCGGGCAATATTCGCGGCCAGACCAATACGCTGCCGCTGCATATCGAGCTGCTTTACCACGACTATCAGACGGCCGGCGCCTTCGCGTCAGCCTCCATCCTTGCCTTGCTCGCCGTCGTCACCATCATCGCCAAGGTGGCGCTGGAACGACGCGGCGCCGGGCGCGGGGCCAAGAAGACCAACGGCGACGTCGCCATCGCCACGGAGACCTGATTCCCATGAAAATCCGCCTCGAAAATGTGGTGAAGACCTTCGATACCTTCCGCGCCGTGCGCGATGTTTCGCTGGATATCGAAAGCGGCGAGCTTCTGGCGCTGCTCGGTCCCTCAGGCTCCGGCAAGACGACGATTTTGCGCATGGTCGCCGGTCTCGAATATAGCGATGGCGGCCGTATCTTTTTCGGCGACGAGGACGCCACCAATATTCCGGTGCGTGACCGCGGCGTCGGTTTTGTGTTCCAGCATTATGCGCTTTTCCCGCATATGACTCTGCATCAAAACATCGCTTTCGGCATGAAGGTCTCGAAGGTGAAGCGGGACAAGGCGGCGATCGACGCCCGCGTCGGGGAGCTTTTGCGGCTGGTGAAGCTTGATGGTCTGGGCGACCGTTTCCCGGCGCAGATTTCCGGCGGGCAGCGGCAGCGCGTGGCGCTGGCGCGTGCGCTTTCGGTCGATCCAAAGGTACTTCTGCTCGATGAGCCTTTCGGGGCGCTGGACGCCAATGTGCGCCGCGATCTTCGCCGCTGGCTGCGCGAGATTCACGATTCGCTCGGCATCACCACGATTTTCGTGACACATGACCAGGAAGAGGCGCTCGATCTTGCCGATCGTGTCGTCATCCTCAATCAGGGCGAAATCGTACAGGAGGGCACGCCGAAGGAGGTCTGCCGCCAGCCGAACAGCGCCTTCGTCATGCGCTTTCTGGGTGATGCCAACCGGGTCTCCGGCGTGGCGCGCGGCGGCAAGGTCTATGTCGGTGACAATGAGCTGCCTTTCTCCTATGCGCAGGGCGATGGCGCCGTCGATATCTATGCCCGCCCCGGCGATCTCGAATGGGAAGATCTGCATGAGGGCATTCCGGCCTCGGTGGCGCGGGTTCTCGACCGGGCGGGTGAACGCCGGGTCATCGCCAGCACCGATGGCGGCGACATCCTGGAATTTGACGTGCCGCCGGAAAACGACGTCGCCGCCGGTGACCGCGGTTCCGTCATCATCCGCCGGGCGAAGATTTTCCCGGCGGCGTGAGCCGTTCTCAAACCAGAAGTTCGAAGGCGCTTTCTGCCACAAGCTTGCCATTGATCATCAGATCAACCCTGTGAAGGCCGGGATAGTGTTTGCGGGTGGTGAAATTACGTATGGCGCGGCTGATCGACAGCGCGCATGTCTCGCCGGGCTGAAGCTCGATTTCTTTCCACTTGAAGACCTTCGCCGATGCATCGCCGCTCTTCTTCACGTAGTGCACGGCGTAGTCGATCACCAGTTTCTGCGAGCGTTTCGCCGTCGAGGTGAAAGAGGCTGAAATCCGCACAGGGTTGCCGAGAGCCACCTTGTCCGGCGTAACCTGAAATGCCGCAAGGGAAATTTCCGCTTCCTCATGCGCGCCAAGATGGGCAAGAGCGGCTGCATCTCCCTTCTTGATCAAGGTGCGCAGGGCCTGGCGTGTAATCCAGCGCGTATGCGGATTTTCCTTCGGCCATGCATCGATGAGCGCCAGCACGAAAGCGGGATTGTCCTTGGTGATGTCGTTCAGATGATTGGCGACGGATTTGCGCACATAAAGCGCCTCATCGGCTTTCATGGCCTCGAGGATACCAGTGACCGGGGATGGATCGTCGATCAGGGGTTTGAGCTGGAACGACCATGGCAGGCGCGGCCGGCAGCCCTCGCTCGCCAGCCGCCGCACATGCTCATTCTCGTGCCGTGACCACGTTTCCATCACGGCAAGGGTGCGGGCCATATCCTTCTGCAGGAAATGACGGATGGCGAATTCCGAGGAGCCGAAACGGGTGAAATAATGCAGCGCTTCCATGGAAAGGTCGAAATCATCGAGGCCGTAAAGCGCCACATATTCCGGCAGCGAAATGGAGGCGAAGCCGTTGCCGATACCCGGCGCTGCGGCGGTCAGGATTTCGATGTTGCGGGCATAGTCGCCGGGAAGCGTCGCATGCAGGCTTGTCGCCACCTGCCGCATACGCTGCATGATCCCCAAGGCCTCGAGGTTTTCGGTGGCGAGCGCCATGAAGGCTGAGATGTCAAACTGCGGATGGACGGCCCTGGTCTGATCGGCGATGTGCCGCAGTTTCTCTTGGTTGAAGATTTCCTTCAGTGCCGGTGCCGCCTTGTCGCCCATATCGCCCTCAAAGTTCACTTTTTGTTCTTTTACGGCAGGATGAGACTGGAGGCAAGATAGTGCTGAGCAACTTTCAGGGAGTGACAATGGATCGAGTGATTGCGGCTTCGCCTTCTCCCCGTCGGGAGAAGGTCGCGGCAGCGGGATGAGGGGGTGCGCGCAGAGATATGCGGAGAGCTTGCCCCCCCCCTCATCTGACCCTTCGGGCCATCTTCTCCCCGGCGGGGAGAAGAAATTTCGGAAAACTCAGCTCATCTGGCTGACGAACTTGGTCTCCAGATAGGCCTGAACCGCTTCCGAGCCGCCTTCCGTACCGTAACCGGAATCCTTGATGCCGCCGAAGGGGACTTCCGGAAGCGCAAGGCCGTTATGGTTGATGGTCAGCATGCCGGCTTCAACCTGCTGGCCAAGTGCATGCGCGGTCTTGACCGAACCGGTGAAGGCGTAGGATGCAAGGCCAAATGGCAGGCGGTTAGCCTCGGTGATGGCGTCATCGAAGCTCGAGAAGCGGTTGATGATCGCGACCGGGCCGAAGGGCTCGTCATTCATGATCTTGGCTGACGTCGGCACATTGGCGAGAACCGTCGGCTCGAAGAAATTGCCCTTGTTGCCGATGCGGCGTCCGCCGGTCTTCAATTCTGCGCCATGGGAAACGGCGTCGTTGATGAGGCCTTCCAGTGCCGGAATGCGGCGCTCATTGGCGAGCGGGCCCATGATGACCCCATCTTCGAGACCATTGCCGACCTTGATGGCCTTTGTCGCTTCCACGAAACCTTCAAGGAAGCGATCGGCTACGCCGTCCTGCACGAGGAAGCGGGTGGGGGCGACGCAGACCTGACCGGCATTGCGGAACTTGGCAAGCGAGGTCACTTCGATCGCCTTGTCGATATCGGCATCGTTAAAGATCATGACAGGCGCGTGGCCGCCCAGTTCCATCGTGGCGCGCTTCATGTGCTTGCCCGCAAGTGCGGCCAGATGTTTTCCGATGGGCGTGGAGCCGGTGAAGGATATCTTGCGGATGACCGGATGCGGGATCAGATATTCCGAAATCTCGGATGGAACACCGTAAACGAGGCCGATGACGCCGGCCGGTACGCCCGCATCCACGAAGGCGCGGATGAGTTCGGCCGGCGATGCCGGTGTTTCCTCGGGCGCCTTGACAATGATGGAGCAGCCGGTGGCGAGCGCTGCGGAAAGCTTGCGGACGATCTGGTTGATCGGGAAGTTCCACGGCGTGAACGCCGCCACAGGGCCGACCGGCAGCTTGATGGCAAGCTGCGAAACACCGCTCGCGCGGGCCGGGATGACCTGGCCGTAGGTGCGGCGCGCTTCTTCGGCGAACCAGTCGATGGTGTCGGCGGCGCCCATGATTTCGGTGCCCGACTGCGCCAGCGGCTTACCCTGCTCGCGCGTCATGATATAGGCGATCTTGTCCTTGCGCTCGCGCAGAATGTCGGCAGCCTTGCGCATGATCTTCGAGCGCTCGTAGGGGGAGGTGTCGCGCCACAGCTTGAAACCGCGCTCAGCGGCGGCAAGCGCCAGATCGAGGTCTTCCTTCTCGGCGTGCGCAATCGCACCGATGATCTCGTCGGTCGCCGGATCGGACACGGCGATCGTCTTGCCGGAAACGGCGTCTCGCCATTCGCCATCAATGAGAAGTTTGATGTCGGGATAGGTGTGCATAGGGGCTACCTTCATGATGCGGCCGATACGGCGGAAGCCGTCCGGCCCGGAGACGTGAACAGAATTGTCCTGGCCGGACGAACCGGCATCGCGGCTTTCGCTGCGCGGAACATGTGTCTGGATATTTCCGACAAGAGGCTTCTGGAATTGCCGGAAACGGAAACGACAGCCTTTATATTAAGTTGCGGGCGGTATGTTTCAACCGTGTGCTCCGGCAATCGTCATGATTTTTCTGTGACGCGGGATTTGTCATTCGTCATTTCAATCCGGCGTGGAGATGGGGCGTCGCATGCCCGGCCGCCTCAAGCGAATCAGATGAACCTGTGCGACGGCGAAGAGTCTCTCGCCACAATTCGGCCTTTGTCGCACCTGACGAATTATCTCGAGGGGTCTCAGGGGCTTGTCGCCTGCGTCATAACAGGGCGTCGAGTGTAAAAAAATACAATAAGACGGAAAAATTATCCAAAGGGTTTACTCAAAACCTAGAGAAAATACGGATAAAATCTCAGTGAGGATATAACATCAGTTCCTGATATATATTGCTAACGTCGGTTCCTTTGACCTTCAAAGGTTGGCGAAAACCCTCGACCTGAACGTTATCGATGGAGAAAAAGTATGAGTTTCGCCCGGGTAGTTCTCAGTGCGTTCTTGTCGCTTGCGTGGCTTTCCTGTGCCGAAGCCGGGGAAATTGCCAAACCGCAAGGAAAGCCGATATTAACCATATCCGGAAACGTCAGTAATACGAATGCCGATGGCGCCGCGGTATTTGATCGTGACATGCTGGAAGCGCTCGGCATGGAGACGGTGGAGACGACGACGCCCTGGCATGACGGCCGCGTCCGTTTCGATGGTGTCTCGCTGGCGAAATTGATGGATGTCGTCGGAGCAAAGGGCACCAGCGTCACCGCGGTCGCTCTCAACGATTATGTCAGCACGATACCTATTGAAGATTTTAAGAAATTTAACGTTATCCTGGCGATCAAGCTGGATGGCAATTACATGACAGTTCGCGAAAAAGGCCCGTTGTTCGTCATCTATCCCTATGACAGCGACCCGGAGCTGCAGAAGCAGACCTATTATTCGCGGTCCGCATGGCAAGTTGCCAAACTGATAGTGGAATAAAGGTGCCGTTTGCGAAAACTTGTGGCGGTGATCATCTGTTGCTTCGTTCTGGCAACGGGCTATATCGCTTTCGTCATTGCCGAGCGGCAGACCGCTCTGCAGAAATTCGCCCGCTACAATGATTCCTGGGCCGTAAGCCAGACCGTAGCCGAATATCTGCGCCTCCAGAACAAGCTGGCCGTCTTTGCGCTCAATCCCGGCAAGATCGACCGGGACGAGTTGCAGCTGCGTCTGGACATCATGCTGAGCCGCCTTGAGCTTCTGAAGCAGGGCAATCTGGGCGCTTTCATCGACGAAAAGCAGCAGTGGCGGGATCTTGTGACCCGTCTTGATGCCGTTTTGGCCCGTCTGGAGCAGCAGGTGAACAACCTTAATCCGGCCGATGTGCCGGATCTGCTTTCGGCAATGAGCGCGCTTGACGCACCGATGACGACGCTGGCCTCGTCTTCCGTCGCTTATGACGTCAATCTCATCGATACGGCCCATGAGGATGTGCGAAAGCTGCATATCGTTTACACCGCGCTGGCGGGCGGCCTCATCCTGTGCGGTATAGCACTTGTCATATTGCTGCTTCGCCAGAACGATCTCCTGAACCGGGCGCAGAAAAGCATGCGCGGCCTGACGGACGATCTGCGTGCCGCCACGCTGGAATTGCAGGCGAAGAATGTCCGGCTCGAGCATGATGCCTATCACGATGCGCTGACGGGCCTGCCGAACCGTGCGTTGTTCCGGCAGGAATTGATCGAGAGGTTGCGCCGATCCTTCGGCGGTACGGGAACGACGGCCATCCTTCTCCTCGATCTCGACGGGTTCAAGGACGTGAACGACACGCTCGGCCACGATGCGGGCGATGCGCTGCTTCAGGCCGTGGCGCAGCGCCTTTCGGCCATTGGCGGCGATTATGACATGGTCTGCCGTCTGGGCGGCGACGAGTTCGCCGTCGTCTCCGACGATCTGAACGAAGATGCCGCCCGCCGCCTTGCCACCAAGCTCATCGACCAGATCAGCCGCACTTACCAGCTGGGTGAGCAGGAGGTCAAAATCGGCACCTGCATCGGCATCGCCATATCGCACGGCGCCGTCGATGCCGATGAATTGTTCAAGCGTGCCGACTTGGCGCTTTATGAGGCCAAGGCTATCGGTCCCGGCCGGGCGAGCGTTTTCAAGGTCCGCATGCAGAAACAGCTGACCGAGAAGAAATCCTTCGAGGCCGATCTGCAGACCGCGCTGCAGAACGACGAGATGGAAGTCTATTACCAGCCGCAGGTGGCGACGCAGACCCGCAAGCTCTGCGGCTTCGAGGCGCTGCTGCGCTGGAAACATCCGGTGCGGGGCGATGTGCCGCCCAGCGTGTTCATTCCCGTGGCGGAAAGAACCGGTCTTATCCATTCGCTCGGAAAATGGGTGATGGAGACCGCCTGCCGCGAGGCGATGGGCTGGGACGAGGACATGAAGGTGGCGGTCAATCTGTCGCCGGTTCAGTTCCACAGCACGAACCTCATCCAGAACGTCATGGGCGCGCTTGAGAAAAGCGGGCTGGAGCCAAGCCGGCTCGAGCTTGAAATCACCGAATCGATCCTGCTCAACAAAAGCGACCAGACGATCAACACGCTGTCGCGGCTGAAGGCCGTCGGCATCAAGATCGCGATGGATGATTTCGGCACCGGCTATTCATCGCTCGCCAATCTGCGCGGCGTACCCTTCGACAAGATCAAGATCGACCGCTCGTTCCTGCGCGATATCACCAGCGATCGCGATGCGCTGGCGATCGTGGAATTTGTGGTGGGTGTCGGTCGCAGTCTGCGGATGACGACGATTGCCGAAGGTATCGAGACGGAAGAGCAATATGAATGCGTCAGGCGTTTGGGTTGCGACCAGGTTCAGGGATATCTGATCAGCAGGCCATTGCCGGCCAAGGAGCTTGTAGCCTGGAGTTCCGTCTGAGACACGTCTGTTGTGACGGCGGCCGTATCTTGAATTTTTACCAAGTCATATTGTTGCTTGCGAAAACCGATACCGGTTGCCGCAACGATGCTGTAGAGCATTCCCGGTCGATATGTGATCATTCTGACAAAGCGGCCGGGTTTTGCGAAAAGGCTTGAGACATGGAAATACTGGACGTGCATGGAGTTGCCCTGCCTCTTTCTTCCAACGAGGTGTCGCCCGTCATCTGGCAGGCGCTGACCGACGGCAGCTACGAGGCGAAAGAGGCCCGCAGCGTCCTGAAAGCCATCAAGCCCGGCGATCGTGTGCTGGAGCTGGGATCCGGTATCGGCATCATCACGTCGATCATTGCCGGCATTGAGGATGTTTCCGTCTGGGCTTTCGAGGCCAACCCCTCCACGGCGGCGCTGGCAGAGCGGGTAATCAAGGCCAATTGCCGCGGCAATGTCGTGTTTTCGCAGGGACTTCTTACCGCCGACGAGCCGAGCTCCTATCCTTTTTACGTCCGCAGGGATCTCTGGATGTCGTCCATGGACGAAAACCAGGGCCCCTATGAAAAGCGCATCGAAATCTCCTCCGCCAACATCGATGAATTTATCGCCAGCCGGGGCATTACCGCGCTTGTCATGGATATCGAGGGCGCAGAACGCGACCTGCTCGGCAGGGCCGATCTGACCGGCGTGGAGCGGATATTCGTGGAGCTGCATGACCATCTTTACGGTCTCGCCGGGGTTCGCGATATCATGCAGGCGCTGACCGCCAAGGGATATGCCTATGATCCGCGAGGTTCACGCGGGCCCTGCGTCCTGTTCTCAAAGGACGAGAGCCCGAGAGAATACGATCCCGAGGTGGACTGAGGCCGAGGGTCGCGTCGAATTCAAGGAACCGTCCGCCTGTCATCTCGTTCTTACCCGTGCATGAGGGCGTGGAGCGGGTGGACGCGTGTGCCGGAATGGTATGCGGTTCGAAAAGATAATTTCATAAACAGCAATTCATTCTCAATTATTGTTGCAATTGTCGCAACCGTTATCCTGCGTCATCATCCCTCCATCAAACCGGCGCACAACAGGCTGCACCGGAGATGCCAACGCAACCGAAGGAGAAACGATCATGGGCTTTGTTAAGACGACAGACGGAACCGAAATCTTCTACAAGGACTGGGGCCCGAAGGACGCTCAGCCGATCATGTTCCACCATGGCTGGCCGCTCTCGTCCGATGACTGGGATGCGCAGATGCTGTTCTTCGTTTCCAAGGGTTTTCGCGTCGTCGCCCATGACCGCCGTGGCCATGGCCGTTCCGCCCAGGTTGCCGACGGTCACGATATGGACCACTACGCCGCCGACGCCTTTGCCGTCGTCGAAGCTCTCGATCTGAAGAACGCCGTCCATATAGGCCACTCCACCGGCGGCGGCGAAGTCGCCCGTTATGTCGCCAAACATGGCGAACCCGCTGGTCGCGTTGCCAAGGCCGTCCTCGTTTCCGCGGTGCCGCCGCTGATGCTGAAGACCGAGGCCAATCCGGAAGGCCTGCCGATGGAGGTTTTTGACGGCTTCCGCTCGTCGCTTGCCGCAAACCGTGCGCAGTTCTTCCGCGATGTACCGGCCGGCCCGTTCTACGGCTTCAACCGCGATGGCGCGACTGTTCATGAAGGCGTTATCCAGAACTGGTGGCGGCAGGGCATGATGGGCGGCGCAAAGGCCCATTACGATGGCATCAAGGCATTTTCGGAAACCGACCAGACGGAAGACCTGAAGAATATCAGCGTTCCGACGCTGGTTCTGCATGGTGAAGACGACCAGATCGTGCCGATTGCGGACTCTGCCCTGAAATCGGTGAAGCTGTTGAAAAACGGTACGCTGAAGACCTATCCCGGCTTCTCGCACGGTATGCTCACCGTCAATGCCGATGTGCTGAATGCCGATCTTCTGGCCTTCATCAAGGGCTGATCCTTCTGCAAAATCATAATGCGGCCGACCATTCGGCCGCATTTTGCGTTTCGCATCAGGCTATGTGGCCTCGCCAGGCATTGCGGTAAGAAGCGAGACCGGGAATGTCGTGTGGCGTGAAACGGCGCTCGCGACCGGCAAGCGGCTTGATGCCGGTGAGCAGGGCCGCACCAGCGCTGGTGCCCGTGGACCCTTCGACCGCCGTTACTTCGGTCGCTGCAAAGCCGGTCAGCGCCTTCAGATAAAGGGTGTTGCTGGCGAAGGGGCCTTCTACAAGGATCGGACCTTTCCGCCCGATGAGCGAGAGGCTACATTCCGTCATCAGCGCCAGATAAAGCGACGTCGCTGCGTGCCGTTCCGCCGCTGTGGCATTTTCATCGCCGATCCAGTGCGCTGCCTTGTCCGGAAAGGGGCCGGAGCCGCTGACGACGCTCGGCAGCAGCATCATGCCCCTGTCAACCACACCGCCGAGAGCCGCGTCTATCGCTTCGTCTTCCGTTGTCCCGAATTGTTGCGCCAGCATTTCATATTCCCTGCCGCCCATGAAGCGGGACGAGGGAACGGGACGGCCGAGCGCATCGACATTCAGGAGTGTGTCACGGGTGGGATCGAGTGCACCCGCCGCGCCGCCGATGGCGAAATTTACCACCCAGGTGCCGGTGGAGACGACCGAAAAATCACCGTCGCGGCGCAGAAGATGCGGCAGGAGCGACGCGTTGGAATCGTGGATGCCACAATAGACCGGCATATGCGGGGAAAGACCGGTTTCCAGCGCCAGCGACGGGCGGATTGTTCCCAGCACATCGAAAGCGGAGCGGACCGGCGCCATCAATTGCTCGATGCCGAGACGCGCGACGAGCGAGGAGAAACTTTTCCGCCGCGGGCTCCAGAGATCCGTATGGCAGCCGAGCGAGGTCGTTTCCGTGGCCTGAACGCCGGTCAGCCGCCCCGCCCAATATTGCGCATAAGTGACGATGCTGCGCACTCTGGAGAAATCGTCCGGAAAGGCCGTTTTCTGGAAATGGATTTGTGCGCCGAGGTTCAGCCCGACGGGTAGCTGCGGCGAGCCGGTCTCGGCAAAATCGGGCCTAATGCCACGATAGGCTGCCTCAATGGCTGCGGGATAGCCGTGTTCATAATCGAGCACCGGCATGGCGAGATCGCCGTTTCCATCGAGAAGTGCTGCCGAAGCGCCATGGGTGGTGATGGAAATCGCATCGAAGCCGGGCTTCTGGCCGAACCGCTGAAGCGTGGAGAGAATGAAACGCCAAAGCATCTCCACATCGTAATGCGGATAAATTCCATCGCGAAGGACGGGGTTCGCCTGTTTCTCAGCGGCAATCTCCTCGCCGTTGCCGGTGTCGATGACGACGACCTTGGCATTGGTCTTGCCGATATCGATGACCGCGACGCGGCCCGGTTTGATGCTCTCGCTCATGGCAGGTGGAACACCGTCACCAGATCTTTTGCGACCGGCGAATTATCGGGATTGCTCTCCATGATATCGGCCATATGCGCCCACCATTTCTTCATCACGGGATGATCGGGCAGTGCCGCAATGCCGTGGTTCTTCGGGCGCGTCAGCACGCCGAAGAGGATGTTGGTTTCCGGGTCGAGATGAATGGAGTAATCGCTCACACCCGCATCATGCAGCAGCGCCACCAGTTCCGGCCATATCTCGTCATGGCGCTTTTTATATTCGGCCTCTTTTCCGGGAAAGAGTTTCATCTTGAAGGCGTGTTTTTCAAGTTCCGGCATGGCTCAGCCTCTCATGGCCCGAAGGCGGCGCACAACGATGGGGATGGCGATGGTGATGATCAAAAGCAGGCCGACGAAGATCGACATGACGATACCAGGCACATTGAGCAACCCAAGCCCAAAGGTGACGAGGCCCATGACGAAAGCCGCAATAACGACGCCCGCGATGGTGCCGGAGCCGCCGAGGATGGAAACGCCGCCCAGCACCACCATGGTCACCACCTCAAGCTCCCAGCCCTGAGCGATTGACGGGCGGGTGGAGCCGAGCCGCGAGGTAAGGCAGACGGCGGCGATGCCACTCATCAGGCCGGTCAAAAGGAACAGGATGAACTTCACCCGCTCGACCGGAATACCCGAAAAACGGGCGGCGAAGGGATTATTGCCGATCACATAGACCTGCCGGCCGAAATTGGTGGCGTGTAGCAGAATGGCGAAGATGACAGCCATTGCAAGGAACAGCACGAATTCGAAGGAGATGACGGAGAAGACGTAGCCCTGACCGAAATAGGCGAAATCCGCCGGATATTTGCCATAGGCCTGATCGCCCAGCACCATGTAGGAAATGCCGCGAAACAGGCTCATCGTGCCGATGGTGACGACGATGGATGGCAGTTTCAGTCCCGCAACGAGAAAGCCGTTGAAAGCCCCGCATAAAAGTCCGGTGCCGATGCCGATGGCGACGAGGCCGGGTGTGCCGACACCCATCTGAACTGCCGCACCCATGGCGGTGGAAGCGAGCGCGATGATGGCGGCGACGGAAAGATCGATTTCACCGGCGATGATGAGGAGCGCCATGGCGAAGGCGATGATCGCCTTTTCCGTGAAATTGAAGGTCGCATCCGACAGGTTCCAGGCATTGAGGAAATAGGGCGAGGCCAGCGAATTGGCGATGAAGATGAGGATCGCAACGCCAAGCAGCAGTACTTCCCAGCTGGCCATGATGCGGCGTAGCGGCGTGCCGAGCTTGTCTGGAATGATGCGCGGATTCTGCGCTGGTTGAGGCGTCGTGCTCATGCTGCGGCCTCCCTGGCCTGATCGCTTGCTGCGCGGTCACGCAGGATGATACGGCCTTTTCGAGCTTCGGCGCGGGCGTTGAAGACGACGGCGAGCACGATCACCACGCCGGAAATCGCCATCTGTGCGAAGGGTGAAATGCCGATGACGGGCAGGGCGTTCTTGATGACGCCGAGGAACAGCGCGCCGAGCACCGCACCCGCCACCGAGCCGATGCCGCCCGCAATCGAGATGCCGCCGATCACATTCGCCGCCACACTGTCCAGCTCGAAACCGGCGGCGATGTCGACATAGGCAACCGCGTAACGCGATACCCAGAGATAGCTGGCGAGGCCGGCAAGTGCGCCTGACAGCACGAAGGCGAAGAAGCGCGTGCGGCCGACATCGATGCCCGCATAGACAGCCGCACTCGGATTACCGCCCGACGCATAGGCCGAACGGCCGAAGGAGGTGCGGCTGAGCACCAGCCAGGCGCCGGCGATGATGAGAATGGCAACCCACGAAAGAACCGGCATGCCGAGGATCATGGTGCGCGGCACGTTGAGGAAGGTGGGGGAAAGCTGGTGGGCATTCACCCAGCCGCCGCCCGACAGCACGAAAGCCATGCCGCGATAGATCGTGAGCGTGCCGAGCGTGACGACGATGGGCGGAATGCCGAGCCACCAGACCAGCACGCCGTTAAGCGAACCGAGAAATGCGCCGATGCCGACCGCCATGACGATGAGAAGCGGCAACGGAATGCCCGGAAAGGCGGCATTGGTCATCGCCACAGCCATGCCGGTGAAGGCGAGATTGGCGGCAACCGAAAGATCGATGGATTTGGTGAGAATGACGGCCATCTGGCCAAGCGCCAGAATGATGAGGATGGAGGTATCGTTGAAGATGTTGACGAGATTGGCCGGTCGGCCGAAGCCGGGGGCGCGCAGCGCAAAACCGGCGATCATGATGACAATGATGCCCGCCAGCAGCCATTCGCGATTTTTGAGTAGACGTTGCATGGTTTTGCCCCCTCTCAGGCGTTGCCGGTGGCGGCGCGCACCAGCTTTTCCGGAGAAAAATCGGCGCGTTCGAACTGGCCCGCCATCAGGCCTTCGCGCATCACGATGGCGCGGTCGGACATGCCGAGGATTTCGGGAAGTTCGGATGAAATCATGATGATGGAGAGCCCTTCGGCCGCAAGCTCGCTGATGAAGCCGTGCACGGCGGCCTTGGAGCCGATATCGATGCCCTTGGTCGGTTCATCGAGAATGATGACCTTGGGCTGTGTAGCGAGCCATTTTCCAATCACCACCTTCTGCTGGTTGCCGCCCGAAAGCGTGCCGACGGGCACCGAGAGGGCGGCGGCGCGCAGATCGAGCCGCGAGGCATATTTGCGTGCCAGCGCGAATTCATTGGCGGCGGCCAGAAACCCCTTGCGCGAAGTGCGCGCAAGAGAGGGTAGCGACATGTTCTGGTAAATCGGCATTTCGAGCGCGAGACCGTGGCGGCCGCGCTCTTCAGGCACATAAACGATGCCGGCGCGGATCGCATCTTCCGGCGAGCGGATGGTGAGCGATTCGCCATTGAGTGTAATCTGTCCGCAGGCCGGGCGGGTAATGCCGAACAGCGACTGGCAGAGTTCGGAGCGGCCGGCGCCGATCAGCCCGTAAAGGCCGAGTATCTCGCCCTTGCGCAGCTCGAGCGAAATATCGCGGAACTCCGTCTGATGGGAATAATCGCGCACCGAAAGAACTGTCGGACCAAGGCTAACGGCCTGCTTGGGAAAGGCGTTCGTCACGTCGCGGCCTACCATCAGCCGCACGATCTCGTCCTGCGGTGTGGCCGCAAGATTGCCCGCGCCAACCATCCTGCCGTCCCGGAACACCGCGTAATTTTCGGCGATCTCATAGACTTCATCAAACTTGTGGCTGATGAAGAGGATCGCCTTGCCCTGCCGCTTCAGGTTTTCAACGATGCGGAAGAGATCGTCGATCTCCTTGCGGGAGAGGGCGGCCGTCGGTTCGTCCATGATGACGATGCGCGCCTCGACGGACAGCGCGCGGGCGATTGCCACGAGGTGGCGCTGGGCAATGGAAAGATCTTTCAACCGGATCGTCGGATCGATGGTGCTTTCGAGCTGTTCCAGCAGTACCTTTGCGCGGGCATTGATGGTCTTCCAGTCGATCAGGCCGAAACGGCCCTTTGGCGCATGACCGAGGAAGATGTTCTCCCCCACGGAAAGCTCATCGAACAGCACGGTTTCCTGGTGAATGGCGGTCACGCCGGCGTCGATGGCGTCCTGCGCGCTGTGAAAATGGACGGGCTGGCCGTCGAGAAGGATTTCTCCCTCGTTAGGACGGTAAATGCCGGTGAGGATTTTGACGAGCGTGGATTTTCCCGCACCGTTCTCGCCGATCAGCGCGGTGACCTTGCCGGGATAAAGCGCGATATCGACGCCATCCAGCGCTTTGACGCCGGGGAATATCTGGCTGATGCCGCGCATTTCGAGAATGGGCGTGGCGCTCGAAGCCTCTGTCATGTTGATGGTTTGGGGTTCAGCACGCATCATCAGGTATTACCGGTCATTTTGAGTGAAGTGATTGGGGCCATCCCCCTCTGCCCTGCCGGGCATCTCCCCCTCACGGGGGGAGATCGGCAAGCGGATAGCACCCTGCCTTATGGATCGAGCGGGTGCGGCATATCGATCTCCCCCCTTGAGGGGGAGATGCCCGGCAGGGCAGAGGGGGGCGCCCTCCGCACACTGCCGTCACTTCTCAGATCAGAAAATCTTCGAGAACTGATCGATGTTCTTGGCGTCGTAGATGAACGGATCAGCCATCGCCGCTTCGCTGTTTTCGCCAACCTTGATCTTGCCCATGCGACCGGCTTCGATTTCCGAGCCCGGCTTGCCGTCTGCTTCGCCCTTGACGAGGCGATAGGCGATCTGGGTGGCGGAATAACCGAGGTCGATCGGGTTCCAGATGGCGAATTCCTTGGTCGCGCCGGACTTGATGGCGCCGGCCATCTCTGAGGGTAGGCCAAGGCCCGTCACAAACACCTGACCGATCTTGCCCGCATCCTTCACGGCCTGCGAGGCGGCGAGAACGCCAACCGTCGTCGGCGCAACGATGACCTTCACATTCGGCTGCGAGGAGAGCAGGCCCTGTGCTTCGCGGTAGCTCTTGTCGGCGAGGTCGTCACCGTAAACTGTCGTGACGAGGTTGAGGCCTGGGAAATCCTTCAGCTGCTTTTTCATCTCGTCGATCCAGATATTCTGGTTCGTGGAGGTGGTGGTGGCCGAAAGAATGGCGAAATCGCCCTTGCCGCCTTCCAGATGCGATGCGGCAAGCTGCAGGCACATCTTGCCGATCAGTGCGTTGGACGAGGGGTTGAGCTGGAGAATGCGGCCCTCAGGCGCCACGCCGGAATCCCAGGAAATGACCTTGATGCCGCGCTGGGCAGCCTTTTTCAGCGCCGGAACGACAGCGTCAGGGTCGTTGGCGGAAATGGCGATGGCGTCGACACCCTGCGCGATCAGCGAATTGATGACTTCGATCTGGCCTTCGGCCGTGGTGCTGGTCGGACCCGTATAGATGATCTCGACGCCGCCGAGGTCCTTTGCGGCCTCCTGCGCGCCCTTGTTGGCGGCTTCGAAAAAGCCGTTGCCGAGTGATTTGACCACGAGTGCGATCTTCACATCGGCTGCCTGGGCAACGCCGCCCATTCCTGCGACGGAGAGCGCCGCGCTGAGCGCCAGAGCGCTCGTCAATGTTCTGCGTGTAAGTTTCATGTCCCTTTTCCTCCCGTTTTGAACCTTTTTCCTCCCTTCGGTGCTCCTCAGGCGACCGAAGAAGAATCCTCTTCATCCGGTGGGGCGGCTGTCTTGCCATCCCTCACCGCGCCGACGACCAGCAATTCGACGCCGGCGTCTTCCACCATCCTCGCCGCCTCATCGGAAATCCCGTCATCGGTAATGATGGTCGAGACATTTTCGAGCGGGCATAAAATCAGGCTGGATCGTTTTCTGAATTTCGAAGAATCGACCATCACGATCAGCTCTTCCGCCTGTCGCATCAGCTTCTGCTCGCTCTGGATAACCAGCGCGTCTGACTCCATGATGCCGAGAGCGCCTACGCCCTGCGCACCGAGAAAAATCCGCCGTGCATAAAAATTGCGGATCGCATCGTTCTCGAAAGGCGACAGGATAAGGCTCTGGTCGCGATAAATCGCGCCGCCCGGCACGCTGACATTGCATTTGGAATGTTTGACAAGATGCTCGGCGATGGCAAAAGAATTGGTCATGACCTGCAGGCGGCGCGCCGCCATGTAATGCACCATCTGGAATGTGGTGGTGCCGCCATTCAGAATGATCGCATCGCCATCGTGGCACAGATCGACCGCTTTGCGCGCAATTGCGCGTTTCTTATCGATATTGACCGATTCGGACACACGGAATGGCCTTGCGGCCAGATTGCCGAGCTGCGGCGGATGCACCGCTTCCGCCCCGCCGCGCACGCGGCGCAACTTGCCCTGAACATGGAGCGACGCGATATCCCTGCGGATCGTCGCTTCCGACGCATCCGTCAGTTCGGCAATATCCTGCACCGTCACAACAGCTTTTTCCTGCGTGGCGCTCAAGATGATGCGATGGCGTTCGCGTTCGTGCATGGGGTCCTCCTGATTGTGATTATTCGCAATCTCTTTACGTTGTCAATCAAGAACGATCAAATTAATCAATATCGCGCTGCAACATGAAAATTTATGATCGTTTTTGATTGACATTGTGCTTTTGGATGCGCGATATCTGCCATCAAAGGAGGCGGGCCGGTATCGGCTCCGCGAATGCAGACAGATATTGGGAGGAAGACATGACGGGAAAATCCCGCCTTCTCGAAAGCCGTTGGGACGATGCCTATGCCAAAACGCTCGATGAGCCTGGCAAGCTGCTTTATCGCTCCAATCTGCTGGGCGCGGACAAGCGCATCACCAATTACGGCGGCGGCAATACATCGGCAAAGGTGCTTGAGGCCGATCCGCTGACGGGCGAGAAGGTCCGCGTCATGTGGGTGAAGGGTTCCGGCGGCGATGTCGGCACCATCAAGCTCGATGGCTTTGCGACGCTTTATCTCGACAAGCTGGAAGCGTTGAAGGGTATTTACAAGGGCGTGGAAGATGAGGACCGCATGGTCGGCTTCCTGCCCCATTGCACCTTCAACCTCAACCCGCGCGCCGCCTCCATCGATACGCCGCTGCACGGTTTCGTGCCTTATGAGCATGTCGACCACATGCATCCGGATGCGATCATCGCCATCGCCGCTTCGAAGAATTCGAAAGAATTGACGCAGCAGATATTCGGGGAGGAGATCGGCTGGTTGCCCTGGCGTCGTCCGGGTTTTCAGCTCGGTCTCGATCTGGAGGCTTTCGTCAAGGCCAACCCCAGAGCCAAGGGCGTTGTGCTGGAAAGCCACGGCCTGTTCACCTGGGATAATGACGCCAAGGCGTGTTACGAGCTGACGCTCGCCATCATCAACAAGGCGATTGAATGGTTTGCCGCCAAGACCGAAGGCAAGACGATTTTCGGCGGTGCTGTTTCTAAAAGTCTGCCCGTTGCCGAACGCCGCGCCATCGCTGCCCGACTGATGCCGGAAATCCGTGGCCGCATCGGCCGCGAGGAGCGCAAGCTCGGCCATTTCGACGATCAGGACGCGGTTCTGGAATTCGTCAATTCCAAGGATTTGAAGCCGCTCGGCGCGCTCGGCACCTCCTGCCCTGACCATTTCCTGCGCACGAAAATCCGCCCGCTGATCCTCGATCTTGATACCGCACATCCTGATGTGGACGCGTTGATGGCGGGTCTCGACAAGGCGCTGGAGGCTTACCGCGCCGATTATACGCGCTACTACGAAGCCTGCCGCCACGACAATTCACCTAATATGCGCGATCCGAATCCGGTGATTTTCCTGATCCCCGGTGTCGGCATGCTGTCCTTCGCCAAGGACAAGGCGACGGCCCGCATCGCCGGCGAGTTCTACGTCAACGCCATCAATGTCATGCGCGGCGCTTCCACCGTGTCCGACTATCAGGGTCTTCCCGAGCAGGAGGCCTTCGATATCGAATATTGGCTGCTGGAAGAGGCAAAGCTGCAGCGCATGCCGAAACCGAAGAGCCTTGCCGGTCGCGTGGCTTTTGTTACTGGCGGCGCTGGCGGCATCGGTCGTGCAACCGCCGAACGCCTGGCGGGCGAGGGCGCCTGCGTGGTGCTCGCAGATATTGACGAGACGGCGCTGGAAGCCGCCAAGGGCGATTTCGTCAAGCGTTACAGCACCGACGCGGTGCGTACGGTCAAGCTTGACGTGACGCAGGAAGATGCCGTTACTTCCGCTTTTGCGGAAGCGAGCGTGGAATTCGGCGGCGTGGATATTCTCGTTTCCAATGCCGGCATTGCCTCTTCCGCTCCGGTGGAAGACACGACGCTTGCCATGTGGAACAAGAATATCGACATTCTCGCCACGGGCTATTTCCTCGTTTCTCGCGAAGCGTTCCGGCTGCTGCGGCGTCAGAATCTCGGCGGTAACGTCGTGTTCGTCGCCTCTAAAAACGGCCTTGCCTCTTCGCCCAATGCATCTGCCTATTGCACGGCGAAGGCTGCGGAAATTCATCTGGCCCGTTGCCTTGCTCTGGAAGGGGCGGAAGCGGGTATTCGCGTCAACACCGTCAATCCCGACGCCGTGTTGCGTGGCTCGAAAATCTGGAACGGCGAGTGGCGCGAGCAGCGCGCGGCCTCGTCCAAGATCGAGGTGACCGATCTGGAGGAACATTACCGCAAGCGCTCGATGCTGAAGCTCAATGTATTCCCGGAAGACATCGCCGAAGCGATCTACTTCCTGGCGTCCGACGCCTCCGCCAAGTCAACCGGCAACATCATCAATGTCGATGCCGGAAACGCGCAGAGCTTCACACGATAGGATGGGACGGTAACAGGCGGCGGCGTCGCCGTCATTACCGGGGGAGGAAGAGATGACCGACACGAAAATCGCCGTTGATGTGATAGCGGCCGAAAATGACAAGCGCGCCGCTGCGCTGAAAGACGACTACGAGGCGCTTGGAAACCAGCTTGCGCGCCGCAATATCGATATCGACGCAGTCACGGCCAAGGTGGCGGAGTTTTTCGTCGCTGTCCCATCCTGGGGCGTCGGCACCGGCGGCACCCGCTTTGCCCGTTTTCCGGGTGCGGGCGAGCCGCGCGGTATTTTCGACAAGCTGGATGATTGCGCCGTCATCAACCAGCTGACGCGGGCAACGCCGAATGTTTCCCTGCATATTCCGTGGGACAAGCAGGATCCGAAGCGGTTGAAGGCCCATGCCGATGCACTCGGCCTCGGCTTCGACGCCATGAATTCCAACACTTTCTCGGATGCGCCGGGCCAGAGCCATTCCTACAAATATGGCTCGCTCAGCCACACGGATGCCGCGACGCGCCGGCAGGCTGTTGAACACAACATCGAATGTATCGAGATCGGCAAGGCCATCGGCTCGAAGGCGCTGACGGTTTGGGTGGGCGACGGCTCCAATTTCCCGGGGCAGAGCAACTTCACCAGAAGTTTCGAGCGTTATCTTGCGGCCATGGCCGATATCTACAAGGCGTTGCCAGATGACTGGCGCATCTTTTCCGAACACAAGATGTATGAGCCGGCCTTCTATTCCACCGTCGTGCAGGACTGGGGCACCAATTACCTCATCGCCAATACGCTCGGCGAAAAGGCCTTCTGCCTCGTCGATCTCGGCCACCATGCGCCGAACACCAATATCGAGATGATCGTCGCGCGGCTCATCCAGTTCGGCAAGCTCGGTGGTTTCCACTTCAACGACAGCAAATATGGCGATGACGATCTGGATGCCGGCTCAATCGAGCCATATCGCCTGTTCCTCGTCTTCAACGAGCTGGTGGATGCCGAACATCGCGGTGTGGAGGGTTTCCATCCCGCCCACATGATCGACCAGTCGCACAATGTGACGGACCCGATCGAAAGCCTGATCTCCAGCGCCAACGAAATCCGCCGGGCTTACGCGCAGGCGTTGCTGGTGGATCGCGCGGCTCTCGACGGCTACCAGCGGGATAATGATGCGCTGATGGCCTCCGATACGCTGAAACGGGCCTATCGCACGGATGTCGAGCCGGTTCTCGCCAGGGCGCGGCAACTGGCGGGCGGTGCGATTGATCCGATTGCGACCTACCGGGCGAGCGGTTATCGCCGCCATGTTGCGGCGGAACGCCCGGCTTCGGTGGGCGGCAGCGGCGGGATTGTATAGTCGCTAGCTTTGCTGGACGTGCAAACCCTGTGGTCAGGCCGAGTATATTGCTGAGAGCTGAAGCCTCGCCTCAACCTCTCCACCGTCATCCTCGGGCTTGACCCGAGGATCCACAACCCCACGCCATGGATCCTCGGGTCAAGCCCGAGGATGACGCCGTGCTGGGGTGTGATCAGCGCTCAGCCCGGCTTTATCACTCACCCGAAGGCGCTTGCCTGCGAACCTGAAACGTGTGCTCCGGCCCCGGAAACGCGCCGGAGCGCACCTCATCGGCGTAACTTGCCGCTGCCTCAGAAACGGTCGCCCCGAGATCGGCGAACCGCTTGACGAATTTCGGTTTGAAGTCGGTGAAGAGGCCGAGCATGTCGTCGGAGACGAGCACCTGCCCGTCGCAGGCCGGCGATGCGCCGATGCCGACCGTAGGTGCGGCGAGTTTTTCGGTCAGTTCGCGGGCCAGCGGCTCGACGGTGCCTTCCACGACGATGGCGAAGGCGCCCGCCTGATCGACTGAAATTGCGTCACGCCAGATCTTCTGCGTTTCCGCATCCGAATGTCCGAGCGAGCGGAAACCGCCGGCGGTGTGCACCAACTGCGGCATCAGACCGACATGCCCGAACACCGGAATGCCGCGGGCGACCAGAAAGGCGATGGTCTCCGCCATCTCCTCGCCGCCCTCCAGCTTCACGCCATCGCAGCCGGTTTCCTGCATCAGCCGCACGGCGTTGCGGAACGCCTGTTCCTTGGATTCCTGATAGGTCCCGAAGGGAAGATCGACGATGACGCAGGCATGTTCGACGCCGCGCATGACGGCGCGGCCATGGGCGATCATCATGTCCAGTGTGACGCCGACCGTCGTGTCCATGCCGTAAAGCACCATGCCGAGGGAATCGCCGACCAGGAGCAGATCACAATGCGGATCGAGCAGGCGGGCAATCGGCGTCGTATAGGCGGTCAGGCAGACGATGCGCGCGCCGCCTTTCATCTGCCTGATGGAGGCTGTTGTCAGCCGCTTGGGTTTTCCATGGGCGCTCATTGGGCAGCCTCCGGTTGATCTATCTTGACGCGCCCGATGACGCGCCCGATGACGCAGTTGTCGAGGAGCCTCGTGCTGCCGACCCTGACGAACAGCGCCACCAGCACCGGTCCCGCCTGCAATGAGGAAACGGGGGCGAGCGTATCGGGATCGCGCACCGCGACGACTTCCGGCGACGCCAGCGGCTCGGCGGCGATGAATTTTTCTATGGCCGCCTCGAATGCGGCGGGGTCGTCGAAGCCTTCACCATAAAGGCGTGCCGCTTCATCCAGAGCGCGCGGCACGATCACGGCGGCGGCACGTTCTTTGGGGTTTAGATAAACGTTGCGAGACGAACAGGCGAGCCCGTCGGCCTCACGCACGGTGGCGACGGGCACGACCCTGACCGGCTGGGCGAGGTCCTCTACCATGCGACGGATCAGTGTTACCTGCTGATAGTCCTTCTCACCGAAATAGGCGGCATCCGGCTGGACGAGGTTAAAGAGCTTGGTCACGACGGTCGTGACACCGGCGAAATGCCCCGGCCGCACCGCGCCTTCCAGTTGGCTGCCTAGTTCGGGCACGTCCACGACGGTCTGCATCGGGCGCGGATACATCTCGGAAACGTCGGGCGCGAAAAGAATGTCGACGCCTGCCTCTTCCAGCAATGCGCTGTCGCGGGCGAGATCGCGCGGGTAACGGGCCAGATCCTCATTCGCGCCGAATTGCAGCGGGTTGACGAAGATCGAAACCACTGTCACGTCGTTTTCCGCTTTGGCTTGGGCAACAAGCGTCAGATGACCGATATGGAGAAAGCCCATGGTCGGCACGAAGCCGATGGTCTTGCCCGCACGGCGAAAAGCTGCGGTGGCCTCCCGCAATTCGGCGACGGTTTTTACAAGCTGCATGGGTCTCCTCCGGCTCCCCCAATCGCGGTCCGGCGAAAGGTGCTGGATAGAACGCGATTTGCCCAACGGGGTCAACGCACGCATCGGGATTATATCGATTGACCCCAGGACGACTTTCGAAAAAATCGGTGCTCGGGCAGGAGTGGTCGCGATCACTCTACCCAGAGCGGCTTCCTTTTTTCGGCAAAGGCCAATCGCCCTTCCCGCGCCTCGTTGCTGCCGCTGATTGTGGCGATCACGCTTTCGGCAAAGGCGAGCCGCTCAGCGGACGGCATATCGCGCATCGTCAGCAACGCCGCCTTTCCGGCCGCGATCGCGCCCGGCGCATTTTGCCGCAGCCGGGTGAGAATATCCTCGACCACGCCGTCGAGTTCGTCCGACGGGACTGCCCTGTTGACGAGGCCAAGGCGCTCCGCGTCGGAAGCGTTGATCGGGGCGCCGAGATAGGCCATTTGCTGAAGCTGGCCCAGTGGCATCTTCGCCAGAAGCTTCGCCGCCACCATGGCCGGAAAAAGCCCGACGCGCACTTCCGGCAAACCGAATTCGGCATGAGCGGCGGCATAGGCAAGATCACAGGCGGCGACGATGCCAAGCCCGCCGGCCAGAACCCGGCCATTGATGCGTGCCATGACGATCTTGTCGCAGCCATCGATGGCGCGCATCACATCGGCAATGGGGTTCGTTCCATCAGGCGAGAGGAACATGCCGCCGGCGCTTTCCTTGAGGTCTGCCCCGGAGCAGAAACTGCGGTCTCCCGCGGCCGTTATCACCACGGCGCGCAGGCCGCCATCACTCGATGCCGCGCGGATGGCCTTCGCCAAGGCGTCCGTCATCGCAGCATTCAACGCATTGTGTACCTCCGGCCGGTTGAGCGTCAGCCAGAGAATGTCCTTGCGCCTTTCGCTCAGCAGTTCATCCGCCATGCGTGTCACCCCTCCTGTCTTGCCGCAAGCAGCGCCTTGCCGGCGCGGGCCGCATTCGGTCTGCCGAGATGCAGGCTGATCCAGTCGCCGGTTTTCGCCACTGCCATAAGGTCGATACCGGTTTTAATGCCAAGCCCCTGCAGCAGATAAACGACGTCTTCGGTGGCGACATTGCCGCTGGCGCCCGGCGCAAAGGGGCAGCCGCCCAGTCCGGCGACGGAACTGTCGAAGACGGAGATACCTTCATCCAGCGAGGCCAGCACATTGGCGACGCCCTGCCCATAGGTATCGTGGAAATGCATGGCGATTTTTTCGCGCGGAATGTTGGTCGACACCCGTTCGATGACGTTGCGAATATACGCGGCCGTGCCGATGCCGATCGTATCGCCGAGCGAGATTTCGTAACAGCCCAGCCCGATAAGCGCCTCGGCCATTGCCGCCACCTCATCGGGCGCGACCGCGCCGTCATAGGGGCAGCCCGCAATGCAGGAAACGTAACCGCGTATGAGGATGTTTCGCCCGCCCGCCGTCTCCGCGACATCGCGCAGGCGCTCGAGGCTTTCGGCGCGCGAGCAGCCGATATTGTGCTGGCTAAAGCCTTCGGAGGCGGACACAAAAACGGCGATTTCCGTCACGCCGGCTTCAATGGCGGCCTCGAAACCTTTCATATTGGGAACGAGCACCGGATAGGCGGTGCCGGATCGTCGTTTGAGGCCCTGAAATACCTCCTTCGAGTCAGCCATTTGCGGCACTTTTTTGGGCGAGACGAAAGCGCCCGCTTCCACCGCAGTCAATCCGGCTGCGGCCAGCCGCTCGATCAGCTCGATCTTGATGGCGGTTGGAACCTCGGCGCTTTCGTTCTGCAGGCCATCGCGCGCGCCCACTTCGACGATTTTTACCGTTCGGGGCCAGCTCATGTCATGCTCCCTCCGGTTCGAAATCCACCAGCACCGCACCGGCCGCGACCATATCGCCCTCGACGCAATTGATGGCCGTGACCGTGCCTTTCGCCGGTGCGCGGATCGTGTGCTCCATTTTCATCGCTTCCATCACCACAAGCGCCTCGCCGGCCTCAACCGCAGCACCTTTCCGGCTCAGCAAAGCGCGGATAACGCCGGGCATGGGTGCTTCCAGACCACCGGCATGGGTGGAGGAATCCTCGATATCGACGGGATCAGGCTGGGCGATGCGATAATGCTCGCCGTCCAGAAAAAGCGCGTAACTGCCGCTTTCTGCAAAAAAATGGCCCTGCCTTTTCCTGTCTTCCACGGTTGCACGGAGTTTGCCGTCGTCCGAGAGGCTGCCGTGGGCGCTGATCGTCCGTCCGTCGATGGCAAGCGAAAAGCCGCCCGCCTCATGCGTGACGCCGACGTTAAGCGGCTGGTTTTCAAAGGTGAAATACAGCGTTTCCCGCGACGGCGCGTTGAGGCGGAAGGCGGCTGCCGTGTTCCACGGGCTATAGGGATCGGCCTCTGAACCTGACTTTCCGTTTTTCTGCCGCGAGAGCAGCAGGCCAAGCGCGGCCGCGGCTATCTCGTTCCCGTCCTTCGGAGCCGGGGCAAAAAGCACGGCTTCATTGCGGGCTATGAAGCCGGTGTCGAGATCGGCGTTGGCGAAGGCCTCAATTCCCGCAAGCCGGGTCAGAAAGGCGGCATTGCTGGCGACGCCGCAGATTGCCAGATTTTCCAACGCCAACCGCAGACGCCGCACCGCCGATGGGCGGTCACGATCCCAGACGATCAGCTTGGCGATCATCGGATCGTAATGCACGGTAATGGCGTCCCCGGCGCGGATGCCGCTGTCTATCCTGACGTGAGGGCCTTGATCGGGAAAAACGAGATGGCTGACCGTGCCGATCGACGGCAAAAAATCATGCGCCGGGTCTTCGGCATAAACCCGGGCCTCGATGGCGTGGCCGTTTATGCCGAGATCCGCCCAGCCTTCCGGCAGAGCCTCACCATCCGCAACACGGAGCTGCCATTCGACCAGGTCGAGACCGGTAATATATTCCGTCACCGGATGTTCGACCTGAAGCCTCGTGTTCATTTCCATGAAGTAGAACTCGCCTGATGGGTCGAGCAGGAATTCCACGGTTCCCGCGCCGCGATACTCAATGGCGCGGGCAGCGGCGACGGCCGCCTGATACATGCGTTGCCTGAGCGTATCGGGCAAGCCGGGGGCGGGGGCTTCCTCTATGACTTTCTGGTGGCGGCGCTGGATCGAGCAATCGCGCTCGAAAAGTGAGAAACAATTGCCGTGGCCATCGGCAAAGACCTGCACTTCCACATGGCGCGGCCGCTCCAGATATTTTTCGATCAGCATGCGGTCATTGCCGAAGGCGGCGAGCGCTTCGCGTTTTGCACCAGCAAGTTCCGCCGCAAATTCGCGTTTCTTCCGCACGATGCGCATGCCCTTGCCGCCGCCGCCGGCTGAGGCCTTGAGCAGAACGGGATAACCTATGGCGTCCGCTTCACTGCGCAGCCGCTCTTCCGCCTGATCCTCACCGTGAAAGCCGGGAACGACGGGAACGCCCGCCTTCGCCATCAGCGCTTTCGCCTCGCTTTTTCCACCCATGGCGCGGATCGCTGCTGCCGGCGGGCCAATGAAAACAAGACCGGCGGCGGCACAGGCTTCGGCGAAACCTGCATTTTCCGAGAGGAAACCGTAACCCGGATGGACCGCTTCCGCGCCGGTCGCTTTTGCGGCGGCGATGATTTTTGCGCCGTCGAGATAGGAGGCACGTGCGGGTGCGGGGCCAATGGCGATTGCCTCGTCGGCCAGGGCCACATGCATGGCGTCGCGGTCGGCATCCGAATAGACCGCGACGGTGCGGATGCCCATCTTGCGGGTGGTGCGAATGATCCGGCAGGCGATTTCGCCCCTGTTGGCGATCAGTATTTTCGAGAACATCGTCGCCTCACATCCTGAATATGCCGAAACGGGTGGGTTCTATCGGTGCGTTGAGCGCAGCGGAGAGACCGAGGCCAAGCACGAGGCGGGTATCTCTGGGGTCGATGATGCCGTCATCCCACAGCCTCGCGCTGGCATAATAGGGATGGCCTTCCCGCTCGTATTTTTCCCGGATCGGCTGCTTGAACGCCTCTTCGCCTTCCTTCGACCAGTGGCGGCCATCGGCCTCGATACCATCGCGGCGGATTTGTGCCAGAACAGAGGCCGCCTGTTCGCCGCCCATGACCGAAATGCGGGCGTTGGGCCACATCCACAAAAAGCGGGGCGAATAGGCGCGACCGCACATGCCGTAATTGCCGGCACCGAAGGAGCCGCCGATGATGACGGTGAATTTAGGCACTTTGGCGGATGCGACGGCGGTGACGAGCTTGGCGCCATCCTTGGCGATACCATCAGCCTCATAGGCCTTGCCGACCATGAAGCCGGTGATGTTCTGCAGGAAAACCAGGGGAATACCGCGCTGGCAGCAGAGCTCGATGAAATGTGCACCCTTCAGCGCCGATTCCGAAAACAGGATGCCGTTATTGGCGATGATGCCGACGGGATAGCCATGGATATGGGCGAAACCGCAGACTAGCGTCGTGCCGTAAAGCGCCTTGAACTCGTCGAATTCGGAACCATCCACCAGACGCGCGATGATCTCGCGCACCTCGAAAGGCTTGCGCGTATCGGCGGGAACGATGCCGTAAAGTTCTTCCGCCGGATAAAGCGGCTCCGCTGGCTCGCGAATATCCAGTTCCACCTGTTTGCGGCGGTTAAGGGTTGAGACGATCCTCCGGGTCAGCGAAAGCGCGTGGCGGTCGTCGTGGGCGTAGTGATCGGTGACGCCGGATTGTCGCGAATGCACATCTGCGCCGCCGAGTTCTTCCGCGCTCACCACTTCGCCAGTTGCAGCCTTCACCAGCGGCGGGCCGCCGAGAAAGATCGTGCCCTGATTTTTGACGATCACGGACTGGTCGCTCATGGCAGGTACATAGGCCCCGCCCGCCGTGCAGCTGCCCATCACCACGGCAATCTGGGCGATACCCTCCGCCGACATATTGGCCTGATTGTAGAAGATACGGCCGAAATGATCGCGGTCGGGAAACACCTCGTCCTGATTGGGCAGGTTCGCACCGCCGGAATCCACGAGATAAATGCAGGGCAGGCGGTTCTCAGCGGCGATTTCCTGCGCGCGCAGGTGTTTCTTGACCGTCAGCGGATAATAGGTGCCGCCTTTTACCGTCGCATCATTCGCGACGATGACGCATTCACGACCCGAGACCCGGCCGATGCCGGTGACGATGCCGGCGGCGGGAACGGGTTCGTCATAGACTTCATAGGCCGCAAATTGCGACAATTCGAGAAACGGGCTGCCGGGATCGAGAAGCGCCTCGATCCGGTCCCGCGCGAGCAACTTGCCGCGTGATAAATGCCGTTCGCGCGCCTTGTCGCCACCGCCCCTCGAGATTTTTTCGACGTGCTGCCGCAGGTCATCCACCAGCCCCGACATGAAGGTGACGTTGGCCGAAAAGGTGGGGTCGCGGTTCAGACTGGATGTTAGCTTCATCGCGATCCTCACCCGTTGCCTTTGACCAGTTCGCGGCCGATCAGCATCCGGCGGATTTCGCTGGTGCCCGCGCCGATTTCATAAAGCTTGGCGTCCCGAAGCAGCCGACCCGCCGGACTTTCATTGACATAGCCGGAACCGCCGAGAAGCTGGATCGCATCCAATGCAACTCGCGTCGCCCGCTCGGCGGCAAAGAGGATCGCACCTGCCGCATCCTGCCTTGTGATGCGGCCATTGTCGCAGGCGCGCGCCACGGCATAGACATAGGCGCGCGACGCATTCATGGCCGAATAGATATCGGCAAGCTTTCCCTGCACGAGCTGGAATTCGCCGATCGGCTTGCCGAATTGCTTGCGCTCGCGGGCATAGGGCAGCACCAGATCGATAGCCGCCTGCATGATGCCCACCGGGCCTGCGGCCAGCACGGCGCGCTCGTAATCCAGCCCGCTCATCAGCACCGTCACGCCGTCATTGAGGCGTCCGAGAATGTTTTCTTCCGGCACCTCGCAATCCTCGAACACCAGTTCCGAGGTGGGTGAACCGCGCATGCCGAGCTTGTCGAGTTTTTGTGCCGGTCGAAAACCCTTGAAGCCCTTCTCGATCAGAAAGGCCGTGATGCCGCGCGGGCCAGCGGACATATCCGTCTTGGCGTAGACAACCAGCGTATCGGCCTCGTGGCCGTTGGTGATCCACATCTTCGCGCCGTTCAGGAGATAGCGGTCGCCCCTGCGTTCCGCCTTCAGCCGCATCGACACGACATCCGACCCGGCTTCCGTCTCGCTCATCGCGAGCGAGCCGACATGCTCGCCGGAAACCAGCTTTGGCAGATATCGGCGTTTTTGCTCTTCCGTGCCCCAGCGATGAATCTGGTTGATGCAGAGGTTGGAATGCGCGCCATAGGAAAGGCCGATGGAAGCCGAAGCCCGGCTTATTTCTTCCATCGCCACGCAATGGGCGAGATAGCCCATGTCAGCACCGCCGAATTCCTCAGAAACGGTGATGCCGTGCAGGCCCAGTTCGCCCATCTGCGGCCAGAGCTTTCTTGGAAATTGGTCGTCGCGATCGATCTCCGCCGCTAGCGGGGCTATTTTATCGTCGGCGAATGCTCTTGCACTGTCGCGCAATGCTGCGATTTCCGGGCCGAGATCGGCGTCGAAAATGGCGGCGAGGTTCAAACTCATCGCGTCTCCTCCTCCGGACGGCCGTTCGTCTCCGTCCTCTCGTCAGCGGCCAGCACCTCCTCCGTGCCGGCAACTCTCATTTATGGCGCGTCACCTCCGGTGAAGGCGGCGGAACGGCGCACGAATGTCTTGATGGCGAAATTGGACTGGATGCGCGACACGCCGGGAACCGTGGTCAGGAAATCCAGAAGCTGCTGATAATGCGGTAAATCCCGCACCATGGCATGAATGAGATAATCGGAACTGCCGCTCGTCTGGTAACCGCCCACCACTTCCGGAATGGAGGCGACATGGTGCTCGAACGTCGTCAGCGCTTCCTTGATCTGCCGTTCCAGCGTGACGGAAATGAAGACGCCCATATTGCCGAGCAGCCGGTTCTCATCGAACACGGCGGTATAACCGCGAATGATGCCTTCCTCTTCCAGCTTGCGCACGCGGCGCAGCGTCGGCGTGAAGGAAAGACCGATCCGGGCCGCGAGATCGCGCCAGCTCACCCGCCCGTCATCGCCGAGCACATGCAGAATCTTCTGGTCGAAACTGTCGAGCTCAATCATGGATCATTTGCTCTATGATATGACTAATTGTTGGATCAAAGATATCGCCAATCAAAAAACTGTCAATCAAAATAGCTTTGAAATGAATTCGAGATAGTGATAGCGTTCACGTCAGTCGAGGTCTGGAGGAGATCACGATGACGGTCGTTCTCTCGGTAGGAGGATGGCCAAGGGAGGTGAATTTGGCTGTGCATGACCCTGTCGTTATCGTCGGGGCCGCCCGTACTGCTATGGGTGGGTTCCAGGGCGAATTCAAATCGGTGGCTGCGCCCGATCTCGGGGCGGCGGCGATCCGCGCGGCCGTCGAACGGGCCGTAATTTCACCCGCTGATATCGACGATGTGCTGATGGGCTGCGTGCTCTCGGCCGGTCAGGGGCAGGCTCCAGCGAGACAGGCGGCCATTGCCGCCGGCATTCCCAACTCGATTGGCGCGACGACTATCAACAAGATGTGCGGCTCAGGCATGAAGGCGATCATGCTGGCGCATGACCAGCTTGCGGCGGGAAGCTCTTCCATCGTGCTTGCGGGCGGTATGGAAAGCATGAGCAGCGCGCCCTATCTGCTGGATCGCGCCCGCAATGGCTATCGTCTCGGCCACGGCAAGGTCATTGACCACATGTTTCTCGACGGCCTTGAGGACGCCTATGACAAGGGCCGGCTGATGGGCACTTTCGCGGAAGATTGCGCTCAAGACTATCAGTTCACGCGCGCCATGCAGGATGACTATGCGCTGGCCTCGCTGGAACGGGCGCGACGCGCTATCGCGGACGGTGGTTTCGAGGCGGAAATCACGCCCGTTGGTGATGTTGCCGTAGACGAGCAGCCGGGGAAGGCCCGCCCGGAAAAAATCCCGCAACTGAAGCCCGCCTTTCGCGATGGCGGAACGGTGACGGCGGCGAATTCCAGCTCCATTTCCGATGGCGCGGCCGCTCTTGTTCTCATGCGCAGATCGGAAGCGGAAAGGCGCGGTCTTTCACCGTTGGCGACCATCGTCGGTCAGGCCGCCCATGCGGATGCGCCGGCTAAATTTCCGACCGCGCCTGTGGGGGCGATGAAAAAGCTGTTCGAAAAAACCGACTGGTCGGCGAAGGATGTCGATCTGTTCGAAATCAACGAGGCCTTTGCCGTAGTCGCGATGGCGGCGATGCGCGATCTCGATCTGCCGCATGAAAAGGTGAATGTGCATGGCGGCGCCTGTGCGCTCGGCCATCCCATCGGGGCTTCGGGTGCACGCATCGTCGTCACCTTGCTGTCCGCCTTGCAGAGTCACGGGCTGAAGCGCGGCGTGGCCGCCGTCTGCATCGGCGGCGGCGAAGCGACGGCGCTCGCGTTTGAACTGCACTAAGGGAGGCGGCGATGATCCTGAATGAAGCCCAGCAGCAGATCAGGGACATGGCCCGCGATTTCGCCCGTGAGCGGCTCGCCCCCGGTGCTAGCGCGCGCGACCGGGAAAGCCGCTTCCCGAAAGACGAGTTGAAAGAGATGGGCGAACTCGGTTTCCTCGGCATGCTGGTCTCCGAGGACTATGGCGGCTCGGAAACCGGTGCCGTGGCCTATGCTTTGGCGCTGGAGGAGATCGCCGCCGGTGACGGCGCCTGTTCCACCATCATGAGCGTTCACAATTCGGTCGGCTGCGTGCCGATCCTGAAATTCGGCACGGAAGACCAGAAGCAGCGTTTCCTGCCGAAGCTCGCCGCCGGCGAATGGATAGGTGGTTTTGCGCTCACTGAACCGCAGGCCGGTTCCGACGCCTCCAATCTCAAGACCCGCGCCCGGCGCGACGGCGACCGTTATATTCTCGACGGCGCGAAACAGTTCATCACATCAGGCAAGAATGGCGACGTCGTCATCGTTTTTGCCGTCACCGATCCGGCGGCGGGCAAGAAGGGCATCAGCGCCTTCATCGTACCGACCGATACGCCGGGTTACGAGGTGATCAGGGTCGAGGAGAAACTCGGCCTGCATTCGTCCGATACCTGCCAGATCGCCTTTACCGACATGGCGGTCCCGGCGGAATTGCGGCTTGGTGAAGAAGGGCAGGGGTATCGCATCGCGCTCGCCAATCTGGAAGGCGGCCGCATCGGCATTGCCGCGCAGGCGGTTGGCATGGCGCAGGCAGCCTTTGAAGTGGCGCGGGATTATGCCCGTGAGCGCAAGGCCTTTGGCCAAGCAATCATCGAGCATCAGGCGGTGGCGTTTCGGCTTGCGGATATGGCCACGCGGATTACGGCGGCGCGGCAGCTGGTGCTGCATGCGGCGGCGCTGAAGGAAGCTGGTGAGCCCTGTCTTTCGGAGGCCTCTATGGCGAAGCTCTTCGCATCCGAAATGGCCGAGCGCGTCTGCTCGGACGCCATCCAGATTCACGGCGGTTACGGCTACATGGCGGATTATCCGGTGGAGCGGATCTATCGCGATGTGCGCATCTGCCAGATTTACGAGGGAACCAGCGATGTCCAGCGGATGGTGATCGCGCGCAACCTCTGAGAATTGTTTCGTCGTCTGGAGGAGATGGCGATGGGAGGAGTAGAATGGATATAACCGAAACACCACATCTCAGCCTGCATGTTCCAGAGCCTGCCGTGCGGCCCGGCGACCAGCCGGATTTCTCCAATGTGAAGATACCCAAGGCCGGCTCCGTGCCGCGCCCGGAGGTGGATGCCGCGCCCGAAAGCATGCGCGATCTCGCCTATTCGATTATCCGTGTCCTCAATCATCAGGGCGAGGCCGTTGGGCCGTGGGCGGGGCTGCTTTCGGATGACGACCTGCTGGTGGGCCTCAAAAACATGATGCGGCTTCGGGCTTTCGATGCCCGCATGCTGATGGCGCAACGGCAGGGCAAGACCTCCTTCTATATGCAGCATCTGGGCGAGGAAGCGGTCAGCTGCGCCTTCCGCAAGGCGCTTTCCAAGGGTGACATGAATTTCCCGACCTACCGGCAGGCGGGACTGCTCATCGCTGATGACTATCCGCTCGTCACCATGATGAACCAAATCTATTCCAACGAGCTGGACCCGCTGCACGGGCGGCAATTGCCGGTTCTCTATTCCTCGAAGGAACATGGCTTCTTCACCGTTTCCGGCAATCTCGCCACGCAATATGTGCAGGCGGTCGGCTGGGCGATGGCCTCGGCCATCAAAGGCGATACGAAAATCGCGGCCGCCTGGATCGGCGACGGCTCGACGGCGGAGTCGGATTTTCACTCGGCAATGGTTTTTGCCTCCACCTACAAAGCTCCGGTCATCCTTAATATCGTCAATAACCAATGGGCCATTTCCACCTTTCAGGGCATTGCGCGCGGCGGTTCCGGCACCTTTGCGGCGCGCGGGCTGGGTTTCGGCATTCCGGCGCTTCGGGTCGATGGCAATGATTATCTCGCCGTTTATGCCGTGGCGCGCTGGGCGGTGGAGCGGGCGCGGCGCAACCTCGGCCCGACGCTGATCGAATATGTGACCTATCGTGTCGGCGCGCATTCCACTTCGGATGATCCAAGCGCCTATCGCCCCAAGACGGAGTCGGAGGCATGGCCTCTGGGCGACCCGGTTCTGCGGCTTAAAAAACATCTCGTCCTGCGCGGCGTCTGGTCGGATGAACGGCACCGGCAGGCGGAGGCGGAAATCGCCGACGAGGTGCTGGAAGCCCAGCGCGAGGCGGAAAGCCACGGCACGCTGCATGAGGGCGGCAAACCGCCGAAAAAGGATATTTTCGAGGGCGTCTACGCCGAGATGCCGCCGCATCTCGCCCGCCAGCGCCAGAAGGCAGGGTGGTGAGACATGACAAGAATGACGATGATCGAAGCCGTCCGCAGCGCCATGGATGTGTCCATGGAGCGCAGCGACGATGTCGTGGTTTTCGGTGAGGATGTGGGCTATTTCGGCGGGGTCTTCCGCGCCACGCAGGGGCTGCAGGGAAAATACGGCAAGACCCGCTGTTTCGATGCGCCGATCAGCGAATCCGGCATTGTCGGCACGGCGATCGGCATGGCTGCTTATGGTCTGCGCCCTTGCGTCGAAATCCAGTTCGCCGATTACATGTACCCCGCCTATGACCAGATCACCCAGGAAGCGGCGCGTATCCGTTATCGCTCCAATGGCGACTTTACCTGCCCGATCGTTCTCCGCATGCCCACCGGCGGCGGGATTTTTGGCGGGCAAACGCACAGCCAGAGCCCCGAGGCGCTCTTCACCCATGTCTGCGGGCTGAAGGTGGTGGTCCCTTCCAATCCCTATGACGCCAAGGGGCTGCTGATCGCATCCATCGAAGACCCCGACCCCGTGATGTTTCTGGAGCCGAAGCGGCTTTATAACGGTCCCTTCGACGGCCATCACGACAGGCCGGTAACGCCATGGTCCAAGCATGATATGGGGGAGGTGCCGGAAGGGCACTACACCATTCCCATCGGCAAGGCCGAAATCCGCCGCCCCGGAAACGATGTCACCGTCATCGCCTATGGCACGATGGTGCATGTGGCGCTGGCGGCGGCGGAAGAGACCGGGGTGGATGCCGAGATCATCGATCTGCGCAGCCTCTTGCCGCTCGACCTCGATACCATCGTGAAGTCGGTTTCGAAGACCGGCCGCTGCGTCATGGTGCATGAGGCGACACTCACTTCCGGCTTCGGTGCGGAAGTCGTGTCGCTGGTGCAGGAACATTGTTTTTATCATCTGGAAGCCCCCGTCGTCCGCGTCGCCGGCTGGGATACGCCTTATCCCCATGCGCAGGAATGGGACTATTTTCCGGGACCTGCCCGCGTCGGGCGAGCCCTTGTCGAAGTCATGGAGGCCTGATTATGGCGGAATTTATTCTCACTATGCCTGATGTCGGTGAAGGTGTGGCGGAAGCCGAACTGGTGGAATGGAACGTCAAACCGGGCGATCTCGTCCATGAGGACATGGTGCTGGCCGCGGTGATGACGGACAAGGCGACGGTTGAAATCCCCTCACCCGTGGCGGGTGTGGTCACCTGGCTTGCCGTGACGGTTGGAAACACCGTGCCGGTGAAGGCGCCGCTCCTGCGCATTGAAACCGATGTCGCAGCCGTCGCGCCCAATGGCAGCATGCCGGAAGCGGAAGCACCCATCCAGATGACGGAAGCGCCTGCCGACATGACGGACACGCCGCCACCCATTGAAACACAGCCGACGGCGCGAGAGCCCGAGGAGGCGCCACCGGCGCCCGCAGCCGAACTGCACCATAAACCGCTGGCATCCCCCGCCGTCCGCCAGCGCGCGGACGATCTCGATATCGATCTGGCACAGGTCAAGGGAACGGGCCCAGACGGGCATATTACCCATGCCGATCTCGACGGTTTTTTAACCGTGCGGGGGCGGCCTGAACGCCCCGAGCCGATAGCGCCCCACGATAGCGCCGTCGAGGAGGTGAAGGTGACCGGGCTCAGGCGCAAGATTGCCGAGAAGATGGTGCTTTCCGCCTCCCGAATTCCCCACATCACCTATGTCGAGGAAGTCGACGTGACCGATCTGGAGGATTTGCGGGCGACCATGAACGGCAACCGCCGTTCCGGGCAACCGAAGCTGACGATCCTGCCGTTTCTGATGCGCGCGCTGGTGAAAGCCGTTGCGGATCATCCCGGCATGAATGCCACCTTTGATGACGAAAAAGGGGTCGTCAGCCACTATGAAGCCGTTCATATCGGCATCGCCACGCAGACGCCGTCGGGCCTGACGGTCCCGGTCGTGCGTCACACGGAAACGCTCGGCCTCTGGGAATGCGCAGAGGAAGTCGCGCGCGTTGCAGAAGCCGCCCGCACCGGCACGGCGCATCGGGAAGAACTAATGGGCTCCACCATCACCATCAGTTCGTTGGGAGCCCTGGGCGGCGTCGTTTCGACACCCCTCATCAATCACCCCGAAGTGGCGATCATCGGCGTCAACAAGATCATGACGCGGCCGGTCTGGGATGGAATTCGCTTTGTGCCGCGCAAGATGATGAACCTGTCTTCCAGCTTCGATCACCGTGTCGTCGACGGCTGGGACGCGGCGGTCTTCATCCAGGCAGTCAAGGCACTGCTGGAGAAGCCCGCGCTGATTTTCATCGAGTGAAGGAGACCGGCGACCACTCCGTCACGCGCTTCTCATCCCTGTGCTCGTCACAGGGATCCTTCTAGCCCAAGCCCTTGGGTTGAAAGGGGTCTCTCCGCCGCGCAGACACGCGTCGGCTGGATTTCTGTGACGAGCAGAGGAATGAGGGGGTGAGTTTTTAAGCCGCCGTTTTCGACCTTCACGGAACTGTTTCGCTGTCGGTATAGGCTTGCGTTCGTCATCTTCGGGTATAGAAGAGAAGAACGAGAAGCATGTTTTCTCACCATGATCATAGTGGCGGAAGAGGGCGCTCCGGTGCCCGGCGGTCCGCCCTCCGCCGGCAACCGAACGAAGAAGGTCCTCCCATGCAAACTCCCAAACCCGTTGTCCTGACTATTCTCGATGGCTGGGGGCTGAGTGAGGACAAATCCAGCAACGCGCCTGTTCTGGCGAACACGCCCACCATGGACCGGCTTTTCGCCACCTGCCCGAATGCGACGCTGACCACCTTCGGCCCGAATGTCGGCCTGCCGACCGGGCAGATGGGCAATTCCGAAGTGGGCCACACCAATATCGGCGCGGGCCGCATCGTTGCCATGGATCTCGGCCAGATCGATCTGGCGATCGAGGATGGCAGCTTTTTCCGCAATGCGGCGATGCTTGATTTTGCCGCCAAGGTAAAGGCCGCGGGCGGCGTGGCGCATCTGATGTGTGTGGTTTCCGATGGCGGCGTCCATGGCCATATCCTCCACGGCCAGGCGGCGGTGAGGCTGATGATCAGCCACGGCCTGAAGGTTGTGGTGCATGCCATCACCGATGGCCGTGATGTCGCGCCGCAATCGGCTGAAGATTTTGTGGCGGCGCTGGTAGCGAGCCTGCCGCAGGGGGCAAGCATCGGCACGGTAATCGGCCGTTATTATGCGATGGATCGCGACAATCGCTGGGAGCGCGTCGAGAAAGCCTATGACGCCATGGTTCTGGCGAAAGGCGAACACGCGCGGGATGCGGTGAGCGCCGTTGCCCAGAGCTACAAAAACAATGTCACCGACGAATTCATCCTGCCGACAGTGATCGATGGTTATGAAGGTTTCAAGGCTGGCGACGGCCTGTTCTGCCTGAACTTCCGCGCCGACCGTGCCCGTGAAATCCTGCTTGCCATTGGCGCCAATGACTTCGACGGTTTTCCGCGCGAAAAGCCCGTGCTTTCAGCGCTGCTCGGTATGGTCGAATATTCCACCCGCCACAGCGGTTTCATGACGACGGCCTATCCCAAGCGCGATATCGTCAATACGCTCGGCGCCTGGGTGGCAAAGCAGGGGCTCACGCAGTTTCGCCTCGCCGAGACGGAAAAATATCCGCATGTCACCTTCTTCCTGAATGGCGGCAAGGAAGAGCCGGAAGTCGGGGAAGACCGCTTCATGCCGAAATCCCCGAAAGTCGCGACCTACGACCTGCAGCCTGAGATGAGCGCGCCCGAGGTGACGGAGAAATTCGTCGAGGCGATCGGCAAGGGTTACGATCTGATCGTCACCAATTACGCTAACCCTGACATGGTCGGCCATACCGGCGATCTGCAGGCCGCAATCAAGGCCTGCGAAGCCGTGGATCGCGGGCTTGGTGCGGTCGTTGCCGCGCTCGAAAAAGTGGGTGGCGCGATGCTTGTCATTGCCGACCACGGCAATTGTGAAACCATGGTCGACCCGGTGACAGGCGGCCCGCATACGGCGCACACCACCAATCCGGTGCCGGTGATCCTTTTCGGTGGACCGGAAGGTGCAAAGCTGCATGCTGGTATTCTCGCCGATGTCGCGCCCACCCTGCTGCAACTGATGAACGTGCCGCTGCCGCCGGAAATGACGGGCAAGAGCCTGATCGACCTCTAATCAAACGCAGTCGCGCGGCAGCATTCCAGCCCCGCGCGACTGCCCGTTTCCCGCGTTCGGGACGAGCGTCTGTGCTATGGCTGTTTTGCGTAGAGACGGTCGTGGACCAGCATCCCGGCAATCATGGCGCAGACGAAAAGAACGACCGGCGTCAGCCCGAGGGCGAAAGCCGATAGTGCCGGGCCGGGACAGAAACCGGCAAGCCCCCAACCGATGCCGAAAATGGCCGAGCCTGTTATGAGCGGCCGGTCTATGCGGGTTTTGGCGGGAAGGCTGAAATCCTCAGCGAGGATGGGCTTGGCAAGACGTCGGCTGAGCAGCACACCCGGCACGGCGACCATCACTGCACCGCCGAGAACGAATACCAGGCTCGGATCCCAATGGCCGCTCGCCACGTCGAGAAAGCCGGAAACGCGGGCGGGATCGACCATGCCTGACAGCGAGAGGCCGAAGCCGAACAGCGCCCCTGCGGCCAATGCCAGGGCAACACGGGCCACGACCGGATTTTTCATGACAGGGCTCCTGCTATCGTCGCGGCACAGATGCCTGATATCAGGAAGGTTACGGTCGCGGCGATGGAGCGCCGGGAAAATCGCGCCAGCCCCATGATGCCATGACCGGACGTGCAGCCGGAGCCCATGCGCGTGCCAAAACCCACCAGCACGCCCGCAATAAGGATGAGCGGCCATGGTGCAGCGATGGTGATGGCAGGCAGACGGCCGAATGCCGTGGCGTAGATATAAGGTCCGGCCAGCAAGCCGGCGACGAAGGTGAGATCGGCAAGACGCCGCTCCTTGCCGAGCATTTTGCCCATGATCCCGCTGATGCCGGCAATACGGCCGTTAAAAAGAAACAGCATAATACTGGCAAGACCGAGCAACATGCCGCCGAAAAGAGAGGGCCAGTAGGGGCTCACAGGGTCTCCTCCTCCGGCGCGCAGAATATGGTGTAAAGGGCCTCGATCAGTTGCGCTGCTTTCGCTTCGCTCAGTTGGTAGAAGATCTGCTTGGCGTCGCGCCGGGTTTCGACCACGCCGGCTTCCCGCAGCACGCCCAGCTGCTGGGAAAGCGTCGGCTGGCGGATATCCAGCTTGACCTCCAGTTCGCCGACGGAAAATTCCCCCTGCGCCAGCGTGCAGGCGAGCATCAACCGCGCCGGGTGGGCAAGTGTTTTCAGAAGCAGCGCGACCTCGACAGCCCTCTCCTCCATGGCGGGAAGGGGAATTTCAGCAATGTGCGGGGTCTTTTCCAGCGCGTTTTCCTTTACCATGTGCTGCCCTCCAGCACGTCGAGCGGGAATTTCAGATAACGTTTGCCATTCGCTTCCGGCTCCGGCAGGCGGCCGCCGCGAATATTGACCTGCAGGGCGTGCAGAATGAGCTTTGGCATCGGCAATGTGCGATCCCGTGTTTCCCTGAGGCGGATGAAGCCCTCCTCCGTCATGCCGGCCAGATGCGGATTGCTGCGCTTCTGTTCGCCGACCGTGCTTTCCCATTTCGGAGCGCGGCCACCGGGCTGATAGTCATGGCCGGTGAAAATCCGTGTTTCGTCGGGAAGGGCGAGAATATCCTGAATAGACGCCCAGAGTTCTCTGGCGCTGCCGCCCGGAAAATCGGCGCGCGCAGTGCCTGAATCGGGCATGAAAAGCGTATCGTGCACAAAGGCGGCATCTCCCACCACATAGGTCACGGAGGCCAGCGTATGCCCGGGTGAAAACAGCACGCGCGCTTCCAGGGAGCCGATATTGAACCTATCGCCCGCCTCGAACAGCCGGTCCCATTGCGAGCCGTCGGTTTCGAGATCCGGCCAGTTATATTTCTCCTGCCAGAGCCTCTGTACGCCGGTAACTTTCGCGCCGATCGCCGTCTGCGCACCGGTCTTCTGCTTCAGGTAATGGGCGGCGGAAAAATGGTCGGCATGGGGATGGGTATCGAGAATCCATTCCACCGACAGGCCCTCGCTCGCCACATAATCCAGAATGGCGTCGGCATTCATGGTTCCGGTTGCACCGGACTTCTCATCGAAATCATAGACCGGGTCGATAATGGCGCAGCGCTTGGTCGCAGGATCGGAGACGACATATTGCACGCTCCAGGTGCGCGGATCGAAGAACGCCTTGACGTGTGGAACCGCCGCCGCGCGTCGCTCCAGCCAGCGGGTGGCGCCGGAAAGGTCAAAGCCGTGCGCCTTGCCGAAAGCCGCGATGTCGCCCCGCTCGATGCGTCCATCCAGCGCTTCGCCGAGAACATGAAGGGTGAGTGCGCGCGTGCCGCCCTTGCAATGGGCGAAAACGGGGCCGTCCGCTTCCGCCATTTTCTGCTGGAAGGCGCGGATATCGGCTTCGGAGATGGTGGGGCCGCTAACCGGGATGAAAGCATAGGCCATGCCTGCCGCGCCGGCGGCGCTTTTTTCCTGCGCATTGCCCGGCTGACCGGGCTCTTCCCCATCAGGCCGGGCGTTGATGATGCTTTTATAGCCTTGGGCGGAGAGCGACTGGAAATCGGCGATCATCGGCTGGCCCGCAACGGTCAGACGCTCGTTGATCTTCACGGCATTCATCGGCATCTCCTGTTGTAATAAATTAATATATATTATTATATAATATATATTGTTTGTTTGCAAGGGGCAGCGAGCGTCTTCGTTCCGGATATCTCCCGCTGGATTTCAAGAGAGATTCGGGAGGAAACCCTAGAGACGGGATTTCTTCGTTTTGTGACGGATGAGCGGAGATTGCCTGTATTCGGCATGCAAAAACATGCCTTGTGCCTGAAAGCACTCAGGCACAAGGCATTTCCCCGGAAGCCGGTTCGAACTTCGGCTCGTTTCAGACGGCGAGCCTGCGGCGTGTCGCTTTCCAGCCGAGACAGATGGCTGCAACAAGCAGAACCGTCTGGGCGACCACAAAGGGCGGTTCATTGCCGTTCGGCGCCAGGTTGTTGAGTGTTTCGACCTTGAGAAATGCCTGAACGATCAACACGAACATATTGAGATAAAGGCTGATCGTGGCGGTTATCGTATAAATAATGCGCGCCCTGCCATTCAGACCGTATCCGTAAAGCGCAACCAGTGCGATTGCCAGAACGATGGTCGAGATGATGCCGACGCCGAGTGCCGGCGTGAAATTTCCGATTGGAAACAGAAAGCCAGTGAGTGTGGTGGCGAGCGTGGTGACGAGGAAAAGCGCCATCATGCGCGGCATCCACCGCCCCGCCGCATAAGCGGGCAGGGCGATCAGTCCGGTTACGATACCAATGAGGCTCAGGGCAACGTGCAATGTCGTGAATTGGGGAATGGTCAGTCCGAGGATCATGATGCGTCTCCCTCTATTCGGTTTGAGTTGCACGATACCGGCTGGCGGCAAGTGCATGCGACAGATTGGGCCTCAATGCTGCGCGGGCTGCAAGGAAATTTTCGAAATCGGCCGCATCCGGCAGCGAAGGAATGGTCAGGGTCTCGCCAAGATCGAGACCGGCAAGGGCCGCATCCACCATCTCGTAAACATCCATGACCATGGCGGCCGGAATGGCCTCGAGCCGCTCCTCTTCCCAGATCGCCGTGCGGGTAATACCCGGCAGGACACCCTGAACCCGCACGCCGGACGGGGAAAGCTGCGCCTGCAGCGCTTCGGTGAAGGCGAGCACAAAGGCCTTGGTTGCCGGATAGACGGCGGTAAATGCCGCCGGCATCAGGGCCGTTACCGATGTGATGTTGATGATCGTGCCTTTGCCATCGGCGGCAAGCCGCGGCGCGATCGCCGCTGCAAGCCGGGTGACGGCAAGGATATTGAGGTTGATCATCGTCGTGACATAGGCCGGGTCCAGCGCCGTGATGGCGCCTTCACCGGCAATACCGGCATTGTTGACGAGGCCTGTGATCCGCCGGTCATCGCGCAGTCGTGCCTCGACCTTTTCGAGGTCTTCTGCTCTGGAAAGGTCGGCGGAGAGAACCTCGACCGCGATATGGTGATCCTTCTCCAGTTGGGTTGCCAGTGTCTTCAGCTTTTCGGCGCGCCGCGCCACGAGGATGAGATCATGGCCGCGTTTTGCCAGACGTTCGGCATAGACCGCGCCGATGCCGTCGGATGCGCCGGTGATGAGAAATGTATTCTGTGTCATGTCCCGTGTCTCCTGTGTCCGGTGGTTTCAGGCGTTGATGAAGGCGAGGAGGTCGGCGTTGAAGCGGTCCTGATGGGTCTGCGTCAGGCCATGGTCGGCGCCTTCGTAGATTTTGAGGACCGCGTGTTTGACGATCTTGACCGTGGAGAGTGCCGAAGCGCCGACCGGCACGATCTGGTCGTCATCACCGTGCAGAACCAGCGTGGGTTTGTCGAAGGCCTTCAGATCCTGGTGGAAATCGCTTTCCGAGAAAGCGCGAATGCTGTCGAGCTGACCCTTGAGCCCGCCCATCATGCCCTGACGCCAGAATTCGTCGCGGATGCCTTGCGAAATCACGGCGCCTTCGCGGTTGTAACCGTAGAAGGGAATGGTCAAATCCTTGAAGAACTGGCTGCGATTGTCGTAGGTGCCCTTGCGGATGCCGTCGAAAACATCGATCGGCAGGCCGATGACATTGCTTTCCGTCTTCAGCATCAGCGGCGGCACCGCGCCGATGAGGGCGATCTTGGCGACGCGGGCCGTACCATGGCGACCGATATAGCGTGTGACCTCGCCGCCGCCGGTGGAATGGCCGACCAGAATGATGTCGTGAAGATCGAGCTGTTCGATCAGTTCGGCCAGATCGTCGGCATATTGATCCATGGTATTGTTATCCCAGACCTGGTCGGAGCGGCCGTGGCTGCGGCGGTCATGGGCGATGGTGCGGAAACCCTGATTGGCAAAGAATACCATCTGCGCATCCCACGTATCGGCGCTGAGCGGCCAGCCGTGGGAGAAGATGATGGGCTGGCCGTCTTTGCGACCCCAGTCCTTGTAGAAGATGTGCGTTCCGTCTCTGGTGGTGATCGTTGTCATGGCTCTCTCTCCTGTTGCAGGGAGCTTGCTTGCGTCCCGTGGGAATAGAGATACTCTGGAGACAGCCGGGGCCGGATTGGCGCTTTTGACAGAAAGCGAGCCGAAACTGACAAAACGGGGGTGTGGGCGCATGGCGGGTGTAACGGGAAGCGCGCTGGAAGTCGGTCTCGTCCTCTATCGGGACTGTCAGATCGCCATGGTACATGGCATCACCGATCTTTTTGCCATCGCATCGGTATTTTCCCAGGATCGCGGCGGGCCGAAATTGCGGGTCAGCCACTGGAGCATGGGTGAGGGCGGTGAATTTTCCCGCTGTCACGACACTCATTCCGGGCACTCAGGACATCCCGACATTTTCGTTGTACCCGGCCGGTTGACGGGGCCTGCTGAAATCGAGGAAGCCGAGCCTTACGCCCGCTGGCTGCTGGATCGGCATGCGCAGGGGGCGACGCTCGCCGCCAGTTGCGGCGGCTCCTTCATGATTGCAGCCACGGGCCTCCTGTCCGGCCGCCCGGCCACCACCCACTGGCTGTTTGCCGAGCGTTTCCGCGAGCGTTTTCCCGATATCCGGCTGGAGATAGACAAGATCGTCATCGAGGATGGCGATATCATCACGGCTGGCGGGCTGATGGCGTGGACCGATCTTGGCCTGCGCATCGTCGACCGGCTGCTTGGACCTTCGGTGATGATCGAGACCGGCAAGTTCCTGCTGATCGATCCCTCGGGGCGTGAACAGCGCCATTATAGCAGCTTCGCCCCAAGGCTGACGCATGGCGACGAGCCGATCCTGAAGGTGCAGCACTGGCTGCAGGCCCGCGCCGGGCGGGCGACGAGCGTTGCCGACATGGCCGGCCATGCCGGGCTGGAGGAGCGAACCTTCCTGCGCCGCTTCAAGGCCGCCACCGGCATGAAGCCCATCGAATATGTCCAGCATCTGCGGGTCGGCAAGGCGCGGGAATTGCTGGAATTCACCCGCCGTTCGGTCGATCAGATCGCATGGTCGGTGGGTTATGAGGATGCCGCCGCCTTCCGCCGGGTGTTTCACCGTATTCTCGGCCTTTCACCGGGTGAATATAGAAACCGCTTTTCCAGCAGTTCGGCCATGGCTGCGGCGTGAGGCTGCCAACCGTCCCGGTGGGGCGAAGGCCCGGCCCTTGCAATGTGGCGGGTGTTTGCTAACATGCCAGACAAGTTTAAAACAGGTGGGCCGGAATGGACGTTGAGAGCAGCACGAAGCCGGGAGTATCGCTCGCGGCGAAAATCAGCTCCGCATTGCGGCGGGATTTGTCCGAAGGCGTTTTCCGCCCCGGCGACCGTCTTCCGAGCGAAAGTGCGCTCACACGGGAATATTCAGTGAGCCGCACGGTGGTGCGCGAAGCCATCGCTATTCTGCGTGCCGACGGCCTCGTTGAAGCCCGCAAGGGCGCGGGCGTTTTTGCCGTCGAAGTAAAGCCGGCCAAGGAGCTGCCTTTTAACGACCTGGCCGTGGGACGGATTTCCTCGGTGATCGAGTTGCTGGAATTGCGCACCGTCTTTGAGGTTGAATCCGCCGGGCTTGCGGCATCGCGCCGTTCCGCGGTGCAGGTGGAGGCGATTGTGGATGCGCACCGGCGCGTCGGCGACTGTCTCGCCGCCGGTTTGCCGACGCGGGACGCTGATTTCGAGTTCCATCTGGCCATTGCGCAGGCGACGCAGAACAGGCGGTTTCCCGAGTTTCTTCAGCTCATTCGCTCCGGCATCATTCCTCGCGGCGAATTGCAGGGGGCTGCGCCCGGATCGCGTCCGAAGGACTACAACCTGCATCTCCAGGAGGAGCATGCGAGGATTGTCGACGCCATCATCGAAGGTGATGCCGATGCCGCCCGCCAATATATGGCGGCGCATCTGCGCGGCAGTCTTGAGCGCTACAAGGTGCTTCTGCGCTCCCGCACTGCCGCTGAGTGATCCAGAAATTGATTAGGAGTCAATAGGTTACACGGTCGACCGCCGATAAAAGGCTAGCGAGGCGGCGAGCGTCAGAAGCGCGCCGCCGCAAATCCGGTCGAGCCACAGGGCTCCGGATTTCCGCAGTAGCCGGACGGCCTGCGAGCCGAGCAGGGCATATCCGAACATCACGATGAAATCGATGCCGGCGAAGATCAGCGCAAGCGCCGCATATTGCTGGATCTGCGGCGCGGCGGGATCGATGAATTGCGGCAGGAAAGCGGAAAAGAACAGATATCCCTTGGGGTTGGTGACCGCCACGAGAAAACTCTTGAGGAAAATCGAGTTTGCGGAAGCAGCCCCGTTGGCCTCTGCCGGTTGAAGGGCGCCATCGAGCATGCCTCTTGAGCGCAAAAGCATGATGCCGAGGAAGGCTAGATAGCAGACGCCCACCCATTTGACGACGCCGAACCAGAATTCGGAGGCGGCAAGCAAGGCCCCCAATCCTAGTGCTACTGCGCCGATCAGGACAAAATCCGAGAGAACAGCGCCAGCCATGCCGATCATGGCGCGGCGTACTCCGAATCTTGAACCATTTGCAAGGGCGAGCAAAACGGTAGGGCCGGGCGTGACAATGCCGATAAAGGCGACCACGGCAAATGCCAGAAGTGTCACGTCAGCCATATTTTTCCTCCCCTGAAGGCGCGGATGTCATCGGCATCATCGCCGGAGCAGGCGTCCGCGCATTCTGCGAGGTGGGAGAATACAGGCTTTTGTGGGTACCGCAACGCAGGTGCTTTTCCCAAAGCAAAACGAAAGCCCGACGGCTTCGGCGCGCCTTCAGCTTCCTGGGCGATACGGATTTCGCCGGTACTCGCTTGACAGCCTCCAACACCTGTGACAACTTGCGAGTAGTTGTCAGACAGGATTGCGCTTTGGTCACTTGCGCAATCGATCTCTGGCAAGGGAGGAACCATGCCAAAAAGACGCCTTTCGCTGTATGGCCTGTCCGGCCAGATCGGAAGTATTGCGGTCACGCTGCTCGGATTGCTGCTGCTGACCTTTTTCATCGGCCGCCTGATGCCCGCTGATCCCGTGCGGGCCATCGTCGGCGAGGACGCGACCCGCGAAACCTATGAGCAGGTTTACCATGCGCTCGGTTTCGACCGTCCGCTCTGGCAACAATTCATCTATTATCTCGGCGATGTGTTCACCGGCGATTTCGGAACCTCGATCCGCACGGGCCAGCCTGTCATCCAGGATATCATACGCGTCATGCCGGCGACGATGGAGCTTGCGACCTTCGCGATCCTGATCGGCGCTGGCCTTGGCATTCCCATGGGCGTTTATGCCGCGGTCAATAAAGACCGCTGGCAGGATCATCTGGTACGCGTGCTCAGCCTGTTTGGCCATTCCATGCCGATCTTCTGGACAGGCATGATCGCGCTGATCGTTTTTTACGCCCATCTCGGCCTTGTCGGCGGCGGTGGCCGCATGGACCAGTTCTACATCGGTCTTGTGGAGGAGCGGACCGGCTTTCTGCTGATCGACAGCCTGCTTGCGGGCGATATGGAAGTCTTCTGGTCGGCCATCAATCACCTCATCCTGCCCGCCGCTTTGCTCGGTTATTCCTCCTCGGCCTATATCACCCGCATGACGCGCAGCTTCATGCTGGACCAGCTGGGCCAGGAATATGTGACGACCGCCCGCGTCAAAGGCCTGTCGCAGCGGCAGACGGTGTGGCTGCATGCCTTCGGTAATATCCGGGTGCAGCTCGTCACCATCATTGCCCTTGCTTACGGTTCGCTGCTGGAAGGCGCGGTCCTTATCGAGACCGTCTTCGCCTGGCCGGGTTTCGGGCAATATCTCACCAGCAACCTTATCATCGGTGACATGAATGCCGTGATGACCTGCGTGCTTATCGTCGGCGTCATCTTCATCGGGCTCAATCTCCTGTCCGACATTCTCTACCGCTTTTTCGATCCGAGGACCCGCTGATGACGGCCCGTGCAGAAACTTCCTCTCGCCTTCCGGTCCCCTTGAACGCGCTGAAGAACATCGTTGTCTTCCTGCTGAAAAGCCCGACATCGGCTTTCGGTCTGGCCGTCCTGCTGCTGCTCGTCATCGCCGCTATTTTCGCGCCCTGGCTTGCGACGCACGACCCTTACGCGCAGGATCTCGCCAAGACGCTGCAGCCGCCGGGTAACGGCCATGTCTTCGGCACGGATGAGTTGGGGCGAGATATCTATAGCCGCCTTCTCTGGGGCGCGCGCATCACGCTCACCATCATTTCGCTGGTGTCGATCATCGTCGGCCCGGTCGGTCTTCTGGTCGGCACCGCGTCGGGCTATCTCGGCGGCAAGTTCGACACGGTGATGATGCGCATCACGGATATTTTCCTGTCCTTCCCGAGCCTCATCCTGTCGCTCGCCTTTGTCGCGGCGCTTGGGCCTAGCCTCAACAACGCGATCATCGCAATCGCGCTCACCTCATGGCCGCCGATCGCACGGCTTGCCCGCGCCGAAGCCATGACCTTCCGCAAGGCGGATTATATCGCCGCCGCGCGGCTTCAGGGTGCCTCGCCGCTACGCATCATCGTCAAATCGATCATGCCCATGTGCCTGCCTTCGGTCCTCATCCGCCTGACGCTGAACATGGCGACCGTCATTCTGACCGCCGCCGGGCTTGGCTTCCTCGGCCTCGGCGCGCAGCCGCCCTTGCCGGAATGGGGAGCGATGATCGCGACCGGACGCCGCTATATGCTCGACAGCTGGTGGCTCGTCACTTTCCCCGGCATTGCGATCCTTTCCGTCAGCCTCGCCTTCAACCTCCTCGGCGACGGCCTGCGGGATGCGCTCGATCCGAAGCAGATGAACCGGAAATAGGGCCATGGAAAAACCAATCCTCGACGTCGAAAATCTTCGCATCCGTTATGGCGGTTCGCCCACCGAGGCCGTGCGCGGCATCTCCTTCACCCTTGGCCGGGAACGGCTCGGCATTGTCGGCGAAAGCGGCTCGGGTAAATCCACCGTCGGCAGGGCCTTGCTGCGCCTCCTGCCATCGGCGACGATAACCGCCGACAAGCTTGATTTCGATGGTCTCGATCTTCTGTCGCTCAGTGAGAAGGAGATGCTGAAGGTTCGCGGACGGCGCATGTCGATGATCCTTCAGGATCCGAAATTCTCCCTCAATCCCATCCGCCGTGTCGGCGATCAGGTGACGGAGACCTATCTGCGCCACTTCAAGGCTTCGAAATCGGAAGCCCGGGAAAAGGCGCTCGCCATGCTCGATGCGGTGAAAATCCGCGACGCCGCCCGCGTCTACGAGCAATATCCGCACGAGATTTCCGGCGGCATGGGCCAGCGCGTCATGATTGCGATGATGCTGCTTGCCGATCCCGATCTTGTCATTGCCGATGAGCCCACCTCGGCGCTTGACGTGACGGTGCGGTTGCAGGTGTTGAACATTCTCGACGGTCTCGTGCGTGATCGCGGCATCGGCCTCATCATGATCAGCCACGATCTCAACCTCGTGCGTAATTTCTGCGACCGGGTACTTATCATGTATGCCGGACGCGTGGTGGAAACGCTTGCCGCACGCGATCTCGATCAGGCGCAGCATCCCTATACGCGCGGCCTGCTTGCGGCGCAGCCGCGCATCGGCGGCGCGCGCGCGCCGCTTGCGGTGCTGGATCGCCGCCCCGAATGGCTGGAGGAGAAAGTGTAATGGCCGTTTCCGTTGAAACCCGCGATCTTTCCATTACCTTCGGCAGCGGGCACACGGCGCTGAAAGTGCTGCCTTCGGTGTCCTTTCGCGTCGAGCCGGGCGAATGTTTCGGGCTGGTCGGCGAAAGCGGTTCGGGCAAATCGACCGTATTGCGCTGCGTATCAATGCTGAATGATTTCTGGAGCGGCGAAATCCTCATCAATGGCAGGTCGGTTCGCGACATGCCGCTGATCGAGCGATGCCGTACCCTGCAGATGGTGTTTCAGGATCCCTATGGGTCGCTGCATCCGCGCCAGTCGGTGCGCACCGTTCTCGGGGAATCGCTCTCGATCCACAAGCTCGGCGACCGCGAAGAGCGCATGCGCAAGGTGATTACGGATGTCGGTCTGCCAGTGTCGTTCCTCGATCGCTTCCCGCACCAGCTTTCCGGCGGCCAGCGGCAGCGCGTGGCGATTGCGCGTGCGCTGATCCTTGAACCGTCGCTGCTTCTGCTCGACGAACCAACCTCGGCGCTTGATGTCTCGGTGCAGGCGGAAATCCTCAACCTGCTGCAGCGCCTGCGCGAAGAACGCGGCTTCACCTATATCATGGTGACGCACGATCTCGCCGTGGTCGACCACATGTGCGACCGCTTCGCCGTGATGCTACGCGGTGAAATCACCGAAATCCTGCCGCGCGAGGCCATCGCCGGAAACGGCGCGACGCATCCCTATGCGCGCGAACTGATTGGCGCCTCACTGGAATATGAAGGCGCGTGACAGCTCCCAAAGCGTGATCATCCTCCTCCGGTGCATCACGAATAATAAAATCCTCCTTCCTTGCCCGGCCTTCAGTGCCGGGCAATTTTTTGGATGGTGTTTCGCTCGGATGGGCTGGAAAACAGAAAAGGCGCGGTGTTGGCCACGCCGATGGTGATGGATAGAGGCCGGAAATTTCCCTTCCGTCATGCTCGGGCTTGTCCCGAGCATCTACAACCGAGCGATTTTACGATACGTGGTTGGATCCTCGGGACGAGCCCGAGGATGACGTGGCGTGTGAGGGAGGATTTCCGATAGTCTCGGAAATCCAGTTGGAGGTCACCGCTCCTTGCTCACTTCTTCAAAGCGCGAGAGCCAGGGGCTGACGATCATGCCCTTGATATCGCTGCGGAAGGCGGCGGTGTCGATGACTTCGGAGAAGGGCTGGATGGACATCACGATCTCGTCCATATAGGCCTGCAGGTTCTCATAAAGCTTCGTCTGTTTCGCCACGTCGCGCTCGACCAGCGCTTCCTCAATCATCTTGTTCAGCTTCTCATCGAAGAAACTGGTGCGCCAGCTCTGATAATTGGTGAGCTTGGCGTCATCGGCATTGTTGGGGTTATAGGCGATCGAGCGCAGGTTGTTGTCCGGATGCGGCTGCTGGCCGCCGCCGCCGCGGCCAAGCAGCAGTTCGAAATTCCGCTCGCGCATCGCGCCGTAAATCTGGTCGCCGGAACCGCTGATCAACTCGGCCTGAATGCCGGCCTGGGCCAGCGTGTTCTGGATCGCCGTTGCCGCCTTCATGAAGGGATCTTCCGAAAGAACGCGCAGCGTGGTCTTGAAACCATTGGGATAACCAGCCTCGGCCAGAAGCGCCTTGGCTTTTTCGACATCGAGCTTGTAGCCTTGATCGGGCAGCGCGCCCATGACACCGGTGCTGAGAGAACGCTGGTGCAGCTTGCCGTAATATGGCATGACCGCCTTGTCGAGGCCGTCGTAATCGATCAGGTAACGCAAGGCCTCGCGCACCTTCTTGTTCGCGAATTTCTCATCCTTCATCGAAACGCTGAGGTAATAAAAACCGGAGCCGGGCGTGGATTCGATGGTGACGGCCTTGTCGGCCTCAAGCGATTTCAGGTCCGGGGCCTGCAGGGAGTAGGCAACGTCGATATCGCCCTTTTCCAACATAAGCCGCTGCGACTGCGATTCCGGCAGATGGCGCATGAGGATGCGTTTCATCTTGGCCTTGTCACCCCAATAATCGTCGTTGCGGGTGAGGATGATATATTCGTTGGACTTCCATTGGGTGAGCTTGAAGGGACCGGAACCGGCGGAATTCAGCGTCAGCCATGCGCCGCCGAGATCGCCGTCCTTTTCATTGGCAAGCGCAGTCTGGCTGTCGATGATCGAGCCCGGACCATTCTGTGCAAGAATCATCAGCAGCAGATTGGGATCATCGGGCTTTGGAATATTGAGCACGAAGGTCTGGTCGTTTTCGGCAACGAAGAGCTTGTCGGCCTCTTCCAGCTTGAAACCGCGCGTTTTGAGGAAAGACGATTGCGCCAGATTGCGGGCGAGCAGCCGCTTCAGGCTCCACGCTACGTCCTTTGCCGTTACGGCGTTGCCGGAGGCGAATTTGGCGTCGCCGCGCAGGTGGAAACGGATCGATTTCCGGTCCTCGGCGATCTCCCAGCGTTCGGCAAGGCGGGGCTGGACGCTGCGATCTTCAGGGGAAAGCACGACCAGCGTGTCATAAACGTTGTTGAGAACCTGCACGGTCTCGCGGCCGGTAATGGCGGCGGGATCAAGGGTCAGGATGTTGCTCATGGTCGTGGCGACGATGAGCTGGTCTTTCGGCGTTTCGGCGAAAACACTGAGCGGCATCGCGCCGATCAGCAGGGCGCCAAGCGCTGCGGTTGCAAGAAAATGTTTCATTTTTCCTCCCAATACGGCCGGTTCATACGGCCTTTCCACGTTTTGATCCACGCGCCTGGTTCCTCCACAGGTGTCGCATGATCAGCCAAGAATCTCTCTGACCGGGTCTGCGAGCGCCCGACCGATTGCGGCCGTTGCCGGCGCATCCAGATGCACGCCATCCACCGGTGAGGCGCTGGCGACCGATCCGGCATCGAAGAAGTGATGCCCCAGTTCGGCGGCGAGTTTGCGGTAAAGCGGCGCAAGCCGTAGCGATTGCGCGATATCCCGCCCGCCGGCCGGCTCTTCGCCAGGACCTGCAACGCAGGGCGGCGGGGCGACGATCAGCAGTTTCGGCACTGCCTCGCGCGGTTTGTAGATGAAGGTCTCGACGATCTGCGCCAGTCGCCGCATACCGGCAACCGCCGCTTCCGCGCGTCCGCCATGCACCGGTTTGATGTCGTTGGTGCCGAGCATGATGATGACGAGATCGAGCGGCATATGGCACGACAGCGCGACTTCAAGCGCCCGCGCGCCATTGCGGCAGGCGGGGCCGGTATGATCGTCATAACAGGTGGTGCGCCCGCCAAGGCCCTCGGGGTGAACCTTCGCCTTTCCCGCGAGCTCTGCCTCCAGTACCTCCGGCCAGCGGTGTTCGGCCGGGTGCCGGAGGCCCGTTGCCGGGTCTGCGCCCCAGGTGAGGCTGTCTCCGAAGGCGAGCACGGTTTTCATCGCCCGTTACCTCACCCGGTTGTTGTCGATGAAGGTAAAATCGATGTCCTCGCCAAGGCCCGGCCGATCAGGGACATGCACGAAGCCGTCGCGATCCATCGGGTCGGACAGTGACTTCAGATAATCGTGGCCGTCATCATATTCGAGGAAGGGGTGCAGCAGGCCACGCTCGTACCAGCGGCAATTCTTGGTGGCGGCGACAACGTGCAGGTTCATGGCCGTGTTGCCATGCACTTCGCATTCCATGCCGAAAGCCTCGGCCAGATGCATGGTCTTCAGCGCCGGGGTGATGCCGCCGACATCGTTGACGCCGGTGCGCAGAATATCGCAGGCACCGGCCTTGATCCATTCTGCCCGATGCCAATGCTTGCCGGCCGCACTTTCAGGGCCGACGACGGGAATATCGAGATTGTCGGAGAGCCACTTGTAGGAGGACAGCGACTGCTCATCCATCGGCTCTTCGATCCAGTCGAAGCCGAGTTTTTCGAGACCGCGCCCGAGAGCCAGCGCGTCGGTGCGGGAATACCAGTGGAAGGCGTCGATCATCAGCCGAATATCAGGGCCGACCGCCTCGCGCACGGCCGCGCAGGCCTTGAGATCCATCTTAACATCCGGCGCCCAGCTTACTGGCGGCATCCAGGTGTGCAGCTTGATGCCCTTGTAGCCACGCTTCACCAACGTTTCGGCAAAGCGGCCATAGTCTTCCGGCGTTGCCAGTCCGCCTTCCAGCTCGTCGCCGCACATGATGGAGCCATAGGCCAGCACCTTGTCGCGATAACCGCCGATCAACTTGTATACAGGTTGCCCGAGCGAGCGGCCGGCAAGGTCCCACAGCGCGCAATCCACCACCGCCAGCGTGCGGTCCGTCAGCTGTGCGGCCGAACCGCGCTGCCAGTGGGCAAGGTCCTGCCACAGCCGTTCCCGGTCGCGATGATCCTCACCGATCAGGACTTTCTTGACGAATTTTTCAATGACATGCGGGCGAACGATCTCCGGCGCGGTGAAGGAATGACCTTCCTGACCATCTTCCGTGCGGATGGTCAGCATGGCCTGTTCCACCTGATGCGCCGGACCCGGATGCGCGTGGCCGGCACTGTCCGAGTGCCGACGGGTCGTCGTGCGGAAAACACGGACCTCGACGTCGGTGATGATCATAATTCCTCCCTCATGCAGGTATGGCAGCGTTTGCAGCTGCTGCAATGTCATACATGTATGCGCTATTTGTCAACATGTATGATAATCTGTATTACATGTTGTCACAGGAAATCAAGGCCATTTGCGCATGGTGTTGCACAGGGCTTCGGTGTGAGAGGGCGGTGCGGGGGAGATTTTGTCTCTTCGCAGAAGAAAATCTGACGGGACGCGTGGGCGCGGCCTATGCCTACCGAATTAATCCATAATTTTAGTAGACTATTGAATCGCGCAATGATCTTTCAACAATGACCGGGACTATAAACGAACATGCCGTGCCAGCCGTGCCTGTCGTCATGCATTCTGCGTGAGCATGCGTCGCATTGAGCTGCTGTCCCGCAACAAGGATGGTTGCATCTGCGGCGCTGAGCTTCAACACTCATTTCCGGATGCACAACCATGCCTCTTTCCCATATCTCCCATTTCGCCTTTCTCGTTCCCGGCAATTATCAGGACAACGATCCGGCGCAGGGGCTGGAAGAAACCCTGCAGCTTTTCGAAGTCGGGGAGGCGCTGGGTTATCACAGCGCCTGGGTTCGCCAGCGCCACCTGGAACGGGGTGTTTCCTCGGCGGCCACTTTCCTTGCGGCGGCATCGCAGCGCACCAGCAGGATCGGACTGGGCACCGCCGTCATTCAGCTTGGTTACGAAAACCCCTTCAGGCTGGCGGAAGATCTGGCCACTGTGGATGTGCTGTCGCGTGGGCGGCTGAATGTCGGGGTTTCCGTTGGCGCACCACCCTTCGCCCATCTCATTTCTGACTATGTCGATACGGCGCCCGATGCCGATTACGGCCACGCCCGCGCCGAAAAGCTGGCGAGGGCCCTGAGATCGGAACCGCTGTCCAGCGAGACGGAAGCGGGCAATGCGGCCGGTGCGCAGGTGCCGCGCCTGCGGCCAGTCGCCGAAGGGTTGTCGGATCGGTTATGGTATGGCGGCGGATCGCAGAATTCCGCTCGCTGGGCGGGCAAGGCAGGGTTCAATCTTCTAACGGGCAATATCGTCAGCGGCGAAAATACCGATGATTTTCTGATTGCCCAGGCTGCTCTCGTTGCTCGCTTCCGGCAGGAATGGGCGCATGAGCGTCAACCGCGTGTCGCTCTTGGCCGCGTGATCCTGCCGACGGATAGCGCCAGCCCCGCGACCCGCCGCCGTTACGAGGAATTCGCCGCCGAGCGCGACAAGCGTACGACCACGGCGCATGGCGCGCGCCGCACGCTTTTCCTGCCCGATATCGTTGGGACGACGGACGAAATTCTGGAGAAACTGTCGCGTGATCCCGTTCTGCCGCTCGTCTCGGAGTTCCGTCTTGAACTACCCTATGAGTTCCAGCCGGAAGATTATCGCCAGATCGTCACGGATTTCGCTTCCGTCCTGCCGCAGCTTTCCGGCGGGCGGCCTGTTTTGAAAGTGGTGACGGGCCAATAATTTCCCGCTTCCGCCATTCCAGCTTTCAGGGGAGCGGTGGACGTGTGGCGCTTCACCTGCGCCACATCCTATTCAGTCGGGATAGGGCAGGCCATAGCGGTCGCGTATCGTCGCGCCTTCGTATTCGCGCGGATAAACGCCGCGATCCTGCAGCACCGGCACGACCTTTTCGACAAATTCAGCAATATCGTCTGGCGCACGCGGCGGCTGCAGGGTGTAGCCGTCCACCGTGCCATCCTGCCAGAGATCGATGATGCCGTCCGCCACATCTTCCGGTGTGCCGAGCAGCAAACGGTGGTGTCCCTCAGAACGACGCACGGCCTCGCGGGCTGTGAGCTTTTCGTGGGTCAGCAGATCGGAAAGGCCAAGCCCCATGCCCACCGCCCATTGGCGGTTCTGGTCCGGGATGAAGCGTTCTGCATCGAGTTTCGCATCGGGGTTGAAGTCGCGAAGATCGATGCCGTTTTCCCTGGCGAAACGCGCCAGCAGACCGTCTTCCGAACCGGCTCCACTGTATAGTTCGTGTTTGCGCAACGCTTCTTCCCGGGTCTCGCCGAGAATGACGACAAGACCCGGCACGATGCGGATGCCGGAGGGATCGCGGCCGAGAGAGGCAGCGCGGTCGCGGACCTTTTTGCCGAAGGCCTGGCCCGCCGGCCGGGACAATATGTTGCAATAGATGATCTCACCATGGCGTGCGGCGAGATCGATGCCGCCTTCGGAGGCGCCGGCCTGCGCAATGACGGGATGCCCCTGCGGTCCGCGTGGAACGTTGAGCGGGCCTTTTACATGGAAATATTGCCCCTCGTGATCGATGGTTTCGGCCGTCGCCGCATCCCAGAAACGCTCTTCAGGTACCTCGCCTTCGCGGCGCGGATCCCAGCTCGACCACAGTTTTTTCGCAACATCGAGAAATTCGGTGGCCTTGGCATATCTCTCGTTGCGCGGCGGCAGCGGGTCATTGCCGAAATTGGCGGCGACATTGGGATTGAAAGAGGAGACGATATTGACGATCAGCCGTCCGCCGGTGACGAGATCGATGGACTGGGTTCGTCTGGCAAAGTTGTAGGGCGAATTATAGGTGGAGGATACCGTTGCCACAAAGCCGATATCCGGCACCTGCGCGGCAAGCGATGTCGAGAGAATGAGCGGATCGATGGTGTGAAACGGCCGGCTTGCCGGGTCGGTCAGCAATGCGGGATGGTCAGAAAGGAAAACGGCGTCAAACCGGCCTTTGTGGGCCAGTTCCGTCAGCCGCCGGTAATAGCCGATCTCGTTGATGTCGTGCCGATTTCCGCTCCTGTATTTCCAGGCGTTAGCGAGATATCCGGTCGTGTTGATGCCGACATTGAGATTGAGCCGGCGTTTGGTCTTGCTCATGCTTTTACTTTTTCTTCTCGATCTGCTGGGATTTCCGGCCCTGGCCGGCGCAATTGCGTGAAAGCGTAACAGCCGGGCTTCGGGCCGCGAGTTAAAAATCCTTGCTGCTCGGAGAAGAAAAACTTTCATCAGTAGCGGCGCCCAAGCCGCGGTCGACGTAAGGAGCAGATAGAGGCGCGGTTGGCGATCCGACCCGAAATCCGGCCACTATCGAAAGGATATTCCGTTATCCCGGTGTGGAAGTGACAAGATGGAAACGAATTTCCTCAATCGCGCCTGAAATAGTACACTTTATCTATAGAAAATATCTTGTGGCGTGTAGCGTGCCGTTCAGATCGAAATTTCGAGGATGAACGCCATGGCTGATGCAGCCCTTCGCCAGATAACCCAACCGGTAACCGTGTGGTATACACGCTGCCCGGCGCCCACCCCGCTCTCCATCGCGGCGCAACTCGGCTGGATTGAGGACAGTTTCGCCACCCATGGCATCTCCGTTTCCTCCATTCGCGATGCGGCCGATCCGGCCATTCGCCAGAGCCATTTTGACCATCGTCTGGACTGGTCCTTCCGTCAGGGCGGCAATATCCCGCCGATCTGGGCGAAATCCGGTGGCCGGAAAACCCGGCTGGTGGGGCTGACGAGAACCGATGAGTTTCAGGCCGTCATTGCTTTGCCTGCAAGCGGGATAAGCAAGGGCAGCGACCTGAAGGGGCGGCGCATCGGTTTGCCGAAGCGCCCGAACGAAACCATCGATTTCCAGCGCGCCACATCGCTCAAGGGCATCGTGTCTGCGCTGACGGTCTCGGGTCTTTCCGTCAAGGAGGTCGAGCTTGTCGATCTCACCGCTAAAGAACCGGTGCTGCTCGGCCCGGCGGATGAGCGGTTTCACGGTCTGCGCCGTCGGCTTCCCTATGGCGAAGAAATTGCAGCGCTGTACCGGGGCCAGATCGATGCGTTTTTCGTCAAGGGAGCGGAAGGCGTCACCGTCGCCAATCTCATCGGTGCGCAGGTCGTCGTATCGACGGGCTTTCACCCTGATCCGAAAATCCGCATCAACAACGGCACGCCCCGCCCCTTGACCGTGGACGCCACCTTTGCCGATGAGCGGCCCGATCTGGTGACGGAGCTGGTGGCTACGGTTCAGCGTGTCGCCCAATGGGCGAATGACTATCCGGCGGAAGCCGTGCGTTTCATCGCCCGCGAGATCGGCGTCAGCGAGGAGGCGGTGATTGCCGCGAATGGCACGGATGTGCATCGCAATCTGAGGCTCGATCTCGATCCGGCCGAACTGGATGCGCTCAGCCACTTCAAGGATTTCCTGCTGGAATGGAAATTCATCCCCGAAGATTTCGATGTGCAGGAATGGGCTGATCCCCGCGCGCTTTCTTTACTGCAAGACGCCACGCAACACAGCGCCGGAAAGTGAGGGAGCCATGGCATCCACCATTCTTGTGACAGGTGCAACCGGCAGGCTCGGGCGACGGGTCGTCAGCCGTCTTTTGCAAAGTCAGGCAGAGGTTCGCGTGCTGGCCCGCCGGCGAGAGGGCGCGCTGAAGCTCTGGGGCGACAGGGTCGATATTTCGGAAGGCAATTTTTCCGATCCGGCCAGCCTGAAGGAGGCGGCGCGGGGAATAGACCGGTTGTTCCTGCTTTCCCCTATCGGAGAGACGCTCGCGGCAGACCAGAAGGCGGTCATCGATGCCGCTCTTTCCGCCGGCGTATCGCGGATCGTGAAAATATCCGGTTCCGACTGGACCATTAAAAATGCTGCGCGCTCCATTTCGGGGGCGGCCCATAGGGAGGTGGAACAGCATCTGGCTGCTAGCGGCATCGCGCATGCGGTGCTGCGACCGAACGCCTGGATGCAGGTTGCACTGGAGCCCGTTGTCGCCGCGCTGCGCAAGGGGGAGGATGTGCCCGCCCGCTTTGGCGATGCGGCCGTCTCCTTCATTGATGCCGACGATATTGCCGACGTTGCGGTTCACTCCCTGACATCAAGCGCGCTGGTTTCAGGTACTTTTGTGCTGACCGGCAGCGAAGCCCTGACGGCGCTGGAAATCGCCCGCATCGCGGCGCGTATCCTGCATCGCCCTGTCGGCATTTCGCATCATGCCGCCCCGGCCTTTTCGCCCCCTATCAGCGCCTTTGAACAGAGGGCGATCGGTGAGTTCGGAGAGCTCATCCGCGAAGGTCTCGCGGCATCTGTCACCGATACCATCCACCAGATTACGGGCCGTCTACCCCGCGGCATCGAAGATTATCTGCGCGCCCGGCTGGCGACGACCGCCCCGCAGGGCGAAAATTCCGAGGGAGAAAAGACATGGCGCTGACCGTTCCATTGCCCGAAGGTCCCGAGCTGAAAGGTCTTGAACTGAAAAGCCCGGCCGATTTTGAAGACAGCCCGCTCAGCCGCGCGGTAAAGCAGCCGCTGATGCTGGGCCTGTTCCTCAATCTGCAGGACATCAATTTCTCCAGCCTGCCGACCAGCAACAGCTGGACCTTCGATTACAACGTCGAACTGGTGAAGCGTGCGGAAGAGCTTGGTTTCGAAATTGCTTTCAGCCGAACGCAGTGGCTGCCCAAGGGTGGTTATGACGGCGAATCCTCGCTTGACAGCTTCATCGCGCTCGGCGCCATGGCGGCGGTCACGAAGAGCATTTTGCTGATCTCCACCATCCATGTTCTCTATGGGCCTCTGCATCCGTTGCATCTCGCCAAATATGGCGCGACGCTGGACCACATTGCTAGAGGACGATGGGGCATCAACATCGTCACCGGCCACCGCGCCGTTGAGCATGAAATGTTCGGCTGGCAGCGGATCGACCACGACAAGCGTTACGACATGGCCGGCGAATTGTTCGATGTGCTTCATCGCCTGTGGGGCGAAACCGAAAATTTCTCCTATGAAGGCAAGCTCAATCCCTGGGCGATCAACAATGGCTGGATCACGCCGAAACCCGCCTTCGGCCGCCCGCCGCTGGTGACGGCGACCGGTTCGCCCGCTGGCATCGATTTCGCGGCGCGTCACTCCGATCTGGTTTTCGTCACCTCGCCCGGCGGTGCGCATATAGACAGTGCGCTGGAAACGCTTCCCGATCATGTCGTCACCATCAAGAACCGCGCCAAAGCCTATGGCCGGCAGGTGAAGACACTCATCAACCCGATCATCGTCAGCCGCGACACGGAGAAAGAAGCGATCGCCTATGCCGACGCCATCGAAGCGGGAAAACCGCAGCCCGGCACGCGCGCCTTCGCCACCAATAATTACGACAGCGACGCGCATGCCTGGCGCGGCCGCGGCGATATGCGCCACAAGCAGGGCCGCAATCTCGGCGGCAATATCGAAATCATCGGTTCGCCGGAGCAGGTGGTCGAGCAGCTTGTCGGTCTGAAAAAGGCGGGGATCGATGGCGTTCAGCTCAATTTCTACGATTTCCGCGAAGACCTCGACTATTTCGCCGAGCGCATTCTGCCCTTGATGAAGGAGGCTGGCCTGAGGCTCTGACGTCTTTCCAGCCCTGATTTTCCATATCCGAAGCCAACCCTTCGCAATCGCCCGATTGCGAAAACGATATTTTTTGCCCTGAGGAGATACCGTGAATATCGCCGTCGATCCCATCAAAACGCCCGCTCCTGAAATCCTTGATCGGATCGGGACCTATGTTCCCGAACTCGTCTCCATCCGCCACGATCTGCACCAGCATCCCGAAATCGGTTTCGAGGAGGTGCGTACTTCCGGCATCGTCGCCGAAAAGCTCGCTTCATGGGGCATCGAGGTACATCGCGGTTATGGCAAGACCGGCGTGGTCGGTGTGCTGCGCGGCCGGCATGCGGGCAACCGCTCCATCGGGCTGCGGGCCGATATGGATGCCCTGCCGATGCCGGAGGAAACCGGTCTGCCCTATGCGTCCGTCTATCCAGGCAAGTTCCACGGCTGCGGGCATGATGTGCATACCACCATCCTGCTCGGCACCGCCCGCTATCTGGCGGAAACCCGCGATTTTGCCGGCACAGTGGTGTTCATTTTCCAACCGGCCGAAGAGGGGCTGGGCGGTGCGCGCGCCATGATTGCCGACGGGCTGTTCAAGGATTTTCCCGTTGACGAGATTTACGGGCTGCACAATTCCACCCATGCCGCGCCCAATCACCTGAAAGTTTCGCCGGGCACCATTCTGGCAGGAGCGGATTTCTTCGATATCCGGTTGAAGGGCAGGGGCGCTCACGCTGCGCATCCCGATGTCTCGCGCGATCCGGTGCCGGCGACGGGTGAGCTTATCCAGGCGCTGCAGACCATTGTCAGCCGAAACGTGTCGCCGACCGATCCTGCCGTGCTTTCGATCACGCGTATCGAGGCGGGATCAGCCTATAACGTCATTCCCGAAACGGCCGCGATTGCCGGAACCGTGCGGGCCTTTTCCGACAGCGTGCGCGAAACCATAAGACAGCGCATCCGCACCATCTCGGATCATATTGCCGCCGCCCATGGCCTCACCGCCGAGGTGGATATTCGCGACATATTCTCGGTCCTGACCAATGATGACGCATCGGTGGATGTCGTCGCCGACGTGGCGCGCGAGGTTTTGGGAGATGAGCGCGTTTCCACGGAACCCGGCCGCTTCATGGGCAGCGAGGATTTCGCCGATCTCCTGAAACACGCACCCGGCGCGTTTTTCACGCTTGGCCATTCCGGCACCGTGCCCGCCCATAATCCCGGTTTCATCGTTGACGACGACATCCTGCCCGTCGGCGCCACCTTGTTTGCCCGGCTGGTGGAGACCCGGCTGAAGGCTGCCTGAAAATTTTAAAAACAAATCTGCAAGAGGAAACATCCATGGATATTACAAGACGTAAGACATTGCTTCTGAGTGCTGCCCTTGCCGGGGTCGTGCTGCTGCCGTCCTTGCCGGTGCTGGCGGCGGAAACGCCGAAGAAAGGCGGGATCGTTACCCTTGCAGGCCTTGGCGAGCCGACGACGCTGGTGCCGCTTTCCGATTCCAACACACGAACCCGCGCCATCTCCACGAAAATCCTCGAAGGACTGGTGCGGTTCGACAGCGAGTTCAAACCGCATCCGGTTCTGGCCGAAAGCTGGGAAACTTCCGACGACGGGCTGCGCTACACTTTCAAGCTGCGCAAGGGCGTCAAATGGCATGACGGCAAGGATTTCACGTCGCAGGACGTCAAATTTTCCCTGCTGGCCTTCAAGAAGGTTGGCCCGCGCGGACGCATCACCTTTGCCAATGTTGCCGATATCGAAACGCCCGACCCGCTGACGGCCGTGGTGGTGCTTTCCAAACCCGCACCCTATCTCTTGAGGGCGCTGACGGGCGGCGAAACGCCCATTCTGCCGGCCCATGCCTATGCTTCAGAAAACTACAATGAGAGCCCGAACGGCAATGCGCCCGTTGGCACCGGCCCCTTCGTGTTTGAGGAATGGAAACGCGGCAGCTTTGTGAAGCTGAAGAAGAACCCGAACTACTGGCAGGCCGATCTGCCCTATCTCGACGGTTTCGTGGCGCGCTTCGTCGCCGATGCGGCCTCCACCACCATTTCGGTCGAAACCGGTGAGGCGGATTACACCGCCGATGTCTCCTACAGCGATCTGGAGCGGTTGCGGCAAAATCCGAAACTTGCGGTGGAGGTCTATACCGACGCCTATCTCAACAACGCCGCCATATTCGAGTTCAATCTGGAGAACCCGATCCTCGCGAAGAAGGAAGTCCGCCACGCGCTGGCCCATGCCATCGATCGCGATTTCATCAACGATGCCATCTTCTTCGGTACGGCCAAACCAGCCGGTTCAAACATCCCCGCGGTTTTCGCCGCCTATAATAACGAAAAGCCTTTCACCTATCCCTTTGATCTCGCCAAAGCGAACGAGTTGCTGGACAAGGCGGGTTATCCGAAGGGCGCGGATGGCACCCGCTTTTCGCTGCGGCTCGCCTTCCTGCCGTCAGACGTCTTTCGCAAAACCTCCGAATATCTGCGTTCCTCCTTCGGTAAGCTCGGCGTGAAGGTGGATATCGTTGAAGGCGATCTCGCCACCTTCATCAAGCGCGTTTACACTGAACGCGGTTTTGACCTGACGGTGAACGGCATCAGCCGACTGTTCGATCCGACCGCGGGCGTGCAGCGCCTCTATTGGTCCGACGGCATCAAGAAACCCGCGCCCTATGTCAATGCCGCCCACTACAACAACCCCAGGGTGGACGATCTTTTCCGTGCCGCTGCGATTGAAGTGGATGAAACGAAACGGGCGGGGCAGTTCCACGACATCCAGAAAATCACCGGCGACGAATTGCCGAATTTCTCTATCGTCGCCCTGCCGACCGTCATTCTGCGCAACACCAGCCTCCGGTCCCTCGTGACGACCATCGACATTGCCTATGGCGATCTGTCTACGGCGTGGAAAAGCGAGTGAGGGAGAAAATCTGACGATCCGGCGGAGCGAGAGTGATGACGAACTTTCCTCCACGTTCGACGTCATCCTCGGTGTTGCACCGAGGATCTGCCACGGCATCCTAATCTTGTCGATTGCAGATGCTCGGGGCAGGCCCGAGCATGACGAAGGAGAGGTTTTTCCCTCACTGTCAGCCAATATTAACCCGGCAATTTTGCCGGGTTTTTTATTGTCGAAATCCACCCTCGATCCTTTTTTTGCCTTCGCGCAGCAACGCCGTTTTCGGGAAAAACGTTGCGTGCGGCAAGGTCTGGCCGGAACAGTGATGCCTGTTATCGGAGCTCTAAAAAATCAAATTCTTCAATAATTTAGCGCGAAGGAATTCTTCGTTTCAAAGCAAGAATAGCTTTCTGGACCTCTGCTTTTCCCGCCGGCACTGTGTTCATGAAATCTCACCCGCAAATGATGGATGCCATGGCCAAGGATACGCTTTTTTTGATCGCTCCCGGTTTCGAAGACCCCAAGCACCCCGGTGTCCGGTTCGTCTGCCCGCATTGTAACCAGATCGAAGGACTGCTTGCCGCCTTTCCGGACCTTGCCGCTGGCATCGATATCCACCGAGTCGGTTTTCAGCGCCCGCGCGAGGCGGTCATCGCCGCCGTGGGGGAGGAAAACCAGTCGCTGCCGGTACTCATCTTTGCTGGCGATGCACCCGGTGACGCGACCGCAAGGGGCGACACGCACTTCATTCAGGACACCAAACGTATTTTGCAAATCCTCGCCGAGCGCCACGGGTTCCCGCAGCTGCATTGAGCTGCCGCACCTCGCATATCGGATTTTTTCGGAGACAGACATGACCTTTTCCCGACGCCAGTTTCATAAAATTACACTCGCCGCCGGCGCATTCGTGGCGCTTCCGGGCGGTTCTTTCGCTGCCGCCGAAGAGCCGGTTTCGGGCGGCACGCTCAAGATCGTTTATTTTCCCGAGCCGACCCAGCTCGTGGCGATCAATACCAGCGCTGGCGGCCCGCAGTTCATCGGGTCGAAGATTTACGACGGGCTTTTGACCTATGATTACGAGCTTTCGCCCAAGCCGAGCCTTGCCAGGGAATGGAGCGTTTCGGCCGACGGGCTGGAATATGTCTTCCACCTGCAGCCGAAGGCGAAGTTTCATGACGGCAAACCGGTGACATCGGCGGATGTGGAATTTTCCATCCTGCGGCTGAAGGAGGCCCATCCGCGTGGCCGGGCGACTTTCGCAAATGTCGAGAGCGTCGATACCTCCGATCCGCTTGTTGCGAAGGTGAAACTTTCCAAGCCGGCGCCGGGCCTGATTACGGCGCTCGCCTCCTCGGAATCGCCTGTTGTGCCGAAGCACATCTTCGAGACCTTCAAGCCAACCGACAATCCGAAGCCGGCGCAGATCATCGGCAGCGGTCCCTTTGTGCTGAAGGAATGGGTGCCGGGCAGCCATATTCTGCTGGAGAAAAATGCTGATTACTGGGATGCGCCGCGCCCTTATCTCGACCGCGTCATCATCCGCCTCATCAATGATGCGGGCGCGCGCGCTGCGGCGCTGGAAACCGGGGAAGGCGACATTGGCCCCAACCCCGTCGCTCTTGCCGACCTGGAACGGCTGAAATCCATCCCGACGCTGAAAGTGGATGACCGCATCTATGCCTATGCCGGCCAGCAGAACCAGCTGGTGATCAATCTTGAGAACGAATATCTGAAGGAATTGAAGGTCAGGCAGGCCATCGCCCATGCCATTGATGTGCCGGCCCTTATCGATACCGTGCTCTACGGTTATGCCGTGCCGTCGCCGTCGCCGATCAGCCCCGGCCTTGCGAAGTTCCACAATCCGGATATCGGTTTTGCCAAATTCGACGTCGCGCTGGCGGAAAAACTGCTGGATGAGGCGGGCTTTCCGCGCAAGGACGGCGGCAAGCGCTTCAAGCTCAGGGTCACCACCAACCCGTTCAACCCGCAGACCTATTCGGATTTCATCGCACAGGCGCTTTCGAAGATCGGTATCGAGGCGGATATCCAGAAGTTCGATTTCGGCACCTATGTGAAGGTGGTTTATACCGACCGCGCCTGGGATCTTTCGGTGGAATCCCTCTCCAATACCTTCGATCCGACGGCCGGCGTGCAGCGCGTCTACTGGAGCAAGAACTTCAAGATAGGCCTGCCGTTCTCCAATGCCAGCCATTACTCCAATCCGGAAGTGGACAGGTTGCTGGAGGCGGCGGCGGTGGAGCCTGACATCGAGAAGCGCGCCGCCTTCTTCAAGGAATTTCAGGCCGTTGTCGCCAAGGATCTTCCCGTCATCAATCTGGTCTCACCCATCCAGCCGGTCGTCGGCAGCGTTCGCATCAAGGATTATGCGACCGGGGCGGAGGGGCTGAGCGGCAATCTCGCCAAGGCCTGGGTGACGAAGGAGGCGTGAGCCTCCTCACCTTTCAGTTCGTAGAGCGAAGAAGAGGTCATTTCCATGAGCAGAAAATCCGAAAAGCTGGTTCTCAATGCGTTCATCTATCCGGGCGGACATCATGAAGCAGCCTGGCGCCACCCCGATTCGGAGCCCCACCGCGTCACCGACATAAAGCTCTATCAGGATATCGCCCGCAAGGCCGAGGCGGCAAAGCTGGACGCCATCTTCTTTGCCGATGCGCCGGTGCTGGACGCCAATATTCGCTATGCCGCCCGCCACCGGCTGGAGCCGATCACCATGCTGGCGGCTCTGGCCGCCGTCACCGAAAAGATAGGCTTCATCGCCACGGCGTCCACTACCTATTACGAGCCGTATAATCTTGCCCGGCTGTTCGCTTCGGTCGATCATATCAGCGGCGGCCGCGTGGGCTGGAACATCGTGACGACCTCGGCGGATGCGGCGGCCGGCAACTTTAACCTCCAGAAGCATCCGCCGCATGCCGATCGATACCGTCAGGCTATTGAATTTGTCGACGTGGTGACGAAGCTCTGGGATAGCTGGGAAGATGACGCCATCGTCGCAGACAAGGAGAGCGGTCTGTTTGCCGAGACCGACCGCATCCATCCCGCCAATCATGACGGCGAATTTTACCAGGTGCGCGGCGCGCTGAATGTGCCCCGTTCACCGCAGGGGCGGCCGGTTTACGTCCAGGCCGGCTCCTCGGAGGAAGGGCGCGGCTTTGCCGCCCATTATGCCGAGGCGATCTTTACCGCGCATCAGACTTTGGAGAGTGCGCGGTCTTTTTATTCCGATATCAAGCGGCGGGTCGCGGCCACCGGACGCAACCCCGCCCATGTGAAAATCCTGCCGGGTATCAGCCCCTTCATCGCTTCCACGGAAGAGGAGGCGCGCAAGCTGGAGGCTTCCTTCAACGATCTCATCCAGCCGGCCTTTTCGCTCAAGCAATTGCAGCGCATCACCGGCATAGATCTCTCCTCCGCCGATCTCGACAAGCCTTTGCCGAAAGAGGCCGTGGAAGCGACGCGGGCGCAGGCGGACAGCAGCCGCCATCAGCTGGTTCTCGATGTCATCGACAGGGAAAATCCGACGATCCGGCAATTGCTGCACCGGCTTGCCGGCGGGCGCGGCCACAAGGTGATTTCGGGAACGCCGGAACAGGTGGCGGACTGGATAGAGAACTGGTTCCGCGAAGGCGCTGCCGACGGTTTCAACATCATGCCGCCCTGGCTGAACGGTGGGTTTGACATCTTCGTGGATGAGGTGGTGCCAATCCTGAAACGGCGCGGTCTGTTCCGCGAGGAATATGAGGGTGATACGCTGCGTGATCACTATGGCCTGCCCCGGCCGGAAAACATTTACGCGGCAAGAGAGTTGCAAAGGGAACGCGCCTGAGGTGGGACGGGCGTGTTCAGGCGGCGGCCTCAAGAGAGCGCATATCCTCGCGCAACAAAGCGAGTAGAGATGCAACCTCCGGCAGCCGCCGCCTGTCAGGACTGGTCAACAGGTGATAACGGCTGGCGGTCGGTTGCGGCGTGCCAAAGGGGGCGATCAGCCGCCCGGTTTTCAGGTCTTCGGAAATCAGCGAGTGACGCACAAGACCAATGCCGTGGCCGGATGAAATCGCTTCTATCAGTGCGGTCTGGCGTGAAAAACGCGGACCCGTCGCCGAAAGCCGGAGTGGAATGCGGCAGGCGCGAAGCCAGTTTGCCCATTCGAATGCCGGGTCCAGGCCATTGCCGCGCAGCATAGCAAAGCCGAGTTCCCGCAACCGCTCCGGTTCGCCTGCAAGCCCATGGCGGGTCGCGAAATCCGTCGTGCAGACGGCGCTGACCGTATCGGTGAAAAGTGGCTCATGGATGAAACCGGGAATTTGCACCGGGGTAGCGACGATCGCGCAATCGGCATCGAAATGGGTGAGGTCGATGGCTTCACCATCAAGGGATTCGATGGAAAGCTCGACGTCTCCCAGCGCCGGAACGATATTTCCTAGCCGCGGTGCCAGCCAGCGGGCGGCAAAGCAGCCCTCGGCCAGAACCTTCAGCTGCGGTCGGGCGTTCGAAACCATCAGGTCGGAAAGGCTGCCGATCATGGTCTCGAAGGCATCTGCAAGGCCGGGATAAAGCGCGCTGCCAGCGTCAGTCAACAGCAACTCACCGCGCTGGCGGCTGAAAAGCGGCTGACCGAGATGGGTTTCGAGAATGCGGACCTGCTGGCCGATGGCAGCGGTCGAAACATGCAGTTCCTCCGCCGCCCGCGAAAAGCTGGCGTGGCGGGCGGCCACGACAAAGGCGCGCAAGGCCGTCAGCGGCGGCAGCCGGGAAAGTGTCGGCAGGCGAAAAGCCGTCCGGCTCCCGGCGGGAGCGACAAACTCCGTTCTCATTGCTAATTCTCCATTGCCGCCTGTATCCTCCGCATGGTCAGAATACCCGGCCTTCCCTAAGGTGCGTCGTGGTGCCGTTGAGGTAATAGTCACCGATCACGCGAGCCTTGTGGGCAAGCGGATTGTGGTTGTAGACCGTGCGGATGTTGCGCCAGTGACGGTCGAAATTCCGCTCGCTTGACGTTGCCGAGCCACCACCGAGTTCGTAGAGATTGGTGGCGACCGTCAGCGAAAGCTGCGAGGCGATGATCTGGGTGCGGGCGGTGGCGAGCGAACCCTCAAGCAAAGCCGCTTCTATCGCCTCTTCGTCGCCGCTGGCGAAGGCTGCGGCGGTCCGGTCGAGCGTTCTTGCCGCCTCGCGGATCAGGGTCTTGACCGCGAAAGCGCCGGCGCTGATTTCGCCGAGCATCTTCTGCACGAAGGGATCCTGATTGGCTGTTTCCGCGCTGCTGTGGAGCGTGGTGCGCGCCTGCCGCAAGACATAATCGACGCCGTCCTTGAGCGCACCCTGAACCGCGCCGGCGGCGGAGGCGGCGAGATGCAGCTGCCGCATGGCCGAGCTGTGGCGGCCGATCTGGCTGCCGAGCTTGCGGGTCGTCAACTCATGCGGCAGCACTTCGACATTCTCAAGCAGGACGCCGCCGCTCGCCGTCATGCGCTGGCCCATGCTGTCCCAGTCATCGAGAATGGTGATGCCGGTGCGATCAAGCGGAATGAGCACGCCGATCGGCTGGCCGTCGTCACCGATGGCGCTGAAGGTGCCGAAATCGGCAAAGGCCGTGCCGGTCGCATACCATTTGCGGCCATTCAGGCGATAACGCTCGCCGTCGGCGCTGAGACGCGTGGTGATTTCACCGGGGCGCTTGGTGCCCTGTTCGGTGCTGGCGCCCGCGAAGAGCTTGCCGGCGAGAACATGTTCGAGATGCCGCCGGTCCTCCAGTTCGATGGGGGAGAGAGCGAGGTTCTCGGTGAAATTGAAATGGCTGCGAAGTGCGTGCGGAATATTGCTGTCGGCTTCGCCAAGGATCATCAGCACCTCGATGTAGTCCGCAATCGAGCCGCCCGGTCCGCCCTTGGCTTCGGGAACACGCAGCGTGCCGATCTTCGCCTCCTTGATAAGGGCGAAGATGTCGAAGGGAAGTTCCCGCTGGCGTTCGCGACGGGCGGCATCCTTTGCCGCAATAGCCGCAATGTCCTTTGCCCGGGCCAGAATTTCGTCCCGGCTCGGCACGCCGGCATTGTCGGTGGTGGTTGTCTGCAGTTTCGGATTGGACATTGCGCTTTTCCCTGAGCGGATGTGAGAGCCTGCGGCACGGTCGCGCCGCAGGCATGTTCGTCTGTGGACGATCAGGCGACTGCGCGCGGCTTCAGCGCCGGGCGGTGTGCCGGTTCGATATTGCGCGGCACGCGGCCTTCGACGGGATGGCTCGGATCGTTGAAACCGGGTGTGGAGGGATGGCCTGTCGTGACGAGGCTATCGACCAGCGCCTCATCTTCCGCATCGATCTTCACATCGAGGGCGCGAACGTAACCGTCCCAATGCTCCTCGGTGCGCGGGCCGGTGATCGCGGCAGTGACGAACTTGTTGTTCAGCACCCAGGCGAGCGCAAAATCCGCCGCCGAAACGCCCTTCGCTGCGGCGTGCGCCGCAACCTTCTGAGCGATTTCGACCGATTCCGGACGCCATTCCGTTTCCAGAACACGCTTGTCGCCACGGCCGACGCGGGTATCGGCGCCCGGCTGCTCGCCCGGCTGATATTTGCCCGTCAGCACACCACGCGCCAGCGGCGAATAGGAAACGACGCCAAGACCATAGTGATTGGCGGCCGGCAGCTGCTCGGCTTCCGCCGTGCGGTTGACGATGTTGTAGAGCGGCTGGCTGGCAACGGGCCGGTCGATGCCGAGCTGATCGGCCAGATGCGAAATTTCGGCGATACGCCAGCCCCGGAAGTTCGAAACGCCGAAATAGCGCAGCTTGCCGGCACGGATAAGATCGGCAATGGCGCGTACCGGCTCTTCCAGAGGCGCGTCGAAGACGGCGCGGTGGAAATAGAGGATATCGATATAGTCAGTGTTGAGACGACGCAGTGAGTTTTCGACGGTCTCGATCACCCACTTGCGCGAATGTCCGCCGAGGTTCGGACCCTTGGTATGGGAATTGACGAATTTCGTCGCCAGAACCCAGTGGTCGCGACTGGCCTTGATGCCGCGGCCGACAACTTCTTCCGACTTGCCGTCGTGATAGACATCGGCTGTGTCGATGAAATTGATGCCCTGCTCGCGCGCCTTGTCGATGATGCGGAAGGCCACGTCATCCGGCGTCGGGCCTCCGAACATCATCGTGCCGAGGCTCAGCGGTGAAACTTTCAGCGCGCTGCGTCCGAGATAGCGATAGTCGACCATTATGGTTGCTCCTTCAGTTTATTGGGTATGGTGGCAAGCCACGGCGTGGTTCTTGCCGAAAAGGGTGTAGTCCGGCGCTTTTTCGCGACAGAGATCGGTGGCGAGCGGGCAGCGGGTGTGAAACCGGCAGCCGGATGGCGGGTCGTGCGGGCTCGGCAGATCACCGGAAATGGGGGCTGCCTGCTTGCGGCGAGCGGGATCGGGAACGGCTGCGAGAAGCGCACGGGTATAGGGGTGTTTCGGCGACGCCCAGAGTTCCGATGTCGGTGCGCTTTCGACGATCTTGCCGAGATACATGACCAGCACGCGATCGGAAAAATAACGCACCACGGACAGATCGTGGGAAACGAAGAGATAGGAGAGCGAAAGCCGCTTCTTCATCTCCACCAGAAGGTTGAGAATCTGCGCCTGTATCGACAGATCGAGCGCCGAGACCGGCTCGTCGCAGACGACCAGTTCCGGCTCCAGAACGAGCGCGCGGGCAATGCCGATGCGCTGGCGCTGACCGCCGGAAAATTCATGCGGATAACGGTCGAGCGAATCCGCTGGCAGACCGACTTGCGTAACGATGGCTTCGACAATCTCCCGCTGGCGCGCCCGGTCGCCGATGCCATGCACCTTCAGCGGGCCGGTGAGGATGGTGCGCACCGTCTGGCGCGGGTTGAGCGAGGCGAAGGGGTCTTGAAAGATCATCTGGATGCGGCGACGGATGCCGCGCAGTTCGGACGATGTCATTGCCGTGACGTCGGCGCCCTTGAAGGTGATCCGGCCCGAAGACGGCTCGACCAGCCGCATCAGCGACTTGCCGAGCGAGGATTTGCCGCAGCCGGATTCACCCACGAGCGCCACGGTCTCGCCCGCTTCGATATTGAGCGAGACGTCATCGACGGCGCGCACGGTGCCGCGTCCGCCCGTGTAATGGGTGGACAGGCTATGCACTGACAAGAGCGTCATCGGATACTTCCTTGGATGTGGGAGCAACGAAGGGGCAGGCGGCGTAACGACCTTCCGAAATATGCCGCAGCGGCGGTACGAACTGCCCGCAGAAACCGCGGGCGCTCGGACAGCGTGGTCGGAAGGCGCAGCCGCGCTCCCCCGTGGCGGAAACGATGGAACCCGGAATTTCAATGAGCGGCCCGTCGCGATAATGCTGGCCATCTTCCGCGCGCGGAGAGGCCGCAAGCAGACCGCGCGTATAGGGATGGTAGGGGTTCGAGAAAACCGGTTCCGGCAATCCCTCCTCCACCTTGCGGCCGGCATACATGACCATCACCCGGTCGGCCCATTGGGCCACGATGCCGAGATCGTGGGTGATGAGGATGACGGCCATGTTGAGATCGCGGCGCAGATTGTCGAGCAGCTGGAGGATCTGCGCCTGTATCGTCACGTCGAGCGCGGTTGTCGCCTCGTCGGCGATCAGCAGTTTTGGATTGCAGGCGACGCCGATGGCGATCATGACGCGCTGGCGCATGCCGCCGGAAAGCTGATGCGGATAATCATCCACCCGGCGGCGGGCGTCGGGAATATTGACCAGTTCCAGAAGCTCGATTGCGCGTTTGCGCGCCTGATACCGGTCGATCCTTTCATGGATGCGCAGCACCTCGATGATCTGTTCGCCGACCGTCAGCACCGGGTTCAGCGACGTCATCGGTTCCTGAAAGATCATGCCGATATCGCGGCCGCGAATGCCGCGCCATTGCCGCTCGGAAAGCGGCAGAAGATCGCGGCCTTCGAGCAGAACCCGACCGCCCGTCTTGGCGTTTGATGGCAGGAGGCCGATCAGGCCGAGCGCCGTCAGGGATTTGCCGGAGCCGCTTTCGCCGACAATGGCCAGCATTTCACCCGGGCTGACGTCGAAACTGACGCCTTTTACAGGCTGGGCCGAGCCGAAGCTGACGGACAGATCATGGACTTCAATCAGTTTGCTCATCGGCGTTCCTCCGAAAAACGGGGGTTGAGCGCATCGTTGAGGCCGTCGCTGATGAGGTTCAGCGAAATGACGGTGAAGACGATGGCAAGGCCGGGAAGGGCGGTCAAGTACCAGGCGGTGCGGATGACATCGCGGCCGGAACCGATCATCGACCCCCAGGAGACGCGGTTGGGGTCGCCAAGCCCCATGAAGGAAAGGGCTGCTTCCATGAGGATCGCGCCCGCCACCATGACGGAGGACGTGACGATGATAGGCGGTAGCGCGTTGGGCAGGATTTCCTGAAAGACGATGCGCGCATGGCCGTAACCGAGGCTGCGGGCGGCGAGCACATAGTCCTTTTCGCGGATGGCGCGGAATTCCGCGCGGGTAAGGCGCGCCACCAGCGGCCAGGTGATGATGCCGATAGCCGATGTGACCGTGGTGACGGAGGGCTGAGCGATGGCGACGAGCACGACGAGCAGCACGAAATTCGGCAGGGTCTGGAAGATTTCGATCAGCTTCACGAGGATATCGTCGATGACACCGCCGAAGTAACCGGCGAAGGCGCCAACGGCGATGCCGATCGTCAGCCCGATCAGCGTCGCCACGACACTGACGGTGAGCGAGATACGCGCGCCGTGCACAATGCCGGCCAAAACATCCCGGCCCATGGAATCGGTGCCGAGCGGATAGGCGGCATTCTGGCCGGGCCAGAGGAACGGGCGGGCCACCATTTCCAGGGGATCACCCGGGTAGATCAAGGGGGCGATGAGTGCGGTGATGATGACGGTGGCGAGAAACAGCAGGCCGACGATGGCGTTGGGATTGGTGAGGAAAATCTTCAGTTCCCGCCGCAGGCCGCGCCGAGGCACGGAGACGGAGCGGGCCGAAAGTGCATCCGGCGCATGGATATAGGGCCAGACTTTTTCTTCCGGCTTTTTCGGTCTGGGATTGGTCTCTTCAGCGCCGAGTTCGGCCGTGTCGAGAACCGCTGACGTATGGGAGGAATTCATCGGCTTTCTCCGATGCGGGGGTCAAGCCATGCCTGCAACAGGTCCACGGCCGCATTGACGATGATGACGACGAGGGAAGAGAGCAGCAGAATGCCGAGCAGCACGCTGAAATCGCGCGCCATGACGGCTTCGAAAGCAAGACGGCCAAGGCCGGGCCAGCTGAAGACGGTTTCAACCACGACAGCGCCGCCGAGCAGGCCGCCAATGTGCATGCCGGCCATGGTGGTGATGGGGATGAGCGCGTTGCGCAGGATATGGCGTGTGGTGAGCCTGATCGGCGAAACGCCCTTGGCGCGGGCCGTGCGTACATAGTCCTGCGATTTCACTTCCAGCATCGCCGCACGGGTGAGGCGGGCATAGATGGCGAGAAAATAAAGCGCCAGCGACAGGGCAGGGAGAACGATATAGCGAAGCCTGTCGAGAAAGGCTGCAAAACCGGTAAGACTGCTGCCAATGGTGCTGTCACCGCCGGACGGAAGCCAGCCGAGCTTCACCGAAAAGGTCAGGATCAGCATCAGGCCGATCCAGAAGCCCGGCACGGAATAAAAGATCAGCGATCCGATCGAAATGATCCGGTCCGGCAGCTTGCCGGAAAACAGCGCCATGATGGAGCCGAGGAACACGCCGACGAAAATCGCAATACCAAGCGCCGCGCCCATCAGTGCGAGCGTGCCCGGCAGACGCTGGCCGATGAGATCGGCCACCGGCATGCCGTAACGGGGCGAAAAGCCGAGGCTGAACTGCGCGAGATTGCCGAGATAATTCATCAGCTGTTGCAGAACGGGCAGGTCCAGTCCGAAACGATTGCGGATTTCCGCCATGGTCTCGACCGTCGCCGAACCCGCTTCCGCCGCCAGCACATCGGCCGCATCACCCGGCGCGAGCTGTAGCAGGAAAAAGTTCAGAATGACGATACCGAGAACCGTCGGAATGGCCTGAATGGCCACCCGCCTCGCCTGCGATAAAATCCTTTTCGAATTCGACATCGGCTCCAGTCCGTAAGCGTGAAATCATGAAATCGGGCCCGTTGGGGTATTGGTATTAGTTGACTAATTTTATGGAATTTGTCAAAGAGTAATAGAATTATTTTCTGAAATTTACGGAAATAAGCGCCATAAAGAAAAGATAATTCCTATTTATGAGAATGGTTGGTTCTTCATGCCAAGCGCGCTCTCGTCTGCGGAACAAACTTCTTCCTAAGCGCAACTGTTGAGTTTTGCCGGTTTTTCGCCGGTTCAATCAAGGAGAGAGTATCGAATGACTGTTTTCAACCAGACAACGCGGCGTGGATTTCTGCTGGCGTCGGTGGCGCTTGGTGTGGTGTCGTTGCCGGGGCTGAAGCTGAAGGCTGCAGAGCCGGCCCGTGGCGGCACGGCCACCCTGCTCATCTCATCGGAGCCGCCGGTACTGACGACGATTGCGCACACGGCCTATAATTCCGTCTATATATCGCCCAAGGTCACCGAAGGGCTGCTGACCTATGATTTCGATCTCAATCCCAAACCGCTCCTGGCCAAATCATGGGATGTGAGCGCGGATGGCCTTCGTTACAGCTTCAAGCTTAGGCCCGGCGTGAAATGGCATGACGGCAAGCCCTTCACCTCCGCCGATGTGGCATTCTCCATCAATACCATCAAGGAAGTGCATCCGCGCGGTCGCAATACATTCCTGAATCTCACTGCTGTCGAGACGCCGGACGAACTGACGGCGGTTCTGGTTCTTTCCAAACCCGCACCGTACCTCATAACGGCGCTTGCGGCGGCCGAAACGCCAATCGTGCCGAAACATCTTTATGAGGGTACGAAGGTGACCGAAAATCCGGTCAATCTTGCACCCATCGGCACCGGACCCTTCAAATTCAAGGAGTGGGTGCGCGGCAGTCATATCGTTTTTGAGCGCAATGCCGATTATTGGGATGCGCCGCGTCCCTATCTCGACAAGCTCATCGTCCGCTTCATTCCTGACGCTTCTGCCCGCGCGATTGCCATTGAAACCGGCGAGATCGATCTCGCCCCCAGCACGCCGGTCGCCTATAGCGATCTCGACCGGCTGAAGGAACTGCCGAGCCTCGGCTTCGAGACCAATGGCTATCAATATACCAACTCGATCAGCCGCGTGGAATTCAACCTCGAAAAGGACGTGTTCAAGGATGTACGCGTTCGCCGCGCCTTCGCGCATGTGATTGACCGCAACGTCATCTTCAACACGGTTAATTACGGTTATGGCGCGACGATCACCGGCCCGATCAATCCGAAGCTGACGAAATGGTTCGTGGATGATCTGAAAACCTATCCGATCGATCTGAAGGCGGCGGAAGCGTTGCTGGATGAGGCCGGATACAAGCGCGGCGCGGATGGCATCCGTTTCAAGCTCAATCTGGATTATGTGCCGAGCACCGAAGCCTATCCGCGTGGTGCGGACTATATTCGCCAGGCGCTGGCGAAGGTCGGCGTGGATGTGACGGTGCGGACGCAGGATTTCGCCACCTATACCAAACGCATCTACACGGATCGCGATTTCGATTTTGCCTATGAGGGCATGAGCAATCTCTTCGATCCGACTGTCGGTGTGCAGCGGCTTTACTGGTCCAAGAACTTCAAGAAGGGCGTACCCTTCTCCAATGGTGCGGCTTACAGCAATCCCAAGGTGGATGCGCTGCTGGAGGCCGCAGCCATCGAGATCGATGCGGACAAGCGCGTCGCGCAATGGAAGGAAATCCAGCAGATTCTCGTCGATGATGTGCCGGCAATCGATATCGTCGCAGCACCCGAGATTACCATCTTCAACAAGCGCATTTCCGATCACACCATCGGCGCAGAAGGCGTGGCGGGAAGCCTCGCTTTCGCGCATATCGCCGCATCCTGATCGTTTCGCCAAACCCGGCTCGCCCTTTGGTGCGGGCCGGGATGTCCCTTCAGTCGACAGGCACCGCAGCATCGCTTCTGGTGCCATCGTTTTCATTGAGGCCAAAGCCATGAGCACGACACTTTCCGAAATCTGGTACACACGCTGCCCGGTGCCCACCCCCGTGGGGCTGGCGGCACAGCTCGGTTATCTCGGCGAGACCTTCGAGGAGGTCGGCATAACGCTGAAATCCATCATCGATTCGCCTGACCGTTCCGTCCGCCAGAGCCATTTCAACCACACGCTGGAATGGTCTTTCCGCCACGGCGGCAATGTGCCTCCCATCCGCGCCCGCTCGGAAGGGCGCAATACGCGTCTCATCGGGGTTACCTGGACGGATGAGTTTCAGGCCATCATCACCCTGCCGGAAACGGGTATCCGTTCGCTTGCCGATCTGGTTGGCCGTCGTTTCGGTGTGCCGCGGCGGCCGGAGGGCATCGTTGACTTCATGCGCGCGACGGCGCTGAAGGGCATCGTTTCGGCGCTTTCGCTGGAAGGGCTGAGGGTCGAGGATGTCGAGCTCAGGAACGTCGTCATCAAGGATTCGGTGCTGGCCTCGCAGGAAGGGCCGTCGCTGTTCGGGCTCAAGCGCCGGCAATCCTTCGGTGAGGAAATCATTGCGCTGCTGCGTGGCGAGGTCGACGCGATTTTCGTCAAGGGAACGGCCGGCATTGCCGCCGCCAACCTGATCGGCGCGGTGCAGGTGGCGGAGTTCGGTTTTCATGCCGATCCGAAAATACGCATCAATTCCGGTTCGCCCCGGGTGCTGACGGTCGACGGACGGCTTGCCGATGAGCGCCCCGATCTGGTGGAGCGGCTGGTTGACGCCATCACCAGGGCCTCTCTCTGGGCGGAGCAGCATCCGGAAGAGACGCGCCGTTTCATCGCGCGCGAGGCCGGCGCGACTGAGGAACAGGTTCTGGCCGCCAATGGAGCTGAGGTTCACCGCCATCTCGGTCTCGGCCTTGATGCCGACCTCGTGGCAGCTGTGGGGCACTACAAGGACTTCCTGCACCAATGGGGTTTCCTAGAAAACGACTTTGATCTTGGCGACTGGATTGACGATCGTTTCGTCACGGCAAATGAAAGGGCGGTGGCATGAGCGTTGCACTTTCCGCCGTTGCGAACGCGCCGGCGCAGCGGACCGATCCCGTCGCCATCGCAACCGTGCTGGCCGGGGATTTCAGTCTGACGGCCGCAGACCGCGACAAGAGCGGTGAATTCGCTGCCGGTAATTTTGAGGCGCTTTTCAAATCAGGCCTGCTTGGTCTCGTCACGGCTGAAAAGGATGGCGGCTGGGGCGAGGGCATGGAAACGGCCCATGCCGTCATCACGGCCATCGCCAAGGGCGATCCGTCGACCGCTCTCATTCTCGCCATGCACTACAGCGTTCATGCCGCGATCCGGCGCGGCAAGTGGCCGGCGGCACTTGCCGCCAAGGTGCTGGCCGCCAATAGCAAGGAGCCGGCGCTTTTGAACAATGCGCAGGCGGAGCCGGGCGTTGGCTCACCGGCCCATGGCGGCCTGCCGGAGACGACGGCGCGGATCGAGGGCGATGTCTGGGTGGTTAATGGCCGAAAGAGCTTCGTCACTGGCCTGCCGGGTCTGAAATGGGCGATCGTGCTTGCCGTGACGACGGAAGAGACGCCGCGCCTCATCCAGCTTCTGGTGCCGCTCGACGCGCCGGGCATCGCCCAGGAAAAAGCATGGGAAGCGACCGGCATGTATGCCACCGCCAGCCATGATCTGGTGCTTGAAGAGGTGAAAGTGCCGCTTGCCGATATCGTTGCCGAACAGCCGGCGGACGAGCCGCTGCGGCGCGATGAGGCAGATGGCTATAATTTCTTCGTGCTGCTGGCTTCCGTCTACCACGGTGTCGCGCTGTCGGCGCGGGACGATCTGTTGAGCCACCTGAACGGCCATGTTCCGGCAAGTCTTGGCGCACCGCTGTCCTCCATCCCGCGCATTCAGGAAGGTCTCGGCCAGATCGAGGTGCTGCTGGCGGCGAACCGGCGTCTGCTTCTCTCCCTCGCCCGCGACATCGATGCGGGCGAGAGGGTGGGAACCGATGCGCTGGCCGTTCGCCATGTGGTGATCGACAATGCGGTGGCGGTGACTGATCTGGCGCTGGAGCTTGGCGGCAATCGCGGCCTGCGCCGGGATTACAATCTTGAACGCCACCACCGCGATGCCATCACGGCAAGGGCGCATGCGCCGCAGAGCCATATGATCCGGACGATTCTCGGCCGACAGAGCATCAAGGCGGCGGGTGGCTGATCAATGAAACAACAGGGCGGCCTTGTCTGAGGCGGGCCGCCCATGTTCAAGCCACGCCAATCAATCCCGCAGCAGCGGCAGCAGGCTGTCGCCCTGCCTTTCGATTTCCTTGAGATAGGGCGTGTCGGAAAGCACGAAATGGGTGATGCCAAGCGCGCGGTATTTGCGCAGGGACGCGGCGACATCTTCCGCCGAACCGACAAGCCATGTGGTTCCCGCCCCGCCGCCGCCGAATTTGCCTGGCGCGGTATAGAGATTGTCGTCCAGTACATCGCTCTGACGGTGCAGATCCAGCAGGCGACGCTGGCCGACAGCGACGGCCTGAAGGTGGTCGTTCCAGCGTACGCCGTTGTTTGCGGCCATCTCGGCAACTTTCGCTTCCGCATCGCGCCAAGCCTCGGCCGTGGTTTCGCGCACCAGCGTGGTGATCCGCAGGCCGAATTGCAGCGGCGGCAGATCGCGGCCGAGCTTTTCACTGAAATGTCTGAGCCGCTCGATCCGTTCGCGCACGCCGGCGAGCGGTTCTCCCCAGAAAAGCTGCACATCGGCCTCGGTTGCGGCAACCTGCTCGGCTGCTTCGGAAGCGCCGCCGAAATAGAGTTTGGGATGCGGTCGGCCTTCGCGTGCGGCGATACGTGGCGAGACGGTGGAGTTCGTCACCCGGAAATGGTCGCCATTAAAAGTGACGTTTTCCTCGGTCCAGAGCCGCCGTACCAGCCGCATGAATTCTTTCGTGCGCCCATAACGCTGCGCCTGATCACCTTCCTCGTCGCCATAGGCGGCAAGCTCATCCCTGCCGGAGACGATGTTGATCCGCACCCGGCCGGCGGAAAGCTGATCGAGCGTGGCGACGGCCGATGCGAGGTTGGCCGGCTTCCAGTAGCCGGGACGGATAGCGATCAACGGCTCGAATGTGGTGGTGCGCGCCGCAAGTGCTGCCGCCACCGTAAACGTATCCGGACGTCCCCAGCCGGTGCCGATCAGCGCGCCTTTCCAGCCATGGGCTTCAAGCGCCCTGGCATGGCTCGTCAACGTATCGAGACTGTTGTGGTTTTCGCTGACGGCGTCGCCCCGGTGGCCGGGTTTGACGTCGTTGGGGATGTACCAGAGAAATTCGCTCGTGCTGTTCACATTATCCGCCTGAATTTTCGTTTTATGTTGCGGTGGAATGGCTCTGCCGATGTTTTGCCTTCACCACTGGGGCTCGCGGAGGCGCAAGCCTCCACTGGTGCGAGAATGGCAAAGCGGCGGCGGCCCGGCCAAGCAGTGACGTTTCTTTTGTCATCCGGCAGGGGAAAAGCTTTCCGTCTGGAAAGACTATATTGCACATATTTTCTATATAAAAAATTTGAGGAAATGATTCCCTCTCATCGACATTATCCCCATCAAGGAGAAAGCATTTTCTGCTCTACCGAAATAGTCTGGATCTATTTTTCTCCTGCGTCCGAAAGGTGAGCAAGGCAATAGTCGACTGGAATCGCGAAATTCACCATGCTTGCCATACACCGCCCACAACTCACGGAGCAGGCATGTGTACCACCTTGATTGTCCCCGGCCTGAATGGTTCGGATGAAGGACATTGGCAACGGCACTGGTTGCTGGATGATCCCGAAGCGCAACTGGTCGATCAGGACAATTGGCAATGCCCGGTTCTTGAGGACTGGCTTGACCGTCTCGAGGCAGCGCTGGCGACAGTCGACAGCGCTTATATCGTCGCCCACAGCCTCGGTTGCCTGCTGGTGGCGAATATGGGGTCTCGACGCTCTGCTGCTAAAATCAAGGGCGCGCTTCTGGTTGCACCCGCTCATCTCGACCGCGTGGAGGCGATGCATCCCTGTATCGTCCGGTTCGGCGCGTTTCCGCAACAGCCGCTTGCTTTCCCCAGCCTCGTCGTGGGCAGCATGAACGATCCCTATATGGATGCCGAAGAGCTCTCGCGCAGTGCGAGCCTGTGGGGAAGCGGCCTCATCAATCTCGGCGCCGTCGGACATATCAATATTGCCAGCGGTTACGGACGATGGCCTGAGGGTTATGCTCTTCTCGAGCGGTTGAAGGCGGATGGCGCACCTGCAAAGGCGGTGGCCGGATCGAGACTGCGCAGATTGACTGCCCTGGGCGACGCGCATTTTTAGAGAAAGACCGGGGGTTTCCAGCCTTCCTTGCTAAACGCGATAGATGGCGGTCGGTTTATCGCTCTTTTCGATTTTTGGCATTATTTACAAGCCGGCTGCGGCAGGCGCTTCGAAGCGCGGCCATCAGCGCCTTTTCCTATTTTTGTATCGCACCGCTCGGGGTGACGGCCGAACTCGGCAGCATTGTCAGAATGACGGGGGGTGCGGCGGGTTGGGCGTCGGAAACGCTTGCGGGACTAGACACCGTGCGAGGGTGCATCAGCGCCGTTAAAACAGCGATCTTGTCGCCGAACGGCGTTTTTATCCTGGGACTGATGTTCGCGAGTCTCGCTTCCGTGCTTTCAGCAGGGAAATTTCAGCCCGCATGGCCTTCCGCCGGTGGGTTGGCGGCACGGTTTGCCGGTGGCGTTCTGATGGGCTGGGGCGGCATGACCGCGCTTGGCTGCACTATTGGCGTGTTTTGTCAGGCATCCATGCGGGCGCGCTTTCCGGCTGGGTGTTTCTCGTTTTTTGCGGTTTGGGCGCATTTGCCGGCCTTTTTCTCAAGCGCCGGTTTGCCTTGCCATGGGGCCGGACGCTTGAAATTTATCACCATGGTTAGATGAGGCGGCGACGGCCCATTCTCGGCGGCCGGAAACGGATTTTTTCCCGTCGCCGCAACCGTAGTCCACATTTGCCGGTCATCCTCCAATTATAGAATAGTAATTTTATGGAAAATATTGACGATTTCAGACCGTCGCCCGAGGATAAGGGAGTTGAGCAAAGGAGGCGCACATGCCGCAGGGACTTCATGCGTTTACTTTCGATCTGTTCGGTTTGACCCGGCGCCAGCCGCGTGGCGAGGAACAGGTTAGTCTTCATCCTCTGGATCATTCCGGACGCATCAGGCAGGAGAAAAGCGATCTCGAACTCGAACGGGAAGAGATCTGCGAAATGAACTTTGCGATGCTCGGCCTTTATCCGGTCTTCTGACGACCATTAACGAAGGCTCCTTTCCCCTTCAGAGCGCCGTTTATCGGGGAGAGAAACTCTCTTCGCCGGATGGAAATTGGAACAAAATTTCTTAAACGCGCCGGGGAATTGGCTACCCTTTTATCATCAAATCGCATTGCCCGAGGGCAGATTGCAAAGGACCTGCCGATGAGCACACCCGATAAGCCACTCGATTTTCTGTGGTTCATACCCACCTCAGGCGATGGCAGCTATCTAGGCTCGGATGATCTTTCGCGCCCTGCCGATCCCGGCTATTTCCGGGAAATAGCCCAGGCCGCCGATCGGCTGGGTTATTCAGGCGTGCTCATTCCCACCGGCGTCGCCTGTGAAGAATCCTTCATTCTTGCGGCCAATCTCGCCGCCTATACCGAAAAGCTGAAATTCCTCGTCGCCATCCGTCCGGGCGTCGCTTCGCCCGCTTATTATGCGCGGCTTGCTTCCACGCTCGATCGCGTTTCCCATGGCCGGCTACTGCTTAATATCGTGGTCGGCGGCAGCGCCCAGGAACTCGCCGGCGATGGTATTTTCCTGCCGCATGACGAGCGTTACGATCACGCCGGCGAGTTCTTCCAGGTGTTCAATTCGCTGATTGAAACCGGCAAGGGAAACCTCGACGGCAAATATATCAAGGCGGTGGACGCAAAACTCGGCCTGCCGCCGGTGCAGGAACCGCGACCGCCGCTTTATTTCGGCGGTTCCTCCGATGCCGGCATCGAGTTTTCGGCCGGTATCACCGACAAATATCTGACCTGGGGTGAGCCGCCAGCGCAGGTGGCTGAAAAAATCGCCAAGGTGCGCGCCGCCGCCGCCAAAAAGGGGCGGGAGGTCACCTTCGGTATACGCCTGCATTTCATCGTTCGCGAAACAGACGAGGAAGCATGGGCCGATGCCGAGCGGTTAATCTCGAAGCTTTCCGACGAAACCATCGCATCCGCTCAGGAGGCTTTCTCCAAGGCTTCGGATTCCGTCGGGCAGGCGAGAATGCGGGCGTTGCACAATGGCCGGCGCGACCGGCTGGAAGTCTCCCCGAATTTGTGGGCGGGCATCGGTCTTGTCCGTTCGGGTGCAGGCACGGCGCTGGTCGGTTCGCCGAAGACGGTGGCGGCGCGGCTTAGGGAATATCAGGCGCTGGGCATCGATACCGTCATCGCCTCGGGTTATCCGCATCTGGAAGAAGCCTATCGGCTATCCGAACTGCTGTTTCCGGAAATCGGGCTTGGTGGGCCCCGTAACCAGATACGGTCCTCTTTCGGCGCGAAACAGGTTTTCGGCGGCGGCGGTCATGGCGGCAACGTCAAGCTGGTGTCCGGATCCTGATTTATCGACGGGAGGCGGCTTAAATCCTTCTTCCGTTTCGGTAGACATCCTTGCGACGCAATGAAATCAGGCAACGGTATATAAGACATTATTTCTATAGAATATTATCAATATGGAAAATGATGTCTATTTCACCCCCCGCCACCGCTGCTAGCTATTGAACAATTCAGCTGTTTTCAGGAGCAACCCGATGACATTGCAATATGCAGCCAAGGATCAACACTTCATCAACCTCCGCGACCCGGTCGCCGGCAAGGCGGCGGATGCCGACAGCCTCAAGGCGGCGCTGAGAACGTTGGGCGGCGGTGTCAGCGTGATTACGGCGGGTGAGGGCGACGAGCGAACGGGGGCGACCGTGACTTCGGCCACCGCTCTGTCGGTCGATCCGCCGCGCATTCTGGTAGCGCTCAACCGTTCCTCTTCCACATGGCCGGTGGTGCAGCGTTTCGGCCATCTCGCCGTCAACATCATCGGGGCGAACCATCAGTTCATTGCCAATCAGTTTGCCGGCATCGGCGGCCTGAAGGGCCCGGATCGGTATCGCGGCGCTGAATGGACGCGGCTGTCGAGCGGCGCGCCCATCCTCGAAGACGCGGTTGCCGCGATCGACTGCACCATAGAAGAGACGATCGAACGGCACAGCCATGTCATCGTCATCGGCAAGGTGGAGGCGATCCGCATCGGCTCCGGCCATTCGCTGCTCTATCAAAACGGCCGCTATCATTCTCTGGACTGAGCGCCGGCCGTTCGGCGCTTTCACTTTGTCATTCTTTGAGGGAGTTGAGCATGGGATCTGTTACGCCTCTCGGCGAAAGACTTCGTTTCGTTCCTCCACGCCTCGGCGCGGATATCGATGTGCTGACCGTTGCCCGGACAATTGCTGAAAATTGCGCGGTTGAAAGTCCCGGGCAAATCCATGCGCGGATCGCCCGTTCCGGCCTTCTTGCTCTTTCCGTTCCAACCGAACTCGGCGGGGCGGATATCACCAATGATGTTCTGTCACAGGCGCTGGCCATCATTTCCGCAGCCGATGCGGGGGCGGCGCATGATCTCGTTGAACATTTCACTGCCCTTGAATTCATCCGAAACGCGGGTAGCGAAGATCAGCGCAAGGCGCTCTTCGCCCGTCTCGATCTTGGCGAGACCTTCGCGCTGGCAATATCTGCCGCTGAACTGGATCAGGCGGTTGTGGTGACGGAAGACGACTACGCCCTGCGGCTGCCCGATGAAGTTGCGGGGTCGGTCAAGGTCGATGCGGACTGGATTGTCGCGCCGGCTGTCAACACGGTCGGACAGCCCCTGCTTGTCGTCCTGCGCAATCGCCCCAATACGTCATGGGAGGGTCTCTTGCGCGCCGATCAGGTGGTGTTCCTTGCCCAGGGGGCCGGGAACCTGGCCGCTTCCGTTTCCACCCTTTTGAAAGCCGCGGTGGCTCTGGGGCAGAAGCAGCGTGAGCTTACAGCGCTCTTGATCGACAGGATGGCGGATGAGGGCGCGGCGCGGCCCGTGATAGGTGAAATATTTCTCGCCATCGAACTCCTGAAGGCACAGATAACCAGCCTTGCGGCCAATATCGATGCGGCGCAGGTGGGGGCGGAGAACGTCACCTTTCGCTCGGTCCGCAACAATGCCATCACGCTTGAAATCCTGATGGCGCGCCTCGGTCTTGTTGAAGGCGTCAGCGAAGCCGGGCTGATCGCGTCGCTGGACAGTGATCTGCGCAAGCAATGAGCGACGCTCTGTCGTGAAACCCGAACGAGGGGCCGTTCGAAATTCTATTCGCCGGCCGGAATAGAGCGGGCATCCTGCCCGTCCTTCGCCACGAATTGCGCAAGCGTCATATTGTCCAGAATGGTTGCGATGGCGTCCCGCACGTCCGTCATCGAAACCCTGACCTGACAGGTCTCGGGATCATCACAGTCGTCACAGGCTTCAAAGGCCGTGCGGCTTGCGCAGCGGATGGGAGCCAAGGGTCCATCCAGCGTACGGATAACCTGCCCGATCATGATTTCGGATGGCATTTTCGAGAGCGAATAACCGCCATTTGGGCCCTTCTTGGAGCGCAGAATGCCGCTATTGCGCAGTTCCAGCAGAATAGTGTCCAGGAATTTTTTCGGGATGTTGTTGCGGGTCGCAATCTCTGTCACAAAGGCGGTCTCGCCCTGGGGCAACCGCGCCAGATCGACAAGAGCCTTTAATCCGTATTTGCCTTTTTTGGTCAACATCGCACGATCCGAAAAGAGAGTCGGCACAGTTTACAGTGCCGGGCCATATTATTCCTTACTTACTAAGTAGTTTTTAGCGAATTCCGGCGCAAGCCCGTTTCGCCTGCGTTTGGCGCTGAAAGCGGCCTGTTGCCACCTAATTGAGACCTGGCCCCGGCATTGTCAGTACGGGCTTTCGAAAACATCACTGAAAACAATATTTTCTCTGATCGCGCCGCAACGTGGAACGATCATCCTTTATTAGAATATAAAATCGGTAGACAAAGTATGCATCAATGATGCGAGGTGATGATGTATACACTCAGTTTGCTGGACAAGAGCCCGGTTTCAACGGGTGAGGACGCGGCGAGCGCGTTCCGCGACACGATCAATCTTGCCAAACGCGCCGAAGAGCTGGGTTATCGCCGTTTCTGGGTGGCCGAACATCACAATTCGCCGGAACTTGCCGGTTCCGCGCCGGAGGCGCTGGTTGCATGGATACTGGCGAAGACCTCCCGCATCCGCGTTGGCTCGGGCGGCGTCATGCTGCAGCACTATAGTCCTTACAAGGTTGCCGAGGTTTTCAACGTCCTGTCGTCGCTTGCACCCGGCCGGGTCGATCTCGGCATCGGCAAGACACCGGGCGGGTTGCCGCTTTCGACGTCGGCCTTGCAGCAGGCCCATGATCCCGCCCGCAAGCCGGATTTCGAAGCGGCCTTCGGTGAACTCACCACATTTTTATCGGGCGCCGCACCGCAGGATCATGCACTGGCCGGGCTGCAGGCAACACCTGCGCCGCCGGTCGCGGCAGAGAGATTTCTGCTCGGCGCCAGCCCGGAAAGCGCAAGGCTTGCAGCTTCACGAGGATGGAATTTCGTTTTTGCCGGCCACCTCAATGGTGATCCGGAGGTTCTTCGCCGCAGCCTCTCGGCTTTCCGGGAGGAGAGCGGTGGAGCTGCCCCGATCCTTGCCCTGTCGGCTTTTGCGGCCAGCGATCCGGCCCATGCGGCGAGACAGGTCGAAGGTCAACGCATCTACCGGGTATTCCTCAGCGACGGCAGAGCGTTCAACCTCGGTCGCCGCGAGCAGGCGGAGGAATTCGCCCGCCAGTCCGGCGATGCCGACTATCGCATCGAAGAGCGCAAGCCCAACGTCCTGCATGGCGGGCCGGAGGATATTCACAAGGCGCTTCGGGCGCTTTCCGAAGAGCACGGCATCGAGGAATTCATCATCGAACCGCCCCATGTCGGGGCTGATCAGCGGCTTGCCTCGGTCGAACTCTTGGCCCCACATCGCCTTTCCCGGGCGGCATAATTTTCTCTCAGGAGGGAATGACATGACGAGAAAGAAAATCCGTTTCGGCATCATGCTTCAAGGTCCCGGCGGGCACATGAATGCCTGGCGACACCCCAAAAGCCCTGTCGATGCCAGCGTCAACTTCGACTTTTTCAGAAAGAACGCGCTGAAGGCGGAAGCAGCCGGCATCGCCTTCGCCTTCGTGGCGGATGGGCTCTACATCAACGACAAGTCCATTCCGCATTTCCTCAACCGGTTCGAGCCGCTGACGATCCTTTCGGCGCTCGCCGCCGTTACTTCGAAGATCGGCCTGGCGGGAACCGTTTCGACCTCCTACAGCGACCCCTTCACCATTGCCCGCCAGTTTGCCTCGCTCGATCTTTTGAGCGGCGGCCGCGCCGGGTGGAATGCCGTGACGACACCGCTCGAAGGCACGGCGAAAAATTACAGCCGCAATCATCCCGAACACGCGCTGCGTTACGAGATCGCCGACGAATACCTCGAGGTTATCAAGGGCCTGTGGGACAGCTGGGACGATGACGCTTTCCTGCGCAACCGCGAGACGGGACAGTTTTTCGACCGCGCCAAACTCCACACCCTCGGCCACAAGGGCCGCTTCTTCCAGGTGGAAGGCCCTTTGAACATCCAGCGTTCTCCGCAGGGTCAGCCGGTGGTGTTCCAGGCAGGCTCGTCCGATGCCGGCATCGGTCTTGCGGGCAAACACGCGGACGCAGTCTTCACCAATTCCGCTTCGCTGGAGGAAAACCAGACCTTCCTCAAGCGTGTGAAACAGAGCGCCGTTGCGCAGGGCCGGTCCGCTGCCGATGTTAAGATTTTCCCCGGCATCGGCCCGATTATTGGCGAGACGCAGGAGGAAGCGGAGGCGAAATACGACGTCATCCGCAACCTCATCACGACAGAGGATGCGCTCGCCTATCTCGGTCGCTTCTTCGATCATCATGATTTCAGCGCCTATCCGCTGGATGAGCCTTTCCCCGAACTCGGCGAGATCGGCAAGAACAGCTTCCGCTCGACGACCGACCGCATCAAGCGACGGGCCAAGGAAAAGAACCAGACACTGCGCGAGGCGGCGCTGGAGGCTGCGACCCCGCGTGAAGGCTTCATCGGCACACCGGACAAGGTGGCCGACGAGATCATACGTTGGGTGGAACACGATGCGGCCGATGGCTTCATTCTGGGCTTCCCGGTGATTGCCGAGGGACTGGACGATTTCATCCGCCTCGTCATTCCGGTGCTGCAGCGGCGCGGTTATTTCGATCCGCATCTGGAAGGCGCGACATTGCGGGATCATCTCGGTCTGCCTTTCCGGGAAAGCGTCTATGCCCGCGGCGAAAACGCGTCGGACAAGGCCATCGCCTGAGCTTGCAGCCGGGCGGCGTTCATCACTGCCCGGCGCATATTTCAAGACGCGGCGCGCAGAGGCCCCGCGCAGGAGACAGAACCATGAATATCCGCATTGACGGCGCGCGTCCGCAGGACGATGCCGAACGGGGAATCCTTGCCTTCATCGAAGAGAGCATCGCCATACGGCATGATCTCCACCGGTATCCGGAGCTTTCGCTCAAGGAGACGCGCACGGCGGCGCTCATTGCCCGTTATCTCCTGTCTTTCGGATATGAGGTTACGGAGGGTGTCGGCGGCCACGGCGTCGTCGCCACGTTGAGGCGCGGTCATGGCGATAAGCGCGTCGGCATTCGCGCCGATATCGACGCCCTGCCCATTATCGAGGAAACCGGCCTTGCCTATGCCAGCCAGACGCCGGGCGTCATGCACGCCTGCGGTCATGATGGCCATACCACCATCCTGCTTTCAGCCGCCCGTTATCTTGCCGAAACATCGAATTTTTCCGGCACGCTGACGCTGATCTTCCAACCCGCCGAGGAGATCGGCGCCGGTGCAAGGGCGATGATAAAGGACCGGCTGTTCGAGCGGTTTCCGGTCGATGCGGTCTTCGGCCTGCACAATTGGCCGGGTGTCGAGACCGGGCAGTTCGGCTTCGTCGAAGGTCCTGCCATGGCCTCCGTCGACAAGGCGAAGGTGCAGATCATCGGCAGGGGCGGGCATGGCGCGGCGCCGCATGAGACGGTCGATCCGGTTCTCGCCTCGGCAAGCTTCATCACCGCCCTGCAAAGCATCGTTTCGCGCAATGTCGATCCGCGCGAAATGGCGGTGCTGACGGTCGGCTCCATCCATGGCGGAACCGCCTCCAACGTCATTCCCGAGAGCGTCGAGCTGCAGATCACCGCCCGGGCCTTTTCGCCCGCCGTACGTGACAGGCTGGAAGAGCGGCTTCCGGCGCTGGCCAGAGCGCAGGCGGAAAGTTTTGGCGCAAGGGCCGATGTCTCCTATGCCCGCGGTTTCCCGCCGGTCATCAATCACGCCCCGCAGACGGCCTTCGCCCGTGAGGTTGCCAAAAGGCATTTCCCGTCCGCGCAGATTGCCGAAGCGTTCCAGCCGCGGACGGCGAGCGAGGATTTCGCCTTCATGCTGCAGGAGCGGCCCGGCTCCTATCTGTTCGTCGGCAACGGCGACAGCGCCGCGCTGCACAGCCCCCGCTACGATTTCAACGACGCGATCATCGCACCGGCAGCGCGCTTATGGGTGCGTCTGGCGGAAGCATACCTCTCCTGACACGAAATTTAGGACAAGGACATGAGCGACAGTTTTCTCTACACATCGGTCAAGGATCCGCTCGCAACGCCGCTTCTGGAGGAGTTGCTGTTTGAATATGACAGCCGTTACGGCACATTTTTCAACGCGGAAGGGGCGAAGGCCGAGCTGAACAAATATCCGCCGGAGGCCTTCAGCCCGCCATCGGGTAATTTCCTGCTGCTTCTGCGCGAGGGTAAGGCGATCGCCGGCGGCGCCTTCATGCGCTACGATCACGAGACGGCCGAGTTCAAGCGCGTCTGGACCCACTCGGCCCACCGCCGGCAGGGGCTTGCGAAAATCGTGCTTCAGGAGCTGGAGCAGCAGGCGATCCGGCAGGGTTACGCCCGCGTTTATCTGACCACGGGTTTCCGCCAGCCGGAAGCGGTCGGCCTCTATCTCACCAATGGCTATCGCGCCTTGTTCGATACATCGGCCGATCCTGAAACGATCAGGTCGCTCCCTTTCGAAAAGTGGCTTGCCGAGAGCGTCTCCGCCTCCATTGCGGAAGGCGCGTCAATACCGGCTGCCCGACCGCGACCTGCTCCGGCCCACCCGTGAAAGGCTCTTTCCTATGACAATAGCCTCTGATTTTCCGCATGTTGCATTGAACGAACCGAAGGCCAGTCCAGTCGAGAGCGGGCCGGTCAAGGGTGGGTATTCCCATTTCCGCATCGTTCCGGCCCGTTATCCCTTACGCACAGTGGGAACGGTCTTCTCCGTCCTCATCATTGCGGCCGTTCTGCATTCAGTTTTCGGCAATCCGCGCTGGGGTTGGGATGTCTTTGCGGAATGGTTTTTCGCTGAACCCGTGCTGGTCGGCTTAGGACGGACGCTGCTGCTGACGGCGCTCGGTGCGGTGCTCGGCTTCGCGCTGGGAACGCTGCTGGCGCTTGCCCGCGTTTCCCGCTCGCCGCTGCTGGTCGCTGTATCCTGGACCTATATCTGGATTTTCCGGTCGATCCCGCTGATCGTGCTTCTGCTGATCCTCAACAATCTCGGTTATCTCTATGAGACCGTCACGATCGGCGTGCCCTATACCGGCGTCAACTTCATCAGCTGGAATACGACGCAGCTGATGACGCCGTTTGCGGCGGCCGTTCTGGGGCTGACACTCAATCAGGCCGCCTTCGCATCCGAAATCGTTCGCGGCGGCATTCTTTCGGTTGATCAGGGACAGCTTGAGGCTGCCGCAGCGCTCGGCCTTCCGCGCCGGCGGCAGGCGTCTCGCATCGTTCTGCCGCAGGCGATGCGCTCCATCCTGCCCACCGCTTTCAACGATATCATCGGCCTCGCAAAGGGCACGTCGCAGGTCTATATTCTCGCCCTGCCGGAGCTGTTCTACACGATCCAGATCATCTATCGCCGCAATCTGGAAGTGATCCCGCTGCTGATGGTCGCAACCGTCTGGTATCTGGTGATCCTGACGGCGCTTTCCATCGTGCAGCACCATATCGAACGGCATTTTTCGCGCGGCGCGCTGCGCAACCCGCCGCCCTCGCTGTTTGCCACGCTCTACCGCACCTTCCTGCCGCGCAAGCCCCTATCTGAAGTGGTGGAGACGGCGGCGCCTGCGGTTGCCTTGTCCCAACGCCCCGCCACCGCCAAGACGGGAAGTTTCCAGCTCGGCAATCGCGGCGGTGCGGTCAATATTCACGGTGTTTCGAAATCCTTCGGAACGCTGAAGGTGCTGGACGATGTCAGCCTTTCCATTCCGGCAGGCAGCGTCACCACCATTCTCGGCCAGTCCGGCTCCGGCAAGTCCACATTGCTGCGTTCCATCAACCACCTTGAGCGTGTGGATGACGGCTTCATCGCCATAGACGGCGAGCTGGTCGGTTATCGTCAGAAGGGCGATACGCTTTACGAACTGAAGGAACGGGAAATCCTGAAACGCCGCGTCGAAGTGGGCATGGTGTTCCAGAGCTTCAACCTCTTCCCGCATCTGACCGCGCTTGAAAACATCGCCGAAGCGCCGGTCGTGGTTCGCGGCATATCGAAAGAGCAGGCCGAGGCCGAGGCGCGCGATCTTCTCGCCCGCGTTGGCCTTGCCGAAAAAGCCGGCGCTTATCCGCGCCAGCTTTCCGGCGGCCAGCAGCAGCGCGTGGCGATTGCCCGGGCGCTGGCCCTGCGGCCGAAGGTGCTGCTCTTCGACGAGCCGACATCCGCGCTCGATCCTGAACTCGTCAACGAGGTGCTTGACGTCATCAAGGAGCTTTCCCGCTCCGGCGTCACCCTCATCATCGTCACCCATGAAATCGGTTTCGCCCGCGAAGTTTCCGACAGGGTCGTCTTCATGGAACAGGGCCGCATTCTCGAAACGGGCACGCCGGAGAAGGTCTTCAACAACCCGGACCACCCGCGCACGGCTGAATTCCTCGCAAAAGTTCTCTAATCAACAACAAAGGAAACACTCGCATGGCATTTTCATCGAAATTATTGTCCCTGCTCGCCGGCGGTCTTTTCACCGCCACCGCCGTGCTCATCCCGGCTGCGCACGCGCAGGAAGTGGACCTGTCGCCGGAACAGAAGGGCCGAGTGCGCGCCGAAAAGGTGGAAGAGGCGATCAAGCTTCTACCCGCTGGCCATAAATTCATCGCCGATGGAAAGCTGACGGTCGCGACCGTGCCCTTCCGTCTGCCGCTGGTGGATTATGCGAGCGACACGAAAACGCCGATCGGCGTGGAGCCGGATATCGCCCAGCTCGTCGCCGACAGCCTTGGCCTTGAGCTGCAACTTGTTCCCATCGCCTGGGCCGACTGGCCGCTCGGTCTCACCTCCGGCAAATACGACGCCGTCACCTCCAACATCACAGTCACGGAAGCCCGCAAGGAAAAATTCGATTTTTCCAGCTATCGCAACGATCTGCTCGGCTTTTACGTGGGCAATAACAGCAAGGTCACATCAATCGGCAAGCCCGAGGATGTCGCCGGGCTGAAGGTGATCGTCGGCGCCGCCACCAATCAGGAACAGATCCTGCTGAAATGGATCAAGGACAACAAGGCCAAGGGTTTGGCCGATACCGACGTGCAATATTATGACGATCAGGCCGTGCTTGACGTTGCCCTGCAATCCGGTCGCGCGGATGCCTATCTCGGCCCTAACGCAACCTCTGCCTTCCAGGCGGCAAGCCAGAAGAAGACGAAGCTCGTCGGTACCTTCTCCGGCGGCTGGCCGGAGGCCGCGGAAATCGCCGTCGCTTCGAAAAAGGACGCGGGCATCGCCGAGGCCATCACCGCCGCGCTGAACGCCCAGATCAAGAACGGCAATTACGGCAAGGTTCTCGCCCGCTGGAATCTCGGCTCGGAAGCCATCACCGAATCCCGCACCAATCCGCCCGGCCTGCCGAAGAGCTGAGTTCTGGTTTGCTTGCCAAAAGCTGAGTTGAAGGTGGGACATCACTCAGCCGGTAGCGCGGGCATCCTCCCGCCCGCGCCGCCTCCGTCCCGCAATCATTCTATCGGGAAACCACAATGACCTTCACCTCTCGTCTCGCCACGGCCACGCTCGGTGCTTTTCTGTCCGTTGCCGGTTTCGCATCGGCTTTTGCAACGGATGTCTTCGATCTGTCGCCGGACCAGCCCGGCCGCTTCAGGGTTGAAAAAGACCCGGGTGCAATTGCCGCTATTCCCAAGGATTTCAAATTCGTCACGCCGGGCAAACTCACTGTCGCGGTCGCACCCGGTGGGCCACCGCTTGCAACCTATGCGACGGACGCAAAAACGGTGGTCGGTGCAGACCCTGATTACGCCCTTGCGGTGGCTGATAGCCTTGGCCTCGAGCTGGAACTGGTCGCCGTGGCCTGGGCGGACTGGCCGCTCGGGCTTGCTTCCGGAAAATACGATGCTGTCATCTCCAATGTCGGCGTGACCGAACAGCGCAAGGAAAAGTTCGATTTCTCCACCTATCGTCAGGGCCTGCACGGATTTTTCGTTAAGTCGGATAGCGGCATAACCGCCATCCGCGAGCCGAAGGACGCGGCCGGCCTGAGGATCATCGTCGGCGCTGGCACCAATCAGGAGCGCATTCTGCTGAAATGGAGCGACGAGAACGTCGCCGCCGGGCTAAAGCCGATTGAGCTGCAATATTACGATGACGAAGCCACACGGTTTGTGGCGCTTTCTGCGGGGCGGGCGGATGTGATCGTCCAGCCGCATGCGCAGCTGGTTTTCATCGCCGCACGCGACAAGACCATCAAGCGCGTCGGAACCCTCTCCGCTGGCTGGCCGGAACGGTCCGATGTCGCCATCACCACCCGCAAGGGCTCGGGACTGGCCGATGCGCTGACGCTTGCCACCAACGATCTGATCAAGAGCGGCGCTTACGCGAAGATCCTGGATCGCTGGCAGCTATCGGAAGAAGCCCTGCCGGAATCGTGCACCAACCCGCCAGGCCTGCCGAAAAGCTGACCAGGCTAATAAATGCGGCGGACGGCAATACCCGCAGGCTCAGGCCTTGCGGGTATTGTTTTGTCCGTCAGCCCTGGGCGGGAAGGGCGCGAAAGAGCTGTCGCAATTCGCCGACAAAGGGCTTGAAGAAACGCGACAGCGGCCGGGCCGTGTTGGTGGAAACGGCGACATTCATCGTCACCTCAGGCATGAATGGGCGCACCGTCACTCCCTCGAAACTGTTCCACCGCACCAGGCCGTCGACAAGGGCGATGCCGATACCGCCACGCACCAGCGGCACAGCGCCGACCGACGAGGTGACCTGCACCGAGACATCACGCATAAGCCCGTCGCGTTCGAAGACCTCGTTCAGCTGCGGGCCGATCTCGTCCGCATGGCTGCCGTAGGAAATCAGCGGCCTGCCGGCGAGGTCGCGGGGCGTCACCGTCATCATCTCGGCCAGGGCATCATCATGCCGCATCACCGCCACAACAGGCACGGAGGCAAGAATTTCACTGCGCACTGTTGGTGCCTGAATGGTGGACAGCGTTACCGCAAAATCGATGTCTCCCAGCAGCAGCTGCTCGGCAATTTCCTTTTTGGGCAGGGCGTTGAGGTGGATTTTGACGGTCGGATGCGTCTGCCGGAAAGCGAGCAATGCTTCAGGCAGCACGGAATAGGTGACCGGCAGGCTGGCCCCAATGCGCAGAAGGCCAAGCTTGCGCTCGCCGATGGTGCGCGTCAGTTTTTTCAGCACTTCCAGTTCACGGAAAACCCGGTCGGCATCCTCGTAGATCAGATGCGCTTCCATCGTCGGCACCAGCCGCCCGCCGATGCGCTCGAACAGCTTGTAACCCAGCTGGCTTTCCAGATGGTGCAACACCTTGCTGACGCCGGGCTGGGAAACGGCAAGCGAATTGGCAGCCGCTGTCACGGAGCCGTCGCGCATGATGGCGCGGAAAATTTCAAGCTGTCGGGCGTTCATGGAAACCTCCGGCGTCATCTCTTCCATAACCCAAGGTTCTGTTCAAGGGACCATTTGCGATTGGCAGGAAACCTCCTGCCGTGGAAATCTGTGACGGTGCAGGAGAGGTGCCTGCGAAGGTTTTGGTAAAGGAAACGCGGATGCTTGCCAGATTCAGGCGCATCGCCGAAGAGCGACGCGCGGTTTGCCCTGTCCTGATCGACGGCATGCCGGTCGAGGCGCTGGAGGGAGACACGGTGCTGACGGCGCTGATGCTGTCGCGCGGGTTTGCCCACCTTTCGGAATTCGCCGATGGCAAGCGGGCAGGTTTCTGTCTGATGGGCGCCTGTCAGGATTGCTGGGTCTGGACCGGGGAAGGGGAGCGGCTGCGCGCCTGTTCCACCGCCGTTCGCCCGGGCATGGATATCAGAACCGAGGTTCCGGAGGGGTTATGGCAGATTTGCGCGTCGTGATCGTGGGCGCCGGCCCCGCCGGTACGCGTGCCGCCGAGACGCTGGTGCGGGCTGGGCTTCGCCCCATCGTCATCGATGAGGGAGATCGCAGCGGCGGCCAGATCTATCGCCGTCAGCCGCAGAATTTCAAGCGCTCCTATACCGCTCTTTACGGCAGGGAAGCGGACAAGGCGAAGGCTCTGCACGACACATTCGACGGGCTTTCAGACCATATCGATTACCGCCCGCAGACCCTGGCATGGGCAATTCGCGACAATCGCATTCATATTCAGCGCGCAGAGACATCCGAAGCTCTGGATTTCGATGCCCTCATCATTGCATCGGGTGCGACCGACCGCATCATGCCCTTGCCGGGCTGGACGAGGCCGGGTTGTTTTTCGCTTGGCGCGGCGCAGATATCCCTGAAGGCGCAGGCCTGCGCGATAGGGCGGCGGGTGGTTTTCATGGGTACGGGGCCGCTGCTTTATCTCGTGGCATATCAATATATGAAGGCCGGCGCAGCGCCCGTGGCGGTGCTGGATACCACGCCATTCTCCACGCAGATCAAGGGCCTGCCGGGGATGGCGGCGCGACCATTGCAGCTCTTCAAGGGCTTGCGGCTTGTCGCGGCGCTGCGTGCGGGTGGGGTGAAGATTGAACGGGGTATCGTGCCGATAGAGATTATCGGCGATGCTGAGAGTGGCGTGACCGGCATTCTCTATCGGGATGCGTCCGGTAAGGAAAAGCGCCTCGCCTGCGATGCCGTCGGCATGGGCTATCATCTGCGGGCGGAAAGCCAGCTTGCCGATCTTGCCGGTTGCCGCTTCTCCTTTCATCCGCTGATCCGGCAATGGCTTCCGGATGTGGACAATATGGGACGGAGTTCCGTGCCTGATGTCTATCTGGCGGGCGATGGCGTGCGTATTCTCGGTGTAGATGGTGCGGAAGCTTCCGGCCGGCTCGCCGCCTTCGCGTTTCTTGAGGATCAAGGTTTGAAGCCGTCCCGTGCGGAGATCGGCCGCTATCGGAAACAGCTGAAGGCCGCGAGCCGCTTTGCGCAGGGAATGGCCCGGGCCTTTCCCTGGCCGCACCAGATGGCGCAGACACTTGCCGATGATACGATCATCTGCCGCTGCGAGGTGGTAACGGCGGGCGAGTTGCGCGCAAGCGTGACCGCCACGGGCGCAACGGAGGTCAACCGCTCGAAAGCTTTCTCGCGGGTTGGTATGGGGAGATGCCAGGGCCGGTTCTGCGGGCAGGCGGGACAGGAGATTGTCGCCGCCGCCTCTGGTCTATCGGTGGAATTGGCCGGACGGCTGCGCGGGCAGGCGCCGGTGAAACCGCTGCCGCTGGCGATTGTGAAGGGAGGCGATGATGCGTAACTCGCTTGCAGAGGCCGATGTCATTATCGTCGGCGGCGGCATTGTTGGAACCGCGACGGCGTTTTTCCTGCGGCAACGGGGTGTCAGCGTCATTTTGCTGGAGCGTTTCCTCGTCGGCCAGCAGGCGAGCGGCACCAATTTCGGCAATGTCCGCCGTCAGGGCCGTTATCTCGGGCAGCTTCCGCTCGCCAACAGATCGCGGGATATCTGGAGCAGGATCCCGCAATTGACCGGTGCGGATGTGGAATTCATGCCCGTCGGCCATATCCGGTTTCTCTGGGCGGAAGAACAGATCGCCGTGGTCGAGAAATATCGCGACGATGCCGCGCAATATGGTCTGGAATTACAGATCCTCTCGCGCGAGGCTGTCAGGCAGAAATTCCCCTTCATCGGACCGGAGGCGGTTGCGGGATCATGGTCGCCGCATGATGGTCACGCCAATCCGCGCCTCGTTGCGCCCGCCTTTGCCCGCGCGGCGCGGCGAGATGGTGCAACCATCGTGGAAAATTGCGAGGTTCTGGCCATCGAAAAGGCGGGCGAGGATTTCCGGGTGACGACGGCGGAAGGGGAATATCGCGCGCCCTCGGTGCTGGTCGCCAGCGGTGCATGGGGCGGCGGGTTCGCCGGCGCCCTGGGAGAGGCGGTGCCGCTGGAGGTGGCCGGCCCGCAAATGGGTGTGACGGAGCCTTTGCCGTGGTTCATTCACCCTGTTGTCGGCGTCTCCACCAAAATTCCCGGAGAGGTCATCTATATGCGGCAAATCCCGCGCGGAAACGTCATTTTCGGCGGGGTGAAACGATCCGCCGCCGCGCTGGACGAGCGCCGGGCGAAATATGATCCCGCCGGGCTCGATGCCCAGTTGCGGCAGTTGCTGCGGCTGGCGCCCGCCTTGCGTCATGCCCGGCTGATCCGCACCTGGTCCGGTGTGGAAGGCTATATGGCCGACGATCTGCCGGTTATGGGGGAAAGTGCCGCAACCTCCGGCCTTTATTACGCCTTCGGCTTCAGCGGCCACGGTTTCCAGATCGGGCCGGGTGTTGGCGACGTGATGGCGGAGCTGATAGCGACCGGAAAGACCACGACGCCGATTGCGGATTTTCACATCGGCCGTTTCCGTAGCGGTGAGCGTGTCGCATCCCCCTAAGGCAGGGTCAGAAATCGGCGACCTTGCCCCAGGACGAATCAAGGAAACGGCTGGGGTGATAGGGGGCGGCATCGACGATCGGGTTCGAGCCCGTCACGATATCGGCGATCAGACGGCCGGCACCGGGTCCGATGCCGAAACCGTGGCCGCTGAAGCCGGCGGCGAGGATGAAGCCGGGCAATTCGCTGGTTTCGCCAATGGCGGGCACACCATCGGGCGTGCTGTCGATGAAGCCCGCCCAGGCGGCGGAAATCCGGGTTTTACCGAGAGCGGGCAGAAGCTTCAGTGCCCTTTCATGGGTCTCGCGGATGGCGGCGGCATTGGGTTTCGGATCGAGAATACGAACCCGTTCCATCGGCGTCGGCGCATCGAGCCGCCAGCGTTTCAGCGTCTCGTGGCCGCCGCGAATGCCTTCCAGCCCGCCCGGCCGCAGGCTTCGCCAGCGCTTGAGAAACATCGGAACAAATTCACGGGAAAATCGCATCTGCTGCGCCGTCGGGTCGATGCGACCGAGGCCGCTGATGGCAAGCGTATAACCGCCGTTATTCCGGCGCGTTACGGAAACATCTTTTGTATGCAGCGCATCCGGCAGGCCTTCAGCACCTGATGTGACCGACAGGATGGAGGAGCGAACGGAAGCCTGCGGGAAACGAATGCCGAGCTGGCGGCAAAAGGACGACGCCCAGGCTCCGCCGGACATGATGGCGGCTTTGGTGCGGATCGTGCCTTTTTCGGTCACGACGGCGCTGACACGGCCGCCTTCCGTCTCAAGCCCGCGTGCGGCGCAATTCTGATGCACCGTGCCGCCCAGTTTGATGATGGCGCGCGCCACGGCGGGCGCCGCCATGGAAGGATCGGCCGTCCCGTCTGTTGGTGAAAACACGCCGCCCTTCCAGCGTTTGCCCGTAGATCGGCCGCGTTCGCTCGCCTCATCGGCGCTCAGCATATGGGTCGTCACGCCTGCGGTAATGGCAAAATCGCGCCAGCGCGCCCAGCCGGCAAGCTCGGCTTCATTGTCGCTCAGATAAAATAGCCCACAGCGGCGAAAACCAGTGTCCTCGCCGCTCTCTGCGCCAAACTCTTCCCAGAGCGCCAGGCTCTTGGTGGAAATCGGCAATTCGCGGGCGTCCCGGTTTTGCTGCCGGCACCAGCCCCAGTTGCGGCTGGACTGCTCCGCCCCGATCAGGCCTTTTTCGACCAGCGCCACTTTCAGGCCGCGCCGGGCGAGATAATAGGCGGCGAAGACGCCGACGATGCCGCCGCCGATAATGACGGCGTCCGCAGATGTCGGCAGTTCCGGCGATGTCGTGATCTGTTGCAACGGGGCGGGCATGGTCGGACTCCTTATATTTGTCCTAATTTACCCTAGCTGGCGTGTAAACGCTGCCAGACTGGGCGTCTTGCCGGAATCTCATGCTGTTGGTGGCCACGTCTGCAACTCTTTATGCTGCATCAAAAAAACATCTCCACGTCGACAGGGCGCACCCATGTGGTAAGATTTCCGATACCGCGCCAGAATTTTATGCCGCGTGTTCAAAAAACAAAAAAGGGGTTCCGCACGTGATGAAACTTGACCGGATCGATATCAAGATCCTCTATGAACTGCAGAAAAACGGTCGCATCACCAATGTCGAGCTGGCGGAGCTTGTCAATCTGTCGCCAAGCCCCTGCCTGATGCGGGTAAAGAAGCTGCAGGCGGAAGGTTATATCGAGGGGTATTCGGCGCAGATCAACATCAACAAGCTCGGCCAGACGCTGACTGTTTTCACCGAGATCACGCTGAAGAACCACCGCCAGATCGATTTCGCCCGCTTCCTCGGCGTTGTCGAAAAGATCGACCAGGTGGTGGAATGCCATCTCGTTTCGGGCGGTTACGATTACCTGCTGAAATTCGTCACCTCGGGCATCGTCGAATACCAGTCGATCATGGAGCGGCTGACCGATATGGATGTCGGCATCGACAAATATTTCAGTTTCGTGGTGCTGAAATCACCCATCATTAAATCGCATATGCCGCTGACCAGCCTGTTTCCGCTTTGAGGTGTGAGAAAACGGCCCTTTGCAGGGCCGTATCATCCCGTTCTCACCTCTTCGAAAACGCCCGCACCAGCTCCGCATCCTGCTGGAGGTTGTCGAGCCATTTCGGGTCGAGTTTCGGCACCGAGGAGAACAGCAGTTTCGAATAGGGGTGGGTCGGCGACTTGATCGCTTCCGTCTCCAGATGCTCCACCTTCTGCCCGCCATACATCACGACGATTTCGTCACATATGGTCTCCACCACCGAAAGATCATGGCTGATGAAGATATAGGAGAGGTTCAGTTCCCGCTGCAGTTCTCCGAGAAGATCGATGATTGCGGCCGCGACCACGGTATCGAGCGCCGAGGTGATTTCATCGCAGATGATGAGCGATGGTTCGGCCGCAAGCGCCCGGGCGAAATTGACACGCTGCTTCTGCCCGCCGGAAAGGCCGGAAGGGTGGCGGTGGCGCACCGAGCGCGGCAGCTTCACCATATCGAGAAGCTGGTCGATCCGCGCATCGCGCGCCTTGCCCTTCATACCGTGATAAAAGGTAAGCGGCCGGCCGAGGATGTCCTCGATAGGTTTGGACGGGTTGAGTGCCGTGTCGGCATATTGGAACACGATCTGCATGCGGCGAAGCTGATCGCTTGTCCGTCGGCGCGCATCGGCATCCAGTTCCTTGCCTTCGAAGATCACATGGCCGCCTGCCGCCGGCAGAATGCCGGCAATGGCGCGCGCCAGTGTCGATTTTCCGCAGCCGGACTCACCGATAATGCCGAGATTGCGGCCGGGATAGACCGAGAGGCTGACGGAATCCACCGCACGCACCAGCGGCATCCTGTCTCCGCCCTTCGTTCCATATCCGGCGATCAGCTCCTCTATATCCAGGAGGGGCGTGGCCTGTTGCTGTTTGACGGGTGTGACAACGCGCGCCTTGTCGTGAAAAGCCGTCAGCAGTTCTTTCGTATAGGGGTGCTGTGCATTTTCTAGGATATCCGCCGTGGTGCCGGTTTCCTGCACCTCGCCGCCTTTCAGCACCACGATCCGATCGGCAATCTGGGCGACGACGGCAAGATCATGCGAGACATAAACGCCGCCGATACCGCCCTTGCGCATTGCCGATTTGAAGGCGCGCAGCACCTCGATCTGGGTCGTGACATCGAGCGCTGTGGTCGGCTCGTCGAAGATCACCAGCTTCGGATTGCCGATCAGCGCCATGGCGGCGGAGAGGCGCTGAAGCTGGCCGCCCGACACCTGATGCGGGTAGCGCTCGCCGATGGTCTCAGGGTTGGGCAGCGACAGGGCCTTGAAGAGTTCCATCGCCCGCACCCGCGCCTCCTGCGACGGCATCAGATGGTGGATGCGGGTGACTTCGATCACCTGATCGATGATCCTCTGTGCAGGGTTGAAGGCGGCGGCCGCACTTTGGGGCACATAGGTCACTTTCGTGCCGCGGATCGTCGCCCGCTCGGCTTCGGAAAGCTGCACCATGTCGCGACCCGCCACCTTGACGCTGCCGCTGGAAATGCGGCAACCCGGGCGGGCATAGCCCATCAGCGTCAGCGCAATGGTGGTCTTGCCGGAACCGCTTTCGCCGATCAGCGCAACGATCTCGCCATCGGCGATGTCGATGTCCACACCCTTGATGATGTCGATGCGGCGTCCGGAATCGGTGGTGGCCTCGACTTTCAATCCGCGGATTTCAACGAGATTGCTCATTATTCGCTCCTGTCGCGGATTTTCTGCGGCAGATTGTCGATCAGCAGGTTGACGCTGATCGTCAGGCTGGCGATCGCCAGGGACGGGAATATGACGGCGGGCGCCGCGAACGGCAGGCCGCCGATGTTCTCACGCACCAGCGCACCCCAGTCCGCATTCGGCGGCTGCAGGCCAAGGCCAAGGAAGGAGAGGCCTGACAGCAGCAGCACGATGAAGACGAAACGCACGCCAAGATCGGCCAGCACGGGACGGACGATGTTCGGCAGGATTTCGGAACCGATGAGGTAGAGCAGGCTTTCGCCGCGCACGCGGGCGACGGTGACGAAATCCATGGTGTTGACGTTGACGGCAAGCGCTCGAGCGAAACGATAGGCGCCCGGCGTATAGATGACCGAGAGTGTGATGATCAGCACCGGTATGGACGAGCCGACGGCGGCGACGACCACGAGGCCGAAAAGCTTGCTCGGAATGGAGTTCACCGCATCGAGAAACCGGCTGAGCGCCGCATCGAACCAGCCGCCGATGACGGCGGCGCACATGCCGAGCACGACGCCGGAGGTGCAGGCGATGGTGACGGCTGCGAGCGATATGCCGACCGTGAAACGCGCGCCCATGAGAATGCGGGAAAACACGTCACGGCCGAGATAATCGGAACCGAGCCAGAGATCTGATGTCATCGGCCCGAAATAATCGAGATCGACGATTTCACCGACCGGATGCGGTATGAGATAGGGCGCCAAGATTGCGACCATGGCCCAGGAAAAGATGATGAGAAAGCCGAAAACGCCGACTGCGTTGATCTTGTAACCCAAACGCGAAGTCCCCGAATTTGTTTTGATATTGTCGGCCATCAGCGCAGCCTCGGATTGGACATGATGGCGATGATGTCAGCCGTCGTGATGAGGAGGAGATAACCGACGCAGAAGATCATCGCGCAGCTCTGGATCAGCGGCAGGTCGCGGGTTGCGACGCCATCCACCATCAGCTTGGCGATGCCAGGATAATTGAAGATAGTCTCAACGATGATGACGCCGCCGACGAGATAGGAAAGCGACAGCGCCACCGCATTGACGATGGGGCCGAGCGCATTGGGAAGCGCGTGGCGAAGCACGATGCGCATGCGCGGTGCGCCCTTCAAAAGCGCCATTTCGACATAGGGCGTATCCAGCGTTTCGATGACGGCGGCGCGGCTCATGCGGATCATCTGCGCTGAGACGACGAAGGTCAGCGTGATGACCGGCATGGCATAGACCCGCAGAACATCGAAAAGCGTGTGAACCTCGCTGACCAGCGACAGCGCCGGCAGCCATTTCAGGTAGACGGCGAAAAGCAGCACGGCGAGTGTGGCGATCATGAATTCCGGCACCGAGATGACGCCGATGGTCAGCACGGTGACGGCCCGGTCATAAAGCGTTCCGCGCAGCATGGCGGAGCTGATGCCGAGGGTGAGCGCCAGCGGCACGGCGATGATGGTGGTAATGCCGGCAAGCTTCATGGAGTTGACGAAGCGTGGACCGATAAGATCGGCAATCGCCATGTTGTTGGCATAGGACGTGCCGAGCTCGCCATGCAGCAGGCCGAAGAGCCATCGGACGAAACGCAGCAGGGCAGGATCATCGAGATGCATGGCGGTGCGCAGGCCCGCCACGGCCTCCGGCGTTGCCGCCTGGCCGAGAAGGATCGTCGCCGTGTCGCCGGGCAGCAGGCTGGTGGCGGAAAAGACGATAAACGACACGATCAGCAGCGTCGTCAGCATGACGACCAGCCGCCTGGCGATAAGGGACAATATCCGGCTGTTCATTCACATGCTCCTGCGACCTGCCTGATTGTGGAGGCTTCCCGCATCCTGCGGAAAACGTGCCGGGCGCATTTTCGCGCCCGGCCCCATGGTCTATCAGGCTTCAAGCCAGACGTATTCCGCGAAGGAATAACCCATCATGCCGCCGAGCGGATTGGCTTCCAGCCCCTTCAGCTTGGAGGTGATGGCGTCGACATTCGAAATATAGGCGGGGATGATGGTGCCGGCTTCGTCGGCGATCATCGTTTGCAGTTCGAAGTAGATCTGCTTGCGCTTCTCCATATCGAGCATGCCGCGTGCTTCCAGCATCAGCTTGTCGAATTTCGGCGACTTGTACTGGCTTTCGTTCCACGGGGCGTCGGAAGCATAGAGCAGCGAGAACAGGATGTCCGGCGTCGGGCGCGGGTTGATGTTGCCGAAATGGACCGGCGCCTTCAGCCAGTAATTGCTCCAGTAACCGTCGGAGGGAACACGCTGCACATCCAGCTTCACGCCGATTTCGGCGGCCGAAGCCTGGATGATCATCGCCATGTCGACCGACGAGCTTGCTGCATCCGATGCGATGACCGGAATGGACTGGCCGATGAGGCCTGCCTTCTGGAAGTGGAATTTCGCCTTCTCCGGATCGAAGGCTTTCGGCTTGAGATCCGGATTGTGATAGGGGTTCATCGGCGGAACCGGCTGGTCGTTGCCGACTTCACCGAGGCCGCGCAGGGCCGCCTTGACGATCTGCTCGCGATTGACGATCGACTTCATACCGGCAATGAAATCGGCATTGTTGCCGGGCGCCTGGTCGAGACGCATGTTGAGGTTGGTGTAGTTGCCCGATGTCGTCTTGGACAGAACGACACCTTCCTGCTTGTCGAGCAGGCGAAGCGCACGCGGGTTGATGGAGGCCGCGAGTTGGATATCGCCCGAGAGAAGGGCGTTGACGCGGGCATTGTCGTCCGAAATCGCCATGAATTCGAAACTGTCGATGTGCGGGCCGCCCGACTTCCAGTAATTGGTGTTCTTGGCCATGATCGAACGGACGCCCGGCTCGAACTTTTCGAGCTTGAAGGCGCCGGTGCCGTTGCCCTTGGAGAAATCCGTGGTGCCATCGGCAACGATCATGAAATGGTGCAGAGCCAGAATGGATGGCAGGTCGGCATTCGCGTTCGCCAGCGTGATTTCGACCGTGCTCTTGTCGAGAGCCTTGAAGCCGGTCATCTGCGCGGCAATCTTGGCGACCTTGGAGCCGACGGCCGGATCGAGATGGCGCTTCAGCGAATAGACCACGTCGTCGGCGGTCAGGGCCTTGCCGTCATGGAAGGTGACGCCGGAACGCAGCTTCACCGTCCAGGTCTTGGCGTCCTTCGTTTCGATAGCTTCGGCCAGCTCCAGCTGCGGCGTGCCGGAAACATCGAGGAAGCTCAAACGGTTATAGAGCGCGCAGCAACGAACATAATCCGTCGAAAGCGAGGCTTTCGCCGGGTCCAGCGTATCGGCGGTGGAGGAGGACCAGCCGGCGGCCTTGAGCGTGCCGCCGGAGACCGGCGTTGCGGCCACGGCATTTGAGGCGCGACCGAGAATGGCCGAACCGGCGGAAAGGGCGACACCACCCGCCAGCAGCATGTGAAGCAGTTCGCGCCGCGTTGCGCCGCGTCGGATCGCCTGTTCAACGGCGGCATCGTCGGAGCGGGTCCAGTTTGTAATCCTGTCACTCATGGTCTTCCCCTTTTGTATGATTTGTTGAAATGCATCTGTAGAAATTTCAGGCATGCCGCATCCCAGTTCGCGGCGCGCCACTGGCGGTGCGGCTTAACCGCCCGCTTGCCTTGCGGCGTCAGCAAGGCCGGCCATGGAGGTAAAGTGATAGTCCGGCTCGGTGAAGTTTTCCGGTTCGATGGTGCCGCCATATCCCTTCTGGGCGTGACGCCGCTCGATCCAGCAATTGGTCATGCCCAGTTTCCGGGAAATGCCGATATCGTGATACTGGCTTTGCGCGACATGCAGAATGTCATCCTTCGATGCGCCTTCGCTCTCCACAAAAGCGAAAACCTTTTCGAAGAATGCAGGATCGGGTTTTTCCGTGCCGGTATCATCCGCCGTGAAGGCCGCATGAAAGGGATTGCCGAGCTCCTTCGAGAAATATTCGAAGGCCCAGCGCTGGGCATTGGTCATGGCGATGAGGCGATGCGTCTTGGCAAGCTCGGCCATGGCGGCGCGGCTGTCTTCAAAGCCTTTCCAGCTTTTTGCCGCGTCGCGCAGGCGCTCGCCGAAAGCGCGTTCCGCCGGCAGTCCAAGTTGCGGAGCGATGATCAGGTAGACACGGACGAGGTCGTCCGGAAACAGGTCGGTCGCATCTGAGTAACGGGCTGTGCGATAAAGGGCGAGCGCCTTTTCACCATCGACCTCCACGCCGTTTTCCGCGCCGATTGCGGCTAGGGTCGATTTCAGGCCACCTTCGAAATCGATGAGAGTTCCCACCACGTCGAAGCTCATATATTTGAAGTCGCTCAGTTTTTTGGGCAATGTCGGTCTCCGCTTTGCCGCCTTGGCCTCTTGGGGAGGTTGCGGCAGATTATTCTGTTCCCGGACGGGATCCTTGCCCCGTTCCCATTTGTAATTACGCCCTTTTTTATGGCGTTTAGTGCCATTTGCATTAATAGTTTGGCACTTTCGGCACGCCGGATACGCCGAAATGGATCGGCTCTTCGGCAGAATATTGCGAATATGCGGTGCGTTGCGACATTTCGAGAGGGTGCCGCAACGCTGCCTTTCTATCACCTCAGGCCATGGCGGCCCTGACGGCCGGGTCTTCGAGTGTCTGGTCGAGCGTCTTCAGCGTCCGCTCGACAATGGCGTCGATCTCACTATCGGTGCAGCAGAGCGGCGGCGCATAACCAAGAATGCCGTTTGCAAAGGCGCGCACGATCAGGCCGTTTTCCCAGGCGCGGTCAAAAACCTTGCGTGCAGGGGCCGCTGCAGCCGGCAGCGGCGTCTTTTTGTCCTTGTCGGTCACAAGTTCGATGGCGGCAAGCATGCCGCGGCCGCGCACATCGCCAACAAGCGGATGGTTTTTCAGGCCTTCCAGGCCGGCCATCAGCCTTTGACCGGCACGGCGGCCGTTTTCCAGCAGTCCACCCTCGTAAAGTTTCAGCACTTCGAGACCGACGGCGGCGCTGACAGGGTGGGCGGAGTAGGTGTATCCATGCCCCACGGCGGCATCGCCGGCAAAGTCCGCTATTGTATCATAGACGTGATCCGCCATGAAGACAGCGCCCATCGGCACATAACCTGACGTCAGACCCTTTGCGGCCGTGATGAAATCAGGCACGATGTCCTCGTCCGTGCAGGCAAAGAGCGGTCCGGTGCGGCCGAAGCCGGTGATGACCTCATCGGCGACGAAGAGAATGCCGTAGGAACGGCAGAGGTCGCGCATGGCCTTGATCCAGCCCGGCGGCGGCACCAGAACGCCGCCCGAGCCCTGAATGGGTTCCGCATAAAAGGCGGCGACCCGGTCCGGGCCGATAGCCTCGATCTTGTCTTTGAGAATTTGCAGGGAGGAGGCGATGATCGCGGCCGGATCACTGCCGGCCGGATTGCGGTAGGCATAGTGCGACGGAATTTTGTGCTGCCAGTCATAAGGCACGCCGAAACCCGCATGGAAAGCGGGCAGCGCCGTCAGGCCCGATCCGGCCGTTGTGGAGCCGTGATAACCCTGTTCGATGGAAATGAACTGATCGCGCTGCGGCTGACCTTTCGCGTGCCAGTAATAGCGGATGAAGCGGATGGTGCTGTCCACCGCATCGGAACCGCCAAGCGTGAAATAGACATGGTTGAGATCGCCCGGCGCACGGTCGGCGAGTTCGGAGGCAAGCCGGATAGCCGGTTCGCTGCCGATGTCGAAATAGGCGGTGGCATAGGGCAGCTCACGCATCTGTTTGGCTGCCGCTTCGACGATGCTGTCATGCCCGTAACCGGCATTGACGCACCAGAGGCCGGCAAAACCGTCGATGAGCTGGTGACCGGTCATGTCGGTGACCGTGGCGCCGCTTGCCGATTTCAGCACCCGCACACCAAGCTTCTCATGGCCGCGGAAGGAGGAGACGGGATGCACCAGATGGGCGCGGTCCAGTTCGATCAGTGAATTGCTTAACATGGGTCTCTCCAGATTCAGCCCAGTGCCTGGCTGGTCAATGCGAATGTTTTCAGTTTTTTGTCGGCGGGGATTTCTTTTGTCGACCGGCGCATGGCGATGCCGCCGCCGACATGGGCAAGGCCGTGCTCGGCAAGCCAGGGGCCTAGACCGGTATCGGCGGTGGTATCCACGCGCAGGAATGCGCCGGGGCGCTCGGAAACGGCAAAGGCGATCAAATTCTTAGCGATTTCAGCATTGTCCGCCACGACCGGGCCGATGACCTCGCCGCGCCCGAAGGCACGAAGTGCGGCAAAACCCCTGATGACGCCCTGTTCCTCGACGATTGCGAAACGTGCCCTGTCGGCAAGCGCTGCAAAGAGCGCCGTGCGATCGGCGCCGAAAGCCTGCGCATCGAGTGCCGCAAGCGCGGATGGATCAATGGTCTCGACCCAGTTGACACCGGCTGGCTTGTCGGTCGTCACCGGAATTCCCTGATGTTGAAGCACCTCGCCGCAGGCGACGAAGCCCAGTTTTTCATAGAGCGGCAGACCGTCCGCCGTGGCGATCAGACGGCATTCGCGGTCTTCTGCTGCGTCCATTGCCGCCTGCATCAGTTGACGCCCGAGGCCACGGCCGCGCATGCTCTCATCCACGATCACCATATTGACGGTGGCGCAGCTTTCTCCGAGAAGCGTCGCCATGGCGGTGCCGACGACGCGGCCGTTCTCAACGGCGACAAAACCCTTGCTCAGGGAAAGGACCAGCGCCCAGTCCTCCTTCCGGTGCGGCCAGCCGGCCTGGCGGGAAAGTTCAACGGCCGCGTCGAGGTGGTCCGGTTGAAACATTTGGATATCGATCAGGCTCGCCTGCATGCCGGAACTCCGTTTTTTCTTACTCTTCATTGATAGACTGACGCCGGAAGAAGATTGTCCCGACAAATGGGAAGGTTCGATATGTTTCGCTGTTGCTTTTATCCGCCGCCGCATCTTATGCCGCGTCCTGTTCGCATCGGTCGATAAAGCTGGGGCAGGAGAAGGCTGTCGGTTTGCCCCAGCGCAACTCTCTGCCAAACTGGCGGCTGGATACGCAACAATCTGCTTTCGTGACCGGCAATTGCGGTGCGCCGATCAGCCAAAGGCCTCTATGATCTGATTATTGCAGCCACCACCAATCCCCAAGCAAGGATGACGACGACATGACCATCTTCCGCCCCAAATACATCACATTCGATTGCCACGGCACGCTCATTCATTTCCAGATGGCAGAGGCTGCCCGCGATCTCTACGGTGATCGTCTGGGAGAGGCGGAGATGGAAGAGTTCATCAAGAATTTTTCCGCCTATCGTCTGGACGAGGTCATGCATGACTGGAAGCCTTATGCAGACGTCGTTCACAATGCCCTGTCGCGCACCTGCAAGCGCAATGGTGTAGCTTTCAAGGATGAAGATGCTGCAATGGTCTATGAGCGGGTTCCGACGTGGGGGCCGCATGCCGACGTTCCGGCGGGTCTTTCCAAGGTCGCCAAGGAAATCCCTCTGGTCATTCTGTCCAACGCCATGAACTCACAGATCATGTCGAATGTCGCCAAACTGGGCGCCCCGTTCCATGCCGTCTATACGGCCGAGCAGGCGCAGGCCTATAAACCGCATTTCAAGGCTTTCGAATATCTGTTCGACATGCTCGGTTGCGGCCCGGAAGAAATCCTGCATGTGTCGTCCTCCTTCCGCTACGATCTGATGTCCGCCCATGATCTCGGCATCAAGAACAAGGTCTGGGTCAACCGCGGCCATGAACCTGCAAATCCGTATTACGGGTACACGGAAATTTCAGACATTTCCGGTCTTGCGGGCGTTGTCGGACTGTAAGAGAGGACATCGATCATGAAGCTCGTCTCCTATTGGCACGACACGGCGCCCCTGTTTGCGGGGGCGGCGCAAGGTCCTGTCGAAGGCCATTATGATGTGGCCGTCATCGGTGGCGGCTTCACGGGTCTCGGTGCCGCGCGTCAGCTTGCAAAAGCCGGCGCGCGCGTCGTCGTTCTGGAAGGGCAGCGCGTGGGCTGGGGCGCTTCGGGCCGCAACGGTGGCCATCTCAACAATGGCCTTGCCCATTCCTATCTCTCCGCCAAGGCAGAACTCGGCAAGGAGCGGGCCATCGCGCTATACCAGGCGCTGGATGCTTCGATCGACACGCTGGAAAGCCTGATCGCCGAGGAAGGGATCGATTGTAATTTCCGCCGGGCCGGCAAGCTGAAAATGGCTTCGAAACCGCAGCATTTCGAAAGTCTGGCGAAGAATTTCGAGGCTGTTCATGCCGAGGTTGATCCCGATACGGCGCTTCTGTCGGCTGCCGATCTCAAGGCGGAAATCGGCTCTCCCTTTTATGGCGCCATGCTCTCGAAGAAGAGCGCGATGATGCATATGGGCCGCTATGTGGCTGGCCTTGCCGAAGCCGCCAGCCGCCATGGCGCGGTGATCTTCGAAAAAGCGGCGGTGACGAAACACATCCAGAACGGCAAGATCCATGAACTGGAAACTGCCCGTGGCAAGGTCACGGCCAACAATGTGCTTGTCGCGACCGGCGCTTACACGCCCTCCGGTTTCGGTTATTTTCGCCGCCGCATCATCGCGGTGGGCAGTTTCATCATCGCCACGCGACCGCTGACGGATGCCGAAATCAAGGCTTCGGTTCCCGGCAACCGCACCTATGTCAATTCCATGAACATAGGCAATTATTTCCGGCTCTCGCCTGACAACCGGTTGATCTTTGGTGGCCGCGCGCGCTTTTCCGCAACTTCGGATCAGCGTTCCGACTCCAAAAGCGGTGCGATCCTGACGGAAAGCCTGCATCGCATCTTCCCGCAGCTTGCCCATGTGCCGATCGATTATTGCTGGGGTGGACTGGTTGACATGACCAAGGACCGTTATCCGCGCGCCGGTTTTCATGACGGTGTGTGGTACGCGATGGGCTATTCCGGCCACGGTGCTCAACTCTCGACACATCTCGGCATGATCATGGCAGACGCCATTCTGGGGCGGCCGGACAACAATCCGCTGAAGGGGCTGGACTGGCCGGCGGTGCCGGGGCACTTCGGCAAGCCCTGGTTCCTGCCGCTGGTGGGATTCTATTACAAGATGCTGGATAAGATCCAGTAGAAGATGGCGGCCTTCCGTTATTCGGATTTCCGATGAATCCCCGCCCAAATTTGACGTCGTCCTCGGGCTTGTCCCGGGGATGCAGGTCCGTCTCCTAAAATCAAACCGTCGCACATGCTGGGGAAGGGTCCGAGCATGACGGGAGGTTTGCGGGTTTTCCATTAACGTCACAGCGGCCCTTTCGGCCGCTTTTTGTTGCACCGACAAAAAAAGAAGGGCCGCAGAGCGGCCCTTTAGGCGGGGATGAGAAAAAGGCTCAAGTGAGCCCACCGATATGGAAGGTCTTAATCTCCAGATATTCCTCGATACCGACCTGCGCGCCCTCACGGCCGAGGCCGGATTGCTTGACGCCGCCGAAGGGAGCGACTTCGGTGGAGATGAGGCCGGTATTGAGGCCGACCATGCCGAACTCCAGCGCTTCGCCCACACGCCAGGCGCGCTTGAGGCTCTCGGTATAGAAATAGGCGGCAAGGCCGAAGGGCGTGCCATTGGCGATGGCGAGTGCTTCTTCTTCCGTCTCGAAGCGGAAGAGCGGCGCGACGGGCCCGAAGGTCTCTTCGCTTGCCAGAAGCATGCCGGTCGTGGCGTCCGTCAGCACCACCGGCGCCGTATATTGCGGACCCTCCGGCAGATTGCGCGGCTTGGTGATGATCGTCGCGCCCTTGGAAACGGCGTCGTCGATATGGGCGCGGATCTTGGCGATGGCCGGCTCGTTGATCATCGGGCCGATGGAGACCCCCGCTTCCGTGCCGGGGCCGACCCGCATGGCATCGACGCGATCCGCCAGTTTTTTCGCGAAGGCCTCGTAAACACCAGACTGGACGAGAATGCGGTTGGCGCAGACGCAGGTCTGGCCGCCGTTTCGAAATTTCGAAATGAGAGCGCCTTCAATAGCGAGATCGAGATCGGCATCGTCAAAAACGATGAAGGGCGCATTGCCGCCCAGTTCCAGCGACAGTCGCTTTATGCTGTCGGCGGCGCCACGCATCAAAAGCGAGCCGACACGGGTGGAGCCGGTGAAGGAAATTTTCCGAACCGTTTCGTTGGCCATGATTTCGTTGCCGATTTCCGTCGGCATGCCGGTGACGATGTTAATGACGCCCGCGGGAATGCCAGCCCGTTCGGCAAGAACGCCGAGCGCCAGAGCCGAATAGGGCGTAAATTCCGATGGCTTGATGACCACGGTGCAACCGGCCGCGAGTGCGGGCGCGACCTTGCGGGTGATCATGGCGTTCGGGAAGTTCCATGGCGTGATGATGCCGCAGACGCCAACAGGCTCCTTCAGCACCACGATGCGCCGGTCCGGCGTCGGTGAAGGAATGGTGCCGCCGCCAATGCGCCGCGCCTCTTCCGCAAACCATTTGACGAAGGATGCGCCATAGCGGATTTCGCCCTTCGCTTCCTCAAGCGGCTTGCCCTGTTCCGTGGTCAGGATCAGGCCGAGATCGTCTATATGCTCGATCATCAGCGCAAACCATCTTTCGAGAAGCGCCGCACGCTCCGCATGGGTCTTCTTCTTCCACGGGCCGAATGCGGTGTTGGCGGCCTCGATGGCCGCGCGCGTTTCCGCGCTCCCCATATCGGGAACGGTGCCGATCACGGCCTGTGTCGCGGGGTCGATGACATCGACCGCCTTGCCCGACGCCGCCGCTTTCCATGCGCCGCGGATCAAGCCCGTCTGGCGAAAGAGTTCCTTGTCCTTCAAGCCCTGCATCATAATTCTCCGAAATCAGTCGAGTGCCGCGAGAACCGCGGCGGTGATGGCGTCTGTCTTGTCCTTGCCCGGCACCGTGCCGATGCCCCGGCCGGTCGCCGTTTCCAACGCCGCCATGATGCGCACTGCTGCATCCTTTTCGCCGAGATGCTCGAGCATCATCGCCCCGGACCAGATGGCGGCAATGGGATTGGCGATGCCGAGATGGGCGATATCGGGGGCCGATCCATGCACCGGCTCGAACATGGAGGGCGCGCTGCGGTCGGGGTTGATATTGGCGGAAGCGGCAAACCCGAGGCCGCCCTGAATGGCCGCGCCGAGATCGGTCAGAATGTCGCCGAAAAGGTTGGAGGCGACCACGACATCAAGGCTTTCCGGGGCCATCACCATGCGTGCCGCCATGGCGTCGATGTGATAGCTGGAAACCTCGACATCGGGATATTCGGCAGCGAGCTTGTGTGTCACCTCGTCCCAGAAGACCATCGAATATTTCTGGGCATTGGACTTGGTAATGGAAGCGAGCTTGCCGCGACGCTTCTGCGCCTGCTCGAAGCCGAAGCGCAGGATACGCTCCACGCCCTTGCGGGTGAAGATCGAGGTTTCGACGGCGACTTCATCGTCGGTGCCCTGGTGCACGCGGCCGCCCGCGCCGGAATATTCGCCTTCCGTGTTTTCGCGGATGCAGAGAATGTCGAATCCATCCGCCTTCAAAGGTCCCTGCACGCCGGGCAGAAGCCGGTGAGGGCGGATATTGGCATATTGCACGAAGGCCTTGCGGATCGGCAGCAGCAGGCCATGCAGCGAAACCGAGTCCGGCACTTGCGCCGGCCAGCCGACTGCGCCGAGCAGAATGGCGTCGAAGCCGCGCAGGGTTTCGATACCGTCTTTCGGCATCATCGCGCCGGTTTCCTTGTAGAAGGCGCAGGACCAGGGGAATTCCGTGCCCTCAAGCGCAAAACCGGAACCCTTGGCGACGGCGTTGAGCACCTGCCATGCGGCATCAGTCACGCTTTTGCCGATGCCGTCTCCGGGAATGAGTGCGATGCGATGCATTTTCAAGACGTTTCCCCTGTTACAGTCCGATGAGGACACTTTTGCTCTTGCGGTTGGCCAGATAAGCCTCGCGGCCGAGATCCTTGCCGATGCCGGAGCGCTTGTAACCGCCTGTCGGTAAGATGTGGTCGCGGGAGCGGCCGTAACGGTTGACCCAGATCGTTCCCGCCTGAATGGCGCGTGACAGGCGCATCACACGCGAGATATCACGGCTGAAAAGACCCGCCGCCAGACCGTAAGTCGGATGATCGGAAAGCGCCAGAGCCTCTTCTTCCGTCCGGAATGTCTGCAGCGTCAGCACCGGCCCGAAGATTTCTTCGGTGACGGCGGGAGATGTCTGGTCGACATTGGCGATCAGCGTCGGCTGGTAGAAATAGCCGGGGCCGTCCATGATCGCGCCGCCCGTCAGGCATTCGCCGCCATGGGCGACCGCGGCCTGCACGATACCGTCGATGCGTTTGCGCTGCACCTCGGAGATAATAGGTGAATATTGCGTCGTCTCGTCCCATGTCGGGCCGGGCTTCACCGCCTTCATGCGGGCGATGATCGCGGCGGAAAGGGCATCTGCCGCACTTTCTTCAACGATAATGCGGGAACCGGCCACGCAGGCCTGCCCGGCATTGGAGAGAATATTGCCGGCAATGGCCGCCGCCGCTTTTTCGATATCGGCATCGGCAAAGACCAGTTGCGGGCTCTTGCCGCCGAGCTCCAGCGTCATGGGCTTGATGCCGGTGCGGGCGATATTGGCCATGATGGCGGCGCCCGCGGCCGTGGAGCCGGTGAAGCTGACCTTGGAGATATCAGGGTGCCCGGTGATGGCATTGCCCGTCACGGGCCCGTCACCCAGTACGATATTGATGAGACCGGCGGGGAGCCCGGCCTTGATCGCCAGCTGTGCCATGAAAATGCTGGAGAACGGCGTCATTTCAGACGGTTTCAGCACCACGGCATTGCCGGCGGCAAGCGCCGGGCCGAGCTTCCAGCCCGCCATGGAGACGGGGAAATTCCATGGCGTGATGGCGCCGACGACACCATAGGGTTCGGTCATGATCATGCCGAGGCTCGCATCGTCGGTCGGCACCAGATCGCCGCCTTCTTTGTCTGCGAATTCGGCGAAGAAACGGATTTGCTCGGCGGTCACGGCGATATCGCCTGTTATTAGCTGGCCCACGGGCCGCGTCGAGGAGAGCGCCTCGATTTTTGCCAGCGTCTCGGCTTCCTGTTCGATCAGGTCGGCCCAGCGCTGCAAGACCTTCGTGCGCTCACGCGGGCGCACGCCGCCCCAGTTGCTGGTCTTCAACGCGGCCCTGGCAGTCTGCACCGCTTCATCGACCAGCGCTGCATCCGCCTTGGGACAACCGGCATATCCAACGCCATCGGATGGGCGATGCATATCGATGCCGTTTGCAGCCGTAATCAGCCGGTCGCCGATGAAGTGGCCGATCGGCAGGGACAAGCTGTCTGGATCGAAGCTGAGCGTCATGTGGAATCCTCTCTGGATATGCCCCAACGCTAATCCCTGACGGCAAGCAGCATCGACCGACTGCGGCGTGGGCGGTGAATGAAAATCCTGTTTTGCCACCGGCAGACAGCGCAATCTTCGGCGGCGAAGGCAGGCCGCCGCTCAAACGCCGTAGCGTGCACTTATCCGGTCGAAAATCCCGGCCATCCGCTCGCAAAGAGGGCGGGGATCGTCGCCTTCGTTTTCGACCGCTTCAAACACCCGGTGTTTCAGGAAGAAACGCCATCCCACCGGCGATTTTTGCAGGAATTGGGTCAGAAGGTCATAACGTTCCCGAGTCCAGACCGCCTCGAAGGCAAGCCGCTCCGGTCCGTAGCTGATGATATCGTCCGTCTTTCGGCGCGGTGCGGCGCGCAGGGTGGCCGTCGTTTCTTCATCGATCTCATCACCGATGAGCGCGACCCCGTAATGTCTTGCAGCATTTTCTGCCGAGACCGCACCACGCCGCACATCGCGAAGCACGGCCTGCTGCGGGCGGGTGAAGGGGTCACCGTAACCGCCGGCTCCCGGTCCGATGACACGAATGACATCGCCCGGACCGCAATGGACGATATCGGTATTGCCGAGCGAGATTTCGCCCTGCGTATCGGGGTTGCGGAGAAAGCGGGAAATCAGCCCCGGGCCCGCGCCATTGACGCCCCAGCTTGCCATCAGCGAGCGATTGCGGTTGCGTGCCGTGACCACCGTTTCCGGTGAGGATATTTCAAACTCCATGATGGCCGAAAGCCCGCCGCGAAAACGGCCCGCCCCGCCGGTATCGCGTTGCAACCCATAACGACGGAAGAGGATCGGCACTTCCGCTTCGCTGATTTCAATCGGCGTGTTGCGCAGAAAACCGGTGGCGCCGCCGGCGCCGTCGCTGCCGTCGCAGAAGGGCGTGCCGCCGCCACCGCCGCCAACCGGGCCGATGGAAGCCATGACCGGGCGGCCGTTCCGGTCGCTGGTCTTGATGTTCATGATGGCGTTTCCGCCGGGTGAGGCGGCGGGAATAAGCTCCGGCAGGGCTTTTGCGAAAGCGCCGATGGTGACGATCTGGGTCATGGCGCAGGTGAGCGAGCGCATGCCGACAGCGGCCGGGCGTTGACAATTGACGATCGTGCCTTCCGGCAGCACGGCCCGTACCGGGCGCAGGGTGCCGGCGTTCAGAAGCAGGCTGTTGTCGAGCGTATAAAGTACATAGGTCAGGCCGACCATGACGAGTGAATGCCGCTCGCGACCGCCGGTCGGCATGTTCAGCGACGAGCCGAGCTGCGGATCGCTGCCGGTATAATCGAGGATCGCCTCGCCGCCGCGGATTTTCAGCGTCAGCGCCACGCGGCATGGCCGGCCGCCAACGGAATCCTCATCGGCATAGTCGGCAAAGAAGTAATCGCCATCGGGAACCCTGGTGAGGATTTGCCGGGTCTGCTCTTCCGCATAGTCGAAAATCTGGCGCACACCGTCCAGAAAATCGTCAAAGCCGAAACGGGCGACGATCTCCTGCATCTTGCGTTCGCCGATGTTGACGGAGGCGATCTGGGCGTGGAGGTCGCCGATATTCTGTTCCGGCATGCGAACATTGGCCTTCATCATGTTGATGATGAAGGGGTCGAGCCTGCCTTTGCGAACGAGCTTGACCGGCGGGATGCGCAGGCCTTCCTGCTCAATTTCGGAAAGCGAGCGGGACAGGGAGGCGGGAACTGCGCCGCCGACATCGGTATTATGAATGTGCCCGACCACGAAACAGGCAATTTTGCCCTCATGGAAGACCGGTTTCCAGATGTGGATATCCGGCGAGTGGGTAGCGACGAAACCGCTATAGGGGTCGTTGGTGATGCAGATATCGCCGTCTTCATACTCCTCGAACATGGAAATCAGCGGCGCGTAGTCGATGCCGCTATACCAGGGCGCACCGAATTGCCGCGGATTGGCGAAGGCCAGCCCCTCGCGCGTCACCACCTGGCAGGAAAAATCCTCGGTTTCCTTGACGAAGGCGGAATGGGCGGTGCGCATCAGCGTAAAGGCCATGGCGTCGGCGGCGGCAGAGCAGAAATTGGCAAGGACCTTGAGATTGCGGCGATCGATGGCCATGGATCAAAACTCCCTCTTGGTAATGACGAGATTGCCGAAACGGTCCACATGGACGGAGAAGTCGGGCGGCACCACGGTTGTGGTGTCGTCCTGAAGGATGATGGCGGGACCATCGAAATCGTGTCCGGCCGCCAGATCGGCACGATGATAGATAGCCATGTCGTGTTCCATGCCGCCAAACCAGCCTTTCGTGTGGAAGCGCGGCGTTGCGGGGCCGGTGGCCATGCCTGTCTCGCGAAGCGGCGGCTTCGGCGTTCGACCGGAAACGACGAGCCTGAGGTTGACCATCTGCACGGCCGCCCGTTCATCGAAATGACCATAAAGGCGGGCATGTTCCTCGTGGAAAGCCTTGTTGATGGCGTCGGCGTCGCCTTTGCCCAGCCATTCCGGCTGCAGCGTGGTTTCGATTTCGTAGGACTGGCCGCGATAGCGCATGTCGGCGGAAAGCCGCATGTCGCAATCCCCGCTAAACCCCTGTTCCTTCAGCCAGTTGCGCCCGGTCTCCTGCATTTCGGCGAGAAGGGGGGCGAGATCAGAGGCCGCCCTGTCATCCACATCGCAATAGGTGGTGCGGATGAAATCATTCTTGAGATCAGCAATCAGGCCGCCGAGCGCGGAAACGACACCGGGGGTGGGCGGCACCACCACACCTTTCATATCCAGTTCGCGGGCAAGGAAACAGGCGAGCATCGCGCCCGCGCCGCCGAAAGCGAAGAGGTGAAATTCGCGCGGATCGATGGCGAAGCGGGAGGTCAGGGCGTTCACCTCCGCATACATGCCCGAGACGGCGATATCGACGATGTTGCCGGCGAGCGCCTCGACGGAAAGGCCGAGTTTTTCGGCGAGCGGCAAGAGGGCGGCGCGCGCTGCGGCGTGATCGACGGTCACTGCGCCATAACCGAGCGGCATGTGGCCGATGAGATTGGCGGCCGCCATGGCATCCGTGATCGTCGGGCGGTCGCCGCCCCGTCCGTAACAGGCCGGCCCCGGCGTCGAACCGGCACTTTCCGGTCCGACCTGCAACAGGCCGAGACTATCCACCCACGCGACCGAGCCGCCGCCCTGGCCAACGGAACTGACGGAAACGGAGGGAACATGAATCTGGAAATCGCCGATCAGCTCACCGACCCCATATTGGGCCTCGCCATCAAGGATAACGGCCACATCGGCGCTGGTGCCGCCAATGTCCAGGCTCATCACCCGGTCAAAGCCGCTGGCCTTCGCCAGATAACCCGCGCCGATAACGCCGGAGGCAGTGCCGGAGAGGATCATCTGCACACATTCGCGCCGCGCCTGATCGATGCCCATGACGCCGCCATTGGTCTTGGTGATGAGCAGCGGACAGGCAATGCCTTGGCTGCGCAGCACCGTTTCAAAACGGTCGAGATAATGTGCGACGCGCGGCTGGACATAACCGCTGATGACGGCGGTGACGGTGCGCTCATATTCGCGGATGATCGGCCAAGTCTCGGCAGAGGAGACCACCGGCAATTGCGGTGCGATGCGTTCGATCATCACCTTCACGGCCCGTTCGTTTTCGGGGTTACGGTAGGAATGCAGGAAGGCGAGCACGATGCCGTCGCAACCGGCTGCAATTGCGCCGTCGACCGCCTTCGCCACATTCTCTTCGTTCGGCGCGAGCTTTATCTCGCCGGTCGCCAGCATGCGTTCGGCTATGCCGAAAACCCGTTCACGCGGGATCAGCGGTTCCGGTCGCACGGAATAGAGATTGTGGATCTGCGGGATTTTCAGGCGTGCAACATCGAGCACGTCCTCGAAATTTTCGGTGGTGAACAGCGCGACGTTCTGGCCGTTGCGCTGGATCACCGTGTTGACACCGACGGTGGTTCCATGGGTGAAATAGGAGACGTCCTTCGCTTCGATGCCGTCGCGCTTTTTCAGCGTATCGAGTGCGAGAAGGATTTCTTCTCCCGGCGCATCGGGGCGGGAAAACACCTTCAGGGTGGAAAGCGAGCCGGTCCCATCGTCAAACACGGCAAAATCCGTAAATGACCCGCCCACATCAACGCCAATGCGATATCCCATCTCTTCCGTCTCCTTTTCCAGTGCTGATGATGCTGTCATCGGGACCGGAAAAGGGCCAAGCATTTATGGGGTAAGGGTCATAGCTCCAGGTTATGATGATGGCCGACATGACGTGCAAGTCAGGCTGATCAGCCTTCGCCGGGTTTCGGCACCGTCATGTAATATTCGGGATGCGGCGCGGCGCGATAGCCGGCCTTTTCGTAGACACGATGGGCGTCGCGGGTCGCGAGCATCCAGCTCGACACCGTTGAAAGCTCCGGATGCCTGCGTATCTCGGTGGCGATCCAGGAAGCAAGGCCACGACCGCGATGATCCTCCACCGTGAAGACGTCGCGCAGATAGCCAAAAACGGCATAGTCAGTCACCAGGCGGGCGAAGGCGGCCATGGAACCGTCGGGGGCATAGACGCCGACCGGCAGCGAATGCGAAAGCGCCCGCTTCAGCCGGTCGGCGGTCATTCCCTGCGCCCAGTAGGAATCGCGGGCGAGAAAACCATGGACCAGATCGAAATCCACACGCGCCGGATCGGTGCTCAGCACGTAGCCGTCGCGGGTGATTTCGAAAATGGCCGGTTCCCAGTTCATCCGTTCACCGTAACATAGATCTTGCGGACGGTTTCAATGGTTTTCCAGACGCCGACGAAGCCCGGCTTCATGACGAAACTGTCGCCCGCCGTATAACGCAGCGGTGCGCCGCCTTCTGGCGTGATTTCGATGACGCCTTCGAGAATATGGCAGAATTCGAAGGTTTCGCCCTTGATCGAGCGGCTTTCGCCCGGCGTTGCTTCCCAGATGCCGGTGTGGACGGTGCCGTTGCGGGCTTCGTCCAGCGGCCAGGTCTTGAAGGAGGGATCGCCGGAAATGAGGCGTTCCGGCAGGGCCTTGGAAGCTTTCGGTTCGAAGGCGGGATGGGTGTCGATGGTCTTGAGAAGCGGCATGGGTGTCCTTTCGTGGAACGGGATGATCAATATCCGCGGTTGCGGTCGACGAGGCCGAGCGGCTCAAGGCCGGACTGGTATCGTTTGATGTTCTCGACAACGGTGCGTGCTGCCGAATGCGGCTGGGTGACGCTGGCGATATGCGGCGTCAGGAGAATTTTCGGATGGGTCCAGAAACGATGGTCTTCCGGCAGCGGTTCGGGTTCGGTAACGTCGATGACCGCGCCCGAAAGCCCGCCGCGATCCAGCGCGTCGATGAGGGCGTCATGGTCGAGCTGCCTGCCGCGCCCGGCGTGAACGAGGCCGGCGCCTTCTGGAAGCATTGCCAGACGTTCGTCGTTCAGAAGCCCCACGGTCTCTTCTGTCAGCGGCAGCAGGCAGACGAGAATATCGCTTGTCGAGAGGATGGCGGCCAATCCAGCTTCGCCGTGATGGCAGGTGACGCCGTCGATCTCGCGCGGGGAACGGCTCCAGCCGGAAAGCGGAAAACCGAAGGCTTTCAGCCGTTCCAGCGCCGCAACGCCCAGCATGCCGAGACCGAGAACGCCCACGCGGCACTCTTCGGCCTGACGCTGTGGCAATGCCTTCCAGAGTTGCTGGCGCTGCTGTTTTAAATAGATCGGCAGGTTGCGGTGAAGCGCCAGCACGCCAAGGCTCACATATTCCTGCATCATGCGGATAATGCCTTCATCCACCATGCGCACGACCTTCACATGTGCCGGGACGGCGTCGATGTGGAACTGATCGACGCCCGCACCGATGGAAAACAGGATTTCGAGATTGCGGTAGCGGCCGATATCATCAGGCACGGTCCAGGTAATGAGGTATCGAACCGCATCCGCATCAACGCTGGCGGCATCCATCGAGAAGGGCAGCTCCGGCAGGTCGCGGGCCAGGGCCTGCCGGAAAATCTCGCCGCGCTTCGCGTCGGAATTGAAGAAAAACGTCATCTGATATCCGTGGTTCCGAAGGTTTAAACCGTGCAGCGGTTCGCCAGTGTTTCCAGCATTGACTGGCAGGCCGAAAGTTCGCCGGCCGTTATGAATTCGTCCGGCTTGTGGGCGCGGCCGATATCGCCCGGACCGCAGATGATGGCGTCGATACCGGCCGCCTGAAAAAGCCCGGCCTCCGTGCCGTAGCTGACGGCGGCGATGCAGGGCGCGCCGGTCAATTCTTCCAGAAGCTTCACGAGCGGTGCATCGGCGGCGAGGGACAGCGCCGGATAATCGCTCATCGGTGCCCATTCTATGTCGATGCCCTCAGCGGCGAGCGCTTCGACGCCGTCACGCACCGGTTGGAGCAGGGTGAGCGGCGACACACCGGCAATCGCCCGTGCTTCCAGTTCGATGGCGCAGAGATCGGGAATGATGTTGATCGCCTGTCCGCCTTTCACCGTGCCGATCTGCAGGGAGGAATAGGGCGGCTCGAATGTCGCTTCGAAGGGACCCTGGCTGAGAGCCTGTGCGGTCTCGACCGCCTTTGCCATGATGCCGGTCATCAGATGGACGGCGTTCACGCCCTGATCCGGCCGCGAGGAATGGCCGGAGCGGCCGCGAATGGTGATGCGTGCAGCGGCCTTGCCCTTGTGGGCGCGCACGGCACGCAGATTGCTCGGTTCGCCGATGATCGCGCCCGCCGGTTTTGCGCATAGTTCCGGCAATCGGGCAATGAGGTGCGGGACGCCGCGGCAGCCCGCCTCCTCGTCATAGGAAAAGGCAATATGAATGGGGCGATTCAGCGCCATGCACGAAAATGCCGGTGCCGCGGCGAGAACCGTGGCCAGAAATCCCTTCATGTCGGTGGTTCCGCGTCCGTAAAGACGCTCGCCTTCCGCTCTCAGGGTGAAGGGATCGGAGGACCATTCCGGCTCACCGGCAGGCACCACATCCATATGGCCAGACAGAATGTATCCGCTGGTATCTGTCGGCCCGAAGCTGGCGAAGAGATTGGCGCGGTCACCCTCCGGGCCGGCAAGCAGCGATACTTTCGCGCCGTGACTATCCAGATAATCGGCGATCCACCCGGCGATATCGCCATTTGGGGTTCCGACGACCGATGGGAAGCCGACAAGACGCTCCAGAATTTCGATTGCGTTCATGGCTGTCTCCGCCGCTTCAACGTCGAAAATCTTAGAGCGGCCGGCGGCGTTTATCTGCTGAAATAGGGGTGTTTTCGGTAGATTGTTGTGTCTTTCCAGCGCTTTCGGAAAATTCCTGCCGGCAAGGCTGGTTATCTTCGGATGTCGTGGGCTGGGTTGCCGGGATCAAGGTTCCGCGCCGGAGGGAATGAGAGCCGTTTGTCATGGAGCTGCTCAAGGTCGATAGTTTCGAGTTGCGAACCGTGGATATCGCCGATGTGGAGGCCGATCATCTGCATGCCCTCTCCATGGCTGTCGGATGGCGATATCACGCGAATGAATGGTGTTTCCTGCGTCAATGCGGCATCGGCCTTGCCGCGCTTGACGAAATCGACCGCGTAGTCGCAACCGCCATGCTGTTTCCTTATGATGAAGGTTTCGCGACGGTCGGTATGGTCATCGTTTCCCCGCGTTTGCAGGGACAGGGCGTTGCACCGTGGCTGATGGGGCGCCTCATGGCAGATTACCCTGACGCTGCATTGCGACTGAACGCCACGGAAGCGTCACGGCGGCTTTTCGCCCGGCTGGGTTTTGCCGGAGATGCGGAAAAAGTACATCTCCTTCGTGGCAAGGCGCGCTGCCTTGCCGAGATGCCGGCGCTCGGAAGAAAACAGAGGATCGAGCCGCTTTCGGGGGACCATTTGTCCGCTGTTGCGGATCTGGATCAGGCGGCTTTCGGTGTCTCGCGCCAGCGCGTCCTGCAGCGTCTCCTGCGGGAAAATAAGGGTTATGGCCTGTTCGAGGCGGATCGTCTCGTGGCCTTTGCATTGCGACGCGCAGCGGGGCGGGGCCATATTGTCGGCCCGGTCGTTGCGAGCGACGAGACGGTGGCCATCATGCTGGTCAGGCGGCATTTTTCCGATCTGGACGATCAGCTCGTCCGTCTTGATGCCGTTCGTGACAGTGGTCTTCTGACCGATTTCCTGACGCAATCCGGCCTGGTGGTGATCGAAACGCTTACCACTATGTCGAAAAACGCGCCGCAACCGGCCGGCTCTGGTCCCGCAATGATTTTCGCCCTGGCTGGCCCGTCTTTGTGCTGAGGTGCGGCACTATCGCAATTGACGCCCCGCCCGTTGCCCCTTATGTGAGAAAGCGACGGTTCCTGCAGCCGAAAGGCGAAGGGATTAATAGGGAACATGGTGCGGGCGATCTTTTTCGCCCAATGCCGTGGCTGCCCCCGCAACTGTAAGCGGATTGTCGTTCATCCCCGTGACGCTTCAAGGCGTCATGCCACTGTATTCTCCGGAATGCGGGAAGGCAGATGAGTGACGCAAATCCGTGAGCCAGGAGACCTGCCGTCAAAATATGAACCATCGTTACGGGCGGGGAAGCCCGGAGGAGGAGATTGTAATGTTATTTCATAACATTTGGTTTGCGTCCCGTCGTCGTTCTCCGTACAAGACGTCCCGCTGTTGCTGCGCGTTCTGACGCCTGCTGCTCTGGAATAAGTTACTTTCGACTGGAGAACACATGTTTCATTCTAGACGCCTGCCGGTCCATGCCGGCTTTCTGGCCGCCGTGTTTGCGGTTTTGCCTCTTGCCAACGCTAACGCTGCCGAAACGACTTACCCCCTGACGATCAACAGCTGCGGTCAGGAGATCACCTTCAAGCAGGCTCCCGCCCGCGCCGTATCCGTCGGCCAGAGCACGACCGAGGTTCTTTACCTGCTCGGCGTTGCCGACAAGGTCGTCGGCACCGCGCTGTGGATCGGCCCGGTTCTGAAGGGTTACGAAGAGGCCAATGCCAAGGTCGAGCGACTGGCCGATAATGATCCAAGCTTTGAGGCGGTTGTCGGCAAAAGGCCAGACCTAGTAACAACGCAGTTCCAATGGCAGATCGGCCCTGAAGGCGTCGTCGGAACGCCGGCGCAATTCGCCGAACTCGGCATTCCCGTCTATACCTCGCCTGCCGATTGCGTCGGCAAGGATAATTCCGGCGGTGGCGACGGCGTGCGCAACACCGGCTTCACCATGGATCTGATCTATCAGGAAATCCGCGATCTCGCCAAAATCTTCAACGTGCAGGATCGCGGCGAGGAAGTCGTTGCCGACCTGAAAAAGCGTGAGGAAGCCGCCCGCGCCAAGATCGCCTCGGCCAATGGCAAGCTTTCCGCCGTCTTCTGGTTCTCCAGCGCCGAGCTGGATATCGACCCCTATGTGGCCGGCCGTAACGGCGCGCCCGGTTACATCATGTCCGCACTGGGCTTGAAGAATGTCATCGAAAGCGATGAGGAATGGCCGACCGTCGGTTGGGAAACCATCGCCAAGGCAAATCCGTCCGTCATCGTCGCTGGCAAGATGGACCGCCGCCGCTTCCCGGCTGACGATGTCGCCGTCAAGCTGAAGTTCCTCGCCACCGATCCCGTGGCCAGCATCATGCCCGCCGTCAAGGAAGGTCATGTATTCGAAATGGATGCGCAGGCGATGAACCCGACCATTCGCACCATTGAAGGCATCGAAACGCTGGCTGAAGCGATTTCGGCTGCCGGCCTCGCCAAGTGAACGGTCTTTCCGTCCATTTCGGCAGGGCTGGGCTGGCTTTCGCCGCGCTCGCCCTGCTGCTCGTCGCGCTGATGGCCGGGGCGGCCATCGGCGAGACCGCCATTCCTTTTGACGTCGTGGCGAAAACCATCGCCAATCGTGTCTTCCATGCGGGTTATCCGCTGGAGCCGCTGGATGAGGGCATTGTCTGGAGTTATCGCCTCAGCCGCGCCGTCGTTGCCGCCTGCTGCGGGGCTTCGCTGGCGCTCGCCGGGGCGGTGCTGCAATCGCTTCTGCGCAACCCGCTTGCCGATCCCTATATTCTCGGCATTTCCGCCGGCGCCTCCACCGGCGCCGTCGCTGTCGCGCTTCTGGGTTTCGGGGCAGGGTTCCTGACGATGCCGGCCGGCGCGCTCATCGGTGCTTTTGTGGCCTTTTCTTTGGTCAGCCTTCTCGCCGTGCGGGCGGGACATGGCAACAGCGCCATCATTCTGGCGGGGGTGGCGGGTTCGCAGCTGTTCAACGCCATGACTTCTTTCATCGTCACCAAATCCGCCAACGCGGAACAGGCGCGTGGCATCATGTTCTGGCTGCTCGGCAACCTCTCGGGCGTGCGCTGGCCGGATGTCTGGCTGGCGCTGCCGGTCAGCCTTGCGGGGCTGGCGGTGTGTCTCTGGTATGCCCGCGCGCTGGATGCCTTTGCCTTCGGCGGTCAGGCCGCCGCTTCACTCGGCATTCCCGTGCGTTGGGTCTATGCGGTGCTGATCTCGGTTTCCGCAATCATGACGGCGGCGATGGTGTCGCTGGTCGGCTCAATCGGTTTTGTCGGGCTCGTCATTCCGCATGCCGCGCGCATCTTTGTCGGCGTTCGCCATGGCATCTTGCTGCCGGTAACGGCACTGACCGGCGCGGTTTTCATGATCGTCGCGGATATTCTCTCGCGCATCGTCATTCCGGGGCAGGTGCTGCCCATCGGCGTCATCACCGCACTCGTTGGCGCACCCGCCTTTGCCTTCATCCTCGGGCAGAAGAGGGGGCGGTCATGAAGTTATCCGCCCACGACCTGCATTTCCATGCGGGCACTATCGATATCGTACGCGGCGTTTCGCTCAATGTCGGTTCCGGGGAGTTTCTGGGCATCATCGGCCCGAATGGTTCCGGCAAGAGCACGCTGCTTTCCATGCTGGCGGGAATTCGCAAGCCTCGCCGGGGGCACGTTACGCTTGGCGATGAGCCGCTTGCCTCGCTGGGACGCCGCGACCTTGCCCGCCGGCTCGCCTTCGTGGAGCAACAGGCCGAAACCACCGAGCGCATCACCGCACGGCAGGCCGTGGAGCTTGGACGCACGCCCTATCTCGGACCGCTTTCCGCCTGGTCGCAGAATGATGACGCCATTGTTGATGCGGCACTTGCCAATGTCGACATGGCCGACAAGGCTGAGCGCAACTGGCATCATCTTTCCGGCGGCGAACGCCAACGCCTGCACATTGCCCGCGCATTGACGCAGGAGCCGCATATCCTGCTGCTGGACGAACCGACCAATCACCTCGACATAGGCCACCAGATCGGCCTGCTCGATCTGGTGCGCCGGCAGGGACTGACAGTGGTTGCGGCGCTGCACGATCTCAATCACGCCGCTATGTTCTGCGATCGCGTCGCCATCATGCATCGGGGCGAGATGATCGCGGCCGGCCCGCCGCGGGACGTTCTGACACCGGCGACAATAGCCGAGGTTTTCGGAGTGGAATGCGTCGTCACCACGGATGAGGGCGGCTTTTCCCATATTCGTTTTCTGCCAGCCCATGGGCGGGCCGAGCACCCAAGGAAAGTATTGGCACGATGATGACATTGACGAGGCTCGCGAACGCCGCTGCAAAGACCAGACTGTTTTACGCCGCTGCCGCAATTGCCGTGACGGTCATGGGCTTTCCGCTTCAGGCTGTAGCCGAGACTTTCGAGGTGAAAATGCTGAACCGGGGCGAAAAGGGACCTATGGTATTCGAGCCCGATTTTCTCGAAATCGCGCCCGGCGACCGCGTGCGCTTTGTGCCCACCCACAAGAGCCACAATGCCGCGACCATTGACGGCATGGTTCCGGACGGTATCGAAGGGTTCAAAAGCCGGATCAATGACGAGTTCGAGACCGGGTTCGAAAAACCGGGCTTTTACGGCATCAAATGCTCGCCGCATTACGGCATGGGCATGGTCATGCTGATCAAGGTGGGCGATGCGACCCTGCCGCAGAGCTACAGGACGGTGGACGTGCCGGGTCGCGCCAAACCACGGTTCGACGATCTTTTCGAGCAGGCGGAAAAATAGAACAATGTCGGAGGCTGAGCTGCGGCGGTTGATGCCGCCTCAGCTTTTGCCAGTAACGTCCGGCTTCACCGCACATACCGCATAACGATGCTGCAGTCCGCGCAGGATGCCTTTCAGCAGGCTGAAGTTCTTCGCCTGGGCGCGGTGAATGGCCTGAAGCTCCTGATCGATCGAGACGGGTTCGAAACCGGTCGTGCGCAAGAGCGCCGCGACATCGCCGGCCCTTGCGCCGTTCGAAAAATAGACCCGTGAGAGGATGCTGTTGAAGGTGTTTTCCGGGTCCGCCGGCTTGTGCGGCTGGTCCGGTTTGACGAGGCCGATGTTTTCGAGGCTGGTCGCCAGTTTCTTCACCAGCTTTTCGCGCCAGCCGGTATTCACGAAATCGCCGTCAACGATCAGAAGCCGCCCGCCGGGTTTCAAGACACGGAACCATTCGGCAAAACTTGCCTGCGGGTCCACCAGCGTCCAGACCAGATGGCGGGTGATGATGACGTCGGCGCTTTCATCCGGCTCCATGGTGTTTTCGGCATCGCCGACGAAAAAGCGGATGTTGCGCCCACGGCTTTTCGCCTTTTCCCGGGCGAGCGCCAGCATCGTTTCCGACCAGTCCATGCCGGTGACCTGAAAACCGAGATCGTCCATGAGGTGGGAGATGACGCCGGTGCCGCTGGCGAGATCAAGCGCCTTGCGGCCCTCTCCGCGGCCCAGATGTTTCAGGATAAGCGCGTGCCAGGCTTCACGCTCGTCTTCGGAGAAAATTTCATGCCCGGGCGAAAGGTCGAAAGTCGCGGCGCGGCCGGACCAATAGGATTTGATTTCGTCTCTCAGACTGTCGTTTTTGCCATATTGGATAGTATCGATCATCGGTGTTCAGCTCATGTACCGGTCAGTTAAGAATGGCTCTAAAACATAAATGTTGACTAGTACAGTCAGAAAATAATACAGCCGCGCCAGTCAACACTGGAGAGCAATATCCGATGCGCATCTCAGCCAAATCTGCGGCACTTGCCCTTGGCCTTCTCGTATCCGCCGCATGGCCGGCATTCGCCGAAAAGGTCACCGTCAAGGATGTGACCGGCCGCGATGTCGAGGTCAATGTGCCGGTATCGCACGTCATCCTCGGCGAAGGTCGCCAGATTTATTTCCTGGCTGCGCTCGACAAGGAAAACCCTTTCCAGCACGTCGTTGGCTGGCGCGACGACCTGGCGAAAGCCGATCCGGAAACCTACGCCGCCTATCTCGCCAAATATCCCGAGATTGCCAAGCTGCCGACTTTCGGCGGCATGAAGGACGGCACGTTCGATATCGAGCAGGCCGTTTCGCTGAAGCCTGACGTGATCCTGATGAATATCGACGCCAAGACGGCGACCGAAGAAGCGGGTTACATCGAAAAGCTCGCCAAGGTCGGCATTCCGCTGGTTTACGTCGATTTCCGCGAAAAGCCGATGGAAAATACCGAGCCGAGCATGCGCCTCATGGGCCAGCTGACCGGCAAGGAAAAGATCGCCGAGGACTTCATCAAATTCCGCGCCGACTCCATCGCCAAGGTCACCGATACGCTTGAAAAAGCCAATCCGAAGAAGCCTGTCGTGTTCATGGAGCGCGCCGGCGGTTACTCCGACGATTGCTGCATGTCTTTCGGCAACGAGAATTTCGGCAAGATGGTGGAGCTTGCCGGCGGCATCAACATGGCCAAGGACATCATTCCCGGCACCTTCGGCAACGTCAATCCGGAACAGATCATCGCCTCCAACCCGGAGCAGGTCATCATCACCGGCGGTAACTGGAACGGTTATGTTCCGGGCGGCAACTGGGTCGGCGTCGGTTATGGCGCGGATCTGAAGGAAGCGCATCGCAAGCTTGAAAACCTGACCAAGCGTCCGGCTTTCACCGGCGTGCAGGCGGTGAAGGACGGCAATGTCCACGCCATCTGGCATCAGTTCTACAATAATCCCTATCAGTTCGTGGCCATTCAGGAGATCGCCAAGTGGCTGCATCCCGACCTCTTCAAGGATATGGACCCTGAGGCGACCTTCAAGGAGCTGCATGCCCGCTTCCTGCCGCTCGACTACAAGCCCGGTTACTTCGTGTCGCTGAAGGACGCCAAATAATACAGGGACGGTGAAGGGGAGCGCCGTCCGACCGATGGGTAAAGCCGCAGCCATGCGGCTTTATCGCTTTGTTTTGGAACTCAATGAGGACTTCTCATGCGGCTCAACGCTCTCAGGCATCTTGCGGTGCTGGCCTTCTCCCTTCTCGCCATGACGGCTCATGCCGGGGAAATCACCGATGTCACCGGGCGCAAGGTTGAGATGGACCTGCCGGCCAAGCGCGTTATCGTTGGTGAGGCCCGTCAGGTGCACGTCATCGCGGCGCTCAAGGGCGAGCAGACCTTTGACGCCATTGTCGGCTGGCGTGACGATCTTCTCAAGAAGGATCCCGACAGTTATGCCGCTTATGTCGAGCGTTTTCCGCAGATCGAGAAACTGCCGCGTTTCGGTTATGTGCCGCAGGGCGATTTCAGCCTGGAAACCGCCATCACCCTTTCGCCGGATGTGATCACCCTCAACCTGGAAGCGGAGAAGTCCGCGAAGGAAAGCGGTTTCGAAGAAAAGGCCGCCGCTGCCGGTATCAAGATCATCTATCTCGATTTCCGCATCGATCCTGAAAAGAACAGCGAGGCCTCGGTCGAGATTCTCGGCAAGCTGTTTGGCGCTGAAGAGCGCGCCAGGGAATTCATCGCCTATCGCCGTGCTGAAATCGCCCGCGTGACCGACCGGCTCGCCAGCGTCAAGGACCTGAAGCGCCCGAACGTCTTCATCGAACGCGCGCCCGGCATTTCCGGCGAAAACAATTGCTGCCGCACTTTCGGGCCAGTCAATTTCGGTGCGATGGTCGATCTTGCCGGCGGTCACAATATTGCCGACGGCATCATCAAGACGACGTTCGGCGATCTCAATCCCGAGCAGCTCGTGATTGCCGATCCGGACCACGTCATCGTCACGGGCTCCAACTGGGCGGCCGAATCCGACATCAACCAGTTCGTTCCTGTCGGACGCGGCGCGGATATGGCCCTTTCCCGCGAGAGGCTCGCCAACCTGATGAAGCGCACGCCGTTTCCTGAACTGAAGGCCGTGAAGGAAGGCAATGTCCACGCCGTCTGGCACCAGTTCTATGGCGCACCTTACGAGTTCTTTCCGATCCAGCAATTCGCCAAGTGGTTCCATCCCGATCTCTTCGCCGATCTCGATCCGGAAAAGAATTTTGAGGAGTTTCACCGCAAATTCCTTCCCGTCACCTACAAGCCGGGCTACTTCGCCTCGCTGGAAAAAGGTTTGAACCAATGAGTTCGCTGAATGAAAGCGCGGTTGGCATCAGTGGGCGCGATCAATATCGCGCCCTTGCCGCGCGCAGGATCATCATCCTCTTCGGGCTATTTATCGCCCTGTGTTTCAGCATGGCCGCCGACATGGCGCTCGGCCCGGCGCGCTACACGCTTTCCGAGGTTCTGGCGACGATTGCCGATCCGGCTGCCGTCGGAAACCAGCTCCGGGTGGTGATCTGGGATATCCGCATGCCGATCGCGCTGATGGCAGTCACTGTCGGCGCGTCGCTTTCGGTTGCGGGCGCACAGATGCAGACCATCCTGTCGAACCCGCTCGCCAGCCCCTTCACGCTCGGCATTTCCGCCGCGGCAAGCTTCGGTGCGGCGCTGGCGCTGGTTGGCGGCGTGGCGATCTTTCCGGGCGCGGTGCATTACATGGTGCCAATCAATGCCTTCATCATGGCGATGGTCGCGGCCCTTTTCATCCATTTCGCCTCGACGCTTCGCGGGGTGACGGTTGAAACCATCGTGCTGCTTGGCATCGCGCTGGTGTTCACTTTCAACGCGGCGCTCTCACTGCTTGAATATCTGGCGTCTGAACAGGCGCTTGCCGCCGTGGTTTTCTGGACTATGGGCAGCCTGACCAAGGCGACCTGGGACAAGGTCTATATCACGGCCGCCATCCTCCTCATCACCGTGCCGATGTTCATGCGCAATGCCTGGGCGCTGACGGCGCTGAGGCTGGGCGATGACAAGGCGGCCAGCATGGGCATCAATGTCCGGCGGCTGCGGTTGACGACCATGCTGACGGTCAGCCTTCTGGCGGCCATTCCGGTTTCTTTTGTCGGCACCATCGGTTTCGTCGGGCTGGTCGGTCCGCACATCGCCCGCATGGTTGTTGGCGAAGACCAGCGTTTCTTCCTGCCCGGCTCGGTGATCTGCGGCGCGCTGCTTCTGTCGGCAACCTCGGTCATCAGCAAGATCCTCATTCCCGGTGCGATCCTGCCGATCGGTGTCATCACCGCGCTTGTCGGCGTACCCTTCTTCTTCGCGCTTATTTTCGGCAACAGGAGACGCGCATGGTAGCGCTCGCACTGAAAGATGTCGGCGCCGCCTATGGGCGCATCACTGTACTCTCCAAGGTCGGCATCGATACGCTGGAAAGCGGTAGTGTTACGGCCGTAATCGGCCCGAATGCCGCCGGCAAGTCCACGCTTTTCAAACGCATCGCCAGCCTGATTTCCGGTCCCGGTCTGGTCGAGCTCTCGGACACGGCGCGTGGCAACCGCGCCATCTGCTATATGCCGCAGGATACCGGTGCGAACGCCGTGCTGACTGTCTATGAATCCGTGCTTCTTTCCGCCAAGCAGGGCGGCGGCTGGCGGGTTCACGATGATGAGCTGTTCGAGATCGATGCCATTCTCAAGGCGCTGAAAATTCACGATCTGGCTTTCCGCGGTCTCGGCGAGCTATCCGGCGGCCAGCGGCAGCTTGTTTCGCTGGCGCAGGCGCTGGCCCGCAAGCCGGAGGTACTGTTGATGGATGAGCCGACCTCCGCGCTCGATCTCCATCGGCAGATCGAAGTTCTGGGCTTCGTTACCGATCTTGCGCAGAAGACCGGCATGATCGTGCTGATTGCCCTGCATGACCTCAACCACGCGCTTCGCTATTGCGAAAATACGATGGTGATCGCGCGCGGTGAAATGGTGGTGAGCGGCAGTACGGAAGCGGTGATAACCCCTGAAATGCTGCGCGATATCTATCGCATCGATGCCCGTATCGAGCCCTGCTCGCAGGGCAGACCCATGGTCATCGTCGACGGGGCCATCTGACAGATCAAGATCCGGCCGTATGAGCGGCCGGGTCCGCTTACCGCAGACCGCACAAATTCTTGAAGATATTAGTCATGAAATATCTGTTCGAGCCATGGTTTGGATGCTAGAGCTTTGAACGGCAAAACTGCGCGGCCATTCGGGGGACGGCAGGTTTCGTCGATCCCCTCAAATTTCTCTCGGTTGAGACATGGGCATACGGGAAGATGACAAGCGTTATAACGCTTACGTCGCGCATAGGGTCGACCTGATCAAATATGCCACCCTCATTCTGGGGTCGCGGGCGGATGCGGAGGACGTGGTGCAGGAAGCATTCCTGAAATTCGTTCCCGAGGCGTCCGGCAATCCTTCCAATCTCAAATCCTATCTCTTCCGCATCGTTCGCAATCTTGCGCTCGACAATATCAGGCGCAGCCGCCAGGATCTCAGGGAGCGGCCTGACGATACGCCGTTCTGGGGCATGCCGCAGGACAGTGGTACGCCGGAGGAACATGCGCTTTTCTGCGACGAAGTCCGGCAGATGCGGACTATTTTGGCCAGCCTGCCGGTTCAGGCGCGGGTGGCATTGGAAATGCACAGATTCGGTGGTTACAATATGGAAGAGATTGCGCGTCACCTTGGCGTGTCCGTGGCCAGCGCACACCGTCTGATCAAGGGCGGCATTGCCGCGATCACCAGAGAAATGAAGTAAATAGTCCTGATTGTCCCGCCCAGTGAAAAAAAACTCTTCGTCAAACGTCTTTATAACAATGCAGAAGACGACGCTCCTGCTGCGCGCCCCAAAGGAACTGGCCCGGTTCAATGACCACTGATCCAGAGAAAAAGATTGAACTGCCGGCCGGGAAGGCGGAAGAGGCGGCCGACTGGCTGCTGCGTTTGCAGTCGGGCTCAGCCGAACCGCGGCTGAAGACGGACTTTGAAAAATGGCTGGCGGCTGCGCCGGCAAACCGTCTCGCCTGGGAACGAACATGCAAGACGTGGCGGAACCTCGGTCTGGTAGAGCCGGAATTCAAGAGCCTCTGGGAAGATGCGCCGCATCTGCCGGGTGAGTCCGCGATAAAGCCGCAGCGGCGGCGTTGGTCCGGGCGGCATTATGCCGGCGTGGCCGCAGCGGCGGCGTCGCTCTGTCTTGTAGTGCTGTTCGTTCCAGCATTTTTCCTTCGCCTTGAGGCTGATTATCAGACCACCACCGCAGAAAACCGCACCATAACGCTGGAAGACGGCAGCAAAGTGCAGCTCGCGGCGGCGAGCGCGCTTTCAACGGATTTCACGGATGGCCATCGCAATGTGACGGTGCTGAAGGGGGAAGCTTTTTTCGATGTCGTGCCGGACAAAACCCGTCCCTTCGTCGTGAAGGCAAAAAACCTGACCGTTCAGGTGCTGGGCACGGCTTTTGACGTCGACCTGACGGATGGAGTGACGCAGGTGGCGCTTGTGCATGGTTCCGTGGAAGCGTCCTTCCGCAATGCGCCGTCAACGCGGCTTGTGCCGGGCGAGATGTTGATCGTCGACGCTTCCGGCGCAATCCGCAAAGAGAGTGTTTCCGTCGAGGATATTGGCGGCTGGCGCAACGGTGAACTCTACGTGGTCGACGCGACGATAGGTTCGGTCGTGGAGCAGATCCAGCGTTACCATCAGGCATGGCTGACGATGGCCGACAAGCGGCTGGCCGAACAGAGGGTGACAGGTTTTTACGATCTGCGCGACCCGGATCGCGCGCTGGAGGCGCTGGTGGAACCCTATAAGGGCAAGGTGCATGCGATTGGCGGCAGCGCACGCATCATCACCCGTTTCTGAAACACTCCGAAACAAAAAATAATATTTATTTTCAGTAGTTTATAAAATTTCTCCTGAAAGCCTGAAAAAAATCGACGAGGCAATCGTCTTTTTGTTGAGTAATCCGGTCAAGATATATCCGGAGCGAAAGACAGGAAGACAAAAGCAATATGCGCCTCCAGACATGCAAGATCGGTTCACAGCGAAAAGCGGCAAAGCGGGCGCGCAGGGGCGTGCTGCTGGCGACAACGGCGATCGCCGTTTCATTCGCCGCGCCTATTTTTGCCCAGACCGGTACTGACATCGCAAATTCTCAGCGCCCCGCTGGTGAGCAGGGGGCAACGCGGCCATTCAATATTCCCGCCCAGTCACTATCCTCCGTCGTGGGCGCTTTCGGGCGTCAATCCGGCCTTCAGGTCACACTTGCCACGCCGTCTGCCGGCAATGTGCGCACCAATGCCGTCACCGGCAGTTTCACGGTACGGGATGCGCTGTCGCGGTTGCTGGCGGGAACGGGGGTCAATTTCCGCATCACCGGAAATGGCAGAACCGTGATCATCGGCACGGGACAATCGACTGTCGATCTCTCGGGGACGGAGGGTACGACGGTTCTCGAAACCATCACCGTGACCGGTAAAACCGGTCGCAATTCCATTGCCGGCTCTGGTTATCAGGGCACGCCCGACTGGGTTTACGAAACGCCTGCCAGCGTCAGCGTCGTTGGCCGTGAGGCGATCCAGTCGGCCGGCGTGCGCAACACGCGTGATGTTTTCAACCGGGTTTCGGGCGTTTATGCGGGCGAAGGCAACGGCAGCTTCCCAACCGTTTCGCCCAATGTGCGTGGTTTGCAGGAAAGCGGCCGCGTGGTCGTCTCCATCGATGGCGCGCGGCAGAACGCGCAGCGTGGCGCGGCTTTCGGCGGCGCGACGAGCTACACCGCAAGCGCCGGGCAGGGTTATGTCGATGTCGCCTTCATCCGTGCCGTCGAGATCGAAAAAATAACCAATGCACGGTCGGGTAACGCCGGGTCTCTGGGCGGCAAGGTCGAGTTCCGTACCGTCAGCGCCGATGATCTGATTGCCGCAGGTGAGAACAAGGGCGGGGAAGTGAATGTTTCCCGCGGCACCAACGGCTATGATTTTCAGGGCTCTGTTCTCGGCGCCGTCCGCTCGCCGGACGCTCCTCTCTCCTTCGTAGCCGGCTACAGCCGCACGATCATGGATGAATACAAGATCGGAACAAAAGGCGAGGCCCGAAGCACCGCGCTGACGATGAAAGACCTGCTGGGCCGCGATGGCTGGTCGACCTTTTTCAAGGGTGAAGGCGACTTCGGCGACGTGAAAGCGTCGCTATCCTGGATGCATCAGGAGAATGATTTCGTTCAGGGCGCTTCCACGGTGATCGACCGCGAAAGCGTGCGAAACGACAGCGTCGTCGCGAAACTGGACTGGGATCCGGAGAGCGAGCTCATCGACTTCAAGTCGTCGCTGTGGCTGAACGATAATATGACGCATGAATTGCGGGCGGCGCGTACTTATGCGGTAGAGACGAATCTCGACATGGGCCTGCGCAGCTTCGGCGGCAGTCTGGAAAATACCAGTCGCTTTGACACGGTGGCGGGCGGGCTTAGCCTGAATTATGGAGCGGAAGCCTTCCGCGATATTGCCACATCCGTTGCGACAAGCGCCAAAATCGCGGAAAATCCCTCTTTCGCCAGCAGCTACACGTCATTCAGCCCGGCCGGGCGGCGCGATGTCGCCAGCCTGTTTTTGAACGGTGAACTGGAGCCGGCCGATTGGATCACCTTGAGCGGCGGCGTACGTTACGACTGGTCGCGTCTTAAGGGATCGGCGACCTACTATAGCGTTAAGGACACAACGGTAACGACGAGTGTGCCCTGCGATCTGGTGAAAAATCATTATACGCCTCTGGACTATTTCAATCAGGTCTTTCGTCCCGCCAATCCTCCGTCGTGGGCCTCGCGATATAACGTTTTTCTCGCTAGCGTCTGGCCGCGCACGTCAGCCAACTGCATGCCCGGAACAGGTATAACCACCAATACGCCCGTCACAGAATATCCCGCGCACAATGTCGATATCGATCGCACCTACAGCGCCTGGCTGCCCTCCGCCACAATCGAACTGAAACCCGTCGACTGGTTCCGCCCCTATGTGAGCTATTCCCAGAGCCTGCGTCCGCCGACAATTCTCGAGGCTTTTTTCGCCGGTGCGCGTCCGGGCGATAGCGCCGGATACGAATATGCGCCGAACCAGGCCCTGCGCGCCGAAAAAGCGACGACCTATGAAATCGGTGCGAATATGAGCTTCGATGGCGTGCTGCTGGACGACGATTCCATCCGCATCAAAATGGCCGCCTTTCGCCGAGAGGTGAAGGACTACATCGCTCTCGGTTATCTCGTCACGGATCAGGTCCTCGACCGCACCTATACCAGCTTCGTCAATCTTGATGGCACGACCTATATGCGCGGGCTTGAATTCGAGGGCAACTATGATGCCCGGCGTTTCTGGCTCGGCGGCTCGGCGACGTTTCTGAAGACGGAATGGCCTGAAAAGACACAGGTCTTTTCCAACAGCACGACCACGACAACGGGCGAAATCGTCGCCTGGCCGGGCGACGTCGCGCCCAAGGTGAAGCTGACGCTCGATGGCGGCATGCGTTTCTTTGATGAGAAATTCTCGCTGGGCGCAAGGCTCAACCACGTCACGCCGACGCAGTCGCGCACGCTCGATACGGAGGGCAATCTGCGTGAGGTGACCGATCCCTACACGACGGTGGATCTCTACGGTTCCTATGCCTTCAACGACAAGGCCACGCTTCGCTTCGCCGTCAACAACCTGACGGACCGCAAATATATCCCGGCAGCCAGCGCCTACACGGCGCCGGGCCGCACCTTTATCGCGACGATGAATGTGAAGTTCTGAAACGCGGAAGAAATTCTCCGGGCTGGGTTGCAGCCCGTCCCGGAGATGAAACGCCTTCGCCACAGGACGAAGGTACCTCTATTGGCCAGCAAAGGAGTACACCTATGGCTACCACAATTCAACTGACGCAGTCTTCCTCCGACCTCATCGGTTACCTCAACGGTTGGACGAGCGGTTTCGGTTCGACCTATGGTGCGTTCTACGACGCTCAGACCAGCTCTCTCGCCACCACCACCATCGATCCGAACACGACCTATGAGGCGTGGGGCGATGGCAGCTCCGGCGGCAAGGGCATCGTCATGAGCGGCGCTCTGCAGTACTCCCAGGGCAACCTGACGGGTTCGGTCGACAGCATCGTTCTCGGCACCGGCTACAGCCAGTCCACGAGCGGCATCGCCGTCAACCAGCAGGAACTGCTGATCGATCCAGACAGCGCCTACTCGCTCGCCGGTGCTCGCGATCTTCTCGATCTCGCGGTTTACCAGCTTGCCCGCTTCGGTTCGCTGGCCGGCTTCTATGATTATTTTGCCGCTACCGGCACGGTGATCGAGGACACGGCTGCCTCCAACACCCTGACCGGCTTTGCCGGTGCGGATACTTTCGTATTCTCTGGCGGTAATGATGTCGTGCAGGCTGGCCCGGCCGGAACCTACGGCTATCAGGATGGCACGGATACGCTCGATGTTTCCGCCTGGGGCGCAACTTCGGTGGACGATTTGTTGTGGTATAATGATAATGGAAATGCCGTTATCCTTTCTGCAGCAGACACTTCCGTCTCCATCACGCTGAATGGCGTCGATGCAAATGTACTCGACGCATCGGACTTCATTTTCGCCAGCGCAACGGCGCTTGCCGCGTAAAGGAAAAACAGGCTGTGGGCTTTCAAAACCACCAGCAGACGCCGCCGCAGTCCCTCACTGCGGCGGTTGTTTCGCCCCTTAAAAGCACGTTTCTCGGCGTCGCGCTCGTCAGCGGCGTGGTCAATATACTCGCGCTCACGTCGCCGCTCTTCATGCTGCAGGTTTATGACCGGGTGCTGGCAAGCGGCAGCCTGCCGACACTGGTCGGGCTCGCTCTTCTCGCGCTTGGCCTTTACGGCTTTCAATGCCTGCTTGATATCATCCGCGCGCGCGTCCTGATCCGTATCGGCGAAGACTTCGACATGCGCCACTCCGGCAAGGTGCATGATGCGGTAGTGCGCCTGCCGCTCGTCAACCGCATGCCGGGCGATGGTCTGCAGCCGTTGCGCGATCTCGATAATGTGCGCGGTTTTCTGTCCGGCACGGGGCCGACTGCGTTTTTTGATCTGCCGTGGATGCCGCTTTATCTCGGCATATGTTTTCTGTTTCATTTCTGGATCGGCGTCACGGCCCTTGCCGGCGCGATATTGCTCGTCTCCCTTACGATCCTCACCAATATCTTCTCGCAGAAGCCGATCCGCGACACCATGGTGGAAAACATGGCCCGCAACCGGCAGCTGGAGGCCTCGCGCCGCAATGCCGAAGTCGTGCAGGCCATGGGGCTGGGTGGCCGGCTTGGCAAACGCTGGCGGAATTCCAACGAGGCCTATCTCGCCGCCAATCGCAAGGCAGGCGACGTGGCCGGCGGTCTCGGTAATATTGCAAAATCCCTGCGCGTGGTGCTGCAATCGGCCATTCTTGCGGTTGGGGCATGGCTTGTCATCAACCAGGAAGCCTCCGGCGGCGTGATGATCGCCAGTTCGATCATGATGGGTCGGGCCTTGGCGCCCGTTGATCTTGCCATTTCCAACTGGAAGTCCTTCGTGGCCGCCCGCCAGAGCTGGGCGCGCCTGAGGGAGCTTTTCGCGCAGATGCCGGCCAATGCCGCCGCCATGGCGCTGCCGAAGCCTGAAAAGGAATTGCGGGTCGAAAACGTCACCGTCGTTCCGCCGGGAGAGAGAAAGCCGACGGTCACCGGTCTCGGTTTTATCGTGAGCGCTGGAAACGCACTCGGCGTCATCGGCCCCTCCGGCTCGGGTAAATCCACCCTCTCGCGCATTCTCACCGGCGCCTGGATGCCGGCTGCCGGCAAGGTGCGACTGGACGGCGCAAGTTTCGATCAGTGGGACCGGGAAGCGCTCGGCCGTCATATCGGTTATCTGCCGCAGGGCGTGGAGCTGTTCGACGGCACGATCGGTGAAAATATCTCCCGTTTCGAGGATGATCCCGATCCTGACGCCATCATTGCGGCGGCCAGGGCTGCCGGCGCGCATGAGCTGATCCTGCGTTTCGAAAAGGGATATGACAGCGATATCGGCGAGGCGGGTTCGGCGCTTTCCGCTGGGCAGCGCCAGCGCATCGGTCTTGCCCGGGCTCTTTATGGCGATCCCTTCATCGTCGTGCTGGACGAACCCAACGCCAATCTCGACGCGGAAGGCGAAGCCGCCGTGGTGAAGGCGATTTCTTCGGTTAAGGCGCGGGGCGGTATTGCCGTCGTCGTCGCCCACCGGCCGAGCGCCATCGGTGCTGTCGATTTCATTCTGATGATGGAAGAGGGACGGATGAAGGCCTTTGGCCCGCGCGACGAGGTGTTGTCGAAAGTGCTGCGCGCTCCGCCGGCGCAGGCGGCCAAGGGATTTACCGCATCCGCTCAGACAATCTCGCCGCTGCGCGTTGTTGCCAATGCCCAGCCCCAGGTTGCTGTGTTGGAAGAGGTCCGTGAAGAGAACAGCCAGGAAGGAGATGCGGATGTCAAACATTGATCAGCGCAGCCATGTGTCCCGCTCCATCCGCAAACATCTTCTTGCCGGTCTTGCCACCGGCGTCGTGCTGCTTGGCGGTGTCGGCGGATGGGCCGCGACGACTAATCTTGCCGGCGCGGTGGTTGCCTCGGGCCATCTGGTGGTGGATTCCTATACGAAGAAGGTGCAGCACCCGAGCGGCGGTGTCGTCGGTGAAATTCTGGTGAACGAGGGCGACAGGGTGAAGGCCGGCGATGTGGTCATGCGCCTCGACGCGACCCAGACCCGCGCCAATCTCGCCATCGTCACCAAACGTCTGGATGAGTTGAATGCGAGGATGGCAAGGCTGGAGGCCGAGCGTGACGATCTGCCGGAACTCGTCTTTCCGCAGACTCTCATCGTGCGAAAGGACGATCCCGATGTCGCCTCCGCCATGCGCAGTGAAACCAAGTTGTTCGAATTCCGCAAATCTTACCGCGAAGGGCGCAAAGCGCAGCTTTCGGAACGCATCACCCAGTTCGAACATGAGATCGAAGGGCTGAAGGCGCAGGAAGTCGCCTATGATAACGGCCTCGCCGTGCTGGAGGCGGAAATCACCTCGCAGAAATCCCTGCGCGAACAGGGTGTCGTGTCCGTGCAGCGGCTGAACAGCCTGCAGACACAGGCCGCGACATTCGGCGGCGAGCGCGGCGAAAAAATCGCCTATCAGGCGCAGACGGCGGGCCGCATCACCGAAACCAGGCTGCAAATCCTGCAGATCGATCAGGAGCTGCGCACCGAGGTCGGTCGGGAATTACGCGAGATACAGGCCCAGATGGGGGAATTCGTCGAGCGCAAGGTCGCCGCCGAAGACCAGCTGAAGCGCATCGATATCGTCGCGCCGCAGTCCGGCATGGTGCATGAAATGGCCGTACATACCGTGGGCGGCGTGGTGACGCCGGCGGATCCGATCATGCTCATCGTCCCTGACGGCGATGAGCTTGCGCTGGAGGTGCAGATCGTGCCGAAGGATATTGATCAGCTGCAGGTGGGGCAAAAGGCGATGTTGCGCATGACTGCCTTCAACCAGCGGGTCACGCCGGAACTGGAAGGCCATGTCAGCCGCGTTGCGGCTGATATCACCACCGATCAGCGCAGCGGTCTCTCCTATTATCTGGCCCGGATTTCCGTGCCGGTCTCCGAGCGGCAGAAGCTGAACAAGGCGCCGCTGGTGCCGGGGATGCCGGCTGAGGCCTTCATTCAGACCAGCGAAAGAACGGCGCTGTCCTATATCGCCAAGCCGCTGACGGACCAGATCAGCCGCGCCTTCCGGGAGGAGTAGGAATCCGAGCCGACTTCCGGGCGTTATCCGCCTTCGCCAAAACGGAAGCCGGCGAACCCTTTCGTCTGCGTCGGGATCGCCCAGACGCCGCCCGAAGATGGCGCTTTCGCAAGCCGGTCTTCGGACATGTTGTGGCGATGCGATGTCAGGAATAGGATATTGAAATCGGCCCCTCCGAAGCAGGGCATGGTGGGGTGCGGGACAGGAGCGTTGATCACATCCGCCAGCTTGCCGTCGGATGTGAAAACGTTGAGCAAGCCCGCTGACACGCCCGCGCTGTAATAGTTGCCGCTGCTATCGAGACAGCCGCCATCGGGTCTTCCTGTCTCTTCCGTCATCTGGGCCACCAGCACGCCCTCATCGAACCTGCCGTTGCTGCTGTCGAATTTTCGCCGGCGTATCCATTTCTGGACGGAATCGCTTTGCCACATGATCGATCCATCCTGGGAGAAGGCGAGCCCGTTGGGGCATGTCAGCCCGGTCTGCATGCGCTCGGCGTTCTTTTCGGTGATCCGCCAAAGTTCGCCATATGGCTGCATGTCCGGGAGCGGCACATTGTGCATGGTTCCCACCCAGAAAGCGCCGTCAGGGCCGATCCGTCCGTCGTTCAGCCGGCAGGGGATGCCGTCCGGTGCCGGAATGGAATGGAGGAGACGCGTTTTTCCGCTTTCCGGGTCGAGGGTGATAATATCCATACCGCAGGCGACGATGAGATCGCCGTTCTGACAAAGCCCGAGGCTCGATACCGTGTGGGGAAAAGACCATTCGCGATAGAGACCCGGCTCAAGCGCTGCAGACCGCACCGTCCTGCCGAGGATGTCGCACCAGAAAAGCACCTGTCGCCGCTCGTCCCAAACAGGGGATTCCGCAAGTGTGCTCATCGTGTCGCAAAGAAGTTTCGCCTGCGACATGGCAAGCGTTTGTCCGGGATTTGCCGTATTCATGGTGCTCGAACCGTTGAAAAAGATGCCGCAGAATTATTCGAAATAGTCCTGATGGTTCTCGAAAACCTGCGAAAGAATGCCGAGGACACGCCTTAAGTGCTTGCGCAAATCGTCGGCCGCACGGGCTTCGTCCCCCGCCTTGATCGCGTCGTAAACCGCCTCATGTTCGGAGAGCAGGCGTGCCATATGCGCCTCGTCGGTGATGGCGAGTGCGCGCAGGCGATCCAGCCCCGCCTTTTCGCGGATCAACAGCGTTTCCAGTCTCTCGAGACCCGTTGCAGCGGCAAGCGCGCTGTGGAACTGGTCGTCATGCACGCGGAAAGCCTTTCTGTCTCCGCGGCGCATGGCCTCGCGCTGGCCGTTCAGGGTGTGTTCGATCTCCAGTTCGGCCTCTGCCGTCAGGCCGATCTGGCAAAGCCTGCTAACCGCTGCAACCTCCAGAGCCTCGCGGATGAATTGCGCGCTGCGGATGTTCTTTTCCGATAATCGCGAAACATAGGTCCCGCGGCTTGGCAGGGTGACGATCAGGCCGTCATCCCGCAGGCGGCTCAGCGCTTCGCGCACCGGCGTCCGGCTGGAACTGAAGGATTGACCGATTTCGTTTTCCGAAACGGCCTGGCCGGGAAAAAGCTCCCGCGAAAGGATGGCCGATTTCAGCGCGGAATAGATCTGGTCAACGACCGGACGGTGAAGGTCCAGTCGTTCCATCGTCGGCACGGTGCCGCCTGTTACGGGAATTTTCGGCATTTACCCCTCCAGCGTTTTCATAACCGGTATACCGGAACACAAGTGTGTTGACAACCGGCATACCGGTATGCAAATGATTGCGCATTGGGAAGGAGGCTCCCGAAATGCAAAATATCAAGACCTGCGTCATCGTTGGTGCCGGAATGGTGGCGAAGACGCATGTGCTTGCCTGTACGGCAAGCCCTGAGAAAATTCGCCTGAAGGGAATCGTTGATGGCGGTTCCGGCCGCGCCAGGGCATTGGCCGCGGAAGCGTCGAAACACACCGGATATGAAGTCATCGTTTATTCCTCGATCGAGGAAGCGGCGCGTGATGCGGATGTCGATTTCGCCATCATCGCGACGCCGCCCAATGCCCGCATCGATATCGTCGGAAAGCTCGCGAAAGCGGGCAAGCACATCCTGATGGAAAAACCCGTCGCGCGGAATACGCAGGAAGCCGACGGTCTTGTCGCCCTCTGTCGTGACGCGGGCGTCACGCTTGGCATCATCTTCCAGCACCGCATGCGGGCTGCATCGCAGAAAGCCCGTGAGCTTGTCGATGGCGGTGCGCTCGGAGCGCTGGGCCTCTGCGAAATTTCCGTGCCCTGGTGGCGCGCGCAATCCTATTACGACGAACCGGGCCGCGGCACCCTGGAGCGCGATGGCGGCGGCGTTCTGATCTCCCAGGCAATTCATACGATCGATCTGGCGTTGAGCCTCACGGGGCCGGTCGCCCGTGTTCAGGCCATGGCGGCCACGACGCGTTTCCATCGCATGGAAACCGAAGATTACGTTTCTGCCGGTCTGCGCTTCAAGAACGGCGCTGTCGGCTCGCTCGTCGCAAGCACCGCAAGTTTCCCCGGCGCTGCGGAATCGATCCTCCTGCATTTCGACAATGCCAGCCTGCGGCTCGCCTCCGGCCTGTTGCATGTCGACTGGCGTGATGGCCGGCACGAGACTTTCGGCGGCGCGGCCGCCGGCACGGGCGGCGGCGCCGACCCGATGGCTTTCACGCATGAATGGCATCAGGGTGTCTTCGAGGATTTCGCAGACGCCATCTCTTCAGGACGCCCGCCGGTCGTTACCGGTGACGCGGCTCTTTTGTCTCACAGATTGATCGACGCGATCATCAACTCGGCCGACATCGGCAAGGAAGTGGAACTGCAGGATGACTAAATCAATCAAGTTCGTCGCTCTTGGCATAGAGCACCGGCATATTTTCGGCATGGCCCAGAATCTGCGGGACGCTGGCGCGGAATTTGCCGGCTGGTGGACCGAAGGCGAACCCGATGTCGTGGAAGGTTTCGTCAAACGCTTCCCGAATGTGCCGCGTGCGGCATCGAAGGAGGCCCTGCTTGCGGATGGTACCATCGACCTCGTGGTGATTGCCGATATCCCCTCCAAGCGTGCCGACCTCGCCATCGCCGCCATGGAAGCCGGCAAGGATGTCATGTCCGACAAGCCAGGCTGCACCACCTTCGAACAGCTCGATCGCCTTCGCCAGACCGTGGCCAAGACCAAACGCATCTGGACCGTCGATTTCTCCGAGCGTTTTGAAGTTCCGAGCGTGACCAAGGCGGCTGAACTCGTCGCGCAGGGCGCCATCGGCCGCGTCATTCAGACCGTCGGCCTCGGCCCGCATCGTCTGAACCGCCAGATCCGTCCGAAGTGGTTCTTCGAGCGTGAAGCTTACGGCGGCATCATCACCGATATCGCCAGCCATCAGATCGACCAGTTCATGTTCTTTACCGGCTCGACCGAAGTGGAGATCGTGGCTGCCACCGTTGCCAATTATGCCAACCCTGATGATCCGGGCCTGCAGGATTTCGGCGAAGTCGTGCTGCGTGGTGACAAGGGCCACGGCTATATCCGCGTCGATTGGTACACGCCCGATGCGCTGCCGACCTGGGGTGACGGCCGCCTGACGATCCTCGGCACCGAGGGTTACATCGAGCTGCGCAAATATGTCGATGTCGGCAATACGGAAGGCACAGACCGCCTCATTCTCGTGAATGGCGATCGCTGCGAGTATATTGATGCTTCCGGTGCTGGTCTGCCCTATTTCGCCCGTATCTGCGACGATATCCGCAACCGCACGGAAACGGCAATGACGCAGGAACACGTCTTCAAGGTCTGCGACCTTTCGCTTCAGGCACAGGCCAAGGCTGAGGGAGCCTCGAAATGATCGGTGTTGCCATCATTGGCGCCGGCATCGGCGCCCAGCATCTGAGCGGCTATCGGGCGCTGCCCAAACGCTTTGTCGTCAAGGCGATCTGCGATCTCGATCTGGAGCGTGCCCGCTCCGTCGCCGGCGATGATACCTCCATTCGTTTGACCACCGATCTCGATGAGGTTCTGGCCGATGAGAGCATCCAGCTCATCGACGTGTGTCTGCCGCCGCACCTGCATTTCCCTGTCACGCTGAAGGCGCATGCTGCGGGCAAGGATGTGGTCTGCGAAAAGCCGCTGGTCCGCTCGCTGGAGGAGGCCAACGCGCTGATCGACTCTGTCAAGAAGACCGGTCGCGGTGTGTTTCCGGTCTTCCAATATCGTTTCGGACACGCCATGCGGCAGATGCGCGCGCTGATCGATGCCGGTCTTGCGGGCAAGGCCTTTGTCGCAAGCTCGGAAGTCCATTGGAACCGGGGCGCCAGCTATTACGACATTCCGTGGCGCGGTACGTGGAAGGGAGAGTGCGGCGGCGCGATCCTCGGCCACGCCATCCACGCCCATGATCTTCTCTGCCACGTTCTCGGCCCGGTCGACGAAGTTTTCGCCATGGCTGATACGCGCGTCAACAAGATCGAAACCGAAGACTGCGCGGCGCTCAGCTTCCGCATGAAAAGCGGTGCGCTGGCGACGAGCTCGGTCACGCTCGGTGCGGCCGAAGATACCTCGCGTCTTCGCTTCTGCTTTGAAGGGTTCACGGCCGAGAGCGGCACGCTGCCTTACCGCCCGGCTGAAGACACATGGCGTTTCATCGCCCGTGCACCGACCACGCAGGATCAGATCGACGCTGTTCTGGCAACGGTGGCCGATGGCGAAAACGGCTTTGCCGGTTTTGTCGAAGCCATTGCCGACGCGATGGAAGGACGCGGCGGCAAGGAAGTCACAGTTCATGACGGCTTGCAGTCGATCGAACTCGTCACCGCCATCTATCGCTCGGCCAGGGAAGGAAAGCCGGTTCGCCTGTCCGACGCCGCTGAAGGTGAGTGGATCAAGGGCTGGGCCCCGCGCGCATCCGCCAACGCATAATCATCTAAGGGAGGAAACCAGATGACCAGAAAATACAGCATGGCATTGGCGCTCGCTATTGGCGCAGCGTCCTTTGCCGGCGCCGCCCAGGCGGCGCAGGAAGTGCGCTTCACCTGCGCTTATGACGGCAATGGCTGTGAGATCCTCAAGGACATTCTCGCGCGTTATGAAAAGCAGCATCCGGACGTCAAGATCGTCACTGACGTCGTACCCTACAAGGCGCTGCTGGAAGGCCTGCCCGTGCAGCTCGCCGGCGGCAGCGGCCCGGATTTCGCAACCGTAACCGACCTTGGTGGTCTCAACCGCTATTATCTCGATCTTACGCCCTATGTGGACGCGAAATATTGGGAAGACAATTTCTCGAACGTGCTGAAATGGTACCGCAGCGGCCCTGACGACAAGGGCATCTACGGCATGCACACCCAGCTCACCATCACCGGCGCTTTCATCAACCGCACCCTGTTCGATCAGGCCAACGTGGCCGTGCCCGGCAAGGATGCAACGCTGGATGACTGGGCGAAAGCTGCTAGTGCCGTCGCCAAGGCAACCGGTACGCCCTATCCGATGGCCATCGACCGTTCCGGCCACCGCATTGCCGGTCCGGCCATTTCCTATGGCGCAAAGATTTTCGACGCCGATGGTAAGCCCATTCTCGTCGATGAAGGCTTCACGACGTTCGTGAAGAAATTCGTCGAATGGAACAAGGACGGCACCATGGCGCGCGACGTCTGGGCCGGACAGGGCGGCAACACCTATCGTGACGCCGCACAGGAATTCATCAACGGTCAGCTGGTCTATTATTATTCCGGCAGCTGGCAGACCGCGCGTTTCGACAGCCAGGTCGGTGATGCGTTTGACTGGGAAGTCGTGCCGCAGCCCTGTGGCGGCTCTGCCTGCACCGGCATGCCCGGTGGCACCGGCGTTGTCGGCTTCAAGCAGACCAAGAACCCGAAGATCGTTGCTGACATCCTGAACTTCCTTGCTCAGGATGAGAATTATCTCGACTTCACCGTTCGCACCCGCAACGTTCCGGCCCACAAGGCCGTGGCCGACAAGGGTGTGACCTATACCGGTGCGACGCCTGCGACGCAAAAGGCCATGAACGCCTGGCTGGACCAGATCCCCAGCCTCAGCCCGATTGCCTACACCTATCAGGGTTACAAGAACAATCGCGCCATGTTCAACATCTCCGTCCAGCGCATCACGCAGGCCATCGTCGGTGAAAGCACGGTTGATGAAGCCATGGCCCGCGCGAAGACGGACCTTGAGGAAGCGTTGAAACAGGCGAAGTGATCCATCGCCTTCCGGCGCGGTGCATGCCGCGCCGCGCCGGATCGAAGGAGGACCCTCATGTATAAATTTCTTGCGCCCGTGATGGGTATCGTCGAACTGCCCTTTGCCTTCCTTCAGAAGGTTCTCGGCCACCGGCGGATTGCCTGGGTGTTTCTCACACCCAACCTGATCCTGTTCGCGGTCTTCGCCTTTCTGCCGATCGTGCTGAACATGGCCTATTCCGTGACCGGCAGCGAACACATATTGCTTTCCGAACGCCCTGCCGTGGGCGGCGAAAATTTCTCGGTCCTTCTTTCCTGCCAGAACTACCTCGACCCCAATTCCTGTCAGCGCGACCTGTTCTGGCGCTCCGTCTGGAACACGGTTTTCTTCGTGGTGCTGCAGGTGGGTTTCATGGTCGGCTTTTCGCTGATCACGGCCATCGTACTTAACCGCGATATACGGGCGCGGGGGTTCTTCCGTGCCGTCTTCTTCTTCCCCGTGCTGCTGTCACCCGTCGTTGTGGCCTTGATCTGGAAGTGGATTCTCCAGCGTTTCGGCGTTCTCAACGCCGCGATGGAAGGGCTCGGCCTCGGTTCGGTCGACTGGTTGCTCGAAGCCAATCTTGCCTTCGGCTGGTCGGTCTTCCTCTCAGTCTGGGCGCATATGGGCTTTTACACGCTCATTCTTCTGGCCGGTCTGCAGGCGATCCCGCGCGATGTCTATGAGGCGGCGCAACTCGACAAGGCAAGCCCCTGGCGCATCTTCCGGCGCATTACGCTGCCGCTGCTTGCTCCCACCATGCTCGTCGTTCTCGTCCTGTCGCTCATCAAGGGCGTGCAGACCTTCGATGAAGTCTTTGCCTTCACGGGCGGCGGCCCGGGTTCGGCGACCACCTTCATCATTCAGTTTATCTATCAGACCGGCTTTGCCGGGACGCCCCGCAATTTCGGCCTTGCGGCTGCCGCTTCGCTGCTGCTCGCCGTGGTGCTCGTGGTGCTGACCGCCCTGCAATTCCGGGCAAACAGGAGCAAGGTCGATGGCTAGGATTGGCGCATTTCTGACCCGTACGCGCGGCCGTAACGGCAAGCTGCACTGGACCGACTGGCTGTCCTACGCCTATCTCGGCGTGGCCGTGCTGATGATGTTCGGTCCCGTCGTCTGGCTGGTGCTCTCCTCGTTCAAGACGGAAGCCGATCTCCAGCGCTTCCCGCCGCGCCTCCTGCCCTATAGCCAGGAAACGGTGGTGGTGGACGGGCAGGCAGCGCCGCTGCCGGCCTATGTCGACAAGGATGGCCGCAAGTTCGGCATGATCAGGCGCATCGGCCTCGTTGCCCAGGTGGTTGATCCCACAAAGCCCACTGAAGTCCTGAAAATGCAGTTCAACGAACTGAAACCGGCTGAAAAGGTGGCGCTCGCCACGGAAAACTACACCGAGCTTTTCCAGCGCTTCAATTTTCCGCTCTATTTCTGGAACTCGACCTTCATCACGGTGACCTCAACCCTCATCATGCTGATCGTCAATTCCATGGCGGCCTTTGCGCTCTCGAAATACCAGTTCAAGGGCAGGGGCGTGGTGCTGGCGCTGGTTGTCGGCACGCTGATGATCCCGCAGACCGTCGTGCTGGTGCCGCTGTTTCTCATCACCAGCCAGCTGGGCATGATCAACAGTCTCTGGGGCGTCATCATTCCCGGTGCCGCCACCCCGACCGGTGTCTTCCTGCTGCGGCAATATATGCTGACGATCCCGGATGAAATCCTCGATGCCGCCCGCATGGACAAGGCCAGCGAATGGAAGATCTACTGGCGCATCATCCTGCCGCTTTCGGCGCCGGCGCTTGCGGTTCTCGCGATCCTTGCGATCATGTGGCGCTGGAATGACTTCCTCTGGCCGCTGATCGTGCTGACCCGCAACGACAACTTCACCCTGCAGCTGGCGCTCAACTCCTTCCAGGGGGAGATGACGACGGAATGGAGCAACCTACTGGCCATGACGGTGCTGACGCTCGCGCCGATCGCGCTGGTCTTCATGTTCCTGCAAAAATACATCGCCACCGGCATTGCATCGACGGGCGGCAAATAATCCTCAGGGAGGAAACACGACAATGGCAAGTATAGAGCTTCGTCAGGTCAAAAAGACTTATGGTGCCCTCGATGTGATCAAGGGTGTCGATCTCGATATCAAACACGGCGAATTCTGCGTTTTCGTCGGCCCTTCCGGCTGCGGCAAGTCGACCCTGCTGCGCATGATCTCCGGTCTCGAAGAACTGAGCAGCGGCGATATCGTCATCGGCGGTGACGTGGTCAACACCGTGCCGGCCGCGGATCGTGGTCTCGCCATGGTGTTCCAGTCCTATGCCCTCTATCCGCATATGACGGTGCGTGAAAACCTGTCCTTCGGGCTTGAGAATATCGGCACGCCCAAGAAGGACATCGTCGAGAAGATCACCCAGGTGGCCAAGATGCTGCAGATCGACCAGCTTCTTGAGCGTCGCCCGAAGGATCTGTCCGGCGGTCAGCGTCAGCGCGTCGCTATCGGCCGTGCGGTGGTGCGCGAGCCGCGCGTGTTCCTTTTCGATGAGCCTCTTTCCAACCTCGATGCGGAACTGCGCGTCGACATGCGCGGCGAGATTTCCAGCCTGCACCGGCGTCTCGGCAATACCATGATCTATGTGACGCATGATCAGGTGGAAGCCATGACCATGGCCGACAAGATTGCCGTTCTGCGCGCCGGCAAGCTCGAACAGTTCGGGGTGCCGCTTGATCTCTACAATCGCCCGGCCAATCTCTTCGTGGCGGGCTTCATCGGTTCGCCGAAGATGAACTTCTTTGCTGGCGAAGTGACTTCGGATGCAACGCCATCCCTGAAGATCGCGACCGGCGAGTTGATCCCGCTACCGCAGACCGGTTTTGCCTACAAACCCGGTCAGAAAGTGACGCTCGGCATCCGCCCGAACCATGTGCAGGCAGGTGGCGAAGGCGCACTGACCATGTCTGTGCGCACCGCCGAACAGCTGGGCGGCGAATCCTACCTCTACGGTACTCTCGGGGATGGCACCCGGGTGACGCTGCATCTTTCCGGCCAGACCTCGACATCGGCGGACGAAGTCATCCGCCTGTCGGCGCCGCTGGAACACATCCATCTTTTCGATACGACGAGCGGGCTGACGCTCCGGCAGGACTGACAGCTCCAGGCGCAACCCGCAATGCAGGACCATTGACATGACCGATAAAAAACTCCGTTCCGACCGCTGGTTTGCGCCCGACGACCTGCGCAGCTTCGGCCACCGCTCGCGCATGATGCAGCTTGGTTATGCGGAGGAGGATTTCGTCGGCAAACCCGTCATCGGTATCCTCAACACATGGTCGGAGCTCAACACCTGTCATTCGCATTTCCCCGAGCGGGTGAAGGATGTGAAACGCGGCGTGCTGCAGGCTGGGGGCTTCCCCGTCGAAATGCCGTCGCTCTCGGTCGATGAGAGCTTCACCAAGCCGACATCGATGCTCTACCGCAACATGCTGGCGATGGAGACGGAAGAAATGATCCGCTCGCATCCGCTCGACGGCGTGGTGCTGATGGGCGGTTGCGACAAGACGACACCCGGCCTCGTGATGGGTGCGATCTCGGCCGGCGTGCCGATGATCTATCTGCCTGCTGGTCCGATGTTGCGCGGCAATTATGCCGGGAAAGTGCTCGGTTCCGGTTCGGATGCGTGGAAATATTGGGACGAGCGCCGTGCCGGCAACGTCACGGACGAGGAATGGCGCGGCGTGCAGGGTGGCATCGCCCGCTCCGCCGGTGTCTGCATGACCATGGGTACCGCCTCGACCATGACCGCCATCACCGATGCGCTTGGCCTCACCCTGCCGGGAGCCTCCTCCATTCCGGCGGTGGATGCCGAACACCAGCGCATGTCGGCGGGTTGCGGCCGGCGTATCGTGGAGATGGTGGGCGAGGAGCTGACGCCGGACCGTATCCTGACCGCGACCGCGTTTCGCAATGCCGCCATCGTCGCCATGGCGACTGGTTGCTCCACCAATGCCGTCGTGCACCTCATCGCCATGGCGCGCCGCGCCGGCGTGCCGATGACGCTGGATGAGCTGGATGAGCTTGGCCGGGTTACGCCGCTGATCGCCAATGTCCGCCCCTCCGGCAAAGACTATCTGATGGAGGATTTCTATTACGCCGGCGGTCTTCGGGCATTGATGAAGCAGCTGGAAAGCCGTCTCGACTGTTCGGCTCTGACGGTGACCGGCCGCAGCATGGGCGAAAACCTCGAAGGCGCGAAGGTCTACAATGACGACGTTATCCGCTCTCTCGATAACCCCGTCTATGCTGAAGGCTCGCTTGCGGTGCTGCGCGGCAATCTCTGCCCTGACGGCGCCGTCATCAAGCCCGCCGCCTGCGATCCGAAATATCATGTGCACGAGGGCCCGGCGCTGGTCTTTGACAGCTATCCGGAGATGAAAAAGGCGATCGACGACGAAAACCTCGATGTCACACCGGATCATGTGATGGTGCTGCGCAATGCCGGTCCGCTCGGCGGCCCCGGTTTTCCAGAATGGGGCATGCTGCCGATCCCCAAGGCGCTGATCAAGAAGGGCCACCGCGACATGGTGCGCATTTCCGATGCCCGCATGTCCGGCACTTCTTATGGCGCCTGCGTGCTGCATGTCGCGCCGGAGAGCTTCGTCGGCGGCCCGCTCGCGCTCCTGAAAACGGGCGATATCGTGCGCCTCGACCTGCCGCAGCGCCGCCTCGACATGCTGGTCAGCGAAGAGGAAATCGCCCGGCGCCGAGCGGCGTGGCAGGCGCCCGCGCCGCGGTACGAACGCGGTTATGGTTATCTCTTCTCCAAGCATGTCACGCAGGCCGATCAAGGCTGTGACTTCGACTTCCTGCAGACGGATTTCGGCCGCACCGCCGGCGAGCCCGATATTTTCTAAGGGGGCCATATGTTGAAGCGATTGCTCATCACCGGTGCCGGCGGCAAGCTGGGCAGCATGCTGCGCGGACGGCTTGGCCATGTCGCCGAAACCATCCGCCTTTCTGACGTCGTTGATATCGGTTCGCCAGCACCTCACGAGGAACTCGTTCGTTGCGCGCTCGAGGACGGGCAGGCGGTCCATGATCTCGTCAAGGGTTGCGACGGCATCGTCCATCTCGGCGGCGTTTCCGTCGAGAGGGCTTTCGACCCGATTGAGTCTGCCAATTTGCGCGGGGTCTACAATCTCTACGAGGCGGCGCGGCTGAACGGCCTGCCGCGCATTCTTTTCGCCTCCAGCAATCATACGATCGGTTATTATCCGCAGGGCAAACAGCTTGCCCCCGATACCCCCTTTCTGCCTGATGGTCTTTACGGCGTCTCGAAGATTTTCGGCGAGGCGATGGCGAGCCTCTACCATTCCAAATTCGGTCAGGAGACCGCCATCGTCCGGATTGGCTCTTGCGAAGAAAAGCCCTCCAACTGGCGGATGCTGTCGACCTGGCTGAGCTACGGCGACTTCGTTTCGCTGATCGAGGCCACCTTCTGCGCGCCGAAGCTTGGATGCCCGGTCATCTGGGGCGTTTCCGCCAATGATGACAGCTGGTGGGATAATTCCCATGTCGATTTTCTCGGCTGGCAGCGGCGCGATAATGCCGCGCGCTACCGCGCGGAAATCGAGCGCGATGTGCCGCGTCCCGATCCCGAGGCTGCGATCGCAAAATATCAGGGCGGCGTCTTCATAGACGAGCCCATTCACAGGACTTGAAACACATCCATCCGCCCATTGCGAGGAGACAGATATGAACAATGAAACGCGCGAAAAACTGACGACTATTTCCGTCGCCACCCTGGCGACGGCGCTTTACAAGCGCGGCCTGCGCAACCAGGTCATCCAGGGCGTGCGCCCGCTTGGCTACAAGGGCAAGAACATGGTCGGCCCCGCATTTACCCTGCGCTACATGCCGGCCCGCGAAGACCGCAACCAGCTCGTCGAATTCCGCAATCCCGCCCATCCGCAGCGCGTCGCCATCGAAACCTGCCCGCCTGGCCACGTGCTTGTCATGGACAGCCGCAAAGATGCGAGCGCCGCCTCGGCAGGCGATATTCTGGTGACCCGCCTGATGGTTCGCGGCGGTGCGGGCATCGTTTCCGATGGCGGTTTCCGTGATGCGGCCACCATTGCCGAGCTGGATATTCCAGCTTACCACACCCGTCCTTCCAGCCCCACCAACCTGACCAAACACGAGGCTATCGAAATCAACGGCCCGATCGGCTGCGGCGATGCGCCGGTTTTTCCCGGCGACATCATCGTCGGCGACGCGGATTGCGTCATCGTCATTCCGGCGGGCATTGCCGACGAAGTGGCGACCGAGGCGGTGGAAATGACGGCCTATGAGGATTTCGTGGTGGAACAGGTCAAGGCCGGCCAGACGATCATCGGGCTTTACCCCTGCACCAAGGAAGAACATCAGACGGCTTTTGCGGAGTGGCGCAAGAAGAACAACCGCTGAACCTTATAGCCAGCCCAGTGCTTTCGCCGCGCGGATCGCCTCCGCGCGGCGTTTGCAATCCAGCTTTCGGAACAGGTTGCCGAGGTGAAACTTCACCGTCACTTCCGAGATGTTGAGCGTCTGGGCGATCTTCTTGTTCGACATGCCGCTGGCCAGCAGTTGCAGCATCTGCGCTTCCCGCTGCGAAAGCCCGCCATGCAGGGCGCGCGCCTGCGGTGAATTCACCGAGGCGGCGAAAATCGACAGCGCGGTGCGGACATCGGAAGAGGTTTCGATGAAGCTGCGGATGCGGCGATTGTTCAGAAGCGGCGACAGGAACACGCGCTCCTCCGACAGCACGCCGCTGCAGCCAAGGCGGGTTGCCGATTCAAGGGCTGTGAGGATATGGGCGCGGGCGGCGGCATTGTCGCGACGCTGGTGCGCGGCATAGCTCTGCCATATCCTGAGCGCGACTTTCTCGCGGTTGGTGACCTTGGGATTGGCGATCATTGCGTCGATCTGCCGGGAGAGATAGGCGCGCGGCGTGAAAAGATGCACCGCATCGCGCAGCCAGGCCATGACATAGGCGATTTCATCGCGCCGCGTCAGCCGGGAGAGATCGTCATGCGCACTTTCCACCCAGTTGCGGCCCATCGGCATGCGGATCGCGGAAAGGGTCGCAGCCGCATCCGCCCAGCGGTTGGCATTCTGATAGGCGAGAGCCGTCCTGATTTCCATCATCGCGTGGAATTGCAGCCCTTCCGACAGATGAATCCACAAGCCATCGAGAAAGCCCGGACGAACGGTCATCGGAAAATGGTCGATCAAAACCTGCGAAGCATAATGCAGGGCAAACTGCATGAGGCTCGGCCATATCTCGGCCGCAGCAAAATGATCGAATTCATGTTCGACGAAATGCAGGAGATCGCGGGGCTTTCCGGCCTCATAGGCAAGGCAGGCTTCCGCCAGCCGCAGCATCCGGAACTCCTGCACCGCATCATGCGGCACCTGTTCCAGCCGCGCGCGGGCTTCCTGTGCTGCGTGGCGCGCCAGAAGTACATCACCGCTCATCAGCCGCAGCACGATCTGATGCAGGTGGATGAAGAATTCCAGCAGGGGCTGCCCGCCCATCTTGCGCAGATAGATCAGCGCACGGGCAGCAGCCGCCTCCGCCTCGCGGAAATTGCGGCGGCGAATTTCGAACTCCAGCAGCGCATTGTAATAGGCCGCCCACTTGCCGTGATCGTCCATGGGATAATCGGCCATGAACTCGGCGAGACGCGTTATCACCGCGTCATTGGGCGTCAGGTCCTCGGCAATCATCAGGTTCAGCCGGAAGGTGCGGGCGGCAAAGGAAAACCGCGAACCACGGGCGAGCACTTTCAGCGGATCAAGATAGTCCGATCCGAGGCTTTTACCGAGCAGGTGGCGCACGCGCTGCAATTCGCCCTGTTTCAGCAATGCGCGGGTGACGGCAAAGAGCACGGTTTCATTCGTTGCGATCATATCCTGCGAAAACCGCATGATGATCTCGCGAAACCTGTCGACGCTGCTTCGGTAGATCAATTCGCGGCCATGGGCGCGTTCAAGAATTTGCGCGGCATGGGTCTCGTAACCGCGATCGAGCAGCATCGCCATGGCCGCGAGCGCATGCCCCGCCTTTTCAAAAGCCGATGCGACCTCCACCACGGCGCTGCCGGCCTGCAAGGTGGCGAGACGTTCTCGCGCAGCAAGGGTCAGAAGCCGTATCAGGGTGGGGTGATTTTCGGGGCTTCCAGTCAGGAAGGGCGGCAGCAGTTCTGTCCATTCCGCCTCGGGTTCTGCGGAGGGGTTTTCGAGCCAGAACGAAAGCTCAACCGTCTGGGTGGGCGAAAGATGCGGCAGGTAGTTTTCCCGAAGATAGTCGGCACACAGCTTTTCATCCGGATGCCGGGCGAGCGACAGAAAGGCCGGCCATCCTGCATAGTCCTCCAGTACCAGACGCCGCTGTTGAGGGGGGAGGCTTTCGGTTTCATCTCGCCCTAGCACCAGCTTATCCGGGCCGATGGTAAGCGAACCGTGATGCAGGATCTGCCGGGCCAGTCCGCTGATCCGTTGATCCGGGCGGCAGGCAATGACCAAAAAACGCACCGTTTCCAGAATGGCGGCGGGCATGCGCACCGCCCGCGCGAAAACCGGCACGTCCCATAGAAGGCAGTCATTTGCGGCATCATCGCTTCGCGGCTGGTGCGTGCGACATATCTGCGTTCCCAACTCCTTTGCCAGCATTTCCAGCAGCACGCTTTTTCCCGCGCCCGCCGGAGCGCGCAGGAAGATTACGCCGGCGGTTTCGCTGGCGATGCGGCGGCAGAGGCGGGTGCGGGGCAGGAGCGTCATTCACACAGCGATAGGGTATTTAAGCTTGAAAACCTATACTCATCTTTCAAAAAACTATACCTTTCGGCGATTGTTCGAAAGGACATGTGGTGAAAACTTGTGCTCAGGCAACTGATGCACAAGGAACGTTCCAACGATGCAGCAACATCCGCTGGTCGCGATTTTCAACAGGCTCGGCGCTTTCGTGCTGGTCATGATCGCCCTGTCCATCATGATTTTCGTTCTCGCCCGCGTGGTGCCGGGCGATCCCGCCCGCATGGCGCTGGGGCCGGCGGCAACGCAGGAACAGGTGGATGCGCTGCGCGGCGAGATGGGTCTCGATAAACCGCTCGCCGCCCAGTATCTCGACTATATCGGCAATGCCCTGCACGGCGATCTCGGTTTTTCGCTGGTTTCCCAGCGTCCCGTCACCACCGATCTGGCGCAGACCGTTCCCGCGACCGTCGAACTTGTTCTGGTCTCGGTCATCTTCATGTTTGCCGTCGCCATCCCGCTCGGCGTCATCACCGCGCATTATCGCGACCGGCCGCTGGACCATATCGGCCGCATCCTGTCGCTCACAGGCGTGACGATCCCGAGCTTTCTCTTTGCGATCACGCTGCAATTGCTCGCCGCCCGCTTTCTCTCCGGCTGGCCGATCATCGGCAGGCTCGATCACTCGCTCGGCTGGCAGGGCGGCCCGACGGGCTTCATCCTGATCGACGGGACGCTTGCCGGACGGTTCGATGTGGTGCTGGATGCGCTGAAGCACCTTGCGCTGCCGGCCTTTGCGCTTTCCATGGCCGGCATCGGCCAGATCACCCGCATCACGCGTTCCTCGATGATCGAGAACCAGCGCAAGGATCACGTGCTCACCCTGCAAAGCTTCGGCGTGCCGGAGCGGGTCATCATCTTCCGTTATCTCTTGAAGCTCTCCTCCATCGCGCCGCTGACGATCATGGGGCTCGAATTCGCCTCGCTGATCGGCAATGCCTTCGTGATCGAAATGGTCTTCGCCTGGGGCGGCTTCGCTTCCTACGGGCTGAACGCCATCCTGCAGAAAGACCTCAATGCCGTGACCGCCGTGGTGCTGGTGGCCGGCCTGTTCTTCATCGTTGCGAACCTGATCGTGGATGTCCTGATCTCGATCATCGACCCGCGCCTGCGCCGCAAGGAGGCTCGCTGATGGCTGATATGAAAATGCTCGAACCCACCGATCGGGGCCTAAGCGCCGGTTACATGATGTGGTATCGCTTCAGCCGCAACCCGGCGGCGGTCATCGGCTCGCTGATCCTCCTGTCGGTCCTGATTCTGGCGATCTTTGCGCCCTGGCTCACGCCCTATCCCAAACATATCGGCGCTGTCGTCGATTTCCGTGCCCGCCACATGCCGCCGGATCTGGAGCACTGGTTCGGCACGGACAAGGCCGGACGCGACATTTTCTCCCGCACCATCTTCGGGCTCAGGGTCTCACTTCTTCTCGTCATCGGCGTGCTCGGCATTTCGGTCCCGGTCGGCACGGTGCTTGGCCTGGTCGCCGGGTATTTCGGTGGCTGGACTGAAAAAATCATCAGCGGCCTGACGAATGTAATGCTGGCCATGCCGCCGCTCGTCATGGCGCTGGCGGTCTCCAACCTGCTGGAACCCACCTTGATGAACGCCATGATCGCGATCACGCTGCTATGGTGGACCTGGCACGCGCGGCTGATCTATTCGGTGTCGAAGTCCATCGCCTCTGAAGACTACATCGAAGCCGCGCGTCTTGCCGGCGCCGGGCCGCTGCACATCCTCTTCCGCGAAATCCTGCCCAATTGCGTCTCGGTCATATCCGTCAAGACGACGCTGGATGCGGCTTTCGTCATCCTCTTCGGCGCGACGCTGAGCTTCCTCGGTTTTGGCGTCAAGCCGCCGACCCCCGATCTCGGATCGATGGTTGCCGACGGGCGCCAGTTCATGCCGGATTTCTGGTGGGAAGTCCTCTGCCCCGGTGCGGCCGTGCTTTACGTGACGCTGGGTTTCAATCTGCTGGGCGACGGCCTGCGTGACATGTTCGACGTGGAAAGCTAAAGCCATGACTGAACCGCTTCTCAAGGTCGAAAATCTCAACGTCACCTTCACCAATTATGGCCGCACGCGCCAGGTGTTGCGCGATGTCGCCTTTACGGTCGCCGCTGGTGAGCGCGTGGCGCTGATCGGTGAAACCGGATCGGGTAAATCCGTCACCGCCAAGGCGATCATCGGCACTTTGCCGAAGAATACCTCGATCACCTCCGGTGCGATCGTGATCGATGGCCGGGATGTGCTTGCCCTGCCGCGCAGGGAACGGGAGGCGCTGAAGGGCACGGCATTTTCGCTGATCATGCAGGACCCGCTTTCCTCCTTCAATCCGGTCTTCAAGATCGGCACGCATCTGGACGATGTCATGCGCTTTGCCGACAAGCGCGACGGCATCAACTCGTCCAAGGCGGAGCGTCGCACCCGTATCGCAGCGGTTTTGCGCCGCGTGCAGCTAGGCGATACCGAGAGGGTCATGAATGCCTATCCGTCCGAGCTTTCGGGCGGCATGCGCCAGCGCGTGCTGATCGGACTTGCGCTGCTGCACCAGCCGAAGCTCCTGATCGCGGACGAGCCCGGCACGGCGCTCGACGTCACCACACAGGATGAAATTCTCAATCTCATCAACCAGCTGGTTGCCGAAGAAAACATGGCGCTGCTGATGATAACCCACAATCTCGGCGTCGTGCGCAAGGTGGCGGACAGGGTCGTGGTGATGCACCATGGCGATATCGTCGAGACCGGTCCCTGCACGCAAATCCTGCATGCTCCCGCTGCGGATTATACGCGGTCGCTGCTGGATGCGGTGCCGCCGCTCTACGGTCCGCGCGTTACCGATCTGGCGCAGAGCACGCGCTCGCCGATCGTTACCATCGAGGGCCTGAACAAGATTTACGGCAGACGCAACGGTTACCACGCCGTGCGCGATGTGAACCTGACGCTGAAGGACGGCGAAATTTTCGGTCTTGCGGGCGAGTCCGGTTCTGGAAAAACCTCGGTCGCCCGGATGATCATGGGACTTTCTCGCCCGACCTCCGGCAATCTTGTCATCGACGCCCCGGCGCCTGAGCGCGGCAAGCGGCTGACGCAGATCGTCTATCAAAATCCGGGCACTTCCCTCAATCCGAAGCGCACCGTCAGGCAGACGCTGACCCTGCCGCTGAAATCCATCGGCATGGATGGGCCTGCGCGTGAAAGCCGTATGCAGGAACTGATGGGGCTGGTGCGGTTGCCGCAGTCCTATCTCGGCAAATACCCTCATGAACTCTCGGGCGGCCAGAAGCAGCGCGTGGCGATTGCCCGCGCGCTGGCTGCCGAGCCGAAAATCCTCATCCTCGACGAGCCGACGGCCGCGCTTGATGTCTCCGTGCAGAAGACCGTTATCGACCTTCTGCTGCAGCTGCGGGAGGAGCTTGGCCTGACCTATCTGATGATCTCGCACGACCTGTCGCTGATGCGCAATTTCTGCTCGCGCATCGCCATCATGCTGCGTGGCGAGATCGTCGAGGAAGGGGTGACGTCTGCGGTTTTCGCCGAGCCGAAGCATCCCTACACCCGCGCCCTTATCGCGGCGATCCCCGTCGTCACCGACGAGGAAGAGCGTCTGAAACCCACCGTGACCGAGGAAGAGCGCATGCGTTTCCTCGTAAAAACGACCGATTGATAAAAGAGGAGCCTGACGTGTATCGCGTTGGAATTGACGTCGGCGGCACGAATACCGATGCCGTTGTGTTACAGGATAAAACCGTTCTGGCGGGGGTGAAGGCCTCCACAACAGAGGATGTGACGTCCGGTGTCATCGAAGCCCTTGAAAAGGTGATCGAGGCGTCGGGCATCGACAGGGCGCGCATCGGCGCCGTGATGATCGGCACCACGCATTTCACCAATGCGGTGATCGAGCGGCGGCATATGGACGAGGTCGCCGCCATCCGGCTCGGCCTGCCGTCGGGCGCTGGTTTGCCGCCCATGGTCGACTGGCCGGATGATCTGAGAGAAATCGTCGGCAACCATGGGTATCAGGTCCGGGGCGGATATGAATTCGACGGTCGAGAAATCTCAGCCCTTGATGAGGACGAAATCGTCCGCATCGCCGCCGATATCCGCGCCAAGGGCTTGAAGGCTGCCGCCGTCACCTGCGTTTTCAGCGGCATCAATGATGCGATGGAAGTGCGGGCGAAAGAGATCCTTCAGGAGCGCTGCCCCGGCCTGCCGGTGGTCATGTCCAAGGACATCGGCCGGCATGGCCTGCTCGCCCGCGAGAGTGCGGCGATCATGAACGCCAGCCTCCTGTCTCTCGCTGACCGCACCGTCGCCGCTTTCGGCGAGGCGCTGAAGGCAGCGGGGATTACCTGCCCGTTCTACATCACCCAGAACGACGGTACGCTGATGGCGGCGGATGTGGTGCGCGGCTTCCCCGTGCTCACCTTCGCTTCCGGCCCGACGAACTCCATGCGCGGCGCCGCCTTCCTCACCGGCCTCAAGGACGCCGTGGTCGTGGATGTCGGCGGCACCACCTCCGATGTCGGGTCGCTGTCGCATGGCTTCCCGCGCCAGGCGTCCACGACCGTGGATATTGGCGGCGTGCGTACCAATTTCCGCATGCCTGACGTCTTCTCCATCGGTCTTGGCGGCGGGTCGCTGGTCGTCAATGGCGACCATGGCCTGACCGTCGGACCGAAATCCGTCGGTTACCGTGTTCGTCGCGAAGCGCTCTGCTTCGGTGGCTCGACCCTGACGGCGACCGATATCGCCGTTGCGTCCGGCAAGGCGGATGTCGGCGAAAAGGCGCTGGTTTCCAGCCTCGACAAAAAGCTTGTGGATGCGGCTGTCGACAAGATCAACGACATGCTCGAGTCCTGTGTGGAACGCAGCCGCATCTCGTCATCGCCGGTGCCGGTAATCGCCGTTGGCGGCGGTTCCATTCTGATGCCTGACCGTATCGGTGATCTGGAGGTCATCCGGCCTGAGAATTTCGCGGTGGCGAATGCCGTCGGTGCGGCGATCGCGCAGATCAGCGGCGAGACCGACCGCGTCTTCTCGCTGGTCGAGGGGCGCACGCGTGAGAGCGCGCTTGCAGAGGCCGAGACCGAGGCGCGCGAGAAGGCGATTGCGGCAGGCGCACTGGCCGAAACACTGGAAGTCATCGAGCGCGAGGACATGCCGCTTGCCTATCTGCCCGGCAATGCCACCCGCATTCATGTGAAAGTTGTTGGAGAAATGGGAGCCAATCATGGCTGAGACGCGCAAGCTGAAATATGACGAAGCGGCATTGCGTACGCTGACGCGGGAAGATCTTGACGCGCTGGAAATCGGTGCGGGCATTCTCGGTACGGGCGGCGGCGGCAATCCCTATCTGGGCAAGCTGCTTGCACTCGAGGCCATGAAGGCCGGTTACGAGATGAAGATCCTTGCGACAGACGCCATCGAGCCGGACGCGCTTTGCATGTCCATCGGCGGCATCGGCGCGCCGGTGGTCGGCGTGGAGCGCATCCGCGAGGGCCGCGAAGGCCTGCGTTGCCTGCGCGCCATGGAAGAGCTGATCCGCACGCCGGTCGATGCCATCGTCTGCGAGGAAATCGGCGGCTCGAACTCGATGAACCCGCTGGTGACGGCCGCACTTGGCGGCTTGCCGATCCTCGATTGCGACGGAATGGGCCGGGCATTCCCGGAAATGCAGATGACGACCTTCTCGATCTACGGGCATAGTTCGACGCCATCGGTGATGTGTGATCTGCACGGCAACGCCGTCATCTTCAGCCATGCCGTTTCCGAAGTCTGGCACGAGCGCATGGCGCGCGCCTGCGTCGTTTCGCAGGGCGGTGGCGCGATGCTGGCGACCGCGCCGATGCAGGCTCATTACGTGCACCAATACGGCATTCCGAAAACCTACACCAAGGCGATCGCCATCGGTGAGGCGGTGATCCGCGCCCGCAAGCAGCAGGAAGACCCGATTGCGGCGGTCTGCGCGCTTGAAGGCGGACGACGCATCTTCAATGGCAAGATCACCGATCTGAAGCGTCATTTGCGCGGCGGTTTCGCCGTGGGTGATGTCGAGCTTTCGGGCTTCGACGATTGCTCGGGCCAGACGGCGAGCGTGGCGATCCAGAACGAATTCCTGCTGTTCCGCCGTGACGGCAAGGTGGAAGTGACCGTGCCGGACCTGATCGTCCTGCTCGATGTCGACACCGGTTATCCGATCACCACCGAAGTGCTGCGCTACGGCCAGCGCGTGGCCGTCATCGCCATCCCCTGCCACGATCTTCTGCGCAGCGCCCGCGCTCTCGAGGTCGTTGGACCGGCCGCATTCGGTTACCCGGACATTCCTTTCTCACCGCTGCCCCTCCCGGTCAGCAAGGCTGCCTAACCATAAGCGGGCAAATGACCCGCAATAAAGAGGAGAACGACAATGAAAATGCCAGGACTTTCTTCCCGCCTTGCCGTGCTTGCGCTCGGCACGGCAATCGCGTTGCCGCTTGGTCCTTCCGCTGCTTTTGCGGAAGATAAGGTGTCGGTCGCGGTCAATACCATGCAGATATTCAGTTCGCTCGACCCGGCGAAGGTGACTGACTATACCGGCTACATGGCCATCGTGAACATGTATGACGGCCTGACCACGGTGAACGCCAAGGGCGAAATCGTGCCGCATCTGGCGAAGTCCTGGGATATTTCTGAAGACGGCCTGACCTATACCTTCCATCTTCGCGACGACGCGAAGTTCCAGGACGGCACGGCGGTGAAGGCTGGCGATCTCGTCTGGTCCGTGCAGCGCCTGCTCGGCATCAACAAGGGACCGTCGAACCTCATCGTCGGCGTGCTGAAGCCCGAAAACGTTACCGCGCCTGACGATGCGACGCTCGTCATGAAGATCGAACGTCAGTTCTCGCCCTTCATGGCGGCGACGCCGCTGATGATGGCGCTGAACAAGACGCTGATCGAAGCCAATGCCAAGCCCGAAGACAAATGGGGCGAGGCCTATGTCGGCGAACATTCCGCCGGTTCCGGCCCCTACAAGCTCGTCAGCTACAACCGTTCTGCCGATATGGTCATTGCCCGCAATGCGGACCATTTCCTTGGCTGGACCAAGGGCAAGCCGATCGACGAAGTACGCTTCGTCCAGACGAGCGACGACGCCACCGTGAAGGCGCTGGCTGAAAAGGGCGAACTTGGCCTTTCCTCGCACGGTCTTGGCAACGACACCTATGAATCCATCGGCCGGATGAAGGGCTACAAGCTGATCCAGACCCGCACCGCCGGCGGTTTCGTCATCAAGCTCAACACCAAGGTCTATCCGACCGATGATGTCCACGTTCGTCGCGCCATTGCCTATGCGACGGATTACAAGACGATCCAGGAAGTGATCTATCCCGGTTTCGACATGCAGGGACCGCTCTCCGACGCTTTCAAGGACGCGCATAACAGCGATATCCAGCCCGGCGTCTACGATCTGGAAAAGGCGAAGGAAGAACTGGCGAAGTCGAAATATGCCGGCCAGAAGATCACGCTCGTCAACAGCTATGTCGCTTCGCTGGCCTTCGAGGCGGAAGTGGCACTGCTTTTGCAGTCCAGCCTCGAGCAGATCGGCATTACGCTCGACATCAAGCCGGAGCCGTGGAACCGCATCGTTGAACTGTCCTCCAAGCCTGAAACGACGCCCGCATCGACGCAGGTGAACATCTCGCCCACCTATCCGTCGCCCGATGCGATGTTCTACAACCAGTACCATTCCAAGGCCTCCGGCACCTGGATGTCGATGGAATGGCTGCAGAACGCGGAAATCGACGGGCTTATCGACAAGGTCCGCGCCACCACCGATGTCGGCGAGCAGAACGCCACCTACAAGGAACTGCAGACGAAGATCGCCGATCTCCAGCCGGATGTCTGGGCGGTTGCACCGAACCGCCGTTATGCGGCGAACAAGTGCCTTCAGGGTTACGAGTTCATTCCCATGCAGAGCTGGGACCTGAACTTCTCCAACTTCCATTGGGACTGCAAGGCAGAGTGATTTCCGCCTTATGAAAACCGGCCCCGCCCAAAAAGGCGGGGTTGGCCAGACTTGGAACTTCAAAGGGAAGGAGCATCGCCTGCGGCCGGAAAGGCTGTGGCATGCCCGAGGATGACGCATGATCCAGGAATTTTCCGAAGACGATATCGAACCTCTTGCCACCGGCGCCTGGATTCTGGGAACCGGCGGCGGAGGCAATCCCTATATCTCGACGCTCAATCTGCGCCGTCTTTATGCCGAGGGCAGACGCGTGAAGGTCATGGATCCCATGGCGCTCGCCGATGACGACATGGTTGCCGTCGTCTCCAAGATGGGCGCGCCGCTTGTCGGTCAGGAACGGCTGGGAGACCCCGTTCATCTGGCTCGCGCTGTCGAGGTCATGGAGGATTATCTCGGCAAGCCGTTCCGGGCGATCATGAGCGTTGAAATCGGCGGTTCGAACGCACTGTCGTCTTTCCTCGCCGCCGCCATGCTCGACCGGCCGGTCGTTAATGCCGATGCCATGGGACGCGCCTATCCCGAAGCGCAGATGACGTCCTTCGCCATCGGCAATCTGCCGATGTTTCCGCTGTCGCTGGTCGATGTACGCGACAATGAGGTGATCGTGACGCGCGCGGCTTCATGGAAGTGGATGGAGCGCATCTCGCGCAAGGTCTGTACCGAAGTCGGCTCCACCGCCGCCACCTGCAAGGCGCCGCGCACCGGCAAGGAAGTGAAGGAATGGGGCATTCATTACACCGTCACCAAGGCGACCGAACTCGGGCGCGCGGTGATGGAGGCGCGTGCGCGCCATGACGATCCGGTTCAGGCGGTTCTCGACCATGAGGGCGGCAAGCAGCTGTTCCGTGGTAAGGTGGTGGATGTCGCCCGCGAGACCACCGGCGGCTTCCTGCGCGGCAGCACGACCATTGAAGGTATCGAGGCCGACCGGGGTTCGCGCATGGAGCTGGCCTTCCAGAACGAATGGGCGGTCGCCTTCCGCGATGGCCAGCCGGTCGCCATGACGCCGGATCTGCTTTGCCTTCTCGATACTGTTTCGGGCAGCGCCATCGGCACGGAATCGGTGCGTTATGGCCAGCGTGTCACGGTTGTCGCCCTGCCGGCGCCGGAACTCTTGACGACGCCTGCCGGCATCGCCGCCGTTGGCCCACGCGCCTTCGGTTATGACATTGATTTCAGATCGGTATTCCCATGAAACGCATCGGTATTGACGTTGGCGGCACCAATACGGATGCCGTTCTGATCGATGGAGACGCCATCGTAGCCTCGATCAAGGTTCCGACCACGCAGGATGTCCTGTCCGGCGTGAAGGCGGCATTGAGCCACGTGGCGGGCCATGTCGGCGCGGCGGATCGCCCGATCGACGCGGTGATGATCGGCACGACGCATTTCACCAATGCGGTGGTGGAGCGCGCCCGACTGGAGCGGGTCGCGGCCATCCGCATTGCGTTGCCAACAGGCTCTTCGCTGCCGCCCATGTGCGACTGGCCGAAGGATCTGCACGAGGCCGTCGATCCAATGATCTTCATGGTTCATGGCGGCCATGAATACGACGGCAGCCCGCTGGTGCCGATGATCCCGGATGAAATCCGTGAAGCGGCGATGAAAATCCGCGATGCGGGCATCACTTCCATCGCCATTTCAGCGACCTTCTCGCCGCTGACGACGGAGTGCGAGGTGAGGGCGGCGGAGATTGTCCGTTCGGTCATTCCCGACGCGCGCATCACGCTTTCCCACACGCTCGGACGCATCGGCCTTCTGGAGCGCGAGAACGTCGCACTCCTGAATGCCGCCTTGCAGACGCTTGGCAAGACCACTGTTCAGGCATTTTCGGATGCGCTGCGCGAGGCCGGTGTTAAGGCGCCGTTCTATCTGACCCAGAATGACGGCACCGTGGCGCTCGCGGATGTCGCGGCGGCCAACCCCGTGCACAGCTTCGCCTCCGGCCCGACCAATTCGATGCGCGGCGCTGCTTTCCTCACCGGGCTTTCCGACGCCATGGTGGTGGATGTCGGCGGCACCACCTCCGATATCGGTTGCCTTGTCGGCGGGTTCCCGCGTGAGGCGAACAATATCGTTCATATTGGCGGGGTGCGCACCCTTTTCCGCATGCCCGATCTTCTGCCGATCGCGCTTGGCGGCGGCACCATTGTCGATCCGCAGACAGGCAAGATCGGCCCGCGCTCGGTGGGGTATCGCATCCTGACCGAAGCCCGCGTTTTCGGCGGCGAGACACTGACGACATCGGATATCGCCGTTGCTGCAGGCCTGATCGAGATGGGCGACAGGGATCGTGTGAAGGACCTCGATCCGGCTTTCGTGCAGGCCTCGCTCCAACGTATCCGTGACATGGTGGCCGACAGTTTCGACCAGATGAAGACATCAGCCGAAGACGTGCCGCTGGTTGCGGTCGGCGGCGGCGCATTCCTGATACCGGAGCAGGTGCCGGGCGCATCCGAGGTGCTGCGTGTGGAAAATGCAGGCGTTGCCAATGCGCTGGGTGCTGCGATGGCGCAGGTGTCCGGCGAGGTGGATCAGGTCTTTTCCGGGTTGAGCCGCGACGAGGCCCTTGCGAAAGCCGAGACCGAGGCGCAGAACGCGGCGGTCGCATCCGGCGCGGAGCGGGGAAGCCTCAAGACGCTTGAGGTGGAGGATATTCCGATCGCCTATCTTCCGGGTGGCGCGCGGAGGGTCCGCGTGCGCGTTATCGGCGATATCGCCTTTCATTGATGGCAAGAGGCCCTGCCGATGGCGGGGCGACGAGGGAGTGAGCATATGACGAAGATCGCACTGGCCATTCACGGTGGTTGCGGCGTGATGCCGGAAGACAGCATGACTTCAGAGGAGTGGGCAGCTGCGCGCGACGATCTGGCAGCGGCGCTGCGCGCCGGTTACGGCGTGTTGAAGGCTGGCGGAACCGCGCTTGAAGCGGTCGAGGCGGCGGTCGTCGTCATGGAGGACAGCCCGCATTTTAATGCGGGGCATGGCGCGGCCCTCAATGAGAACGGCATTCACGAACTCGATGCCTCGATCATGGACGGTGCCACACTGGCGGCGGGCGCGATCAGCGCCTCCCGCGCCATTCGCAACCCGGTGAAAGCGGCCCGTGCGCTGATGGCGGATGAACGTGCCGTCTATCTGACGGGTGAGGCGGCTGACCGCTTCGCAAAGGAAAAGGGTCTGACCACTGAGCCTCAATCCTATTTCACCACGCAAAAGCGCCTTGAAGCGCTGGCGGCAATGAAGCGCCATGCCGCCACAGGCACGGAAGCGACGGAAAACGAAAAGCACGGGACGGTCGGCGCGGTGGCGCTTGATGCTGCGGGGCATCTCGCGGCGGCCACTTCGACCGGCGGTTACACCAACAAGCCGGATGGGCGGGTTGGCGACAGCCCGGTGATCGGGGCCGGCACCTATGCGCGTGACGGCGCCTGCGCCGTTTCAGGCACGGGCAAGGGTGAGTTTTTCATCCGCTATGTCGTCGGCCACGAGATCGCGTCCCGCGTTGCCTATCTCGGGCAGGATCTGGAAACCGCCGCCGGCAATCTCGTCCACAAGGATCTGGCGCCTTATGAGATCGGTGCCGGTCTCGTTGCGATCGATGCCGAAGGTGGCATTGCCTCACCTTACAATACCCCCGGCATGTTCCGCGGCTGGGTGACGCCATCAGGAGAGGCATGCGTGGCCACCCACGACAGGATTTATGAGGTGGAATTGTAGCCGGCAACCATACCGGCTACCTGGCGACGCCAAAAAAACGGTGACATCTAGGCTCAACGGCGGCAAAACGTCAGAACCGAAACCGGCTCGTCTCTTCACCCATGGTGCTGGCCTCATGAACATCAAGCAGCTCGAAGTTCTGCGCACGCTTCTTTCCACCGGCTCGACCATCGCCACTGCCAAGGCCATGGGGCTCAGCCAGTCCGGCATCAGCCGGCTTCTGGCGCAGCTTGAGGCGGATTTGTCGCTGACGCTGTTTGCCCGTGACAAGGGGCGGCTGATCCCGACACCGGAGGCGGTGCTGCTTGCGCGGGATGCGGAGAACGTACTGCTTGCGGTCGATCGCATGTCCGGCCACGCCGAGGATCTGCGCAATGGCGCGGCTGGCCCGGAAATCGTCCGCATCGGCCTGCCGAGCAGCATGTGGGAAAATTTCGCGCCCGCCATGCTGATCGATTATGTCAGGGATTTTCCCGGCGTTCGCATCGAGACATTTTTCGAAACGACGACCGCCATCAACAAGCTTGTCGGCGAGCGGGTGATCGATCTTGGTTTCCTGCGGATGGAGGGCGAGATTGGCCCGGGCATCGATGTCGAGCGTGTTGCGACCGGCAAAAGCGTCTGTGTGGTCCGGGAGGATCATCCGCTGGCCGCGCTTGACGAAATCACCGTCAAGGACCTGCGCAACATTCCGCTCATTCTGATCGGCCGCCAGCGGCCGAACCGCATGGCGCTCGATCAGGTTTTCAAAAAGGCCGGCGTCAAGCCGATGGTGAAGATCGAGACCCACACCAACAGTTCCGCCTGCGCCTATGTGGCGCATGGGTTGGGAGTGACGATCATCAGCAGTTTTTATGCTAACCTCTACAGGCACCTTCCCGTTGTCGCCCGGCCATTCGTTCCCCAGGCGACGCAGGAGTTCGGTCTTGCCCGCGCCTCCGGCGCACCCTTATCCATCGCGGCACAGGCGCTGAGCGATGCCCTGAAGCGAGAAATTCAGCTTTCGCAAAAAATCGACTGAAAACGGGGTTTTGGGCGGAAAATCTCATTGTCCTCATCAGGATCAAACGCGCCGTCATTCTGCATAGATATATGACGTTTATGCATAATATTGCGCCTTATTTATCAATCCGTCATAGTCGCCAGCAACGAAACCGATAGAGGCGGGGCGCTAATCCCGGCCATCAATCGTGGGGAACCGATGATAAGATTCATACTGAGCCGTCTTTTGATGGCGCTGCCAACGATCGCATTCGTGTCGATCACGGTTTTTGCGCTCATCCGCTTCATTCCGGGCGATCCGGCTGCCCTGATGCTGGGCGACATGGCGCAACCGGAACAGATCGAAGCCATGAGGACCGAACTCGGCCTCGACAAGTCCATGCCGCAGCAGTTCGTCATCTGGGCGGGCAATGTGGTGCAGGGCGATTTCGGCCACTCCATCGTCAATGACGAGCCGGTGCTGCCGCTGGTCGTGTCGCGCTTCCTCGTCAGCGCCGAGATCGTTGTGGTTGCCGTGCTGCTCGCCAGCCTGATTGCGGTTCCGGCTGGCGTGATCGCCGCCTGGAAGCAGAACAGTCTGACCGATCTTGCGCTGGTGGGAACGGCAACACTGCTGCTGTCCATTCCGACATTCTGGCTGGGCCTTCTGCTTCTTCTGTTTTTCGGCCTCAAGCTCGGCTGGCTGCCGGTGCTGGGATATGTGTCGATCAGCGACAATCTGGTCGGCGGCATGCTCTATCTCGTCCTGCCTGTCATGACGCTGGTGATCCATGAAATGGGCGTCCTGATCCGCATGGCGCGCGCCTCGACGCTGGAAGTGCTGCGGCTGGATTACATCACCCATGCCCGCGCGAAGGGTCTTTCGGAAAGCGCGGTTCTCTGGCGGCACGCCTTCAAGAACGCCTTTGGCCCGACATGGACGATGATCGGCCTCATCCTCGGCAATCTCCTCGGCGGCATCGCTGTCATTGAGACCGTGTTCACCATTCCCGGCCTCGGACGGCTAATGGTCGACAGTATTTTCGCGCGCGATTACCCCGTCATACAGGGATGCCTGCTGTTCGTTTCCCTGTCCTATGTGCTGGTCAACCTCTTCGTGGACCTTCTTTATCCCCTCTTCGATCCGCGGGTGGTTGCCGAATGAAAAAATTCACACTCAACGGGCTTATCGGCGGCTTTCTCATTGCCCTCCTGCTCATCACCTCCGTGACCGGCCTGTTCTGGACACCCTATGACCCGATGAAGCTCGGCTTTGCCTCGCGTCTGGCCGCACCCGGTGCCAGCCATCTTCTCGGCACTGACGAATTCGGGCGCGACGTTTTGAGCCGGCTGATGGTCGGCGCGCGCGCCAGCGTCTGGATCGGTTTCCTGACGGTCAGCTTCGCGACGATCTGCGGCACTCTGATCGGTCTCGTCAGCGGGTATGCGCGGGGCTGGGTGGATGGCGTCATCATGGCCATCAACAATGCGCTTCTGGCCTTTCCCGGCATTCTGCTGGCGCTCGGCCTTCTCGCGGTTTTCGGCGCAAACCAGTACGGCATCATCTTCGCACTCGGCATCGCCTATACACCATCCATGGCCCGCGTGGTGCGCGGCGCCGTGCTTTCTCTGCGTGAGCGGGAATTTATCGAGGCGTCGCTGGTGATGGGCAATGGTGAGATTTACACCATGTTCCGCCATATCCTGCCCAATTGCATAGCGCCGATCACGGTTCTCGCCACCTCCATGTTCGGCTGGGCCATCCTGTCGGAAAGCGCGCTGTCCTTCCTTGGCCTCGGTGTGCCGCCGCCGGCCCCCACCTGGGGCAACATGCTGGCCGCCGGCCGGCCCTTCATCCAGCAGGCCGTCTGGCTCGGGCTTTTCCCCGGTCTCTGCATCGCGCTGACACTGCTCGGCATTAATCTTCTGGGCGATGCCCTGCGCGACAGGCTTGACCCGCGCATGAGAGGTCTCAAATGACTGATAATAAACTTCTCACCGTTCGCGGTCTTTCGCTCGAAGTCGCCAGAACCGGCCACCGGGTGGTCAAGGATGTCTCCTTCGATATTGCGCCTGGTGAAATTTTCGGCATCGTCGGTGAAAGCGGCTCGGGAAAGACGCTCGCAACCCGCGCGCTCATCTCGCTTCTGCCTCCGGCGATCGCCGTCACCGGCGGATCGGTCGTTTACAAGGGAAAGGACGTGATGTCCCTGCCGGTCAGGGAGCTTCGACGCCTGCGCGGCGCGGAGATCGGCGTCGTTTTCCAGGAGCCGATGACCTCTCTCAATCCGTCGATGACAATCGGCCGGCAGCTGGAAGAAGGCCTGATCCTTCACACGAAACTGTCCCCGGAAGAGCGCCGCGAGAAAATTCTCGACATGCTGCGGCGGGTGGGCATCCGCGACCCCGAAGGCGCGCTGACGGCGTATCCGCATGAGTTTTCCGGTGGCATGCGCCAGCGCATCATGCTGGCGTCTGTCATGCTCCTGAAACCCGCTTTGCTGATCGCCGACGAACCGACAACGGCGCTCGATGCGGTCATCCAGCGCGATGTCATGGAACTGATGGTCGAGCTGACGCGGGCGGAAGGCACTGCCGTTCTCCTCATCAGCCACGATCTGCCGATGGTGGCCCGTTATACCAGCCGCATCGTGGTGATGGAAAAAGGCGCAATCGTCGAACAGGGCCGTACCGAAGACCTGCTGGATGCGCCGCAGCATCCCTATACGAAAAAGCTGCTTTCCTCCCTACCATTCCGCGGCGAGCCGCGCAGCATCGACACGTCCAAAGCACCGATGGTTTCGGCGCGCGATATCGTCGTCGATTATGCCGGCCGCAAATCTCTGCTGAAAAAGGCCAAATCAAAGCGGGCGCTGCATGGCGTCAGCATCGACATTCACGAGGGCGAAGTCGTGGCGCTCGTTGGCGGCTCCGGTTCCGGCAAGACGACGCTTGGCCGGACCATTGCGGGGCTCGTGCAGGAGAGCGAAGGGCATATCCGCTTTCAGGGGCGGGAACGCAAAGAGGACTGGAACGACTATCGCCTGAACTGCCAGATGGTGTTTCAGGATCCCTATTCCTCGCTCGATCCGCGCATGACCATTCAGGCGCTGGTGGAGGAGGCTCTGCGCCTCGTGCCCGGTCTCGACGAGGCCGCCAAGCGCAAGCGGGCGCTGGAAACGCTGGAAGAGGTGGGGCTTGGCGCTGACTATGCCGCCCGTTACCCGCATGAGCTTTCCGGCGGGCAGCGCCAGCGCGTGGCCATTGCCCGCGCCATTGCCCGTCGTCCGCGGTTTCTTATCGCCGACGAACCGGTTTCCGCGCTCGACGTGACGGTGCGGGCGCAGGTGCTCGATCTCTTTTCCGATCTGCAGAAACGCTACGGCTTTTCCTGCCTGTTCATCAGCCACGATCTCGGCGTGGTCGAACAGGTGGCGGACCGTGTCGTCGTCATGCAGGACGGCCGCATCATCGAAGAGGGCGACCGCGACACGATTTTCGACAGCCCGAGAGAGGCCTATACGCGCCGGCTCCTCTCGGCCATTCCCGCCCTCGACCAGAATGAAAAGGGCGGTGTGACACTGAAATGGCGTCTGGAAGAAGAAGTTTAACAGGAAGATGATAATGACTGTGGCTGCCCAACTGAATGCTATCTGTGATGCACAGCCTTTCGTGACGCGATTCATGGTGCGCAATCTCCTGACCGGCGAAGAGATCGGGCGGGGAGAAAACGAGGAGACGCCATCGGGCAGCACCCGCAAGACGTCGATCATGATGGCCGTGCTCAAGGTGGCCAGCGAAAGGCGGATCGACCTCGACCAGCCCGTCACCTATGAAAAGCGGCTGGCGGAAGAAGTGGCGAGCGGCATGTTCCGTTATATGACGCCGGGCATCGTCATTTCGCTTCGCGATGCCGTCGCCGGCATGATGGTGCTGAGCGACAATGTCTGCACCAAGATGGTGCTGGAACGGCTGACGCTGGAAGAAGTGGATGGCTATTGCAAGGCGCTCGGCATGGCCAACACGCACCACCGTTTCCTCATTCCGCCCTTGGCGCTCGCGGCCGATCATCCGCTGAAGACCGTTACCACCACCTCGGCGGCGGACCAGGTTCTGCTGCTTCAGACCATTCTCGATGCGCAATCTTCGCCAGAGGCGCAGGCAAAGCTCGGCTGCAGCCCGCAATTGTGCGAGTGGGCGATGCAGACGCTGAAAAACCAGATATTGCGCTATGGAATCCGCTCCCGCCTGCCTTTCGAGGCCGTGGTGGCGAGCAAGAGCGGCCGCGGCAAACGTGGGCGCATGGATGCCGGCATCGTCTACAGAAATGGCGCGCCAGCCTTCATCATCACCGCCTATACGGATGACGTGCCGCAAACCATGCCTGACGGCACGCCGGGCTATACCATCGCGCTCGAAACGATCGGCCGGCTGGCGCAGGCCTGCTGGGATGGCTTTTAATCACTCACAATCAACGATAACAATGAGGGTAGAACAGTGAAAAAACTTCTTCTCGCAGGCGTTGCCCTGCTCGTGACCGCCAATATCGCCGCTGCACGCGATATCACCATTGCGCAAAGCTCGGATCTGCGCAGCAACAATCCGGGCGTGAACCGCGACGGCAATACGGACGGGGTGATCCTGCACATCGTCGAAGGCCTTGTCGGTTATAACAATGCCGGCGAGGTGAAGCCGCTTCTTGCCGAAAGCGTCGAGGTTGCGCCTGACGGCCTGACCTATACGTTCAAGCTGCGCAAGGATGTGAAATTCCACAATGGCAAGCCGCTCACCGCGGAAGATGTCGTCTGGAACTGGACACGTTATCTGAAGCCGGAAACAAAATGGACCTGCCTCAACGATTTTGCGGAGGGCGGGGCCGCTCACGTCACCGGCGTCAAGGCCACCGATGCATCCACGGTCGAGATCACGCTTGAAAAGCCGTCTGGCGTTTTCCTTGGCCTCATGTCGCGACCGGAATGCGGTTATACCGGCATGATCTCGCCGGAATCGATTGCTGCCGATGGCAGCTTCGCCAAGCCGATCGGGACAGGGCCGTTCCAGTGGGACGAGTGGAAGAAAGGCGAATATATTCGCCTTTCCAAATTTGCCGATTATGTTTCGCCGGCAAATGACGGCAAGCCGGATGGTATGGTCGGCTCCAAGCGGCCGCTGGCCGACGGCATCAAGTTCATGGTCATTCCAGATGCTTCGACGGTGAAGGCGGGTCTTGAATCCGGCGTGCTCGATACGGCCGAGATTTCTCCCGATCTCATTCCGGAGTTCAAGACCAATGAGAAGATGCAGCTCATCGTCGCCCGCAACAACGGCAAGAACCTCTTCTACATCCAGACCCGTGACAAGGTGCTGAGCAATCCCGGCGTGCGCCGCGCCATGGCGATGGCGCTCGATCTCGACGAACTGGTTGCTGCTGCATCGAACGGTACGGGTGAAGCCAACGGTTCGATGGTCTCGCAGGATTCGGTCTATTTCGACGAGACCCAGAAGAAGCGTCCGGCCTATGACATCGAAGCGGCCAAGAAGGAGCTGGAGGCAGCCGGTTACAAGGGCGAGCCGATCTCGATCATCGCCAACAAGCGCGGCAACGTGCCGAGTTTCCCGGCCGCCGTCATGGCGCAGGCGATGATGCAGCAGGCGGGTCTCAACGTGCAGATCGAGGTGCTGGACTATGCCACGCAGGTGGATCGTCGCCGTTCCGGCAATTATCAGGTGATCTCGCAGTCGGTCGCTCCGCGTCTCGACCCGGCACTGATGTACGCCTTCTATGTCGGCAACAAGGATAAGAACGCATCGCTGATGTGGGATGATCCGAAGGCGATCGAACTGATGAAGGCGGCCTATGTCGAGGCCGATCAGACCAAGCGCCAGAAGATTTTCGACGAGTTTCACGAACTGATGCTGAAGGAAATGCCGGGCATCTTCCTTTACGACATGGTCGATGTCTGGGGCGCGACGAAAAAGCTGAAGGGCCAGCCGGTCTGGCAGTCGAACGCCCGTCTCTGGGAAGTCTCGGTCGACAACTGATCTACTATGACCGCGCCGGAGGCGGACTCTGGCGCGGTCTTTCCATCATAGAGCGTAAGGATTTGGCGGAGTTTCCACCGAAGCGCTTGCGCGTGCCCGCAAAGGGCGGAAATGCGAGGACAAGCCATGAACCGTGACGCCGTGATGTCGATTGCCGCTGCAGTCGAGGCAATGAAGCCCGATTTCACCACCCTAAGTGACAATATCTGGGATTTTGCCGAGCTGAAATTCGAAGAACGGCAATCTGCCGGTGTCCTGGCTGCCGCGCTCGAGGAAAATGGCTTTGATGTTCGCCGCGGCGTGGCAGGCATGGAAACGGCCTTTATCGGCGAATTCGGCAGCGGCAAGCCGGTCATCGCCTTCCTCGGCGAATTCGATGCGCTGGCCGGCATGAGTCAGTTGGCCGATGTGGCGCAGGTGCAGCCGCGCGAGGCAGGCGCCACCGGCCATGGATGCGGCCACAACCTGCTTGGCGTCGGCTCATTGATGGCCGCTATTGCGCTCGCCCGACATCTGAAAGTCAATAATCTTCCCGGCACCGTGCGTTATTACGGCTGCCCGGGCGAAGAGGGCGGTTCCGGCAAGACCTTTATGGTGCGCGCCGGCCTGTTTGATGATGTCGATGCGGCGCTGACCTGGCACCCGGCACCTTTCAACGGCGTACGCTCAACCAACAATCTTGCCGTGCTGGAATATTTCTACCGTTTCAAGGGTGTTGCGGCCCATGCCTCCAACGCCGCCCATCTAGGGCGTTCGGCGCTCGATGCCGTCGAACTCATGAATGTCGGCGTCAACTTCCTGCGCGAACATATGCCGCAGGATTGCCGGGTGCATTATGCGATCACCGATACCGGCGGCAAGGCGGCGAATGTGGTGCAGGCGAAGGCCGAAGTACTTTACCTGATCCGCGCCCCGGAAATGCGCCAGGCGCTCGATCTCGCCGCACGGGTGGACAAGGTGGCGCGCGGCGCGGCGATGATGACCGAAACCGAGGTGGAGATCGTCTTCGATACCGCCTCCACCAACCTTCTGCCCAACATCACGCTGGAAACGGCGATGCATGAAAACATGGTGGCGCTTGGCCCTGTCGCCTTCGACGAGGCGGATATCGATTTCGCCAAACGCATTCAGGATACTTTCACCGACGAGGCGATCAAAAGCAGCATCCGGCTCTACCAGATAAAGGGCGATGTTTTTTCCAACCGGAAGATCGACGGTTCGACACCGCTGCATCTCGGCCTGCGGGATTTCGAGGGACAGTCGCATTTCCGGGCGGGTTCCACCGATGTCGGTGACGTTAGCTGGGTCACGCCAACGGCGCAGTGCTGGACGCCGGCCTGGGCGATCGGGACCAATCCGCATACCTGGCAGGTCGTGGCGCAGGGCAAAAGCCCTGCCGCACACAAGGCCATGGCGCATGCCGCCAAGGCAATGGCATCGACAGGCCTTGCGCTGATGACCTCGCCGGAACTGCTCGCCAATGCCAGGAAGGAGTGGCAGGAAAAGACCGAAGGCAGCAACTATGTCTGCCCGATTCCCGCCGATGTCATGCCTGGCTCCCACCAGTAAGGCGCTACGCACATCCTTTTTGCCGCCGTCCGTCTGCCGCAGATTTCCACAGGCGGCATGGTGAATCGCATGAACGTTCCAAGATGAAGAAATCCGATGCGCCGCCGGCCTTCTGAAAAGAGGGCCGGCGGATTCCGGTTTGGAATAAATCTTCCATCTCAGCCGAGTTCATCCTGGCTCCGAACCGGGAGGCGTAATTTCAACGGCTTATGGCTTCCCTGCCTCAAGGGCAGGACGAGGCAAACGGAGCTTCAGCACCTTCATCGGCAATCCCGTCTGGAACGCTCGTCCGCTTGAATGTCCAATCATCACGGCCTTGTGCGCCGCTCCACAGCTGGGCTGCGAAGAAAGCATTGACGTTCGAACCAAAAATGGAATAAATATATCGAACAGACAGAAAATCGGTTTCATTATTCCGTTTTCTGAATGTGAGGAGGTTGCGGCGGGCTTTCGGGTTCGCCTCCGGCTGGGAGAGGCGGCGCCGGACGCCATGGAGGAGAAAAACAATGAGGAAATTTATCATCGGCGCAGCCATGTCTGTGCTTCTCGGCACTGCGGCCCATGCGGAGACAGTCGGTGTCTCGATGGCGCTGTTCGACGACAACTTCCTGACCGTGCTGCGCAACGGCATGCAGGATTATTCCAAGGAACTGAAGGGCGTCACCCTGCAGGTCGAGGACGCGCAGAACGACGTCGCCAAGCAGCAGAGCCAGATTCAGAATTTCATCGCATCCAAGGTCGATGCGATCATCGTTAACCCGGTTGATACGGATGCTACGGCGGCCATGTCGAAGCTTGCCGCCGATGCCAAAATTCCGCTTGTTTACGTCAACCGCCAACCGGTGAACGTCGACAGCCTGCCTGATGGCCAGGCCTTCGTCGCTTCCGACGAAACCGTTGCCGGCACGCTTGAGGCCAAAGAGGTTTGCCGCCTTCTCGGTGGCAAGGGCAATGCGGTCATCATGATGGGCGAGCTTTCCAACCAGGCTGCGCGCATGCGCACACAGTCTGCGAAGGATGTTTTGAAGACTGACGAGTGCAAGGGCATTTCCGTGGTTGAAGAGCAGACCGCGAACTGGCAGCGCACGCAGGGTTCCGACCTCGTGACCAACTGGCTCTCCAGCGGCATCGAGTTCAACGCCGTCATCGCCAACAACGATGAAATGGCGATTGGTGCTCTCCAGGCGCTGAAGGCCGCGGGCAAGGACATGAAAGATTATGTCGTCGCCGGCGTGGATGCCACGCAGGATGCTCTCGCCGCCATGCAGGCGGGCGATCTCGACGTCACGGTCTTCCAGGATGCGGCGGGGCAGGGCAAGGGTGCTCTCGATGCCGCGCTGAAACTCGTCAAGGGCGACAAGGTCGAGAAGAAGGTCTACATTCCTTTCCAGCTCGTCACGCCTGAAAACGTCAAGGACTACGTGGCCAAGAACTAACGCCCCCTTCCGGCATCTGCGCCTGTTTCAGGTGATCCCGGCGGCAGATGCCGGTTCCCGACAGCACTGGGGAGCAAGCTTCGGTGTGAGCGGATTGCGATTGGATTTCAGTGAATTCAAAGTGTTACAGCGCCCTTGTGTCGTGATAGGCACGGCGCTGTAAGCCTCCCCGGAGGCAAGGTGCGCCCTCTGGCAAAACCCTATCTCCGGTCATTTTTGTCTATTGTGGAGGGTGAGATGGTCGTCAGTCCATCGACAATGGCCGCCGTGCGCGCCAGCGGAGCCGTGCCGAATGCGGAGTTTCTTCTCGCAGCGGATGGCGTACGCAAGGAATTTCCCGGCGTCGTGGCGCTCGATGATGTGCAGTTCCACCTCAAGCGCGGCACCGTGCATGCGCTGATGGGCGAGAATGGCGCCGGCAAATCGACGCTGATGAAGATTCTCGCCGGCATCTACCAGCCGGACAACGGCGAAATCCGCCTGAAAGGCGCGCCGATCCGTCTCGATTCCCCGCTCGATGCGCTGGAGAACGGCATCGCCATGATCCATCAGGAACTGAACCTGATGGCTTACATGACGGTTGCGGAAAACATCTGGATCCGGCGCGAGCCGAAAAACCGGCTGGGCTTCATTGATCACGGCGAAATGTATCGCCGCACCCAGACGCTGCTTGAGAGGCTGGGTATCGATCTTGATCCGGAAACCCGCGTTGGTGAGCTTTCGGTGGCAAGCCGTCAGATGGTCGAGATCGCCAAGGCGGTTTCTTACGATTCCGACGTTCTCATCATGGACGAGCCGACATCTGCGCTGACGGAGCGCGAGGTCGAGCATCTCTTCCGCATCATTCGTGATCTCAGGGAGCGCGGCATCGGCATCGTCTACATCACCCATAAGATGAACGAGCTGTTCGAGATCGCCGATGAGTTCTCGGTTTTTCGCGACGGCAAATATATCGGCACCCATGCTTCCACCGATGTGACGCGTGACGACATCATCCGCATGATGGTTGGCCGGGAAATCACCCAGATGTTCCCGAAGGAAGAGGTTCCGATTGGCGACGTCGTTCTGTCGGTCAAGAACCTGAACCTCGATGGTGTCTTCCATGACGTCTCCTTCGATGTCCGCGCCGGTGAAATTCTCGGCGTTGCGGGCCTTGTCGGCTCGGGACGGTCCAATGTGGCGGAAACAGTATTTGGCGTGACGCCCGCTTCCTCGGGAACGATAACGATTGATGGCAAGCCGGTTTCGATCGACAGCCCGACAAAGGCTATCAGTCACCGCATGGCGTTTCTGACGGAAGACCGCAAGGATACGGGGTGCCTGCTGATCCTCAATATTTTGGAGAACATGCAGATCGCCGTCCTGCAGGACAAATATGTCGCCAATGGTTTCGTGCAGGAAAACGCGCTTTCGGAAGCCTGCGAGGACATGTGCCGCAAACTCCGGGTCAAGACGCCGCATCTTTACGAGCGTATCGAGAACCTGTCCGGCGGAAACCAGCAAAAGGTTCTGATCGGCCGCTGGATGCTGACCAAACCGCGCATTCTCATTCTGGATGAGCCGACGCGCGGCATCGATGTCGGGGCGAAGGCCGAAATCCACAAGCTGGTTTGCGAGATGGCGCGCCAGGGCGTCGCCGTCATCATGATTTCCTCTGAAATGCCGGAGGTTCTGGGAATGAGCGACCGCATCATGGTCATGCATGAAGGTCGGGTGACGGGCTTCCTTGATAGAAGTGAAGCCACGCAGGTGAAAGTGATGGATCTCGCATCGCGGTGAGGCGCGCCGGGATTTCTCGAGGAGGAACGACTATGAATACGAACGCCGCCGCCAACACGGAGTTGGATGCAAAATCCGGACGCAAGCCGCACCGGCGCATCCCGCCCGAGGCCAATATATTTTTCGTACTGATCGGCATTGCGCTGGTTTATGAAATTCTCGGCTGGATTTTCATCGGCCAGAGCTTCCTCATGAACCAGCAGCGCCTGACGATCATGATCCTGCAGGTTTCCGTCATCGGCATCATCGCGGTTGGCGTGACCCAGGTCATCATCACCGGCGGTATCGATCTTTCCTCCGGTTCCGTCGTCGGCCTGACGGCGATGTTGTCCGCCAGCGTGGCGCAATCCTCCACATGGCCGCGGGCGCTTTATCCGGGACTGACCGATCTGCCTTTCTTCATACCGCTCGCGGTCGGCATATTGGCCGGCACCCTGGCGGGGTTCATCAACGGACAGCTCATCGCGCGCACCAAAATTCCGCCCTTCATCGCAACACTCGGCATGATGGTGACGGCGCGCGGTCTTTCCAAGTGGTATACGAAGGGCCAGCCGATCTCCGGCCTGACCGACGGTTTCAATTTTATCGGCACGGGCATCTGGCCGGTGGTGGTATTCCTTGTCGTCGCCGTCATTTTCCATGTGGCGCTGCGTTATACCCGCTACGGCAAATTCACCTATGCCATCGGCGCCAATCAGCAGGCGGCCCGCGTTTCCGGTATCAATATCGAGGCGCATCTGATCAAGGTCTATGCCATTGCCGGCATGCTCGCCGGTCTTGCTGGTGTCGTTACCGCTGCCCGCGCGCAGACGGCGCAGGCCGGCATGGGCGTGATGTATGAACTGGACGCCATCGCCGCAGCGGTTATTGGCGGCACGTCGCTCGCCGGCGGCGCCGGCCGCATTACCGGAACGGTGATCGGCACCATCATTCTCGGTGTCATGACGTCGGGCTTCACCTTCCTCAGGGTGGATGCCTATTATCAGGAAATCGTCAAAGGCCTTATCATCGTGGCTGCGGTCGTCGCCGACGTCTACCGCCAGAAAAAACGCGCAAAGCGCTAAATCCTCCTCCCAGAACTTGGGGCAGGCCTTCAGGCTTGCCCCTTTTTTGTGTTCTTATGGGCCAAGGGGATCAGCAGCGGTTCAGACCTTGCTGTTTCGATAGTCGTGGACGGCCTTGCCGAAGGCCTCGAACAATGCCCGTGAGGGTGCGTCCGTCTCGGCCCAATATTCCGGATGCCACTGCACACCAACGGCGAAGCCCTTGGCGTCGATGACGGAGACGGCCTCGATGGTGCCGTCCGCCGCCGTCGCTTCCACCTGCAGACGGGGCGCGGTTTCGGCAATCGCCTGCCGGTGCAGGGAGTTGATCTGGATTTCGCCCGACATGCCGAGATGCTGTGCAATGCAGGAGCCTTCGCGCACATGCACCGGCTGGCGGATGGCGAAGGCCACATCGCGGTCGTCGTGTTCCGGCTTGCGGTGGTCCCATATGCCGGGCTGCTCCTGAATTTCCGAAGCAAGCGTACCGCCGAGCGCGACGTTCAGTTCCTGAATGCCACGACAGATGGCCAGCATCGGAATACCGCGCTCGATGGCGCGACGGATGAGCGGCAGGCTGGTGGCGTCGCGAGCCTGATCGAACGGGCCGTCGCTCTCCTGCGCTTCTTTTCCGTAAAGGGAAGGGTGCACATTGGTGGCGGAGCCGGACACGAGCAGGCCGTCCACCCGATCGAGAATGGCGTCAACCTCGTTTCCGTCCTCGAAGGCCGGGATGATGAAGGACATGACACCAGCCACTTTCAACGCGGCGGAAAGATACTGGTTCTGCGCGGCGTGCCAGTCGGCCCCGGTGAAATGCCTGATGTCGGCGGGTACGGCGATAATTGGTTTTGGCATGGTGGCTCCGGGACGAATCTTCGAAATTTGTGCGACTGCCGGCTGGCCAAGTCAAGCACGCGTTTTGCGTTCCGACTATCCCGTATGCGCCTAAAGTATAAGGCGGTGCCGGGATATTTCAGTTGTAAATAAAATGCGAAGCAGAGTTTCGGAAAATTCCCGAAAAGGCAGGTTTCTCCGCGATTAATTCTTGGTGCGGGTGCTTGTCAGCCGGGCGGTAACCGTGCTTACTTTGCTGCGATGCCTGAACAGCAACGAGGGGAATTCAAAGCTGCGGGCAGCGTTCATATCTGGGAGGATATAGATGGATCGCCGTTCCTTTATGAAAAAAGGTGCGCTTGCGGGAGCTGCCACGGCAGCCTTGGCCGCGCCCGCCATTGCACAGCAGAATACCAAGATCAACTGGCGCCTGACGTCGTCGTTTCCGAAATCGCTCGACACGATCTATGGCGGCGCCGAGGATATAGCCAAACACGTCGCTGCAGCCACTGACGGCAATTTCACCATCCAGCCCTTTGCCGCGGGTGAAATCGTGCCCGGCTTGCAGGCGGCCGATGCCGTGTCGTCAGGCACGGTGGAAATGTGCCACACCTGCTCGTATTATTACGTCGGCAAGGACCCGACCTTTGCCATCGGCACGGCGATACCCTTCGGCCTCAACGCCCGCCTGACAAACTCATGGTTCTATGAAGGTAACGGCAACAAGCTGCTCAACGAGTTTTACGCCAAACACAATCTCTACGGCATGATTTCAGGCAATACCGGCGCGCAGATGGGCGGCTGGTTCCGCAAGGAAATCAACACTGTCGACGATTTCAAGGGCGTGAAGATGCGCATTGCCGGGCTCGCTGGCAAGGTAGTGGAAAAACTCGGCGTCGTGCCGCAGCAGATCGCCGGCGGCGACATCTATCCGGCGCTGGAAAAAGGCACCATCGACGCAGCGGAATGGGTCGGTCCTTACGACGACCACAAGCTCGGCTTTCAGAAGGTGGCGAAATATTACTATTATCCCGCTTTCTGGGAAGGCGGCCCGGTCATCCATTCCTTCGTCAACCTGGACAAGTGGAACAGCCTGCCGAAGAGCTACCAGACGGCGCTGCAGGATGCCTGCGCCTTCGCCAACACCAGCATGATGGCGAAATACGACGCGAAAAACCCGATCGCCATCAAGCAGCTGGTGTCGGAAGGTGCGGTATTGCGGCCCTTCAGTCAGGAAATCCTCGAGGCCTGCTACAAGGCCGCACTGGAAGTGTACGCCAATATTTCGGCCTCCAATCCGGACTTCAAGAAGATTTACGAGGACCAGGTTGCCTTCAAGCGCGAAGGTTATCTGTGGATGCAGCTGGCGGAATACACGTTCGATACTTTCATGATGATCCAGCAGCGTAACGGCAAGCTCTGATTATTCGGTGACGGCGGACCGGGCAAAGGCCCTGGAGACTTCGGTCTCCGGGGTTTTTGTTGTGCGCGCATGCCTTCATGCATCCGACAACAAAGGATGATTTAGGATCGGGTCTGTTGCGAGCAAAAGCAGCAGGCTCCGTGACCAACCGGAGTGTCGGCGGGGATTGGCCACGCCGACCTCGGCAAAAGCATTGCTCTCAACTGTGGAGGTGATGCGATGTGGAAAACGCTGAGCATTGCATTCGTCATTAGGAAATACCGGACAGGCTGATCAGTGACTGTCCGGTTCAATTTCTAAAGAGAATAAACGGAAGGCAGGGGTGCAACCCTGTCTTCCACTCCGCAATCATAGGCGTTTCGCCATGTCCTTACAAGACAGCTCTTACGGCCCGATCTTCGGTGGTTCGCCGAGATTTGGCATGCCTGGCATCCCGCCCGGCTGGCCGAAATTGGGCATGGTGTTGCCACCCTGATTGCCAAATGAGGGTATCTCGATCTTGATGGAATTCAGATCGACTTCGGGTGTCTTGTCCAGCCAGTAGGTAACGGATTCCGGCCAGAAGATCACGATGGCGACGAGGATGAGCTGCATGCCGAGCCATGGAATGGCGCCCATGTAGATATCCGACGTCTTGACGGTCCGAGGTGCGATGGAGCGCAGGTAGAACAGCGCAAATCCGAAGGGCGGGTGCATGAAGCTCGTCTGCATGTTGATGCAGATCAGCACGCCGAACCAGATCAGGTCGATACCGAGCGCCTGCGCGATCGGGGCCAGCATCGGGATGACGATGAAGGCGATCTCGAAGAAATCGAGGAAGAAGGCGAGGAAGAAGATGAAGATGTTGACGAAGATCAGGAAGCCGATGGGGCCGCCCGGAATGCCCGACAGCATGTGTTCGATCCACAGCGAGCCGTCCATGCCCTGAAAGACAAGCGAAAAGCAGGTTGCGCCGACCAGAATGAACACCACCATCGAGGTGATATGCATGGTGGAATGCATGCCCTGCTTGACGAGATCCCAGCTGAGGCGACGGTGTGCGGCGGCCAAGGCCATTGCGCCTACGACGCCGAGGGCGCCGGCTTCGGTGGGCGTTGCAAGGCCGAGGAAGATGGTGCCGAGCACGAGGAAGATCAGCACGATGGAAGGGATCATGCCCGCCAGCACGCGGAACACCAGCTTACGGTCGAGTTCGCCGCGCGCTTCCGGCGGCAGCGCCGGCAGGTCCTTCGGCCGCACGATCGACATGAACAGGATGAAGAGCATGAAGATGGCGACTTGCAGGATGGAAGGACCGATGGCGCCGAGATACATGTCGCCCACGGATTTGCCGAGCTGGTCGGCAAGAACGATCAGAACCAGCGAAGGCGGGATGACCTGCGTGATCGTTCCCGATGCGGCGATGACGCCCGTGGCAAGCCGCGGATTGTAGCCGTATTTCAGCATGATCGGCAGTGAGATGACGCCCATGGTGATGACCGAGGCGGCAACCGTGCCGGTAATTGCGCCAAGAATTGCGCCGACGATGATGACGGCATAGGCGAGACCGCCGGGAATGGCGCCGAACAGTTTGCCGGTCCCTTCAAGCAGATCTTCCGCGAGTCCACATCGCTCGAGGATTGCGCCCATGAAGGTGAAGAAGGGAATGGCCAGCAGAAGGTCATTTGAGACGATGCCGAAGATGCGCAGCGGCAGCGCCTGAAGAAAGGCCGGTGAAAAATGCTCGGTGAAGATGCCGATGATGCCGAAAACGAGACCGACGGTGGCGAGCGAGAAAGCCACCGGAAATCCGTAAAGCATGAAGATGATCATGCCGAGGAACATCAGTGGCGGAAGAATACCATATTCGAACATGGGAATATCCTGAAGGTTCAGATCGGTGTGATCATTGCAGGGGTTTTTCGTACTTCGTATCGAGCGCATAAAGCCCGTTAAGGGCCCCTATGCGCTTGATGAGTTCGGAAAAACCCTGAAGAACCAGAAGGGCGAAACCGGCGAAGATGATGAATTTCACCGGCCAGCGGATGAGACCGCCGGCATTGGAGGACATTTCGTTCTGATGCCAGGACAGGCTGAACATGGGCCAGGAAAGCCAGGCGAGGTAAAAGCAGCCGGGCAACAGGAACAGCACGATGCCGATAATATCCACCCAGATGCGGCTGCGCGGCGAAATCGCGCCATAAATGATGTCCACCCGCACATGTTCGTTCATGCGCAGCGTATAGGATGCGCCGATCAGCACGATGAAGGCGAACATGTACCACTGGATTTCCAGCCAGCCGTTTGAACTGTAGTTCAGGGCGTAGCGGACCATGGCGTTGCCGGCGCTGACGAGGCAGCAGATGAGCACGAGATAACCGGCGACCTTGCCCAGAGCTTCGCTTGCAAGGTCTATCAGCGCGCTTAATTTTAGAAGCGACTTCATATAACTTCCCCCTCTTCCCTTTTCGGGCCCTTTGCGGGTTTATGGCGGAGAGCAAAGCCCGGTATCCCTGCTGCAGCCACGCCTCCACGTGCTTCCGCTGCCACAGGTTCCAGAGTTCCTCCCCACAGAATCCCGTGTATGGTCAGGCGGTTCGAAAAGCAACCAAAACCGCCATGAAACAGCTCGACCGAGCGCCCTTTTCAACCGTTTGCGAAAGAATGTTGCCCTATGGGATGTTTTGCCCGGTTGAGCGGCCGCGATGCGTGCCGTTGGCGCACTTTCACGCAGAACGCATTGCGCTTTTCGCTGACTTCATGTTACCTCTGGCTACGGAGAATCCGGCATGGCCCGGTGATCGTCCACGGGTAGATTTGGCCGTACGGCGGGCATGACGGATGGAGCAAAGGGGAAGCGGAATGAGCGAACACCACACGGGTCCGGTCGAAGTTGGCGCCGAGATGAATTACGCCGAGCACGAAAAGACCTATAACGGTTTTCTGGCCCTGACGAAGTATGGCACCATGTTGCTGTGCGTGCTGATGCTGGCCATGGTCGCGGGGTTCTTCACCACTGCCGGCTTCCTTGGCGGTCTGGTCGTCTTCGTCGTGCTGTCGGCCGCGGGTTTCTTTCTGCTGCGCTGAACAATCCCGTTCATGAGTGGTTTCCGTTCGGGGAACCGGGCGATGCCGGATAACCGGAGAGGCCAAGCCATGAAGCGCCTGTTTTATTGTTTGTTTCTGCTGGTGGCGATTGCGCATCCTGCTTTGGCGCGTGATCTTTCGCCTGCCGAGCAGGATAGCCTTCGCACACGGATAGAGCGGTTCAGCACGGCTTTGAATGCACAGGATTTCGAGCTTGTCGGCACGACCGTGCCGCCGAAAATCTTTGAGTTCATCGCACGTGACGCGGGTGTTACCGTGGAACAATTGCGCGGCGCCTTGACCACGCAGATGCAGATGGCGCTTGCGGCGGTCAAGATAACCGAATTCACCATGGATGCGCAGGCAATCACGCTTGCGCAAACGCCTGACGGAACGCCCTATGCGCTTGTTCCGACGAAGACGGTGATGGAAACCGGCGGCCAGACGATCGAGGCGAAATCCCACACGCTGGCGCTGATGGATGGTGCGGACTGGTACCTGCTGAGGGTCAGCGACCAGCAGCAGGTGACCATCTTGCGCAAGGTCTACCCGTCCTTTGCCGAGGTGGAATTTCCTGATGATTCCATGCAGCCGGTGAAATAGACCGGCCTCTTTCGTTCAGGAGAAACGCCCCGGACGGAACGGGTCGACCGAAATTGCCGTCTCCTCGCCGCTGGCCAGCTGCGTCACCAGACGGGCGGTGGCTGCGGATTGTGTCAGCCCCAGATGGCCATGGCCGAAGGCATAGATGACGGAGGGCGTGGCGCGGGCCGTTCCGATGACGGGAAGACAGTCCGGCATGGACGGGCGGAAGCCCATCCATTGTTTTCCATCCTCCAGCTTCAGCCCGGGCAGGAACCGTCCAGCCTTCTTCAGCATCGCCTCTGCACGGCGGAAATTCGGTTTCAGTTCCAGCCCGCCAAGTTCTACGGCGCCGCCGACACGGATGCCCGTCGCGAGCGGGGTGACGACAAAGCCATGATCGTTGAAATAAAGCTGGCGCGTCAGGTTGAATGCGCTGGCGGGAAGGGTGGTGTTGTAGCCACGTTCGGTTTCGAGCGGCACGATGTTGCCAAGCGTCGCGGCAAGCTTCCTCGACCAGGCGCCGCAGGCAATCACCACTTTGTCGGCATCAATCTTGTCGCCGTTTTCAAGCGTAACGATCGTGCTTTCGCCAACGGCATCGATGCGTTCGGCTTCGCCCTTGCGCAGGCTGGCGCCACGGGCAATCACCAGATCGAAAATCGCGCGGGTAAAATCATAGGGGTCGGAGACCTGCAGGCCATCGGGAGAGAATATGGCGTGGCGGAACTGCGGCGCGAGACCGGGTTGCAGTTCTTCGATTTCATTGCGGCCGACGCGTTCAAAGGTGAAGCCGGCGCTTTCCTTCTCGTCCCAGTCCTTGCGGGCAGCGTTGAGGCTCGCCTCACTGTCGTAAAGATCGAGCGTACCGGTTTTTGAAACGAGGTGCGAAAGTTCCGGCATTGCGGCGATGTGGGCCATTTCCAAGGCCGACAGCCGGTTGATCTCCGTCAGTGACTTCAGCCCGTGGCGGAAGTTACGCTCGGCGCTGGCGCGCCAGAAACGCCACAGCCAGGGCGCGATCTTCGCCCCATAGGCGGGCGGCACGCTGAGCGGGCCGAGCGGGTCGAACAGCCAGCGCGGCGCTTTTCTCATGATGCCGGGAGCGGGAATGGGTATGATTTCCGGGAAAGCCAGAATACCGGCATTGCCGGAACTCGCCCCCCGGGCAACCTCGCCGCGCTCCAGAAGCACCACCTCGCGCCCGGCATTCTGCAGATAAAGCGCCGCCATGGAACCGATAATGCCGGTGCCGATCACCAGCACATCGCATTTCAGGGTTTTGGTCATCGGCGCTCCTGCAACACAAATCTTTCAACCCGCCATAACAACTAATGCCGCCCGGATGAAAGGCCGCATCGTGTCGCTGGCGCAGAAATATCAGCACTGTGGCAAATAAGCGGTCCCAAATAGACAAGGCGAATATAGTCGCCGCGAAGCACATCTGCAGTCGATTCAGGCTCCGGATTTATAGTTATATGGCATCATTAATCGCAATTTAACGGTGTCACGCTAGTTTCGCGTGCAGACGGGCCGACCGTTCTTCATCTTTATATTTCGGGGATGGGGAAGGTCTGCATATGGATTACTGTTGGGGGTTCAAAAAAGATGTCTCACTTTTCTAAACTCGGTCTGGACGCTTATGCGGTGCTTGATGCGCTCAGCCGCTCGCAGGCCATCATCGAGTTCGATCTGAACGGCAAGATTTTGAAAGCGAACGATAATTTCTGCAAGGCTGTGGGTTATCAGCAGTCTGAAATCGTTGGGCGCTCCCACAGCATGTTCCTTTCTTCCGAGGATGCGGCCTCGCCTGAATACGAGGCCTTCTGGGCAAAGCTGTCGCGCGGCGAATACGATCAGGGCCAGTACCGGCGTCAGGCCAAGAATGGCGACGAAATCTGGATTGAGGCCTCTTACAATCCGGTGTTTCGTTTCGGTAAGCCTTACAAGGTGGTCAAGATTGCAACCGACATCACCGCGATCAAGCGCAAGAGCGCCGAGGATGACGGCAAGCTGGCAGCGCTTTCCCGCGCGCAAGCCATGATCGAATTTACGCCCGACGGGAAAATCCTCAGCGCCAATGAGAATTTCCTCGCGACGCTCGGTTACACGGCGGAAGAGATCATTGGCAAACATCATCAGATGTTCTGCGAGCCGGCTTATGCCCAGTCCCAGGACTATCGCGATTTCTGGAAGGAACTCGGAAAGGGTCAGTTCTCGACCGGGCAGTTCATGCGGTTTGGCAAGGATGGCAAACGCGTTTTCATTCAGGCCTCCTATAATCCGATCATCGATGACCGAGGCCGCGTCTTCAAGGTGGTGAAATTTGCTTTCGATGTGACGGACCGGATGCACGCGGTCGAGGAACTTGGTGCTGCGCTTGAGCGGCTTTCTCAATGCAATATCCGTATTACGCTGGACAAACCTTTTGTCGGCGAGTTCGAAAGACTGCGTTGCGATTTCAATAAATCGATCGCCGAATTCCAGAAGACGCTGGAAAATGTTCTCGGCCAGACCGGAGACCTGACCCGCAGCAGCCAGGAAGTCAGCGAAGCCTCCGTCAATCTGGCCGAACGCTCGCGCGAGCAGGCGGTTGCGCTGGAGGAAACGTCTGCAGCACTCGAGGAAATCACTGCGACGGTCCGGTCATCGACTGAGAATATGAAAGAGACGCGCAAGCTCGTTCAGAGCGCGCGGGCATCCACCGTGGCCTCCACCGAGGTCGTGGAACGGACGGTCGATGCGATGCAGCGCATCGAGACGGCGTCGCGGGAAATCAGCCAGATCATCGGCGTGATCGACGAGATCGCCTTCCAGACCAACCTTCTGGCGCTGAATGCCGGCGTGGAAGCAGCGCGGGCCGGCGACGCGGGCAAAGGTTTTGCCGTGGTGGCGCAGGAAGTGCGTGAACTCGCCCAGCGTTCCGCCAATGCCGCAAAGGAAATCAAGGCGCTGATCAACAATTCCGGCACCGAGGTTCTTGAGGGCGTCCGGTTGGTGGGCGAGACCGGCACGGCGCTGAAGCAGATCGACGCGCTGGTCAGGCACATTGACGGTAACGTCGACATGATCGCCAAGGCGGCGGACGAACAGGCTGTCGGCATCAGCGAGATCAACAAGGCGGTCAATCGGCTGGACCGGATGACGCAGGAGAATGCGGCGATGAGCGCCCGCACCACCGTGATCAGCACCACACTGGCGCAGGGTGCCGATGCGTTGGCGCAGCTTGTCAGCCTGTTCAAGTTGAACCGCCGCACGACGCAGCGCGAAGACGGTTCTTCCGTCCGGTCGGAGTCTCCGAATACCGCCCGGCGCAATCAGACGTCGGCGCGGGCGGCATAAAGATCGCGCCCAAGCGCCTCTTAGGCGCAGGAACCAGATTTGGTGGATGCGGATGCCTCTGATCGGGCATCCGCATAAGGTTATCCCCGCAGAGCCGGTCGTGCGATACCGAGATGGTCGCGCAGGGTCGAGCCTTCGTAGTCCTTACGGAACAGGCCGCGTTCCTGCAGGAGCGGAACGACCTCGCGGTTGAATTCCTCCAGCCCGCCGGGGAAGAAGGGCGGCATGACGTTGAAGCCGTCTGCGGCGCCGTTCTCGAACCATTGCTGCATGCGGTCAGCCACGTCTTTCGCCGTGCCCATGACGATGTGGTGGCCGCGGCCGGCGGCAACGCGCAGCGCCAGTTCCCGGATCGTCAGCTTTTCACGGCGCGCCAGTTCGGTCAGAAGTTCGGCGCGGCTGCGCAGCTGGTCGGAAATCGGCAGGTCCGGCAGTGGGCCGTCGAGATCGTATTCGGTAAGGCTGTGGCCGATGCGTTCTTCAAGCAGCGGCATGGCGCTCTTGATATCGGTCCAGCGATTCAGCTCCTTCAGCTTCTCGCCGGCCTCTTCAAAGCTCCTGCCGATGATCGGCATGAAGCCGGGCATCACGGCGACGCTGGCCGGATCGCGGCCGAATTTCTCCACGCGCGCCTTGAGGCTGGTATAGAAGGCCTGCGCTTCGGAGATTGCCTGCTGGGCGGTAAAGACGATATCGGCGGTGCGGGCGGCGAGGTCCTGTCCCGGGCCGGAGGAGCCGGCCTGGATGAGAACCGGATGGCCCTGCGGGGAACGCGGGATGTTGAGCGGTCCCTTGACCGTGAAATATTTGCCTTCGTGGTTGAGAATATGGACCTTTTCCGGATCGACGTAACGGCCCGCCTGCTTGTCCTTGACGAAAGCATCGTCATCCCAGCTGTCCCAGAGGCCGCGCACCACATTCACGTATTCTTCCGCCACGGCATAACGCTCGTCATGCTCAGGGTGGTCCTTGGAGAAATTGGCCGCCGTGCGGGCGTATGAGGTGGTGACGATGTTCCACGCCGCGCGGCCGTGGCTCAGGTGATCGATGGAAGCGAAGGCGCGGGCGGTGTGGTACGGCTCGCCATAGGTGGTGGAGGCGGTGGCGGCCAGACCGATCTTGTCAGTCACCATGGCAAGCGCTGCAAGCAGCGTCAGCGGCTCGAAGCGCGCGATCATCGAGGGATGGGCGTCGACGCCGCTGGTGAGGCCATCTGCCAGGAAAACCATGTCGAACTTCGCCGCCTCGGCCATTTTCGTAACACGGGTGAGCAGATCGAAATTCTCGCTGCCGGCTTCCGCATCCGGGTGACGCCAGCCGGAAACGTGGTGGCCTGCACCCTGCAGGAAAAGGCCCAGATGCATCTGTCTTTTGCGTGTCGTGGTGGTCATGGGGATCATGCCTTCATGTCGGTCGAGTTATATTTGCGATACCAGAAGCGTTTCGAGCTTCCTGAGGTCGGCTGCGGTTTTCATGGACCGCACCAGTGCCGGAATGCTGGCGAATTTTTCATTGCCGCCGGTCGCGTCGGCAAATTTTTCGGTCGGGTCATCGATGCCGGGGAGGCCGTCGACACGGCGCGAGAGCACCGTGCCATCCTTCTTCGTGACGTCGATGACCACGAAACGGGTGGTCGGATCGGGCGAGAGGCGGCGGGCGGTCTCGTCATGCCGGCGCGAGACCCTCGCGGAAAGGGCAAGCAGGTCGGTGCGTGTCGGATGCTCGTCGAAATGGCCGATCCCGAGTGCTCCATCCGTCAGCGCTGCGGCAAAGACATATTCGGCGCTGAAGCGCGCATCGATGCCGGTGCTGGGCGTGGCCGGTCCAACGAGGGCGGCATCGCCGCCGGGCGGGAAGGTGATGGTGACCGCCTCGACCTCATCCGGTGCCAGACCATTGCTGTTGCGGAGCGCCAGCGCGCCGACGGCAACGGGATGGCTCGCGGTGCAGCAGGGAAAGGCCTTGAGCGTCAATCCGGGAGAAACGATCTGCCAGGGTGCGCCCCAGCCGGAGAGAATGCGTTTCGGCTGCTCTGCACCAAAGGCGAAAGCGGAGTAAAAGCCGATGGGATTCTCCAGAAAATCCGGCGCGCCCTGAAAACCGGATCGCGCCAGCCGCGCGGCGGTGAGGCCGGCGCGCGTGGCGAGCCCTGCATGCAGCGGTTTCGCGTCATAGCCGAATTGCAGGCGAAGTCCGGCCGATTGCGTGGCGGCAAGGCCAAGCGCTACGGCCGTGGTCTGAGGATCGAATTTCAGGATATGCGCAATCGCCGCCGCAGCGCCGATGGGGCCGAGCGTGGCGGTGGCGTGGAAGCCGTTTTCGTAATGCTTGGTCCCGAGCGACAGGCCGAGACGCGCCATGGTTTCCAGCCCGACGATATAGGCCGCGATGAACGCGTCCGCCGTGGAGCCTTCCTCTACCGCGATAGCCAGCAAAGCGGGAATGATGGCGACCGTCGGGTGGCCGCGCACACTGCCATGGACGTCGTCATAGTCAAGCACATGCCCCGCATGGCCGTTGATGAGGGCGGCGGTAAAGGCATCCGTGCGCAGATCATGGCCGATAATGCCCGCCGTGCCCGTTGTGCCCGGTGTAAAGCTGTCGATCAGGATTCTGGTGCTTCTGTCGGCAGCTCCGCCCAGTACACAGGCGAAAAAGTCGATCAGCGCCGTGCGGGCGATGGCAACCGCCTCATCGTCGCGCGACGGATCGGAGGCAGCGATGGCTTCGGCCAGATGAAGCGTGAGTTTCTCGTCGGCGGTCATGGTGTCAGATCCCTTCGCCGTCAGCGACCCGCGCCACCTGTCCTCCGAGACCCTTGACGAAGGCATTGATGCGCGGATTGGTCGACCTGTAGAAGATGTGCTCCGGCGTGCCCTGATCGACGATCAGGCCGTTTTCGGTGAAGACGATATTATCACTGATTTCCTCGGCAAAACGCATTTCGTGGGTGACGAGAATGCTGGTCATGCCGTCATTGACGAGATCACGAATGACGGCGAGCACCTCGCCCACGGTTTCCGGGTCGAGCGCGGAGGTGACCTCATCGAAGAGCACCAGTTCCGGCCGCATCGCCAGCGCCCGGGCAATGGCCACGCGCTGCTGCTGGCCGCCGGAAAGCTGGCCGGGATAGGCATCGACTTTCTGGGAGAGGCGTACTTTTTCCAGCAGTTCACGGGCGTGGCGTTCTGCTTCCGCCTTCGGCGTGCCGAGGATTTTGATCGGCGCAATGGTGATGTTTTCCATGACCGTCAGATGCGGGAAGAGGTTGAACTGCTGGAAGACGATGCCGATGCGCTTGCGTAGTGCGATACGCTCCGCTTCGGTCTTCAACAGGTCTACGCGGGTGCCGCCGACGGTGATCTTGCCGGATTGCGGGATGAGCAGGCCGTTGATGCAGCGCAGTATGGTGGATTTTCCGGAGCCGGAAGGGCCGATGATGGAGACGGCGTCGCCCTTGTTGACCGTAAGATCGATGCCCTTCAGAACCTGATTGTCGCCGAAGGACAGGTGTATGCCTTCCAGTTCGACCAGAGCTTTTGCGGCGGTTTGTGGTGCGGGTGCGGACATGGCTTGTTCCAATCAGCGGGAAGCGAAGCGCCGCTCGAGGCGCTGCGTGAAACGGGAGACGGGATAGCAGAACAGGAAGAACGCCATCAGGACAGTGAGATAGACCACGACGGTGAAATCGTTGCGCTGCACGGCGGTGCTGGCGTCTGTCGCGGCATGCAGAAGCTCATGCACGCCAACCAGCGAGGCAAGCGCGGTGCCCATTGTGATGGAGGCATAGAGGTTCATCCATGGCGGCAGCGAGCGCTTCACGCATTGCGGCAGGATGATCCAGCGCAGCGTCTGATTGCGCGAAAAACCAAGGCCCTGCGCGGCCTCCCATTGCGCGGTGGGGATGGACTGGATGGCGCCGCGGGTGATTTCGGCGATATGGGCGCTGGCCGGAATGGCGAGACCGACGACGGCCTTGATCCAGTCCGGGAAGGGAATGTAGTTGCCGAAAGCGACGATCTCGAAGGGGAAGATGTAGGTCGCGGCAAAGATCAGCACCAGATGCGGGGCGTTGCGGAATATCTGCACATAGGTGAGCGCCGGCGCCCGCACGAGACGGTAGGGCGCAAGCTCCATGATGCCAAGGAGAACGCCGATGAAGGTGCCGATGGCGATCGCCAGGATGCTGATCAGCACATTCATGGCGAAACCCTTGGCCAGATAGGGCAGCCATTGCAGCAGCACCTGGCCGAGCGAGGGATCGAGGATCAGCCACAGGATGATGGCAATCAGCACGCCGAGCAGCAGAATGGTGCCGAAGGGCGGCTTCCTTACCGCCTGTGTTGGAGAAACCACCGCACTCATTGACCAAACCCCGGAACAGCAAGACGCCGTTCAAGCCACAGACCGGCCCTTGCGACGATGAAATTGATGACGCTGAAGAAGATGAGGATGACGATCATCAGTTCGACCACATTGTCGCGCTGCGTCCAGATCAGGATCGAGGCATAGGTGATTTCACCCACCGCAATGGCCGAGCCGACCGTAGTGAGCTTCACCAGATTGACGAGGTTATTGATGATGGAGGGCAGCGCCGTGCGGATCGCCAGCGGAAACTCCACATAGCGTAAAATCTCAAAGGAGCTGAAACCGATCGCGCGAGCCGCCTCGATGGTGGTTGCAGGCACCGCCTCGATGCCGCCGCGCAAGGCTTCCGCGTGGAAAGCGGCAATGTGCAGGCCGGTAATGGCGACGACCCAGAAGAAGGGTGTCAGCGGATTGTTCTGTGCGCCGCCGAGTACGTTGGAAATGAGCATGTTAAGCACAAGAAAGCCGCACATCAGCTGCACCAGCGTCGGTGTGTTGCGCGTCAGTTCCACATAGGCGCGGACGGGGCCGGCGAGCCAGGTTTTGCCCGATGTCAGCATGGCTGCGAAAATGAAACCGAAGACGAGGCTGAGCGGCAAGGTGACGGCGACGAGGATCAACGTCATCTTCATGCCGTCGAGCCAGATCTGAACCTCGTAACCGCTGTTCAGAAAGTCATAGTTAAGGCCGAGATGCGCGGCCAGTTCTATGAAGCGCGCTGTAAATGAATCCTGCATCGGAAATCCATGCTGTTATTGCGGGTGCCGCCAGGCGGGCGGCGCCAGAATGGCCTGCCTTGTTATAAAGCAGAAAAGAACGGCAGGCGAAACCGGCCGTTTCTGATGGTTGGGGGAAATCGCGATGATAGCCGCCGCCCTTCCGCCATGCCGGTCCCCGGAACAAGCCCGGGGATGATCCGGCATCCAGCCGCGGCACATCTGCGCCGCAAAGGAGACCCGCGCGATCAAGGACTTGATCGCGCTGGGGGTTGCCCCGGTCCTTATTGCGCGGCGGAAAGCTTCTTTTTCTGCTCTTCCATATAACCGATGCTGGGCAGACGGTTGGCCTTGGCGAATTCGATCATCTTGCCGGAAGCGTGCAGCTCCTTGACGATCTTGTCGAGGGCGGCCTGCGTGTCGGCCTCGCCCTTGCGCAGCCAGATCACGGAATCGGAAGGGATAAGGTCGGTCGGGATCAGGATGCCGTAATCTTTCCACTCGTCGGCGCGGTCCTGAAGCATCAGGCTCAGCGTGCCGTTGACGTGCACGGAAACATCGCAATTGCCGCCCTTCAACGCCAGAAGCGATTCCGGCTGGCTCGGCAGCGCCTTCACCTGTGCGCCATATTGTTCGATCAGCGGCTGGGTGTAGTTGGAGCCTTGCGAAACGCAGGCGATCTTGCCCTTCAGGTCCGGCCAGTCCTTGATGCCACTGTCCTTGCGGCCGATGGCGGCGCCACCCTGGCGGTCATAGGGGGTGGGCACATAATCGAGCGTTTTGGCGCGCTCTTCCGTGTACTGCATGTTGGCGATCAGAATATCGACCTTGCCCTGCTGCAGGAACTGCACGCGGTTTGGCGGCGTCACGGTCTCAGTCACCAGCTCGACGCCGAGACCGGCTGCGAGCGCCTTGGCGACGTCGATGTTGAGACCCTTCTGCTCCTGCGTCTTCGGATCGATAAAGCCGAAAGGCGCGCCGGAGAGAATGACACCGACGGTGAGCTTGCCGCGGCCCTTGATCCGGTCGAGCGTTGCATCCGCGTGGGCTGCGGTTGCCATCGAAGCGATGACAACGGTTCCGGCGATGAGTTTTGCAGCAAATCTGGAGAAAGAGAGGGCCATGGGTATTTCCTTTTGATTGTAGGTGGAAACTACATGAGGCACCCGCCAAGAGCGAGAATTGGCATTGCGCAAAAAATACTATGAATAAAATTGGGTTCCAATAAATCTTTTAGGAAGAAAAATTATCCTAATAATTTGAGATCGTAGAATCTTGTTCTTTGCTTCCGCTATTTTATGTCTGGCCGTGAGGGCGGGAGGATAATCCAGACGCCGTCTGTGGGCCAAATGGCCACAGGGAGAGCGAGCAAATGCCGCTTGTTTCTTCTCCCCGCCGGCGAGAAGTCCGCGGCAGCGGGATGAGGGGGGCAAGCTCTCGGTTTATCGCTAACGCCGCCCCTCATCCGACCCTTCGGGCCACCTTCTCCCCCTCGGGGAGAAGAAACGTGCTGAACGTCCCGGCCCGTCTCAACGACCGGCGTTATAGGCCGCGATTGCCGCCATATTGACGATATCGCTGTCCTTCGCGCCCATCGAGGTGATCTGCACCGACTTGTCGAGGCCGACGAGAAGCGGGCCGATGACGGTCGCGCCGCCCAGTTCCTGCAGCATCTTGGTGGAGATGGAGGCGGAATGGATGGCGGGCATGACCAGCACATTGGCCGGGCCGGAAAGGCGCGCGAAAGGATACTGGCTCTGCATGCGGTGATGGTTGAGCGCCACATCGGCCGACATCTCGCCATCGACCTCGAAATTGACATTGCGCTTGTCGAGGATTTTCACGGCCTCACGCACCTTGTCTGAGCGTTCGCCGGTCGGCTGGCCGAAGGTGGAATAGGCAAGCATGGCAACGCGCGGCTCGTAGCCGAAACGGCGCGCAAGGTGGGCTGCTTCTTCGGCGATGTCGGCAAGGTCCTCCGCATTCGGCATGTCATGCACGGCGGTATCGGCCACGAAGACGGTGCGGTTGCGCGAAACGACAAGCGAAACGCCGATGACGCGGTGGCCGGGCTTGGTGTTGATGCAGCGGCGGATATCCTCGAGCGCCGTCGAATAATTGCGGGTAACGCCCGTCACTACCGCGTCCGCATCACCCATCGCCACCATGCAGGCCGCGAAATGGTTGCGGTCGTTGTGGACCAGGCGCTGCACGTCACGCAGCAGGAAACCGCCGCGCTGCAGACGCGCATAGAGATAATCGACATAGGCATCGACCCGGCTGGAAAGGCGGGCGTTGGTGATCTCGATATTGGCGCGGTCGAGATCGATGCCGGCGCGCTCCGCATTGGCCTTGATGATATCGTCACGGCCGAGCAGGATGGCGGTGCCGAGGCCCTGCGCAGTGAAGGAAATCGCCGCGCGCATGACCTGTTCTTCTTCGGCTTCCGCAAAAACGACCCGTTTCGGAGAGCGGCGCACGCGCTCGTAAAGGCGCTGCGTGGTCGATGCCATCGGGTCGCGGCGGGCGGAAAGCTCGCGGGCATAGGCGTCGAGATCGGGCAGTTCCCGGCGGGCGACGCCGGTTTCAATGGCAGCCTTGGCGACAGCCACCGGAATGGCCGAGATCAGACGCGGATCGAAGGGAACCGGAATGATGTATTGCGATCCGAAGCGGGGGCGGTTGCCCTGATAGGCGGCGGCCACATCGTCAGGCACATCTTCGCGGGCGAGGTCCGCCAGCGCCTGTGCGGCAGCGATCTTCATCGCGTCGTTGATCTGGCTGGCGCGAACATCGAGCGCACCGCGGAAGATATAGGGGAAGCCGAGGACATTGTTGACCTGGTTCGGGTAATCCGAACGGCCCGTCGCCATGATGGCGTCGTCGCGAATGCGTGAGACTTCCTCGGGGGTGATTTCGGGATCCGGATTGGCCATGGCGAAAATGATCGGTTTCGGCGCCATGGAGCGGATCATCTCTTCGCTGAAAGCGCCCTTCTGCGACAGGCCGAACACCACATCCGCACCCTTCATGGCTTCGGCCAGCGTGCGGTTGCTGGTTTTTACCGCGTGGGCGGATTTCCACTGGTTCATGCCTTCGGTGCGGCCTTGGTAGATCACGCCCTTGGTGTCGCAGAGCGTGATGTTTTCAGGGTTGAAACCCATGGCCTTGATGAGGTCCATGCAGGCGATGGCGGCAGCACCGGCACCGTTGCAGACGAGTTTCGTCGTCTTGAAGTCGCGGCCGGTCAGTTCGATGGCGTTGATGAGGCCGGCGGCGGCGATGATGGCGGTGCCGTGCTGGTCGTCATGGAAAACGGGAATGTCCATCAGCTCGCGCAGGCGGCTTTCGATGATAAAACATTCCGGCGCCTTGATGTCTTCCAGATTGATGCCGCCGAAGGAGGGGCCGAGGTAACGCACGCAATTGATGAATTCGTCGGCGTCTTCGGTATCGACCTCAAGATCGATGGAGTCGACATCGGCGAAGCGCTTGAACAGCACCGACTTGCCTTCCATGACCGGCTTGGAGGCGAGCGCGCCGAGATTGCCGAGACCGAGGATGGCGGTGCCGTTGGAAATGACCGCCACCATGTTGCCGCGCGTGGTATAGTCGTAAGCGGTCGCCGGATTTTCGGCGATGGCTTTTACCGGCACGGCCACGCCAGGCGAATAGGCAAGCGACAGATCCCGCTGCGTCGCCATCGGTTTGGTCGGGGTGATTTCCAGTTTCCCGGGTCTGCCTTCCGCGTGGAAATCCAGGGCTTCCTGATCCGTAACCGATGTTCTTGTGCTGGCGGGTTTCGTCGTGTCGGACATGGGCTGAGCGTGCTTTCCTGTCAATATCAGTGTAAAAATATCAGCCGTTGTTATTGTATTTTTCGCGCGCCTGCCAAGCCTTGAATGTTGTTCAGTGCAGCAAATTTAAGCGTGATGAAATTTGTGGCCGATTCAATCGATTAATTCCTGTCTTTCGTGTCAGAGGCTTGGCCGATAGGCTTGACGAGCCATGTTCACGAAGGCTTCGACATGCAGGGCGAGGGCGCCACGCCTGACGACCAGCACACAATCGGACCACGCGTCCGCGCTTTCCAGTGGCACGCCGGCAATGCCCCTTGCGGAACGTACGGTGGTTTCCGGCAGGATGGAAATGCCCGCCCCCGCCTCCACGAGCGCGAGGATCGTATTGACGTTGGCGATGCGCATGCCGATTTCCGGCGCGCAGCCTGCATCCTCAAAAAGCGAAAGCGCGCTGCTGCTGAGACCAAGGCCAATTTCGTCAACCGGCAGCAGCAGTTTTTCGCGCACGATATCGCCGACCGAAATCCGCGAGCGGTTGGCGAGTGCGTGCCGTTCCGGCAAGGCGACGCAGAGTTTCGAGCGATCGAAGGGCATGGCGCGCAAGGTCTGCGGCAGCGAGGGAAGGGGCGCGCGAATGAAGGCAATATCGGTCTTGCGGGTCGCCACCTGCTCGATCAGTTGTTCCATCGTCATGCCGGGCAACAGTTCAAGCGTCACATCAGGGTGTTCATCGCCATAGCGGGTAATCAGCGCCGGCAGTTTGCGTTCCGCCATGACACTGGTGCCGTAACCGATGCGCAGCGTACCGAGCTGGCCACGCCTGATCTGCTGCGCCTTTTCCAGCGCGCCTTTGGTGCGGGCAAGGATTTCTTCCGCCTCGATGAGCATGGATTGGCCGGCCGGCGTGAGTTCCACACCGCGATTGATGCGGTGAAAAAGCTTGAAGCCCAGATTCTCCTCCAGCTGCCGGATGCGCTGGGTCACGGCAGGCTGGGCGATGCCAAGCTGCAGGGCGGCGGCGCGAAAGTTTCTGGCCTTTGCGGCTTCCACGAATATTGTGAGTTGGCGAATATCCATCGGCGGACAGGTCTTTGTGTTGTCGGACTTGGTGTGATATAAGTATAGCTTATCAAAATTGCCCGTCTTGCGCATTGTCATCTTGTCGCAGGCGACGTTATACCGCAGCCAGTGTTTCGGTCGTCTTTGCCGCTTATGCGGGCATTGGCGATGCGAGCCGGGGAGGATTTGTTCAAGCACCTTGTCCGCCGTCCATGGGGCCGGCGGTTACCTGCAGTGAATGGGTCAAAATGACAGTCACGACGGAAGTCTTCCCCACTATTGTTCCCCGTTCAGCCGCGCCGCCTCGGGCGCACCTTCGCCTGGCCGCAATGGCCGCGGACTGTCCCGGCTTTACCGGGCGCTGAACGATCATCGGGCTTCAGCCTTTTTGGCGGCTCTTCTAACCGGACATTCTTTCATGGGTAATCCAGCAACTTCATTATCGCTCCCAGCCAGATTATGGCTGTTGGTGCTCGGCGCGGTCATCATAGCCGCAGGCCTGTTCTTCGCCATTGGCGGCGGCCAGCTCGCGGCACTCGGCGGCAGCCTTTACTTCATTGCGGCGGGTATCGCGCTGATAGTCTCCGGTCTGCTCATCCTGTTGCGCAAGCCTGCGGGCGCGCTTCTCTTCGGTCTCGTCGTCGTCCTCACCGGCGTCTGGGCGGTGTGGGAAGCCGGATTGCACTTCTGGCCGCTTATTTCCCGCCTTCTGGCGATAGGTGTCGGCGCCGCTGTCGTTGCGCTCTCCTATCCCCTCTTGCGCCGTGCCGCAGGCAAGACCCCGGCATATGGCACTTCTTTCGCCATTGCCGCCATTCTCGCCATCGCTTCCGGTGCCGGTTTTGCTGGCATGTTCGTGCCGCATCCGACCGTCGCCTTCAATGGTGAGGCGGCCGCGCTGACGCCGGTAACCCCGGAAACCGAGCAGAAGAACTGGGAGCATTACGGCAATACATCCGGCGGCAGCCGCTTTGTCGCGCTCGACGAAATCACCCGTGACAACGTCAAGAACCTCGAAGTCGCATGGACTTACCATACCGGTGACACCCCGATCAGCCCCGGCGCGAATGGTGCGGAAGATCAGGAAACGCCGCTGCAGGTTGGCGACACCGTGTTCCTTTGCACGCCGCACAATAATGTCATCGCTCTCGATGCCGATACCGGCGCTGAGAAATGGAAGACGGAAATCAATGCGAAATCCTCCGTCTGGATGCGCTGCCGCGGTCTTGCCTATTTCGACGCCAAGGCGCCGCTGAAGCAACCGACCGCACCAGGTTCCACGCCGGTTACCCCGGCAATCGTGGCTGAAGGCGCGCTTTGCCAGCGCCGTATTCTGATGAACACCATCAATGCGGAACTGATTGCGCTTGATGCCGACACCGGCGCGTTCTGCCCTGACTTCGGCACCAATGGCCGTGTCGATCTGAAGATCGGTCTCGGCGATGCGCCGGACCCGCAATATGTGCTGACCTCCGCGCCTACACTGGCGGGAACGACCGTCGTTGTCGGCGGTCGTATCGCCGACAACGTACAGGTGGACATGCCCGGCGGTGTGATGCGCGGTTTCGATGTGGTGACCGGCGCGCTCCGCTGGGCCTTCGATCCCGGCAACCCTGACATCACCGGACTGCCGCCCGAAGGGCAGACCTACACACGCTCCACGCCCAACGTCTGGGCATCCATGTCCTACGATCCGGAGCTGAACACCGTCTTCATGCCGGTCGGCAGCCCTTCGGTGGATTTGTATGGCGCGACGCGCACGCCGCTCGACCATAAATATGGCGCTTCGATGCTGGCGCTCGATGCCACCACCGGTCGGGAAAAGTGGGTCTATCAGACAGTTCATAACGACCTCTGGGACTTCGATGTCCCGATGCAGCCAAGCTTCATCGATTTCCCGAAAGCGGATGGAACGACTGTTCCGGCATTGGTCTTCGGCACCAAGGCGGCGCAGATCTATGTTCTCGACCGGGCGACCGGCCAGCCGCTGACCAAAGTTGAAGAAGTTCCGGTCAAGCCCGCCAATATTCCGAACGAGCGCTATGCGCCGACACAGCCGCGCTCGGTCGGCATGCCTGAGATCGGCGCGCAGACCCTGACGGAAGCGGATATGTGGGGCGCCACCCCGTTCGACCAGCTTCTTTGCCGTATTGCCTTCAAGGGCATGCGCTACGAAGGGCTTTATACGGCGCCGGGTACGGACCTTTCCTTGTCATTCCCGGGTTCGCTCGGCGGCATGAACTGGGGCGGTCTTTCGACTGACCCGACGACGAACACCATTTTCGTCAATGACATGCGCCTCGGCCTCTGGATTCAGATGAAGGAAGCCGCACCCACCAAGGCAACGGCAAGCGGCGGCGAAAGCGTCAATACCGGCATGGGCCTCGTGCCTATGAAGGGTACGCCCTATGCCGTCGACAAGAACCGTTTCCTTTCGGCTCTCGGCATTCCCTGCCAGGCTCCGCCCTATGGGACGATGACCGCGATCGACATGAAGACACAGAAGATCAAGTGGCAGGTGCCTGTTGGTACCGTCGAGGACACCGGGCCGCTCGGCATCAAGATGGGTCTGCCGATCCCGATCGGCATGCCGACGCTCGGCGGCACGCTCGCCACGCAGGGCGGTCTCGTCTTCATCGCCGGCACGCAGGATTATTATCTGCGCGCCTTCGATACGGCGACCGGCAAGGAAGTCTGGAAGGCCCGCCTTCCGGTCGGCAGCCAGGGCGGTCCGATGAGCTACAAGTCTCCGAAGACCGGCAAGCAATATGTGGTTATCTCGGCCGGCGGCGCACGCCAGTCGCCTGATCGTGGCGACTATGTAATCGCCTATGCATTGCCGGATTGATTCTGGTTTGATCATTCTGAAAAAAGGAACCCCGGGACGTTATCCCGGGGTTTTTCTTTTCCGTGAGCCGGCGTGAGCAGCCATTCCGTGCGGAACCTCACTCTCCCTCCTGCGTTAGGAAAACGGGGCCTGCCGGCAAATTCGCCGCCATTCACCAAGCTTTCACAAGGCGAATTTATGAGCTTGCGCTTATCCGCCCGTGAACCGATGATGGCGGTATTTCGAAATATGTATATTGTCCGGCGCGCCGGGAAATTTTTAGAGTTGGAAAGGTTTTATTGTGAAGGAACAATCTCGAAAGATCACGCCGGTTCTTCTTGCTGGCGGTGCTGGTTCCCGGCTTTGGCCGGTATCGCGCGATCAGTTGCCCAAGCAGTTCCAGCCGCTGGTCGGCAATCTTTCGACCTATCAGCAGACGCTGCAGCGGGTGGGCGACAAGAGCCTTTATGCCGAACCGCTTGTGATCACCAACGAAGATTTCCGTTTCTTCGCGCGCCGCCAGGCGGAAGAGATCGATCTGCCGGCAACGGTAGTGCTGGAGCCCGCCCGCCGCGACAGCGCCGCCGCGATGGCCGCCGCCGCGGTGCTGGCCGAGCGCCGCGAGCCCGGATGCCTGGTGCTGGCGCTTGCCGCCGACCATGTGGTGCTCGATGCCCACAAGTTTTCGGATGCCGTGAAGCTCGGCGCAAAAGCCGCCGATCAGGGCAATATCGTCGTCTTCGGCCTCGTGCCGACCGAGCCGCGTACCTCCTACGGTTACATCAAGCCGGGCGAGGCGATCGACGGCGAGGAAGACCTCAGCACCGTGGATGCCTTTGTGGAGAAGCCGGATGTGAAGACGGCGATCTCCTATCTGGAAAAAGGTTATCTCTGGAATTCCGGCAACTTCCTGTTCCGTTCCGATGTGATGATCGCCGAGCTGAAGGCCTTCGCGCCGGAAATCCTGGCGGCGGTGACGCAGGCCGTCGAGCAATATGAGAGCGACCTCGGTTTCGTGCGCCTGCATCAGGAAAGCTTCGAGGCTTCGCCGAAAAACTCCATCGACTATGCGGTGATCGAGAAGACCAAACGCATGGCGGTGGTGCACGGCCATTTCCGCTGGTCGGATATTGGCAGCTGGGATGCGATCTGGGAGATTGCCGACAAACGCGGCAATGACAACGCACTGGAAGGCAACGGCGTCTTCATCGATTCCGAAGGCTGCCTCATCCACTCCACGCAATTGCTGACGACGGTGGTGGGTGCAAAGGACATGGTGGTGGTGGCCACCAAGGATGCGGTTCTGGTGGTGCCGAAAAACCGGGTGCAGGATGTGAAGGGGCTGGTAGAAAAGCTGAAGGACAGCGAACACGCGCCACAGACGCAGACCCACAAGCGCGTCTACCGCCCCTGGGGTTATATCGAACATATGTATGTGGACGAGCGCTACCGGGTGGGCCACATCACGGTCGATCCCGGCCACCGCATCTCGTTCCAGAAACATTACCACCGCTCGGAACACTGGATCGTCGTGAAGGGAACCGCGACGGTGACGATCGGCGAAGAAACCCGGCTGCTGACGGAAAACCAGTCGGTTTATATCCCGATCGGTCAGCCGCACCGGCTTGCCAATGAGGGGCAGATACCGCTCGAGCTGGTCGAAATCCAGACCGGAGCCTATATCGGCGAGGATGATGTCATCCGCATCGAGGATGATTACAAGAGGCAATAGAGCTGTTGCCAATGCCGAGGGAACATAAGGCGAGGCGGACATAGGTCCGCTTCGCTTTTTTGGTTCAAGCGGCCAGCGCGTTCACGCAATGGGCAAAGCCGTGGGACAGCATCGCCGCTTCCAGTCCCCGACGCCAGAATAGCCACCCGAAGATGAGGCCGGGAACGAAATTGCCGAGCAGCACCGCAAGGACGAGCGCCGGTTGAGGCTGAGCAGCGATCGTGAACAGAAAAGGCAGGTGGCCCGCGGCAAAGAGAGCTGCGGCGATTGCGATGGCTGCCCACACTGTGGATGGTCCAATCTGTCCGCTTCCCGTCATGCGCCAGAGGGCCCATGCAAAAAACGACATCAGGCCCCACCGGGTCAGCAGCTCTTCCGTGATGCCGCCATATAAAATCCGGGTCGCCAGCGGGACATCAAATCTGGTCATTTTTGCCAGGGTTGCCGCATCCGTGACCAGGGGCAGGATCACCGAGGAATAGATGATCATCAACACGGCGACGGCAATGCCCGCCGCAAGCGCAGGCGGCACCTGTCTTCGCAGCACTGCGCGCGCGCTGTCACCATTCAGCAGGCTATCGATCAACGGGGCGCCAAGCCCGAGTTTCACGGCCAGAGCCTGACCGGTCGCCACCGCCGCAAGGGTCAGGATTGCGGGCTGGACGAGGATCAGCAGACGCATCGCCAATGAAACCTGCTGTCCCGGGATGAGCTGCTCAAACGTTGCCAGTAAAAGCGATGCGACACCGGTCAATCCGATGATCAAAAGAATATGCCAGCGTTTCATGGTCTCTTTCGCCTGTTTTCCTCACCATGGGGTTTGTAAATGACCGGCATTGCGTGTGGATTACGCGGTCCAATCCCCTGTGTCGCCTGGCTGTTCGGCATATTTACCGCCCGTTCGAAATGCCTCCTGACGGTGGTGGCGAGATTCGTATTTTAGGCGGTTGCCTAATCAAAAATCTTCGCATACGTTCCAACTGCAACGTTTCAGTGAGGGAGGAGACTCATGCGAATGCGTGTTATTTCTGCGGCTTTTCTGGCCAGCGTCATGATTCCGGCGGGTATCGCCGGGGCCACCGATCTTGAGGTGACCCATTGGTGGACATCGGGCGGCGAAGCCGCTGCCGTCGCCGAACTGGCCAAGGCTTTCGACGCGACCGGCAATAAATGGGTGGACGGCGCGATTGCCGGTTCGGGTGGTACAGCCCGGCCGATCATGATCAGCCGCATCACCGGCGGCGACCCGATGGGGGCCACCCAATTCAATCATGGCCGGCAGGCTGAAGAGCTTGTTCAGGCAGGTCTGATGCGCGATCTTTCCGATGTTGCCGCAAAGGGTAACTGGAAAGAGGTGATCAAGCCTGCAAGCCTGCTCGACAGCTGCACCATCGACGGCAAGATCTATTGTGCACCGGTCAATATCCATTCCTGGCAATGGCTGTGGCTTTCCAATGAAGCCTTCAAGAAGGCGGGCGTTGAAGTTCCGAAGAACTGGACGGAATTCGTCGCAGCCGCACCGGCGCTGAAAAAGGCCGGCATCCAGCCGCTCGCGCTGGGCGGCCAGGCATGGCAGGCGAACGGCTTGTTCGACACGCTGACGCTTTCGATCGGCGGCAAAGATCTTTATCAGAAGGTCTATGGCGACAAGGATGCCGAAGCGGCAGCCGGGCCTGAGATGGCCAAGATTTTCGCGGCTGCCGTCGAGGCGCGCGACATGGCCAAGGGCACCAATGTTCAGGACTGGAATCAGGCCACGAATATGGTGATAACGGGCAAGGCCGGCGGCCAGATCATGGGCGACTGGGCGCAGGGCGAATTCCAGCTCGCCAATCAGAAAGCCGGCACGGACTATTCCTGCCTTCCTGGTCTTGGTCTTAGTGAATACCTCACCACGGGTGGCGACGCCTTTTATTTCCCGGTTTTGAAGGACGAGGCGAAAACCAAGGCGCAGGACGTGCTTGCCGCAACCATTGTTGATCCGAAAACGCAGGTTGCCTTTAACCTGAAGAAAGGCTCGCTGCCGATCCGCGGCGATGTCGACCTCAATGCAGCCAATGACTGCATGAAAAAGGGTCTGGCAATTCTGGCCAAGGGCAATGCGCTGACCAGCACCGACCAGCTGATTTCTGCCGATACGCAGAAACAGAAGGAAGACCTGATGGCGGAGTTCTTCGCGGGCTCGATGTCGGCGGAAGACGGGCAGAAGCGCTTCGCGGACATTATCGGTTCGGCTGACTGATTGTAATCTCTCCGGATCGGGGAGCGGTTCACCGCTCCCCTTTCCAACGTCCGGCTTGCGCCAGAACAGTTGGCGCTGGCCGGGGTTTCACGCGGCGGGCTTTTTGCTCGGTCGTTGACTGTAACGTTACAGGAGGAGGTAACATGGCAGGTCAAACGCGCTCAGGGCGTCCCAACCAGCTTTTCCGCAATCTCAATTCCAAGATTGCCTCCATTCCCATGATCCTGACCGCCATGGTGATCTTTCTCGGCGGAACGATCTGGACGGTGATTTATTCCTTCACCAATTCCAAGCTTCTGCCGCGGGCGAGCTTCATCGGTTTTGACCAATATGAGCGGCTTTGGGCCGCGCCGCGCTGGATCGTGTCCATCCAGAATCTTGCGATATATGGCGTGCTGTCGCTGATCTTCAGTCTCGTCATCGGCTTCGTGCTGGCGGCGCTGATGGATCAGAAAATCCGGTTTGAAAACACCTTCCGCACGATATTTCTTTATCCCTTCGCCTTGTCCTTCATCGTCACCGGCCTCGTCTGGCAGTGGCTGCTGAACCCGGAATTCGGCATCCAGTCCGTGGTCCGCTCGATGGGTTGGGAAAGCTTCACCTTCGATCCGCTTTATAATTCCCAGATCGTCATTTACGGTATCCTGATTGCTGCGCTCTGGCAGGGCACGGGGCTTGTCATGTGCCTGATGCTGGCCGGTCTTCGCGGTATCGATGAGGACATCTGGAAGGCAACGCGCGTTGACGGCATTCCGATGTGGAAGACCTATATCCTCATCATCATTCCCATGATGCGTCCGGTCTTCATCACCACGCTCGTCATCATCGCCAGCGGCATCGTCAAGGTCTACGATCTGGTGGTGGCGCAGACCAGCGGCGGGCCGGGCATCGCCTCCGAAGTGCCGGCGAAATATGTCTATGACTACATGTTCCAGGCGCAAAATCTGGGGCAGGGCTTCGCAGCCTCGACTATGATGCTTCTGACCGTCGCCATCATTGTCATCCCATGGGCCTACCTCGAATTCGGAGGCAAGAAGCGTGGCTAATATCAGCACATTGAACACGGTTGTCGCCGCAAGCGATGCGGTTGCCCAGGACCTTTCCGGCCCGCGCGGCAAGAAACCGAGGAAAACCTTTTCCCGTCGCAACATCATTCTTTACGGCACGCTGTTCGTTGCCGCCGCCTATTATCTGCTGCCGCTTTACGTGATGGTCGTCACCTCGCTAAAGGGCATGCCGGAAATCCGGCTCGGCAACATTTTCGCACCGCCAGTGGAAATCACCTTTGAGCCCTGGGTGAAGGCCTGGGCCAATGCCTGCACGGGCTTGAATTGCGACGGCCTTTCACGCGGCTTCTGGAACTCGGTGCGCATCCTCGTGCCGTCGGTCGTCATCTCGATCATCGTCGCTTCCGTCAGCGGTTACGCCATCGCGAACTGGAAGTTCAAAGGGTCGGAACTGTTCTTCTCGATCCTCATCATCGGTGCCTTCATCCCCTATCAGGTGATGATCTATCCGATCGTCATCGTGCTGCGCGAAATGGGCGTTTACGGCACGCTGACCGGCCTCGTCATCGTGCATACCATCTTTGGCATGCCGATCCTGACGCTGCTGTTCCGCAATTATTTTGCGTCGCTGCCGGAGGAACTGTTCAAGGCGGCTCGTATCGATGGCGCCAATTTCTGGCAGATTTATTTCCGCATCATGCTGCCCATGTCACTGCCGATCTTCGTCGTGGCGATGATCCTGCAGGTGACCGGCATCTGGAACGACTTCCTGTTCGGCGTGGTGTTCACGCGGCCGGAATATTACCCGATGACCGTGCAGCTCAATAACATCGTCAACTCCGTGCAGGGCGTGAAGGAATACAACGTCAACATGGCCGCAACCCTTCTGACCGGGGCTGTGCCGCTGATCGTCTATTTCGTCTCCGGCAGGCTTTTCGTCCGCGGCATTGCTGCAGGCGCAGTAAAAGGTTGAGTTATATGAACAAAAGCGTTTCCATTCGCGATCTTTCCCTGTCCTTCGGCGCCGTCACCGTGCTGAAAGACCTCAATCTCGATATTTACGACGGCGAATTCCTCGTGTTGCTCGGCTCTTCCGGCTGCGGCAAGTCGACCCTTCTCAACTGCATTGCCGGGCTTCTGGAGCCGACCGACGGGCAAATCTTCATCAAGGACCGCAACGTCACCTGGGAAGAACCCAAGGATCGCGGCATCGGCATGGTGTTCCAGTCCTATGCGCTTTATCCGCAGATGACGGTGGAGAAAAACCTGTCCTTCGGCCTTCAGGTCGCCAAGGTACCGAAAGAGGAGATCGACCGGCGCGTGAAACGGGCGGCGGGCATCTTGCAGATCGAGCCGCTTTTGAAACGCAAGCCTGCCGAGCTTTCTGGCGGCCAGCGCCAGCGTGTGGCGATTGGCCGGGCGCTGGTGCGGGATGTGGATGTGTTCCTGTTCGATGAGCCGCTCTCCAACCTCGACGCCAAGCTGCGCTCGGAACTGCGCGTCGAAATCAAGCGGCTGCACCAGTCGCTGAAGAACACCATGATCTATGTGACGCACGACCAGATCGAGGCGCTGACGCTGGCGGATCGTATCGCCATCATGAAAAGCGGCGTCATCCAGCAGCTGGCCGATCCCGTCACCATCTACAACAAGCCGCGGAACCTCTTCGTCGCCGGCTTCATCGGTTCGCCCTCGATGAATTTCCTGCGTGGCGAATTGATCGAAAAAGACGGCAAGGTGGTTTTCACCACCAACGGCGTCAACTTTTCGCTGGACGGTTATCAGTCGGAGACGCCGCTTATCGCCGGCCGCGCGGTGGTTCTAGGCGTTCGCCCCGAACATGTGCGCGTCGATGCCGATATTGTTGGCGGTGAGGTGCACGAAGCGATCGTTGATATCGAGGAGCCGATGGGCGCCGACAATCTGATCTGGCTCAAACATGCCGGTCATACCCTGTCCGTGCGCGTTGGTGGCCACCGTCGGTTCTCTCCCGGCACGAAGGTCCGTCTCGGCCTAGACCTTACCATGGCCTCGCTGTTCGACGCGCAGAGCGAAGAGCGGCTTTAGGAAGGTCTCGTTTTACCCCCCAACACCATCCCAAGCACCCACATCTCTATGGAGGAGATAATGACAGAACTCGGTTTCCAGCTTTACAGCGCCCGCAATTTCCAGCCTTTTTCCGACATTCTGAAAAAGCTTTCGGCGGCGGGTTATAAACATGTCGAAGGTTATGGCGCGATGTATGCCTCGCTGGATGAAGCTGGTCTGAAAGGTCTGCGCGCCGAACTCGACGCCAACGGGCTGACCATGCCAACCGGCCATTTCGGTCTCGATCTTCTTGAGGGTGATCCGAAAAAGGCGCTGAACATCGCCAAGGTACTGGGCGTGGAGGCGATCTATTGCCCTTATCTGATGCCCGACCAGCGCCCGACAGATGTCGCAGGCTGGTTCGCCTTCGGCAAGCGCCTGCAGGAAGCCGGTAAGCCCTTCGTGGATGCCGGGCTGATCTTCGGCTGGCATAACCATGATTTCGAGTTCAAGACGCTTGACGATGGCTCGACGCCGCAGGAGCAGATTTTTGCCGGAGGCCCGGACCTGAAATGGGAAGCGGATATCGCCTGGATTATCAGGGGCAATGCCGATCCGCTCGCCTGGATCGAGAGCTACGGCAAGCGCATCACCGCCGTGCATGTCAAGGATATCGCGCCCGCGGGAGAGAATGCGGATGAGGATGGCTGGGCCGACGTCGGCCATGGTACAGTGGACTGGAAGGGCCTCGTTGCCGCGCTGAAGGCGAAATCCGCCACGAAACATTTCGTGGTCGAGCACGACAACCCGAAAGATATCGACCGGCTCATCACCCGCTCGATCGCATCGTTCAAAACCTATTGAGTTTCAATTTTTCGGAGTTTTATCATGGCCAGAGATCTTGGCGTCGGCATCATCGGATGCGGCAATATCTCGTCTGCTTATTTCTCGCTGGCGCCGCTCTTCAAGGGCATCAAGGTGCTTGCCTGCGCCGACCTCAACCGCAATGCGGCGGAGCTGAGGGCGGAAGAATTCGGCGTTGTCGCGCAGTCCATCGAGGAACTGCTCGCCAACAAGGACATCGACGTGGTGGTGAACCTCACCATTCCCGCCGCGCATTTTCCGGTGTCGAAAGCCGCACTTGAGGCGGGCAAGCACGTCTATTCGGAAAAGCCGTTGGTGCTTTCGCTGGAAGAGGGGGAAGAACTGCGCCGCATCGCCCGGGAGAAGAACCTTTCCGTTGGTTGCGCGCCGGACACCTTCCTCGGCGGCGCGCATCAGCTCGCCCGGCAATATATCGACGAGGGCAAGGTCGGGCGCATCACGTCAGGCACCTGCCATGTGATGAGCCCCGGCATGGAGATGTGGCACCCGAACCCGGGCTTCTTCTTCCTGAAGGGCGGTGGGCCGATCCTCGATCTTGGTCCCTATTATGTGGCGAACCTCATCAACCTCATCGGCCCGGTCAAGCGCGTCGGGGCATTGACCTCCATGGCCAATCCCACCCGCACGGTGACCAGCCAGCCGCTCAACGGCGAGGTCATCCCGGTTGAAACGCCGACCAACATCCATGCGCTGCTGGAATTCGTGAACGGAGCAACGATCACGCTTTCGGCTAGCTGGGACGTGTGGTCGCATCGCCACGCCAATATGGAGCTCTACGGCACGGAAGGCTCTATCTACGTGCCGGACCCCAACTTCTTCGGTGGTGTGGTGGAAGCGAGCGGGCGCGATAAGAATATCCAGCCGCTGGAAGACTGGGCGCATCCTTTCGGCATCGCCAACCAGGAAAGCCCGAACGGCCCGCGCGCCAATTACCGCACCGCAGGCCTTGCCGATATGGCGATTGCCATTCTGGAAGGCCGTGATGCCCGTTGCTCGCTGGATCGCTCCCTGCATGGCATCGACGTGATGACCTCCATCCTCAAATCCGGGGAAGAAGGGCGCTTCATCGAGATGACCACGACCTGCACTCAGCCGTTAGCGCTCGGCATTGAAGAGGCGCAGGCGCTGCTGCGTTGATGTGACGACCGATCAAACAGGCGGCGGAGGCGACTCCGCCGCTTTTTTGTTTCAGCGGCAACGGCGCGGCGGCGCTAATATCGTAAGCTCTTCACAATCCCTTCGCTTTGGTTTAAAGCCGCGCCGTATCCGGTCGCAGCCCACCCGGTCAAAACAAGGGATCCTAAATTATGAAAACCATCGTCATCTGCTCCGGCGGATTGGACTCCGTTTCGCTTGCGCATAAAATCGCAGCGGAGCATGAACTTCTCGCTCTCGTCTCCTTCGATTATGGCCAGCGCCACAAGAAGGAACTGGATTTCGCCGCCGATTGTGCGAAGCGTCTCGGCGTGCCGCATCATGTCATCGACATCAGAACCATCGGTGCGCATCTCACCGGCTCGGCGCTGACGGACGACATCGCGGTGCCGGATGGGCACTATGCGGAGGAGACCATGCGCTCCACCGTTGTGCCGAACCGCAACGCCATCATGCTTACCATCGCCTTCGGTCTGGCCGCAGCACAACAGGCGGATGCGGTGGCGATCGCCGTACATGGCGGCGACCATTTCATCTATCCCGATTGCCGGCCGGGCTTTATCGACAGTTTCAACGCCATGCAGGCGCACGCGCTGGAAGGTTATGCTGATGTCAAGCTTTTTGCGCCCTATGTCACGGTCTCCAAGGCGGCGATCGTCACCGACGGTGTGAAATACGGCACGCCCTTTGGGGAAACGTGGTCCTGTTACAAGGGCGGTTTGCGCCATTGCGGACGCTGCGGCACCTGCGTGGAACGGCGCGAGGCTTTTCATCTGGCCGGCGTTACCGACCCAACCGACTACGAAGACCCGGATTTTTGGGTAGCGGCGACCCATGCCTATGCGGCGCAGGAGGTGCGCTGATGTTCCGCATCACCAAGGAGTTTCACTTCTCCGCCTCGCACCAGCTGAAAAGCCTGCCGGCTGATCACCAATGCGCCCGTCTGCATGGGCATAATTACATTGTCGAGGTCGAACTATCGGGTGAAGAACTCAACGTTCATGGTTTCGTGCGCGACTATCACGAACTTTCACCACTGAAGCGCTATATCGACGATCATTTCGACCATCGCCATTTGAACGACGTTCTCGGCCATGACCGCGTGACGGCGGAATACCTGGCGAAGCACTTCTATGACTGGTGCAAGGATCGCCTGCCGGAAACCAGCGCCGTGCGGGTGAGTGAAACCGCCAAGACCTGGGCGGAATACCGGCCATGACGGCGGCTGCACAGAAAGTTGCAGCGAAGGAAACGGCAATCCGCATCAGCGAAATCTTCGGTCCGACCATTCAGGGCGAGGGGCCGCTGATTGGCCTGCCCACCGTTTTTGTGCGCACCGGCGGCTGTGATTACCGCTGTTCCTGGTGCGATACGCTGCATGCGGTCGACAGCGAGTACCGCGATACGTGGAAACCGATGCCTGTCGAGACGATCTGGCAGGAGGTGTGTCGGCTTTCCGGCGGCGTGCCGCTGACGGTGTCGCTCTCCGGAGGCAACCCCGCCATCCAGCCGCTCGGGGCTTTGATTGCGAAGGGTCAGGGCGAGGGCTATCGTTTCGCGCTGGAAACGCAGGGCAGCATCGCGAAAGACTGGTTCGCCGATCTCGACCATCTGGTGCTGAGCCCGAAACCGCCATCGAGCGGCATGGAAACAGACTGGCAGGCATTCGAGAACTGTCTTGCCACCGCCGGCGATGGACCGCAGGTGGCACTGAAAATCGTGGTTTTCGATGATGCGGATTATGCCTATGCCAAGACGGCATCCGCTCGCTTTCCGCATCTGCCGGTTTACCTCCAGCCCGGCAACCACACCCCGCCGCCGCCCGATGATGACGACGCCCGCGTGGATATCGATGGGGTCATGGACCGGATGTTGTGGCTGGTGGAGAAGGTCAGCGAAGACCGCTGGTTCTCCGCTCGCGTGCTGCCGCAACTGCATGTGCTGTTGTGGGGGAATAAGCGCGGCGTGTAGATTGTGCGGGAATGAAATTCCACGTCGTAGTCCGCGTCTTTGAGAAAGCGCATAGCGGATTGAGCGAGCGGGTTCCACTTGTTTCTTCTCCCCGCCGGGGAGAAGGTCGCGGCAGCGGGATGAGGGGGCAAGGGTAGCAGTATTCGGAGAGCTTGCCCCCTCATCCGACCCTTCGGGCCACCTTCTCCCCCTCGGGGAGAAGAAACATGCGGCAACGTCGTGCCGCATATTGTTCTTTCACATCAGGCCGAAACGGCCAGTTCGCGCCTCTCCCGATCCGCGATGATCGACAGATCGAGTACCTTCTGCAGATTGGCCGCATGACGGAAATCCGGATCGGCGGGGCCGCCCTCCATCACCGCCTTGGCGAATTTTTCGTAATTCGTCGGCACCGGGTCGACATCGATGGTCTTCCAGATCGCCTTCTCCACATCCTCACCAATGCAGGCCCGCAGGCTGGAATAGTCAGGCGTGTGGATCACTTCCAATGCGCCCTTGTCACCATGGATGCGCAGGCGGAGTTCGTTGAGGTGGCCCGTCGCCCAGCGGCTGGCGTGGATGACGCCCATGGCGCCGTTCTCAAGCTCGGCGGTCATGGTGAAGCTGTCATTGGCGTCGAGATCGTAGACGCCGATCTTGTTGCCCTCATATTTGTCGAAGGTCTTCAGCCGCGTGAAGATGCGCTCCACATCGCTGCCCGCGCCATAGGAGGCAAAGTCGAGAATGTGGATGCCGACATCGCCCAGCACGCCGTTGGAGCCGTGCTTGGTAGAAAGCCGCCACAGCCACTTGCTCTCCGTCATCCAGTCGCCCCAGGCCTTGGAAACGAGCCAGCTCTGGAGATAGGAGGCTTCGAGATGCCGGACCTTGCCGATCTTGCCCGCCAGCACCATCTCGCGTGCCGCCTGCAAAGGGGCGACATTTCGATAGGTGAGGTTGACCATGGCGACGAGGCCGGCCTTTTCGGCCGCATCGGCCATTTCGGCGGCCTTGGCGTAGTTTTCCGCCAGCGGCTTTTCGCAGAAGACGTGCTTGCCGGCCGCCAGCAGCTTCAGGCTGGTGGGGTGGTGGATGGCGTCAGGCGTGACATTCGCCGCCGCGTCGAATTCACCCCAGGCGATTGCGTCATCCAGCGAGGTGAAGGAGAGCGGAATGTTGTGGCGGAGCGCGAAGCCCCGCACCACCACATCGTCCACATCCACCGCAGCCACCAGTTCGACACCGGGGATTTGAGAGAAATAGGTGGCATGGTTGTTGGCCATGCCGCCGGTTCCGAGAATGAGAAGTCTCATGGCTTTTTACCTGTAACCTGCTTCGCCTGCCTTGTGCAGCTTGGGGCCGCGTTCCTCGATCGGCTCCAGCGCCTTGTCGACGGGAACATTGGGGGCAGCGTGGATGCTCGTCAGTGCGCCGGCCGGATTATATGCCCATTTCACCGAATTGCTGATGACCTTTTGCACATTGGCGTCGTGATAGGTCGGATAGGTCTCGTGGCCGGGGCGGAAATAGAAGATGTTGCCCGCGCCGCGACGCCAGGTGAGGCCGGAACGGAAGACTTCACCGCCCTGGAACCAGGAGATGAATACGGTTTCCAGCGGCTCCGGCACGGAGAACTGCTCGCCATACATTTCTTCGTTTTCCAGCTCGAAATGCTCGGGCAGGTCGGCTGCGATCGGGTGGCGCGGATTGATCGTCCACAGACGCTCGCGTTCACCGGCCTCGCGCCATTTCAGTGCGCAGGGCGTACCCATCAGCCGCTTGAACGGCTTGGAGAAATGGCCGGAATGCAGGACGATGAGGCCCATGCCTTCCCAGACGCGCTTGGCGACGCGCTCGACGATCTCGTCCTGAACCGCGCCGTGGTCCTTGTGGCCCCACCAGACAAGAACGTCGGTCTTGTCCAGACGCTCCTGCGAAAGGCCGTGTTCCGGCTCCTGCAGCGTGGCGGTGGTGGCGTTGATCTCAGGGTTCTGGTTCAGCGCGTCGGCAATGGTGTTGTGCATGCCGTTTGGATAGATCGAACGCACCGTCTCGTTGATGTGTTCGTGGATATTTTCGCCCCATACAACGGTGTTGATGGTCATTTTCATGCTCCTCGGTGAAAGCCGGGACCTTGGGTGATCCCGGCGAAAGTTGAATGTTCAGGCTGCACCCCGGGCGGGGTTGCGGGCTAATGCCCGGCCTTGCGCGTCGAAACGGTGGATCTGCGCCGCATCCGGCACGATGGCGATGCGTTCGCCCGCCTTGCGACCGGTCACACCCTCCTCGCGAACGACGATGGGTTCGCCGGCGCCAATCTCGACATAAATGTAGCTGTCCGATCCCAGCATTTCCGAGTGGACGATCTCGCCGCTCCAGCCGTTGCCATCGGTGGCGATGGTGATGTGTTCGGGGCGGATGCCGATGGTCGCGGCTCCTTCCGTCTCGGCATATTTGCCGGCAAGGAAGTTCATCTTCGGCGAGCCGATGAAGCCGGCAACGAAGGTGTTGACCGGGCTTTCGTAAAGCTCAAGCGGTGTGCCGATCTGTTCGACGCGGCCATCGCGCAACACGCAGATGCGGTCGGCGAGCGTCATGGCCTCCACCTGGTCGTGGGTGACGTAAATCATCGTCGTATCATGCATCTCGCGGTGCAGCTTGGCGATCTCCAGCCGGGTTGCGACACGCAGCGCCGCATCGAGGTTGGAGAGCGGTTCATCGAACAGGAACACCTTCGGATCGCGAACGATGGCGCGGCCGATGGCGACACGCTGGCGCTGGCCGCCGGAAAGCTGCTTCGGCAGGCGTTCCAGATAGGGCGTAAGCTGTAGCATCTCGGCTGCCGCTTCGACGCGCTTTCTGCGCTGTTCCTTGTCCGCACCTGACAGCTTCATGCCGAAGGCCATGTTCTCGAACACGGTCATATGCGGATAAAGCGCATAGGACTGGAAGACCATGGCGACGCCGCGCTTGGCGGGCGGCAGGCGGTTGACGGCTTCTCCGTCAAAGGAGAGCGTGCCGCCAGTGATTTCCTCGAGCCCGCAGATGAGGCGTAGCAGCGTGGACTTGCCGCAACCGGAAGGGCCGACGAAAACCATGAACTCGCCGGAGCGGATGTCCATGTCGATGCCCTTGATGACATCGAAGGCGCCGAAGGATTTGCGAAGATTGCGCAGTTGAATGGTGGTCATAAGTTTTCTCCTAGCCTTTGACGCCGCCGGCGGTGAGGCCGGAAATGATGCGTCGCTGGAAGATAAGAACGAGGACGACGAGCGGGGCGGTGACGATGACGGAGGCCGCCATGATCGTTCCCCAGGGGATTTCAAACTGCGAACCGCCCGAAAGAAGTGCGATGGCGACGGGCACCGTGCGCTGTTCGTTCGATGAGGTGAAGGTGAGCGCGAAGAGGAACTCGTTCCACGCCGCAATGAAGGCGAGGAGCCCTGTGGTGACGAGCGCCGGCCACATCAGCGGCATGAAGACCTGGGTGATGATGACCCATGGCGTTGCGCCATCGACGATTGCCGCTTCCTCGATTTCGATCGGCAGGTCGCGCATGAATGTCGTCAGCACCCAGACAGTGAAGGGCAGAGTGAAGATCATGTAGGAAAAGATCAGCGCGAGCGGCGTGTTGAAGATGCCAGCCCAGCGGATCAGTTCGAACAGGCCGGCGAGAACGGCGATCTGCGGGAACATCGAAACCGACAGGATGGTGAGCAGAAGCAGCGAGCGGCCCCGGAAGCGAACGCGAGCCAAGGCATATGACGCCGTTACCGCAAGGAACAGCGACAATACGACGACTGAAGATGCAACGAACAGCGAATTGCCGAGATTGCGCAGGAACGTGCCGTTGCCGATGACGAAGCTGTAATTGGTCAGCGAGAATTCACGCGGCCAATAATTGACCTGGAACAGCGCCGAGCCGGATTTAAGACTCGTCAGGATCGCGTAGTAGAACGGGAATACCGAAATCACCATGATGATGGCGACCAGCGCATAAAAGGCGGTGGTTTTCAGGATGCTTGGCAGGGTCATCGCGAAGCTCCATCGGTGTTGACGCGCCCGAGCCACATATAAATCACTGTGATCGAGGCGATGATGAGAAACAGCATGGTGGAGGCGGCGGCGCCATAGGCGAACTTGTCGAAATCGAACAGGTTCTCACGCGCCAGCACCGACATGGTGCGGGTCTGGGCGTTATTCGGCGTCAGAATGTAGATGAGGTCGAAGACGCGCATCGCATCCAGCATGCGAAAGATGACGGCGACCATGAGGGCCGGCCGGATCATCGGCAGGGTAACGCGGAAGAACACCTTGACGGGGTGGATGCCGTCCACCTTCGCTGCCTCATACATGTCCTTCGGCACCATCTGCAGGCCGGCGAGGATGAGCAGCGCCATGAACGGCGTCGTCTTCCAGATATCGACGATCAGCACGGCGACCATCGCGGTATCCGGATTGGCTGTCCATGCGATCTTGTGGGAGATCAGCCCGAGATTGAGGAAGAGGTCGTTCAAGATGCCGAACTGGTCGTTCAGCATCCACGCCCACATCTGCGCCGAGACGATGGTGGGAATGGCCCATGGCACGAGGATGGCGGCGCGCACGAAGCCGCGTCCTCTAAACTCGGCGTTCAGAACCAGAGCGACGATGAGGCCGAGCACGGTTTCGAAGCTGACCGAGAGGATGGTGAATTTCAGTGTGTTCAGAACCGCACCCCACCAGGCGGGATCGGCCAGAAGGCCGCGATAGATCGTGCGGCCGCTGCTGAGCGTGATCCAGCTCAGGTAGTTCTTGAAGCCGACGAACTGCGCACCGTCGAGATTGGTCAGCGATGCGTCGGTGAGGCTGAACCAGACAGTGCGCACAAGCGGCCAGCCGGCCACCAGCGCCAACACCAGAAATGTGGGGGCAAGAAACAGCCAGGCGGATTTCAGCCGTTCCGATTGAAGATCCGAACCGGTGCCGGATGCCGCGACCGGTCTTTGAAGGGTGGTGTCATTCATGGGGACATCTCGCGGTTGGGGCGCGGGAAACGATCAGGCGAGACCGCTTCCCGCGCGAGCCGGATTACCAGCCGTTGCCTTTGAGATCGGTCAGTTCCACCTCGAGCAATTCGAGATTTTCAGCCGCCGTGCCATTGCCGGAGAGCGTGTTGTGGACCGCACCCCAGAACTTGGCCGAAACCTCGTTATATTTTACCTTGGCCGAGGCGGAAGGACGGGGAACAGCGGTCTGGAAGATCGGCTTCCAGGTCGGCATGAAGGGCTGTGCCTCCGCAACGTCCTTGTCGTCGTAAAGCGAGGCGATCGTCGGCATGTTGGAGAGCTGGATCGCACGCATCTTCTGGGTGTCTTTCGATGCCAGGAATTTCACCAGCTGGATGGCGGCTTCCTTGTCGTCGGAATATTTCGAAACGGCGAGGTTCCAGCCGCCGAGTGTCGAGGCAGGTGCTTCGCCTTCTGCGCCTGCCGGCAGCGGGGTGACGCCGAACTTACCCTTGATGGCGCTGTCGGCGCCATTTCCGAGTGCGTAGGCATAGGGCCAGTTGCGCATGAACACGGAATTGCCGGTCTGCCAGACGCCGCGCGCTTCCTCTTCCTTGTAGGCAAGCACGCCCTGCGGTGCGATTGTGCCGACCCAACCCTTGGCGGCTTCGATCGCGGCTGCGGCTTTCTCGTTGTTGATGGAGATATCGCCATTGGTCTCGACGATATGGCCGCCGCCGGCGGATGCGATCCATTCCAGCGCGTTGCAGGTCAGGCCTTCATAGGCGCTGCCCTGGAAGACGAAGCCCCAGAGGTCCTTCTGTCCACCCTCCCGCTCCTTGTCCTGAATTTCCTTGGCAGTCTCGCCCAGTTCCTTCCAGGTTTTCGGCGGCTGCTTGCCGTATTTTTCCAGAAGGTCCTTGCGGTAGAACAGAGCGGGTGCATCGGTAAACATCGGCATGGCGACTAGTTTGCCGTCCACGGTCTGTGACGCAACGATGGAGGGGAAATGATCGCCGATGACGTCCTTGGTCGCTTCGGTCAGATCCACGAACTGGTCGGAGAGCTGCGGCGCCCAGATCACGTCGGTCTGGTAGACGTCGACATCCTTGTTGCCGGCGGCAAGCCATAGCCGGTACTGGCTGAATTGTTCGCTTGATGAAGAAGGCATGGTGACGAGATTGACCTTGTGGCCGGTCTCTTTCTCGAAGGCGGCGATCCGCTCGCGGAAGAACGCGATGTTCTTGCCGGTGGAATTGGCGGCGATGGAAAGTTCGGCCGCCTGCGCCGAAACTGCCGCGGAAAGTACGCTGCCGCACAGGAACAAAGTCTTCATGGAAATATTCATTGTCAAACTCCTCCGTTGACGCTTCCGATTGTCCTCAAAATTGAAAGCGCTTTTGACTGGCGTGAGGCTCTCAAAAGCGGATCAATCTGTCAATACTCTTTCTAATTGTGTGAAAACTCGGCATTTCCGACGATGATTTTGCGGTGTTTGCTTTTCGAAATGACCGACTGTAAGGTTTCAGATGGATAAAAATTGAAATCGTTTTCAATTATTGTCCGCTTGAAAAATCTGCGGCGGCAACGCATGCAGAGGCAAATTGGCGAAAAACATGAAACTCAAGGAATTCGCAGAAAAGGTTGGGCTATCGCCCACCACCGTCAGCCGTGCGCTTGGCGGCTATCCCGAGGTGCGCGAGCAAACGCGGCAACGGGTGATGGAGGCTGCGCTGAAATACGGCTACCGGCCGAATGCCAACGCCGTGAGGCTGGCAACGGGCAGGGCGGGCGCCATCGGCGTCGTCATGGGCCGTTCGGGCGGCGGGCATTTCTTTTCGGAATTCATGGGCGGCATGGCGACCCGTCTGGAACAGGAAGAAACCGACATTCTCGTTAGCGTCACCGTGGACAATAATCTCGATGAGGAGCTGGCGATTTTCAGCCGGCTGGCGGCGAGCGGCCGGGTGGATGGCATCATCGTGCATTCGCCGCGCCCCGAGGATGAGCGCATCGCGCTGCTCAACCGGCTGGGCGTGCCTTTCATCGTGCATGGCCGCTCCAAGACGCCATTCGAACATGCCTGGCTCGATATCGACAACCACGATGTAACCTATCGACCAACGATCCATTTTCTGGAGCGCGGCCATCGCCGTATCGCGCTTATCAACGGTCCGGTGGGGCGCACCTTCGTGCAGGATCGTGAGCAGGGTTTTCGCGACGCCCTGGCAAAACACGGCATTACTCCGGATCCGCGCCTGATGATGAGCGAGCATTTCAGCGAGGATGCCGCTTTTCGCTTTGCCCGCTCGCTGCTGGAGCAGACGCCGCGCCCGACCGCCTTTGTCGCTGGTGCGATGATGACGGCGCAGGGCGTTTATCGCGCCGCAAATCAGCTGGGTCTGACGATCGGCAAGGATGTCTCCGTCATCGCCCATGACGACGTGTTTCCTTATCTCACGCCGGAAAGCATGATGCCGCCGCTTTCCACCACCCGCTCGCCCATGCGCATGGCGGGCATGCGGGTGACGGACCTGTTGTTGCAGATTATCGGCGGTCGTCCGGTTCGTGAGGTTCAGGAATTGTGGCCGGTCGAGCTGATCCTGCGGGAATCGGTCGGCCCTGCCTGAGCTTCTGGTCATAGCTCACTGATTCCACTCCGTTTTGTGAACGTCAGTTGATAACGTTCGCCTTTCGTCATCTATACGTCCGCGCTGCCTCATGTATAATCGGAACAGTTACGGGTGTTATGGAACAGGACCCGGGCCGGCGCGTTGAGGGGACGTGTCGAAGGAGGTGGACGGATGTTTGAATTTTTAAAACCGCAACAGCAGACTGTGATTGATGACGTCGAGGCGACCGGCACCTATGCCGATGCGCTGCTCAACGTTCCGAGCCCGGAACTTACCCGTTCGACCGCGCGCGAGCATGGTCACGAGGCTCATTCTCGCGATTATTGCGAAAACCGGGATATTTCCCGCAGCGCGCTCGGTTTCGCCTGAGCGTCGCAAAAACCTTCTTAAAAAACGGAACGGACCGGCCGTGCCCGCGTTTCCCTGTACGACCCGCAGGGCGGCGCAACCGGACCGAAGGGACCTGACCGGCATTTGACCGATGGGCAAATTGGGTGTTGCGCCGCCCGATTGGCGACGGCGCGAAGGCGTTGTCCAAAGAGATAAAAACGCAGCTTGTGTCCATTGCGGCAGAGCGTGTTTATCAGGAGGCCGCCAATGCAAACCGTTCCCGTCGAGCCCTATCCCGAACCGCCGATGCCCGTGCCGCCGCAGCCGGATATCCCGCCGGTCGAAGAGCCGGAACCCGACAGGCTGCCGGACGAGGCGCCGGTACCCAATCCCGACGAAAATGACGGGCCGCCGAGGGTGCTCTCGTCTTTCACGGGTCTCCATTCTCGAATTTCTTGCTGACGAAAGTCGAGTCCTTCAGCCCGAAGCGCCACGGGTATTCCGTCGCGCGGCTGATGCCGATTCGCCTGCCGCTGGTGATGGCGGCGGCTTCTTTCGGCAACCGCAGGAAAAACGGTGGTGCGTTCAACGGCGCGCCGTCCATCTCCCCCGTAATCGCGAGCGCCTGGCAAAGTCGGCCTGGACCTGAACAGAGAAGTTTCGGCTTGTCAGTTCCCCGGCGCAGTTTCATCATGTCTATACCGGTGATCGGCTCGATGGCGCGCAGAAGCACGGCGGAGCCCGGAGCGCAGACAAAGTTGGCGCACCAGTGAATGCCGTAGGACCGGTAGACATAAAGACGGCCGGCCGGGCCGAACATCGCCCTGTTGCGCGGGGTCTGCCCGTTGAAACTGTGGGATGCCGGGTCGTCTGGATGGTAGGCTTCGGTTTCCACGATGATCCCGCCGGTATTGCCGATGCGGAACTCCGCGCCGATGAGGGCGCGAGCCACATCCACCGCGTCGCGCAGGAAGAAACTCTCCTGCATTTCCGGGCCAAAGGCTTCATCCATCCGGAACCCCTTCTGCTCTGTGTAGTTCTGAAGTCAGCTTATTCGTTTCCCCGCACCGGTTTTGCCGGTGTTTCCCAAACCGGAGGGCATGTCATGCAACTTTCGACGACCTATGTAAAACGCAATAACGGGGTTATCTCCGTCGAGTTCGTCGGCAGCGACGGTGACCAGGTCTCTGTTCGCCTTGCCGATGGTCTTGAAGGGATCGATGATGCGGAGGCCATCAAGCGGGCAAGTGCGGTGCTTGTCCAGCTGACCGCCTTCGGAACGCGCCATGGCGCGGATGCGCCTTCGCAATTCTCCGCTCTCGGTACGGGGCAGGACGAAGCGCCGCACGGCAAGGCGAGCGCCCGCACATCGAAGGATCGCGACATTCTGGAGGAGGAGCTGGAAGAGGGGCTGGAGGACAGCTTTCCGGCGAGTGATCCCGTCTCGGCAACGGTCACATCCATCGCTTCCCGAAAAGGAGGGTTGTAATAGTGGCCGATCGCAAAGTTGCTCTGGTAACCGGCGCAGGCTCCGGCATTGGGCGCGCCGCCGCCCTTCATCTGTCGGCGCAGGGTTTCTCGCTCGGTCTGTTGGGCCGCACCGAATCGGAATTGAATGATCTCGCCCGGGAGATAGACCTCGCATCCGGCTCTTCGAAGGTGCTTGTGGCCGATGTGGCGGATGAGGCGGCGATGCGTCACGCGGTCGCAGCGCTGGTTGGGAATTTCGGCCGGCTCGACGTCGTGGTGGCGAATGCTGGCGTCAACGGCGTCTGGGCCCCCATCGATGAATTGAAGCCGTCCGAATGGGACGACACGATCCGCATCAACCTGCGCGGTACCTATCTCACCGTTCATGTAAGCGTGCCGCATCTGAAGGCGGCCGGCGGCGGATCGATCGTTATCATCTCGTCAATCAATGGTACCCGCACCTTCACGTCGCCCGGTGCTACAGCCTATTCCGTGACGAAGGCCGGGCAACTTGCCATGGCGCAGCAGCTGGCGCTGGAACTGGGGCGTCACCGTATTCGCGTCAATGCGGTGTGTCCGGGCGAAATCGAAACGGCGATCGATGAAAATACCGATATACGCGGGCGGGAAAAAACGGAGGTTCCTGTCCGTTTTCCAGCCGGGGATATTCCTGTGACCGACGGCGTGGCCGGGACGAGCGAGGACGTCGCCGCGCTGATCGGTTTCCTGGCGACGGATGCATCCCGTCACATTACCGGCACGCCGGTATGGATCGATGGCGGCCAGGGGCTGCTCCGATAATCAGGGCGTCCAAGCTCAACGCCAACGGCATCACGGGCTTGTGTCTCTATGATTAACGAATGGGTAACGTCTGTTCACGAGACTTTGTACATGGGCGAGGTTGCCGTGTTGTGGCCACCTTCGATAGTTAAGCGTCTGCCGGAAAGGCGGGCAAATCAGGCGGGCAGAACGATCCATGGGCATGCAGGCATTGCTGGATTTCGCGGTTGCGGGGTTGCGGCATCGGGTAAAAGCAGGGGCAAGAATGGCTGCGATCGTCGCGATCGGCGGCGGACTTGCGGCGTGCACCTCCATGGGCCTCGACAGTGTCAAGAAAGACCCGCCGAAACTGTCGTCCAAGATGATGGCGCAGATGTCGGCCAAGAGCATGCGCCCAGAAAGCCCGGTCCTCGTTCGCATTTTCAAGCAGGAAAGCGAGCTCGAGGTCTGGAAGGTCGACAAGACAGGTAATTACGCGCTGCTCAAGGCCTATCCAATGTGCCGCTGGTCCGGAAAGCTCGGCCCGAAGATGAAGACTGGTGACCGGCAGGCGCCGGAAGGTTTTTATCATGTCTCGGCCGGCATGCTGAACCCGAACTCCCAATATTACGTTTCCTTCAATCTCGGTTATCCCAACCGGCTGGAATCGGCGCTCGGTTACACCGGCGAGGCGCTGATGGTGCACGGCGCCTGCTCCTCTTCCGGCTGCTACGCCATGACGGACGCCCAGGTGGGTGAGATTTACGCTATCGTCGCGCGTGCATTGCAGGGCGGACAGGACCGCTTTCAGGTGCAGGCCTATCCCTTCCGCATGAGCGCCCGGAACATGGTGGCGCATCGGGATGACCCCAATATGCCGTTCTGGAAGACGCTGAAGGAAGGCTACGACTATTTCGAGGTAACGCGCCGGCAGCCCAAGGTTTCGGTCTGCGGCCGCCGTTATGTCTTCAACAGTGAGTTTGCCGGCGGCGAGCCTGCCGATCCGCTGGCGGCGTGCCCGCCGGCCGTCAACCAGCAGGATCCGCTGGTGGCGTCGAAACTCGGTGAAGAGCAACAAAAACTTGCCGCCGCGATGAGCGAGGGAACTTCTGCCCCGCTCAGCGCGTATGTGGACGGCGGCATGCATCCAAGCTTTCGGGCCATTCTGAAATCCAGCGGCGCCAAGGCCATGGCATCGCAGGTTTCCGGCACGAAGTACCCTATCAGCCGCCCGGAGGCGGCGCTGGCAGATCCCTTTGCCAGCGTGAGATGACGTAAATGAGGTTTTTCAATTGAACGAGACGACAACGACCCGGCGGGGTTTCCTGCTTGGAGCAGGTGGACTGGCGCTTGCCGGCCTTGCGGGCTGCAACACAACGGCGCGTGAGGCCGCCCGACCAGCGGCGCCTGCCGAAGACCCGCTGTATGCCGCCATGTACGGTCCGAGGCCTGACGAGCAGTTCCCGCTGCCGGAAATCCCCTATAAGCGGATTCCGCGCCAGTTCCTGCGGCAGATGGTGGCGAACCCGACCGGCGAACGCCCCGGCATCATCGTGGTCGATACGGCCAACCATTTCCTCTATCTCACCTATGAGAATGGTCAGGCGATGCGCTATGGCGTCGGCCTAGGCCGTGCAGGCTTCGAATGGTCCGGCCGCGGCGTCATTCAGTACAAGCGTCAATGGCCACGCTGGACGCCGCCCGATGAAATGGTCGCCCGCCAGCCGGAACTGGAACCCTATAGCAGCCGTAACGGCGGCATGGAGCCGGGCCTCAAGAACCCGCTCGGCGCGCGTGCGCTCTATATCTTCAAGGACGGCAAGGATACGATCTACCGTCTGCACGGCTCGCCCGAATGGTGGACCATCGGCAAATCGGTATCATCAGGCTGCGTGCGCCTGCTGAACCAGGATATCATCGACCTTTATAACCGCGTGCCTGATGGTACGCCGATCGTCGTGACGGCGCTCGGCCCGGCACAGCAGGGCGTGCCGATCGGCCAGGAAGGTGTGCCCGTGGCGCAATATGGCAATGGCGTAATCGGCGACGGCCTGTCGCAGCCGGTGCAGAGCTATTGATCGATGAAGATTGCCCAGACGCCAGAAATGGCGTTTGGCCAATTGCATCGTCCCACCCCGGATCTAGTCCGGCGAAAAGGACGCGTGTTTTCTTGGCGTCATCCTCGGGCTTGTCCCGAGGATCTGCAACCGATTGATCTTATTGGACGTGATTAGATCCTTGGGACAAGCCCAAGGATGACGTCAGCTTGGCGAGATTTGTCACTCATCTGATGACGCCATGCTTAGTTCATGCCCGAGATCGTCACCAACCGCTGCAGCATAGGTCGACATGACGGGGAGAGATATCCCCTCATCACCCATTGCCCTTATGCAACCCGGCGTGTCTCTCCCCGGCTGCCGGCAATTTCCATCTCAAGACGGAAACGCGATACCAGCGCGCGCAGCTTTGCCGTTTCGGCGGCAAGCGTTGCGGAGGCGGCGGTGGATTGTTCCACCATGGCCGCATTCTGCTGGGTGGCGTGATCCATCGAGTTTACGGCCGCGTTGATCTCCGCAAGGCCGGTCGATTGTTCGGCGGCCGATGTGGCTATCGCATTCATATGGCGGTCGATGCCGGCGATGCGTTCGCCGATATCCTTCAGCGCCGTGCCGGTATCGAGAACCAGCTTCACGCCGCTTTCCACCTCGGCGGATGACTGGCGGATATGATCGCGGATTTCGCTTGCGGCCTTTGCCGCGCGCTGGGCGAGATCGCGCACCTCCTGCGCCACCACGGCAAAGCCCTTGCCGGCCTCGCCGGCGCGGGCGGCTTCAACGCCTGCATTCAGCGCCAGAAGATTGGTCTGGAAGGCGATCTCGTCGATGGCGCCGATGATGCCGGTGATCTGCCGTGACGAGGTTTCGATGCGACGCATCGCCTCTTCGGCATGGCCGACCACTTCGACCGATTTCAGCGCGCTTTCGTTTGCGTCTGTGGCGGCGAGCCTTGCTTCCGCGGCGCGCTTGTTGGCGTTCGACACGTTGACCGTGATTTCATCGAGCGCTGCGGCCGTCTGTTCAAGTGAGGCGGCCTGATTTTCCGTGCGGCGGGAAAGATCGCCGGCGCCGGCGGCGATCTCGCGGCTGCTGCCGTCGATGGTGCCGATGCCATTAGATATGGCGAAGAGCGTTTCGGCGAGTTGCCGAACCGAGCTGTTGAAATCGTGGCGCAGGGCTTCAAATTGCGGGGCAAAGGCATCGTCGAGCTGGAAGGCCAGATCGCCGGACGCCAGCCGCTTCAGGCCGGCCGCGAGGCCGGAGGTGGCGATGCGCAACCGCTCGGACGCATCTTCCTCCGCCTGCCGCCGGGTTTCCTCCTGGTCGGCTTCCGCCTGCCGGCGGGCGATATCTGCCTGCTCTTCGAGCGCCCGGTTGGCAATGGCCGCCTGCCGGAATATCTCGACCGCGCCGGACATGGAGCCGATCTCGTCCCTGCGGTCGGTGCCGGAGGGTGGTTGCGACGTATCGCCGGCCGCCAGAATTTCCATGTTCTTCGACAATTGCAGAACCGGTCGGATAATCGATTTGCGGGTGAGAAGGAAAAGTCCGGCCGAGAAAAGCACGGCGAGAACCAGCAACCCCTTCAAAACGAGGTTGATGGTCGCCTTGGTCTTTTCGCTTTCGGCGGAGGCGGCGTCGGAGAGGGCTTCGATCTGGTCGCCGGCCGTTTCCATCGCTTTTTCAAGCGCCGAAAATTGCTGCATGAATTCGGGCATCAGCTTGAGAGCCTCTTCCTGACGGGCGCCGACAAGGCCGACAACCGCATTGGCGGCGTCAATATAAGCAAGAAGCGGTTTTTCGACGCCGTCGATGACGGCCCTGACATCGGTGCCGGCTGACAGAGACCTGTTTTCCTCGATCATCCGCCGGAAGGTGGATTCATGTTCCGCCAGATCGGCTTTTACCGCATTCAGGTCCAGGCCCATCTTTTCGTCGGAAGAAAGAATGGCGGCGAGCACGTCGGAACGCAGCGCGTCGTGCATCATGTCCGCCTGCATGTGGTTGCGAAGCACGTCGGCCGAAAGCGCCACATATTCGCCGTTGCGGTTTAGCGTTTCCGTTGCCCACATGCCGACACCCGTAGCGCTGCCGGCGATGAAAAAGATGGCGACGCTTGCCAATATTGTCTTCTGCTGAATCGACGCCATGGAACGTTCCCGCGCTGTTGGTTATACTGCGGGAAAATAATAGAACATGCTTAATAAATGATCTATTTTGCTATGTTCTTGATAAAAGCAAAAAAAGGCCGCAATTTTTATTGCAGCCTTTGCTTTATTAGAATTTTATATTTTAATTTGCGCGTTTCAGCGCCTCGCCGAGGATCGAGACGATATCGTCGAAATGGGTTTTTTCGGCGATCAGCGGTGGCGAAAGAGCGATGATGTCGCCGGTGACGCGAATAAGCAGGCCGCGCTCGAAGCAATCCGTAAAGACATCATAGGCGCGTGCGCCCGCAGCACCTTCGCGTGACTGCAGCTCGATGCCGGCGATGAAACCGATGGTGCGGATGTCGATGACGTTGGGAAGGCCCTTCAGGGAATGGATGGCGTCGTGCCAGACATCCTGCAACTCCGCCGCGCGGGTGAAGAGACCCTCATCGCGGTAGATGTCGAGCGTCGCGATGCCGGCGGCGCAGGCGACCGGGTGGCCGGAATAGGTATAGCCGTGGAACAGCTCGATCTGGTTTTCCGGCCCATGCATCAGCGCATCATGCACCTTGCGGCTGGTGAAGACCGCGCCCATGGGGATCGCACCGTTGGTCAGGCCCTTGGCGGTGGTGACGATATCTGGCGTAACGCCGAAATAGTTGCTGGCGAAGGTGGAGCCCATGCGGCCGAAACCGGTGATGACCTCATCGAAAATCAGCAGAATGCCGTGCTTGTCGCAGATGGCGCGCAGGCGTTCCAGATAACCTTTTGGCGGCACCAGCACGCCGGTGGAGCCGGCCACGGGTTCGACGATGCAGGCGGCTATGGTTTCCGCGCCATGCAGGGCGACCAGCCGTTCCAAATCGTCCGCAAGCTCTGCGCCGTGCTCGGGCTGGCCCTTGACGAAGCTGTTCTTCGCCGGATCATGGGTGTGGCGCAGATGGTCCGCGGGGATCTGCGGAAAAACGCGGCGGTTGTTGACAAGGCCGCCCACGGAGATACCGCCGAAACCGACGCCATGATAACCGCGTTCACGGCCAATCAGCCGGCTGCGGGTGCCCTGACCGATGGCGCGCTGATAGGCAATGGCGATCTTCAGCGCCGTATCAACCGATTCCGATCCGGAGCCCGTGTAGAAGACACGATCAAGTTTCGCCCCTTCCGGGCCGGGTGCGATTTCCGCCAGCCGCTCGGCGAATTCAAAGGCAACCGGGTGTCCCATCTGGAAGGAGGGCGCGTAATCCATGGTCGAAAGCTGGTGCTTGACGGCGGAGGCGATCTGCTGGCGACCGTGGCCGGCATTGACGCACCACAGGCCAGCTGTGCCGTCGAGAACCTGGCGTCCGTCATTGCTGGTGTAATACATGCCTTCGGCGCTCGTCAGCAGGCGGGGATTGGCCTTGAACTGCCGGTTGGCGGTAAACGGCATCCAGTAGCTGTCGAGTGAGGTGGAATTGGATCGGCTCGGGTTGTCCATGGTGGTCTCCTGTTCGTTACCGGTGATTGAAAGCTATTTTTGCGACTGAACAAGCCCTTTTCTCGCTGTGGCCAAGTCATTGAAAATGCTATAGGCCTCAACACAGATTTTCGATATTTCGAACAAGGGCAACGGGGAGCGGGCATGTCGGTGGATATAGGCGGGCGTTTGCGCCATTTGCGGCTGCGCCACAATATTTCCCAGCGTGAACTGGCAAGACGTGCCGGTGTCACCAATTCGACGATTTCGCTGATCGAATCCAACACCTCCAACCCGTCCGTTGGCGCTCTGAAGCGCATTCTTGACGGCATACCGATCGGCCTTGCCGAGTTTTTCGCTTTCGAGCCGGAGACAAGCCGGAAGGCCTTTTACCGGGCGGATGAACTGGTCGAAATCGGCAAGGGGCCGATCTCCTTCCGGCAGGTGGGCGAGAATGTCTTCGGCCGCAGCCTGCAAATCCTGAAGGAATGTTACCAGCCGGGCGCCGATACCGGCAAGGTGCCGCTGGTTCACGATGGGGAAGAGGGGGGCATCATTCTCTCCGGGCGTCTGGAAGTGACTGTTGATGAGGAGAGGCGCGTGCTCGGGCCGGGGGATGCCTATTATTTCGAAAGCCGCAGGCCGCACCGATTCCGTTGTGTGGGTCCCGTGCCGTGCGAGGTCATCAGCGCCTGCACACCGCCGACCTTCTGATACCACCGGATTTGGCGCTTGGCGCGGCGCGTGAAACGGCTCAGAGGGTAAAGTGGAGAGGATTCGATTGCCAGCTCTCGCATTTTTGCGTAGCTGCCATGTTCAGAATGCACTGTCGCGCCACTATTTTGCCGTCTTTGAGACCTTCTTGCGATTTTTCCATCGTTTTTTATTGGTGCAGTGGCAGTGTCGGGCAAAAAAATCCCCGCTAATATGTCAAATTTTATATGCATTGCCACAATCTTGCTGCGCTGCAACAAACTTTAATAGTCTTTTACAGGCATGTCTGTTCTTGGCGTTCCTGTCTCATCTGCGCAAGTCATAAGAAACACATAAGAAAAGACTGTAGACGCCACAAAACCCAATACATGCCGGCGCCACACCCATGCTCTCAACACATGGCCGCACGCCCATTTGTTGCTTTTTTATGCAACCGTTAATATTGCCCGGACGTTAATCGGCCGCTCGCGCAAGAAATCGCATAGACGGTTATGGGCAATGTGCCTTACAAAAAATCCATTAGCATCAAATTCCGAACACAGACTTGTTATCTCTTTTAGACGGAAAGACGCGCCTCCGGGCACCGACCAATCGCAAAACATAAATGGAGTTCTCTCTATGAAGTCCGCGACCCAATCGGCTGAACAGACACTCAGCAGCTCCGAAGATTTCGATGTCAGTTTCCCTATCGGGGGCATCGCAAAACGCAGCTTCGATATGACATCGGCTGCACTTGCGCTGCTCATCTTCAGCCCGATATTCCTGTTGATCGCCGCGCTGGTGAAATTGTCTGATCCCGGCCCGATCTTTTATGGCCACCGGCGTGTTGGACATAATGGCCGTTATTTCCATTGCCTGAAATTCAGGACGATGGCGATGAACGGTGATGAGATTCTGCGGCAATATCTTGCCGCCAATCCGGAAGCCGCCGAAGAATGGCGCGCCACCCGCAAGCTCAAGAACGATCCGCGCGTTACGGCTGTCGGCGCTGTGCTGCGCAAGCTCTCGCTTGACGAATTGCCGCAGCTCCTCAACATCATCCGCGGCGAAATGAGCGTGGTTGGCCCGCGCCCGGTCGTCGATGAGGAACTGAGCTATTATGAAAGTGCTGCCGCTTATTATCTCAGCACCCGTCCAGGCCTGACCGGCCTTTGGCAGATCAGCGGCCGTAACGATGTATCCTACAAGACCCGCGTCGCTTTCGACACGCAATATGTTCAGAACTGGTCGATGCGGCGGGATGTCTTCATCATCGTCAAGACCATTCCCGCCGTGTGCCTTTCACGCGGAAGCTACTGAAAACCGATATTGAGTTCGGCTTTATCGATCTTCGTTTCGACACGCACCCCGACCGGGATCCCAAGTCCGGTCTTTGGGTGCGTCATTGGTGCTAATCATACCGGCCGCTTTTTGCGGCGCTGCACAGCCGGCCTTGTCCGGTTGCGCGACGGCCGGATCGCCTGCATGGCGATCCGCTAACAGGGAGTTTCCCGATGAACGGCCTTATTGCTGCCGCCCACCGCCCATTTGTGGCCCTCGTTCTTGCCGCTTCCGTCGCCCTTGCCGCGCCGCTCTCCGCAACGGCTGCGGATGGCGCTCAATATAAGCTGGGTACGGCCGACAAGCTGCGTATCCGTGTTGCCGAATGGCAGCCGGCCGATGGCAGCATCCGCAACTGGGACGTCATCAACGGAGATTATTCCGTCGGCCCGTCTGGTGCGTTGTCTCTGCCTTTCATCGGGCAGCTGGATGTGGCGGGCAAGACACCTTCGGAGGTCAGCGAACAGATCGGCGCCCAGCTGCAGAGCAAGTTCGCCCTTCGCAACCTTCCTTCCGCTTCCGTCGAGATCGCCCAGTTCCGGCCGATCTTTTTGAGCGGCGATGTGCAGACGCCGGGTGAATATCCCTATGCCGCCAATCTCACCGTGCTGAAGGCGGTCAGCCTTGCCGGCGGCCTGCGCCGCTCCGACGCCGGGCAGCGTTTTGCCCGTGACTTCATCAATGCCCGCGGCGACGCCGCCGTTTACGACAACCAGCGGGCAAGGTTGCTCGCACGTCAGGCGCGGCTGATCGCCGAGGTCAAGGGTGACACGACCATCGCCAAGACGCCCGAAATGGAAAAGATCGGCGAAATCGACGTGCTGCTGGCCAGCGAAAGCGCGCTGATGAAGTCGCGCACCGAGCGTTACACCCTGCAGCTCAAGGCGCTGACCGACCTGCATGCGCTTTTGCAGAGCGAAGTCGAGTCCCTGAAGAAGAAATCAGAGACACAGAACCGCCAGCTTCAGCTTGCCAATGAGGACCGCGACCGCGTCAACCGGCTGAACGAGCAGGGGCTTGCGTTGTCGCAGCGGCGTATTTCCGCGGAAGAACGCGCGGCCGAGGTGGAATCCAACCTGCTCGATATCGATACGCAGTCGTTGCGCGCCAAGCAGGACATCAACAAGGCGACCCAGGACGAAATTAACCTGCGCAACGACTGGGTGGCGCAGCGCTCCAAGGAATTGCAGGACACCGAAGCGGAACTGGACAAGCTCAATCTGCAGCTGACCACCAGCCGCGAATTGATGTCGGAAGCGCTGGCGCAATCGGCCGAAGCGATCCGTTTCGATCCGTCGGGCAAGTCCGCGACGATCAGCTATGTCGTGGTGCGTGAGGAAAACGGGAAGCCGAAGGAAGTGACGGTGGATGAGAACGCCATGCTTCAGCCCGGCGACGTCATCAAGGTCTCGTCTGAAATCCTGATGCAGTGAGGTTTTTATGCGGATCGCCAAATCGGCGCTGATCGATCCCGAACGCAATGAAATCTACGGAATAACGGCGGTTGCGCTGTCATTCTTCGTTTTCGCCTATTCGTCGCGTTTCGGGCAAATCTCGGTTCTGGCCTATTATGGCATGTGGCTGCCGCTGGTGGTGGTCGATTACCGGCGCGTGCTCGGCAGTTATCCGCGTTACCTGTGGATTTTCGCCTTTGGCATTTTGACCGTTCTGTCCAGCTTCTGGTCGGAGGCGGCGTCAGTGACCATGCGCGCCTCCATCCAGTATATGACACATATCGTCTGCGCACTGATCGCGATGCGGGTGATCTCGATCCGGACCCTGACGCGCGGCGCGCTGATCGGCATCGCCGTCGTTCTGCTCTATTCGCTGCTGTTCGGCATCTATCTCTTCGATGCGCTTGACGGCACCTATAGTTTCGTCGGCGCTTTCTCCTCCAAGAACCAGCTCGGCTTTTATGCCTCGCTCGGCGTCATCTTTGCCGCCGCGTCGGTGCTGGTGCTCAAGCAAAGGGGCATCTGGCTGCCGATTGCCGGCGTCACCGGGCTCCTGTCGGCCTATAGCCTCCTTGCGTCCCAATCGGCCACATCCACTATTACCACGGCGGCGGTGGTCGCCCTCATCATCGGCTTCATTCCCATCGGCATGCTTTCGCCGGCGAACAGAAAGATGACGTTTTTCGTGCTCGGTGGACTCGGCGCATTGCTGGCGGTCGCTTCCCTGCAATTCGGCCTGCTTGACGCCATTCTCGGCATTTTCGGCAAGGATTCAACGCTGACCGGCCGCACCTATCTCTGGCAGCAGGGCATCGAGGCGGCAAAACAGACGCCAATCCTCGGCGTTGGTTATCAGGGGTTCTGGGTCGCGGGTTTTCCCGATGCCGAACGCCTTTGGAACGATTTTTTCATTACCGGCCGCACCGGCTTCCACTTCCACAATACCTATATCGAAACCGTGGTGGAAAACGGCTTTGTCGGCATGCTCCTGCTTGGCATGGTGCTTTACGGAACTTTGCTCGGGCATCTGCGCTCGGTGCTGATGCGCAAGAGCGATCCGCAGGGCGTTATCCTGTTTGCGATCTGCGCTCTGTTTGTCGTGCGTTCCTTCGTGGAGATCGACATCATCTTCCCCTACCAGATTGGCTCGTTCCTGCTTTATTTCGCAGCCGGGAAACTGTGCCTCCCGGCAAGGGCCGAAGAGGGTAGTGAGTCTCACCCGGCGATCGGCATGCGGCTACAGACGAGAGCCTAGAGATAATCCGCCGAGACATGCGGACTGGCGTGGATGAAACTCCACATGTCCTTGCTGACATCGACGATGTCGGCGATCGATTTTTCGAGTTGTCCGATTTCCTTCTCGTCCATGCGCTCGACCTTGCCGTAACGCACCTGGCTGTCATCCTCCACCAGCCGCATCAGCTGTGTGCTGGCGATTTCACCCTTCTCGTCGAAGGAATAGATGCAGTGATTATATTTGTTGCGCGTCTTCGCTTCCTTCTTCAGCCGCGCCATGATGGAGAGGATGGTCTTGCGATCCTTCGCATCAGTTGAGGGAAGCTTCGCCAGGCGCTCGATCAGATCCATACGCGCCCGCGTGGTGTTGAGGGTCAGGAACACGACGATGGCCGCTTCCTTCTCCACTTTCAGGAGATGGACGATCAGATAGATCATCAGGCTTTCGGTGTTGGTCCACACGTAATTCAGCCTGCCGACCAGCAGTAATACGTCCGACATCACCGCCATGCCCGCTTCTCCCACCCCAAAAGAATTATACGGGCATTATATGCCGACAGGGGCGGGATTGACAGTGTAAATCCCTGTTATTTCTTCATCTTTCCTTGAAAGCGCGGGACATGCTGTCGGAGATCGGCTTGGTCAGATATTCGAAGAAGGTACGCTCCGAGGTCTGGATCAATACGTCGGCAGGCATGCCGGGCACGGGATGGAAATTATGGACCTTGGCGATCTCTTCGTCGGGTATCTGGACGCGCACGATATAGACGTCCTTGACCTGAAGGCCGGCATTTTCCTCGATACTGTCGGCCGAAACGTAAAAGACCTTGCCGTTCAGAACTGGCGTGGTGCGGCGGTTGAGCGCTGAGAGGCGGATCGCGGCGGTCTGCCCTTCATGCAGCTGGTCGATGGAGGTTCTGAGCACCTGTGCCTCGAGAATGAGGGGAACATGGGCGGGCAGGATTTCCATGATCGGCTTGCCTGTCGTGATGACGCCCCCAGGCGTGTGATAATAGGCGCGCACCACGGTGCCGTTGACGGGAGAGCGGATGATGGTGCGTTCCAGCACTTCAGCCGCGCCGCGCACCTGTTCGCGCACGCTGTCGAGATCGGATTCTGCGGTTTCCAGCGCATCGAGCGCCGCCTGCTTGTTGGCGTTGACGGCGATGATCGCTTCCTGCCTGAACTTGGCGATCTCCGCCTCGCTCTGGTTCATTTCGCCGCTCAGCCGGGCGATATCACCCATCGCATCGGCAATGGCGCGCTCCAGCGCCAGCATGTCGGTCTTGCGGATGACGCCATCCTTGGCGAGCCTCTCCTTGGAATCGCGCTCCTGCGTCAAAAGCGCCAGTTGCCGGTCGAAGGACTGTTTTTGTCCGTCATAGCCCGCATAGCGGAACTCCAGCGACCGGATGTTCTTGTCGATCAGGTTGAGCTGCTCCTCCAGCTTGACGAGCTTGCTGTGGAACACGATGTTCTGGCTCTGGATGATGGAATTGATATCCGGGTCGCCGGCTTCCTTCATGACGATATCAGGCACCTTGAAGCTTCTTGCGCCCTGGGCCTCGGCACGCAGGCGCACCACGATAGTTTCGAGGCGAAGCCGGCGCAGCTGCAACATGCGTTCATTGGCAAGCGCCGTCGTCTTGTCCAGCGTCAGCAGAACGTCGCCTTCCTTGACCGTCTCACCTTCGCTGACCATCATTTCCTTGATGATGCCGCCTTCCAGATGCTGGACGACCTTGTTGTTGCCGGTGGCGACGAAGCTGCCCTGCGCGATGATGGCTGAGGAGAGCGGTGCGGTGCCGGCCCAAAATCCGAAGCCACCGAAGGAAGCGAGCAGCACGGCAAGACCAATCGAACTATGCAGGCGGATCGAGCGCGGCACTTCGCTATACCATTCGAGCTGGCCCTGGGGTTTGATTTCGGCAATGGCGTTTTTCTTCTTGAACATGATGGTCCTCAACCCTCGATCTGCGGGGACTGGCTGGCCGGGCGACCGTTGCCGGAAAGCGCCTTCAGCACATCCATCCTTTCGCCGAACATGGCGACCGATCCGTCTTTCAGCACCATGATCTTGTCGACGCATTGAAGAAGCGCCGGTCGCTGGGTGATGGTGACGGTGGTGATGCCCTGTCTTTTGGCGTGCAGCAGGGCCTTGGCGAGCGCTTGTTCGCCCTGCGTATCCAGGTTCGAGTTCGGCTCGTCCAGCACCACGAATTTGGGGTCGCCGAAGAAGGCTCGGGCAAGCGCGATGCGCTGTTTCTGGCCGCCGGAAAGCGGTGCGCCGTCTGCGGCAACCACGGTCTCATAACCCTGCGGGAAACCGGCGATCAGCTCATGCACATCCGCAAGCACTGCTGCCTCGTAAATCTGCCGGTCTTCGATATCGTCGCGCATGCGGCAGATATTGGCCTTGATGGTGCCTGGAAAAAGCTGCACGTCCTGCGGCAGGTAACCGATGCTTTCACCGAACTGCCGCTGGTCCCAGTTGCGCAGATCCATGAGATCGAGGCGCACATTGCCTGAAGTGGGCAGGATGGAGCCGACCAGCATCTTGCCGAGCGTCGTCTTGCCGGAGCCGGAATTGCCGATGATGGCGAGCGATTCCCCCTTTTTCAGCGAAAAGGAGATGCCGTTCAGGATCACCTTCTTCTGTGGCGGCGGCACGAAGAGGGATGCGCTCCACATCCAGACGCCCTTCCGGATTGGGCAGGCGCAGGCGTGGGAAGTTCAGCGGCGAATTGATGAGAAGCTGCTTGATGCGGCCATAGGCGGCGGCCGATTTGTTGAATTGGTGCCAGCCCTCGATTGCCCCTTCGATGGGCGCCAGCGCACGGCCGGAAATGATGGAGGCCGCAATCACCATGCCGCCGGTCAGTTCACCTGATAGCGACAGATGCGCGCCCCAGCCAAGCAGCGCCACCTGGGTGATCATGCGCGCCGCCTTGGAAACGCCCGAGAACATGATGTTGCGATCCTGCGCCGCGACATGAGATTTCAGGGACCCTGCGGTTTCGCGCCCCCACATCTTCACCGCTTCCGGTATCATCGCCAGCGCATTGATGATCTGCGAATTGCGCGACATGGAATCGAGGTGGAAATTGGCGCGGCTGAGATAACCGGACGCCTCGGAAAACTGTTTCGCGGTGAAGCGCTGGTTCAGCCAGGCGATAATGAACAGCACGGCGCAGCAGACCATGATGATGATGCCGAGATGCGGATGGACGAGATAGACCACCACGATAAAAAGCGGCATCAGCGGTGCGTCGAGAAAGGCGATGAGGGTGCCGGAGGTGATGAACGAACGCAATTGCTGCAAGTCCTGCAATGTCTGGTAGTCCTTGCCGCTGCCATGCAGGGAGGCGCGGGCGGCGGCCGAAAGGATCGGCGCGCCAAGCTGCACTTCAAGTTCGACGGCGGTGCGCATCAGGATGAAGCGGCGGATGGCGTCCATGAAGGCTTGCAGCAGAACTGCGCCGAGCACGGCAACCGTCAGCATGACAAGCGTATCCATCGAGCGGCTGGTCAGCACCCGGTCCGAGATCTGGAACAGATAAAGCGGGATGGCGAGCAGCAGGATGTTGATGGCGACGGTGAACAACATCACCACCACCATGTTGCGGCGCACGGCGGCGATGCCCTTGGCGAGACTTGCGGCGAAATTGATCGGCTCGCTGCGCTTATGGAAACCGCTCTGGCTTCCGCCACCACCGCCGCCTCCGCCGCCACCGCCATTGTCCGTCGGTTCCTTGCCGCCACCACCCGTTACCGGCCGGCGCTCGTTTTCACGGATCGGTCCTTCATTATTGTCGATGGTCTTGACGAAAGGCAGGTCGGTATTGTCGATCTTGGCATGTGGTTCCGGCGGGGAGACGGGTTGCCGGTCCTTTTCCGCGGGAACGTCGCGCAGCTGTTCCGCCTGTTCCGTTTTTGCATGAGGTTCGGAAAGAGATTGCGGGGGAATGATCTGCGCTGGTGATGAAATGGTTTTTGCGGCCTGTTCCGCGCCGGATAATTGCCGCAGGTTTTCGACGGCTTCATTGATGGCTGAAATACAGGCGTCCGTCAGTTTGCTGTCTTCCGCCTCCTGATCCAGCGGCAAGTCCAGCGAGCGTCCATCGGCAATGGTTTTTCTTGAAATATGATCCATTTTTTATCGGTCCCCTCGGTGATCTCACGGTGTTTGCGGTTCGGCTGGGGCGGGACGCGGTTATTGCCCCGCCAGCCAGATCTACGCGGTCACCGCCTGCATGACGTCGGCCGAATGCGCGTTCGACCAGGACAGGTCGTGACCGGCATTGATGACGCCATTGGATTCGTTTTCGATGGTGGCGGGATCGTCGTGAAGAAAGGCGATGACCTCGTTTGCCAGCTGACCCTGCTGGGGTTGCGAGGTGTCGTTTTCGATGATGCCGCCCTGAATCAGGATGGCGTCGGAATAAACGCCGCCGGCGACATAGGTGGTGGAGCCGAAGCTGTCGTAATCGACGATCTGCGCCAGATTGACCACGGCGTTGCTGCCGGTATCGATGTGGACGGTGGCGTCCTCGTTGTTTTCGAGAACCTTGGCGGCGGCCTGTGTCACGTCGTCGGAATCGCCCAGCACGCTCACCTGCTTGATGATGCTGACATCATAAAGATTGCCGGTGATATAGAGGACGTTCAGCCCCTCATAGCCGGCGAAATTGACGTCATGAGCCAGCGCATCCGGCATGTTGGGGTCGCGCGCGTTGATCGCGTTGACCGTCTGCGTCATGTAGTCAGGCATGGTTTCGAAACGGTCGTTGCCGCCAACATTGTGAATGGCGGCATCGTTCCACAGAAGGTTGTTGCCGGACTGGATGGTGGCGCCATCGGGCGCATCGGGATTGGCGCGCACCCAGTCATTGTCGTAAAGCACGGCGATCTGGCTGATCAGGTTCATATCCAGCACATTGCCGCCGACGATGATCAGGTCGTATTGCATGCCGATGCCGAGGAAATTCGCAATGTTGAGCGCAGCGTTGCCGCCTGTCAGCAGGCTGACGGTAGCGCCCGAGGTCGTTATCGTCATCGTGTCGTTGTCGCTGACGAACTGGTATTGCTCGATCCAGTGTACGAAGGAAACGTCGCCTTCCAGCACGCTGACACGCCAGGCTGTGGGGAATATTGGGGGTTCGCCCGTTTCGTGGCCATCCGCAGCGGCATTTTCCGCACCGGGATAGATGGTGCGCTCGAAGCTGGCGATGTTGAAGGCAACCGTTGCAGCCTGATCTTCCGAGTGCGTGAACACGGAGTCGATTTCGTCCCGGTCGCTATAGATATAGGCCTGGGTTATGGCGTCGATCTGATGATAATCGCCCATGACGGCGGTCACCGAAGTCATGACGCCGGTATTGACCAGAGTAGCGATGTTGGCGACGACGTTGGCGCCTGCGGCGACATCGAGGCTGTTGCCGGCCGGGCTATCCTCATGCAGTGAAACATCGCTCTTTTCCGGCTCTTCCGGCGGCTTGGCGATGCCGCGATCTGGCATGTAGTCGTCGAGCATCGGCTTTTCGCTGGCTATCGAGCCATTGATGTAAATACCGTCGATGTCGTTGCCGGCCAGAACGAAATCCTGGTTCGCACCGGTGCCAAGCGAGGTGACATCGTTTTCGCGGGCATGGTCGATATAGTCGTGCGCGGATTTGGCGAGCGCCTGCAGCGCATCGTAACTATCGGTGCGCTGGAAAACGGAAAAAGGCGTAAAGATAGCTGCTTCATTGTAGAACTCGACGGTACGCTCTGTCACGAAGCTGGTGTCGCGCCACACATAGGGGCCATCAGTCATGTTCAGATAGTCGTCGTCCTGAAGAATATTGACCTGCGCTACATGCGCGATGACCGAGCCGGGGCCGGGGTGAACCACCAGTTCATACTCCTCCTCAAAGGAAAGGCGGCCCGGGAAGCGGAAATGTGCGGCGGAAATGTCGACCGGGATGGCATTTGCAAGCTGCTGCATGTCGTATTCGACAGCGCGGGCGAAATGCGGTCGGATATAGTCAAAATCATAATAGCCGGCGCTGTATTTGACGCCGGGGTCGTAGTCCTGCAGCGGAACGTCGTAGTTCTTGTCGAGCAGCTTTGCCGCTTCATCGTCCGGCAGGCGGTCCGGGTCGGAATGGGCCGGCCCCTCGCTATAGTTGCTTCTCAGACGCGCATCCTCGATCACTGTGTCGAACAGGCCGATGAAATGCGCAATCATGTCCGAAATCTTGTCGATATGCATTGGAGGTCCCTCCCTGATCACCGCGGCAGAGCCTGGGGCTGCGCATGGCACACGTCTCAGAGGCGGTGCTTCGTTTTACGCAAACCCGGTCCTTCAACCGCGAACTGCACCGGCGGGTGCCGGTGCAGCTCTTTTCGTCAAGAGGTGGGTATCAGGAGTGATCCTCACCGACGTCGGAAACATGCGAGTTACCGCCTGTGATCGTGACGTCAACTGCGTTGGAGAGCATGTTGGCGCCCTGCACCAGTTCCAGATGGAAGCCGGAATTTGCAAGGATTGCCGATGCATCTGCAGTGCTGGTGCCTGCGGCGTCGTCGCCGGCCTTGAGGTCCCATCCCTTGCCGTCGATGCCTTCGGCGCCAAACGCGTCACCGGCATTGGCGCTCAGGTGGTTTTCCGCACCGCCATTCTGCATCTTGATGTCGTAGGCTTCATCCTGATCCGCCAGGTGGTTGGCCTGCACCATGCTGAAGCCGGTGTCGTTGCCGTCGCCATTGAGCGAGCCGTTGAGGATGTTGTCAACGTCCAGCGTGAAGGAGAAGTCGTCACCCAGGTTGAAGGTGAGGTCTCCGCCGGCGATGCCGAGATTGCCGACATCCTTGACGCCCGTGATGTTGCCGAAGTCGTCATCCGACTTGTAGAAACTGTCAGCGGAGTTGAAGCTGTCGGAGGTCGTCGTGGTCTTGGTGGAGGTGTCGTTGTCGGAATAGTTGGACGTCTTTGTGTCCGTATCCGTAATGGTCTTCACATTGGTGTCGTTGTCGCTGTACGACTTGCTTTCATAGCTCCAGTCGTAGTCGACCTTGATATCGGTGTTGGTTTCGGTGCTCGTCTTGGTGGTCGTGTCGTTGTCGCTATAGGACTTGCTGTCATAGCTCCAGTCATAGTCGTTGTCGCGATTGTCACCGTTATTGGCGGAAACATCGACCTTGGCGTCCACATCCACATTGGTGCTGTTGTCGCTGTTGTCGTTGTTACGGTTTTCACCGTTTGCGGTGCCGACGTTGCTGTCTTCCACCTTGGCGTCGTTGGTCGCCGTGTTGGCAAAACCATCGGAAAGCGCGCCGATCTTGGTGATATCGTCGCCGGACTTTGGATTATAACCCATTTCGATTTCCTCCGAAAAGCTCGGAGCAGCTTTCGAAATCCCTCTCATCTCAAACGGGATTTTTTCGCGCTTGCTCCGGGTAGCATTGAGATTGATGTTTGCAGATGCACTCGGTACGCATCATCTGCGGTTCGGTATTGACCCGTGACCGGGCTCTTTTCGTTCAGCCGCTGTGCGCTACTCGGTAAAACGGCGCACAAATCCGTTCCTCGCTCCGATGGGGGAGCGCGGTGGCTTCGTCTTTTTCGCTTTGCATATTTCTTGAAAAGGGACCGGCGTTTTCAAACACACGTCAAGGCCGGAGGTGTCTTTCCATCGGCCGCCGTTCAGCGACGGTCAGACTGTGACGCAGAAAAATTGCGCTTCCTAGATATCAATTCGGGCTAAACACATCGGCGCTCATCCCGAATATATATGTCACGAGTGGTGGTCCGGCGGTCCGTTTGCCGGTTTGGCCATAGAAAAATGCCGCGGCGCCGGGAGAAACGCGGCTTTTCGAAAAACATGGTTTATTTCGGTGAGAAAAGGCCATTATCCCAAAAAGGAACAGCCTCGGGCGTCCTTCGCCGGCGAGCTATGTAAAGGGATATCAACTAAAAGTTATATTTTCCCGGATTGCAAAACCACAGCGAAAGCTTTTCCGATGTGTTTGTTTTTGCAGCGGTTACCGGATGAATGATTCTATCTCTGAGTAACCTATTTTGTATGTCAATTGTAAAAAATAACCCGTTTGGGCCATTTATTTACACAGCTTTTCGTATTAGCGTGTGTTAATTAACGGGTGATTAATAATAGTTGACATGGCCTGAGGCGGGGAATCGTCCCTAAAGATCCAGGGGGAAAGATACCCGGCGGACAACAGACTGCACAACCAAAAGAACGTAACGCGTAAGCGCTTTAGGGAGGCGTCAATGTTCATGGGAACTTCAGATTATGCGGCAAAACAAAAAAACGCCGTTGCTCCTATAAATGGAACTTTATTGGTCATCGCGGATCCGGACCTGTTTTCCGAGTGCCTCATGGAGGCGCTGGGCAAAAAGTTCCCCACATTCGCGGTGGTGAGCATAACCTCGTCAGGTCAGATCGAGGACGATTACGGCAACAACGTGCGGTTGGTTTTGCCTTACCGGATGTCGGGTGAGCGTCTTCATGCCGTTCTTTCGGAGGTTCGGGAAAAGCATCCCGACGCGCCGATCGCACTCGTCGTCGAAACCATCGACAAATTCGAGGAGCCGCTGAAGAGGCTGGTGGGAATGCGCGTCATTGATGGTGTGCTGCCGCTCAATCTCAGGCTTGATGTCTTCATGGCGGCCGTCGATCTGCTTATGAAGGGCGGGGAACATTTTCCCGCAGCTCTTCTCGGCAAGCTCACGCCCTATTCGCCTTCCATCAACGGCAAGAGCGTTCAAAGCAATGCCGTGATCGCCAACCGCGCCGATGCCCTTGCTGCGAGCAGGGGTGACGTGGCCGCGCTGACGACGCGCGAGGTACAGATCCTCGACCTGCTTTGCAAGGGAACGCAGAACAAGATCATCGCTGATCGGCTGCATCTGTCCGAGAACACCGTCAAGGTTCACGTTCGCAATATCTATAAGAAAATGAACGTGCGCAACCGCACGGAGGCGGCGTCGCGCTTCTTCAACAAGGACGAAGACACGACCTTCTCCGGCGGCTGGAAGAACTGAGCGTCAGGGCGGCTAGAGCCGTCCGGACGCCAGTTCCCTCCGGTATCTCTTCAGGAGGCTCAGGGCCTCAGGAAGCAGCGGGATTTCTGCCCGAATCCGCTCGGCGAGCAGATATAGGGAGAAGAACCCGAGTAGGACTGCCGCGATGCCGCGGGTGTGCCCGAGGCATCGGCAACAAGCGTAACGGCTGCGTTGCCGGTTTTTTGATAACCGTAGGACGCCTTCGCCGGAGCAACTCGGCTGTTGATCGTGGCGGTATTGGCCGACGCGGTCTTGATGAGAACGGCGTCTTCGACCACGGAGCATGAGGCCGTCGCGAAAGTGAAAGTTACAAGTGCTGCGGCAACAAGCGCAAAACGACAATGGCGGGCTGTTTTGCCGCCATGGGAATAAGGCATTTCATTCATCATGTGTGTCCCCTGAAATCGACTGTCTGTCGCATCTCGCCGGGCGGTTTTGTTCCCGGTGGACCGAGCCTTACAAAACCAGGATAGCCCCGACTGGTTGAGCGAAGCTTGCGCTAATGCTCAATAAGAAAGGCATAATGGAGGCATAGTTAAAAAGTATTAAATCAAGAGGCTATTTTGAGTAATTTTGGGTAATCAATTGTAATATTTCGCTAAAATGAAGTTGACCTGTTTTCTGCCGCGCCTATCATGAAAGTTGAAATTTATCGAATCGAAATATTAAAACCTCCAGAAGAAGTAAAAACCGGAGGATGATATTCAAGATATCGTACAATCGGGAGTTTGATCCAGTTTAGTTGAATCAGCTACGCTGATTCCTCATGGGGAGGAGTGTGTAATGCGTAATTTCGTTCCCAACGAACATGACAATGGCGTCACCATCTACTCCGAGTGGAGGCCTGGCCAACGTGTTCTCGTCAATGGCGGCGCCGGTTTTCTCGGTTCCCATCTTTGCGAACGCCTGTTGAGCTGCGGTCACGAGGTGATCTGTCTCGACGATCTTTCGACCGGGCGCACCGGGAATGTGGCGCATTTGCGGGACAATAAGCGGTTTTTGCTGGTCGAGCACGATGTGCGCAAACCCTATGACATCGATGTCTCGCTGATTTTCAACTTCGCCTCACCGGCGTCACCGCCCGACTATCAGCGCGATCCCGTCGGCACGCTGCTCACCAATGTGCTTGGCGCCGTCAACGTGCTGGAGGTGGCGCGCAGATGCGGTGCAACCGTAGTGCAGTCGTCGACCTCGGAAGTCTACGGCGATCCGCACGTCAATCCGCAGCCGGAAACCTATTTCGGCAATGTAAATACAATCGGGCCGCGAGCTTGTTACGATGAGGGGAAACGCAGCGCCGAAACGCTGTTTTTCGATTATCACCGTAGTTTCGGTGTCGATATCAAGGTGGGACGCATCTTCAACACCTATGGGCCGCGTATGCGCCCGGATGACGGACGTGTGGTTTCGAACTTCATCGTCCAGGCGCTGAAGGGCGCTGACATCACCATTTACGGCGATGGCAGCCAGACCCGTTCCTTCTGCTATGTCGATGACCTGATCGACGGTTTCCTGCGCTTCTCGGCCAAGCCGAAGGATTGCACCGGGCCGATCAATCTCGGCAACCCGAGCGAAATTCCGGTGCGGCAGCTCGCCGATATCGTCATCCGCATGACGGGTTCCCGTTCGCGCATCGTGCATCTGCCCGCCGCGATCGACGATCCGCAGCAGCGTCGCCCCGATATTTCGCGGGCAAACGAACTGTTGAGATGGCAGCCGCGCGTGCCGCTCGAAATCGGCCTGGAAAAAACCATCGTCTATTTCGATGCACTGCTCGCCGGCAAGGCTGTAGCGGAGGCCGTATGAGATGCCCCGCACAATCCTCGTCACGGGCGGGGCCGGATTCATAGGCAGCCACATCTGTAAGGCGCTGGCCCAATCCGGCTTCAAGCCCATCGCTTACGATAATCTCTCGACGGGTCACGCGGATTCTGTCCGCTGGGGTCCCTTCATCGAGGGGGATATTCTGGATCGTGGTCTCCTGAAGGCCACGCTCAGGGAATTCTCGCCGGCCTTCGTCATTCATTGCGCCGCCAATGCCTATGTCGGCGAATCCGTCGAAGATCCGCGCAAATATTACCGCAACAATGTCGGCGGCAGCCTGGCGCTCCTGGATGCCTGTCTCGACCAGAATATCGGCGGGCTGGTGTTTTCCTCCAGCTGCGCCACCTATGGCGTTCCGCCGCAATTGCCGATCCGCGAGGAAACGGCACAGATGCCGGTCAACCCTTACGGGCGAACCAAGCTGATCTTCGAAATGGCGCTCGATGATTATGCCGCGGCCTATGGTCTGCGGTTCGTTGCCCTGCGTTACTTCAATGCCGCCGGCGCCGATCCGGACGGTGAGCTTTACGAACGGCATGAGCCTGAAACCCATCTGATCCCGCGGGCGCTGATGGCGGCTGCCGCACGGCTGCCGCAACTGGATATCTTCGGGGCGGATTACGACACCAGCGACGGCACCTGCATTCGCGATTACATCCATGTCAGCGACCTGGCCGATGCCCATGTCGCCGCCGTCAAATATCTTGCCGAAGGTGGAGAGACGCTGCGCGTCAATCTCGGCTCCGGTCACGGCACATCCGTCGGTGATATCATTCGGGCGATCCACCGCGTGACGGGGCAGGAAGTGCCGGTTCATTTCGGTGCAAGGCGTGCCGGCGATCCGCCAGCACTGTTTGCGGACATAAAGCGCGCGGAAGAGATGCTCGGCTTTATCCCGAAGCGTTCGGATATCGATACCATCATCCGGACGGCCGGTCCCGGTTTCGGACTGGAGGTGCGCTCATGAAAGCCCGTTCCACCCCTTCCGTTCCCTCGGCCCGCGCCGTCGCAGTCACCAGCGATCTGCGGATGCTGCCGGTCTTTGCCGGTTGGAACCGCATGGCCTATCTTCTCGGCATCGGCGGATGGATGGTGACGCTCGCCTATTTCTGGATCTGGTGGCTGGATCGCGATCGCGTCATCGACTGGCCCTATTATACTGTCGTCACGATGACGCTTGCGTGGATCACGCTTCTGCCGTCCTATTTCATCTTTATCTTTCTCAATGCAAGGGTCGTCGACCGGCGCTCCCCTCTGCCGCGGGGTAAGGTGGCGATGGTCGTCACCAAGGCGCCGTCGGAACCCTTCGCGGTGGTGCGCAAGACGCTGCTCGCGATGCTGGAGCAGAAGGGCCTGGAATTTGACGTCTGGCTTGCCGACGAGGCTCCGGATGCGGAAACGCTGAAATGGTGTGGCGCGCACGGCGTTTTCGTTTCCACCCGACAGGGTGTCGCCGAGTATCATCGCAAGAGCTGGCCTCGGCGCACGCGCTGCAAGGAAGGCAATCTCGCCTATTTCTACGACCATTACGGGTATGGCCGTTATGATTTCGTCGCGCAGTTCGATGCGGATCATGTGCCGGAACCGGATTATCTGAGCGAGATCATCCGTCCCTTTGCCGATCCGAAGGTTGGATATGTTTCGGCCCCAAGCATTTGCGACGCCAATGCCGGTGAAAGCTGGGCGGCGCGCGGCAGGCTATATGCCGAGGCGAGCCTGCATGGCGCGCTGCAGCTGGGTTACAATAATGGCTGGGCGCCGCTCTGCATCGGCTCGCACTACGCCGTGCGCACGAAGGCGCTGCGTGAAGTGGGCGGCCTTGGGCCGGAGCTTGCCGAGGATCATTCCACCACGCTTTTGATGAACGCCGGCGGCTGGCGCGGTGTTCACGCCGTCAACGCCATCGCCCATGGCGACGGACCGGTAACCTTTGCCGATCTCATCGTGCAGGAATTCCAGTGGTCGCGCAGCCTGATGACCATTCTGCTGCAATATTCGCGGCATTATGTCCCGAAGCTGTCGCCGCGGCTGAAGTTTCAGTTCCTGTTTTCGCAGCTCTGGTATCCGCTGTTTTCCGGCTTTATGGCGCTGATGTTCGTGCTTCCCGCCGTCGCGCTGATGCGCGGAGATGTGCTGGTCAATGCGTCCTATCCGGCGTTCCTGGCGCACTTCCTGCCGGTTTCGCTGATCATGATCGTCTTTGCGTTTTTCTGGCGCGCCACGGGCGCATTCCGTCCGCATGATGCGAAGCTCTTCAGCTGGGAAGCCATGGTGTTTCTTTTCCTGCGCTGGCCCTGGTCGCTGATGGGCGTGCTGGCGGCAATACGCGACACGATCCGTGGCGATTTCGTCGATTTCCGCATCACGCCCAAGGGCACGCAGGCAAAACCGCCGCTGCCGCTGAGGGTAGTCGCGCCTTACATTCTTCTGGCGGCGCTCAGCCTTGTGGCCATGGTTCTGGCGCCGCGTGAAAACGGGGCGGAGGGGTTCTTCGTCTTCGCCGCCCTCAATGTGGCGATCTATGCGGGCCTTTCGGTGTTTCTGCTCATCCGCCATGCGATGGAAAACGGGGTGCCGAGGCTGCCGGCATTGCGCGGTGGAGCGACCGCCGCCGCCTGTTCGCTGCTGCTGGTGGCGGGGAGCGCCGCAGAACTCAGCTCCCATGCGATCGGCGGGCTGGAGGCCCTGTCGCACGGGCAACCCTATGTCAGTTTTACCGAAACGCGGTTCACGGTCGCCGGCGCGGGCGTGGAAGGTGCCAGATCGGTACGTCTGAAACTGCGCATCGCCGTGCCGGGACTGCGTGGACCGCAGGAAATGCAGGCGGAACCCATCGTGCCGCCGCCGCCGGCGGTGGCAACCGGAGAGATTATGCTGGCCGACAATAGGGTCGGACAATGAAGGAGGAGGCTGTGATGAAAACAACAATAAGCAAATGCGGATTCTCCGCTTTCGTACTCTGTCTTGCGGTGGTCGCGCCAAGCGCCGTCCACGCTGCAGGCGGCACGAAGACGCCGAAACCGCTCAGAACCAGCGAAGTCGTGGACATGTACTTCGACAAGACCTGGAAATGGGAAACGGGCGGCGGACGCTTCATCGCCCAAGACCGCAAATTCGTCGCTGCAACGGAAGAAAAGGGCAAGAAGTCCATCGGTGAAGGCCGCTGGACCGTCGATGCCAACGGCACCCTGTGCATGCGCGCCACCTGGAAAAGTGCGGCAGGAAACGGCAAGGCCGATACCTGCTTCGACCATGGCCGCATTGGCAAGGTGCTCTACCAGCGCAAACAGGGCGGGCCATGGTACGTGTTCCGGCACAACCCGCCACGCCCTGGCGATGAGTTCCTCAAACTCGTCCGCAAGGACGATGTCACGCCGCAGATCGCCGCTTACGACAAGGCGATGACGGCAACAAGGTAGGGAGTAAGGTGTCATGCAGATAACAAGAAGAAAACTTCTGTTCGCAGGTGGTGCCGCCGCAGCCTTTACCGCCGGCATGTATCCGGTGCTCAAGCTCAACGCACAGGGTGTCGCCCCCATGACGTCGACGGGCATGAAGACACTTGCCGACAAAAGACCGACATTGCACGCGGACGGTATCCGTTTCGGCGCCTACGATCCGCACGGCGATTTCACGGCCCAGACCGGGGTGGCGTCGGAACATCTGTTCCTGCCCTGGGAGGACGTGGATCTCGACAGTCTCGCACTTGCGGATGCCTACGCTCTGGAGCGCAAGCGCAACGTGCTGATCACGGTCGAACCCTGGTCCTGGGACGTTAACTGGCGGCTCACCTCCGACGAGTTGCGCCGCAAGGTGATGAGAGGCGACTATGACCAGAACATGCAGGCGATCGCCGCACGCATGTCGGCAATGAAAAGCCCGCTGATCCTGCGCTGGGGACAGGAAATGGAAGACACGTCCGGCCGCTTCTCGTGGTCGGGCTGGAACCCGCGTGATTACATCACGGCGTATAAACGCATGGTGGACATGACCCGCAAGGCGGTTCCCAGCGTCAAGGTGATGTGGTCACCGAAAGGTCTGGATGGTCTGCAGGCCTACTATCCCGGTGACAGCTACGCCGATCTGGTCGGCCTCTCGGTCTTCGGTCTCGAGGAGTACGACAAGATCGAATATGGCGGGCCGAAGACCTTCACCGATCTGCTGCGCAAGGGCTATGGACTTGTCGAAACCTTCAACAAGCCGGTTTGGGTTGCCGAACTGGGTTACGAAGGCGGCGATTCCTATGTTCGTCCGTGGATGAACGACGTGACGCTGAAACAGGCGGATTTTCCAAAGCTGGAAGAGGTCGTCTATTTCAACGACAAGGATGTTCATGCCTGGCCGCACAATCTCGGCAGACCGGACTGGCGCGTCGTGCGCCCGGCCAAGGCCTGATCGACGTCGAAAACCGGCGAGCGGCGATGCCGCTCGTCCGGTGCTCCAATATTAGGTAGCCGTTGCCAGCACGGCCTCGGCCTCATAGATGGCGCAGACGATGTGATAAAAGGTGCTTGCCGGCGCCGGCTCATCGAGCATCGGCCTGTCGGCCGGCCATTTGTCGAACCAGAGACCCTTGACCGGCGTGTCAAGGAAAGGCTGCAGCGCGCCGATGGCGCTGAGACCGGAGGCAAGGTAACGCTGCCGCTCCTCGCCGTTCGTGACGCTCGCCAGCCGCACCGAAGCCTTCAGCCATTCCGTCTGCGGCCATAACCGCGCCAACCCATCATGCACCGAAAAATCGTCGTAGAGGCTCATCACGGCCACCTTTCGGCGCGGGCAGATGCCGTGCTCTTCACCGATCTGGAACAGGCGTTTTGCCTTGTCGATCGCCTCATCATTTCCGCGCAGGCTGCCCCACCGCACCAGAAGCCATGCCCATTCGAACTGGTGGCCCGGCTCCATGATCCGGCCCTTGTCGCTATCATGGGGTGTCCAGTCATGGGTGAAGAACTCGCGCAGCCCGCCATTGCCGCTATCGATGAAACGGGTCAGCGCCAGGCCGGCAATCTCATCGGCAAGCGCCGACCACGGGCCTTGCGGGTCCTGCTGCTCCCAGGCCAGCATCGCCTCGAAAAGGTGCATATGCGGATTGGAACAGAGCGGCGTGCGCGGCGGGTTTTCTTCCTCGAAGCCGGCAATGGGATGTCTGTAGTCGCGCTCGAGGATGGCAAGTATATCGAGCGCCCGGCCGCGCATCTCGTCCCTGCGCTCGGGAAGGCTCGCGGCCGCCTGCGCGGCGGCGAAAAGCGCAAAAGCCTGATTGTAAAGATCGAAGGAGGGGTCGATCAGCCTGCCGGTCTGGTCGGCAAGGTTGCCGTAGAGGCCATTTTCAAGGCGATAGACATTCTCGAACCAGGAGAGCCCGTGCAGCAGCGCTTCTTTCCACGGCCCCTGCCATCCATGCTGGCCGGCGGCGGCGAAACAATAGGCCTGACGCGGCTGCACGCGGGCGCGGCGGTCATCGGAAAAAACCGGCTTCGCATCCTGGCCGAGACGCTCGTAAAAGCCGCCATCCGGGCGGGCCGAACCCGCCTCCCACCACAGGGGCAGAGCGTCTTTATCCAGCCATTTGCGTAATGTTCCGATCTCTTCGGCAAGCGCCTGCGCGATGCTCGGAAATTGCACTGTCATATGATAACTCTCTGTTTTTACAGTTGAATTAAAAAGGTGACCAATAAAAATACGTAATAATAAACGCAAGTAGACCATGGGGCATATTGCGCTGCAACCGTAAAATTATCGGCCTGACAGGACGCCAACCCCTGGCGGCGTCATTGGTTCCACCTTCTTTCGTGGGAGATGCGGGTCGCAACGACGATTCGCGATTCATAAAGTGTCAGAAATTACAACGCAAATTTGAGATTGCTTATTCGTAGTCCTCACGTATTTCGTAGCAATGGTCTGGTCATTAGTGATTCGGTCTCCTTTTAACCTGGGCGGCGTTGGGGAAACAAAGGGGCGCAAGGCAGTGAAATTTTCTGCCTATACTTCATTGCTGTTCTCTGTTGCGGTTCTTTCGGGCTGCAATACTCCCGCGGGCGTTCGGTCGTTCGGGGGCGCGCAGATGGCGTCTCCTTCCGAGGCGCTGGTTTTCCCCCCGCCCGGCGGTCCCGAAATCGTCACCGTGGTCAACCGCACCTATTCCAACGCCGTGGCGCAGCAGGTCATTTTGCGCTCTGAGGCCGCGACCCCCGGGCAGAATTATATCAAGGCTGAGTTTTTCGGCCCGCAACAGGCCGGTGATACCGGTGGCGACGCCCTGGCTTTTTCCGGTTTCCGGGCATCTTCCGTCGCGCGGGAAATCCGCGCCGAGTTTCCGGGCGAAAGCCTCGCCATGTCGCCAAATTACCTGCAGAACGGCTATGGTGCGTTTTCCTATGCCGCCGGCCATGGCCGTGGCGACGATACCTGCCTTTATGGCTGGCAGGACATTCGCTCGCCGGAAAGCATGCGGCAGGACTTCCGCAATCTCGGACGCATCAAGGTGCGGCTGCGTCTTTGCCAGTCGGGGGCAAGCATCGAGCGGCTGCTGGCGGTCATGTATAATTACACCATTACCGGCACCTATGCTTCGCCGAGCTGGAACCCCTACGGCACGCCGCGGGCCGTCGATCAGAATCTCGGGCGACCCGGGAGCCCGATCTATCCCATGAAGGCGGAGGATGTGCCGATGCGGCCCGGCGGCGAAGTGACCTCCAGTGTGCCCGTCCGGCCGGTCCGCCGCGTGGCGGCCGTCACGCCCGCGCAGCCGGAACCACAGCCTTTGCCGCCCGTTGCTGCCGTTAATATCCCATCGCCCACATCGACGGGTTCGCCGGTCCAGCCTGTTCGATCTTCGGTGGCGGGCAGGCGGATGGACGGCGGGCCGGTGGAAAGCAGCCGGCAACCGTCGCAGGTGCCGCAGGTGTCCATTCCCTCGCCAGCTTGTCTGTCCGGTTCGGGAGCGTCACCAGGATGCAGGTGATCGTCGGAACCAGCGGAGAAGGAAGCGCCGAGGCGCATATCGCAAAATTTCCGGGCCGAAATTCCGGATGGGGACGAGAACGGAAAGTTTCTGGATGAACAAGGCCATCACAGTCATTGTCTGGTTGCTTGTGTCGCTTTGCGTTCTGGCCATCGTCACGATGCCGGTCAGCCTGCAGACGCATCTGGTGGCGACCGCGATCTCGCTCATCCTTCTGGCAACGATCAAGAGCTTCAACGGGCAGGGCGCGTGGCGCCTGGTCGCGCTCGGTTTCGGCACCGCCATCGTTCTGCGTTATGTCTACTGGCGTACCACGAGCACGCTGCCGCCCGTCAACCAGCTCGAAAACTTCATCCCCGGTTTTCTGCTTTATCTGGCGGAGATGTACAGCGTCGTGATGCTGGGCCTCAGCCTTGTCATCGTGTCGATGCCGCTGCCGTCGCGCAAGACGCGGCCCGGTTCGCCCGATTACCGACCGACGGTCGATGTCTTCGTGCCGAGCTACAACGAGGATGCCGAACTTCTCGCCAATACGCTGGCAGCGGCCAAGAACATGGACTATCCGGCTGACCGTTTCACCGTATGGCTGCTGGACGACGGCGGCTCGGTGCAGAAGCGCAACGCCAGCAATATTGTCGAGGCGCAGGCGGCGCAGCGCCGCCACGAAGAGCTGAAGAAGCTCTGCGAAGAGCTCGACGTGCGTTACCTGACGCGCGAACGCAACGTCCATGCCAAGGCTGGAAATCTCAATAACGGTCTTGCTCATTCAACCGGCGAGCTCGTGACCGTGTTCGACGCCGACCATGCGCCCGCCCGTGATTTTCTTCTGGAAACCGTAGGCTATTTCGAGGAGGACCCCCGGCTCTTCCTGGTGCAGACGCCGCATTTCTTCGTCAATCCCGATCCGATCGAGCGCAACCTGCGCACCTTCGAGACGATGCCGAGCGAAAACGAGATGTTCTACGGCATCATCCAGCGCGGCCTCGACAAATGGAACGGTGCCTTCTTCTGCGGTTCCGCCGCCGTGCTGCGGCGTGAGGCGCTGCAGGATACGGAAGGTTTCAGCGGCGTCAGCATCACGGAAGATTGCGAAACGGCGCTCGCGCTGCATTCGCGCGGCTGGAACAGCATCTATGTCGACAAGCCACTGATCGCCGGGCTGCAACCCGCCACCTTCGCAAGTTTCATCGGCCAGCGCAGCCGCTGGGCGCAGGGCATGATGCAGATTCTGATCTTCCGCCAGCCGCTGTTCCGGCGCGGTCTCTCGTTTACGCAGCGTCTCTGCTACATGTCGTCGACGCTGTTCTGGCTGTTTCCGTTTCCGCGCACGATCTTCCTGTTCGCGCCGCTGTTCTACCTGTTCTTCGACCTGCAGATTTTCGTGGCTTCCGGCGGCGAGTTTTTGGCCTATACGGCGGCCTATATGCTCGTGAACCTGATGATGCAGAACTATCTCTATGGCAGCTTCCGCTGGCCATGGATTTCTGAGCTTTACGAATATGTGCAGACGGTTCACCTTCTGCCCGCCGTGGTTTCGGTGATCTTCAACCCCGGCAAGCCCACCTTCAAGGTGACGGCGAAGGATGAATCCATCGCCGAGGCGCGGCTTTCGGAAATCAGCCGGCCGTTCTTCGTCATTTTCGCGCTGCTGGTGGTGGCAATGGCCTTTGCAGTTTGGCGCATCTACAGCGAGCCATACAAGGCGGATGTCACGCTCGTTGTTGGCGGCTGGAACCTGCTCAACCTCATCTTTGCGGGCTGCGCGCTCGGTGTCGTTTCCGAGCGCGGCGACAAGTCGGCATCGCGGCGCATCACGGTCAAACGGCGTTGCGAGGTCAAGCTTGAGGGCAGCGACGCCTGGGTGCCAGCGTCCATCGATAACGTGTCGGTGCACGGGTTGCTGATCAATCTCTTCGATAGCGCGTCGAATATCGAAAAAGGCGCGACGGCCATCGTGAAGGTGAAGCCCCATAGCGAGGGCGTGCCGGAAACCATGCCTGTAAACGTGGTGCGGACGGTTAAAGGCGAGGGTTTCGTCTCGATCGGCTGCACCTTCTCACCGCAGCGCGCCGTCGATCACCGCCTGATCGCGGACCTGATTTTTGCCAATTCGGAACAGTGGAGCGAGTTCCAGCGGGTGCGCCGCAAGAATCCCGGCCTTATCCGCGGCACGGCCATCTTCCTGGCCATATCGCTCTTCCAGACGCAGCGCGGCCTTTATTATCTGGTCCGGACGCTTCGGCCCGCCCCCAAGGACGCCAAACCTGTCGGAGCCGTAAAATGATCGGCCGTAAATCCATCCGGGATTCTCTGGCAGTGTTGGTATGGGGGGCTGTTGCGACGGGCGCGATGGCGCAGTCCTCCCCCTTCGACATGTCGCCAGAACGGCCCGCCCAGACTGCTCCGGCACCCGTGCCGCCGTCCGCCATTCCGCCGGCCGTACCGCGCCAGCAGCCTCCTGCCCAGATGCCGGCCCAAACACCGCCTCAGCCATCCGCCCCGCCGCCCTTTGCGGCTCAGCCCGCGCCGGCCCAGCAACAACGCCCCGCCGTTCCGTTGCCGCCGCCTCAGCAAAGCGCAAGACCCGTTCCGGCGACGACCTTGCCGCTCAGCGCCGACAGCCGCCGCCGATACATCCTGCCCTATGAAAAGCTCAGCCTTTCCGGTGAGATCGACCGCCGGCAATGGAGCATCTACCTGACGCCGGAGCAGGTGAATGCCGCCGTTTCGCTCAATATCGGCTATCAGAACGCCATTGTGGTCGCGCCGGAAAACTCGAATTTTCAGGTCAGCCTGAACAATGTACCGCTGGATCCAGCGCGTATCGAAGCGCCCGACAGCGAGGGCAATGTCTCCTTGAAGATTCCGCCGGGCGTCCTGCAGGTCGGCTCAAATGTCGTGAGACTGGGCGTTCAGCAACGCCACAGAACCGATTGCACGATCCAGTCCACCTATGATCTGTGGACCGATGTTGACCCTGCGAGCACCTATATCGGCTTTAATGCCGATGTTGCCGGAAGCTTTGCCAATATCGACGATATTCAGGCAACGGGGCCGGACGGCAAGGCGATGACGTCGATCGAGATTGTCGCGCCGGCACTCGGCAATCCGGCGTTTGCGGATTCTCTCCTGCGTCTCTCACAGGCGCTGGCGCTCAGAACCCAGATGCCGAACCAGACGATCCGTTTCGTGACCGCGCCTTCCACCGAGCGCAAGGCGGGCACGCTGACGGTCCTCGTCGGAACCGCCCGTGAGATTGCAGGCATGGTCGCTACGCTGCCGCCCGAGGCATCGGCGGGTGCTTTTGCCGGCTTTGGCGCGGCAGCACCTGGTGGTCTTTCGCCGCTTTTCGTCAGCGGCCCCACTCCGCAGGCGGTTCAGGCGGCAATAGAGACGCTGTTTTCCTCGATATCGCGTACGCCCGGCGCGCAGAGAACCACCTTTTCGACCCGCAGCTGGCATGCGCCAGATGTACCGCTTGTGATGTCGGACCGCCGTATCGCGCTTTCCGAACTTGGCCTTGAAAGCACCGAATTTGGCGGCCGGCGTTTCCGCAACGAGTTTTATGTCGGTATGCCCGCCGATTTTTATGCCTCGGCCTATGGCGAGGCGTCGCTTCTGCTCGATGCCGCCTATTCGTCGCAGGTATTGCCGGGCAGCCATATCGATATCTACGTCAATGACGAGATCGCCTCGACCGTGCCGATTTCCAACAATGGTGGCGGCATTTTCCGGCATCTGCCGATCAATGTGACGATGCGTCATTTCAAGCCGGGCCCCAACAAAGTCACCATCGAGGCGGTGTTGATGACGGCGCAGGATCAGGCCTGTGCGCCCGGCGCACCCGCCAGCACGACCCCGCGTTTTGCGTTGTTTGATACGTCTGAATTTCATATTCCGGACTATGCACAGATCGGTCGCAAGCCGGACCTCGCCGCAATGGCGGGTGCCGGGCAGCCCTATCGGACCGGTGGAACGCCTGTAGCGCTGTCGCTCGACCGTTTCGATACCGATACCATGTCTGCGGCGGCGACGCTGATCAGCCGGCTGGCGAGCGTGGCGGGGCATCCCATCGACATTGAGACCGTGGCATCGCCGCTGGTGATCGGCGACCGCGACGCGCTGTTCGTCGGAACAATTTCGCAGTTCCCGCAGTCATTGATCGGCCAGTTCAATCTCGTTCCTTCCAGCCAGGTATCCTGGAAAATGGGAACCGGCGTTCAGCCGCCCGCCCAGAGCAGCGAAACCCTCTTCAACGACTGGCGGGAGCGGGTGGATGGCGGTGTCTGGGAAGGGCAGGTGTCGTCTCTTGAGGAGTGGATGAAGCGGAATTTCGATCTGAGTTCGGATACGCTGCGCTTCCTGCCGGCGGCCGAGCAGCCCTATGCGCCACCCGGTAATGTCTCCTTCATGCTGGCGCAGGGCCTCAGCCCTTCCGGCCAAGGGGTGTGGACGCTTGCCACGGCACCGACGTCAGCGGAACTTCTCGACGGCATGGCGGCGATGGCGCGGGAAAACCGCTGGCGCGGTGTCACGGGGCGTGTCGCCGCATACGATGCCTCTGCCGAAAAGCTCGAAACGGTGGAGGTGGAGCGGCCGTATTTTTACGTCACGCGGGCGTTTTCCCTTTCCAACTGGAGGCTGGTCGCCGCCAACTGGCTGTCCTCCAATGTACTTTCCTATTCGCTGGCATTCATCGGTTTCGTGTCTCTCCTCGGCTTCGCCACTTTCACGATGCTGCGCATGATGGGGCGGCATCGATGAAGAACAGGATCTCGAAACTGGCCGGTATTTTCTTCCTGTCCGTGATGGCGGTGTTTGCAGGTATTTCCGTCAGCCGCGCTGCTTCTGTCTCACCGGAAGCGTGGTCGGCCTATAAGGGGGCGTTTCTGGATTCCGGCGGCCGTATCATCGATACCGGCAACGACAATATCAGCCACAGCGAAGGGCAGGGTTATGGCATGTGGCTTGCCGTGCTTGCCGACAACCTGTCCGATTTCGAGCTGATCTGGAGTTTCACACGCACCGAGCTTCTGGTGCGTGATGACGGGCTTTCCGCCTGGAAATGGAATCCACGCACCAGGCCGCACGTAACTGATATCAACAACGCCACGGATGGCGATATTCTGATCGCCTATGCGCTGGCGCTCGCGGCGGGGCAATGGAACCGGCAGGACTATGCCGAAGCATCCGCGGCCATCGCATCCTCGGTCCTCAAAAAGACCGTGGTGCAGCGAGGCGGGCGCACGCTGCTTTTGCCTGCTGTCAGCGGCTTCAGTGAAGGCGACCGGAAGGATGGGCCAGTGGTCAATCCCTCCTATCTGATTTTCGAGGCCTTTCCGGTCCTCAATCTCGTCGCGCCATCGCCGCTCTGGAAGGCGGTTGCCGATGACGGCGTGGCGCAGATCGGCGCATTTGCTTTCAGTGACAGAAAACTGCCGGCCGACTGGGTGTCTGTGAAGACGAAGCCGCAGCCGGCGTCGGGTTTTCCGCCGGAATTCGGTTATAATGCGGTGCGCATTCCGCTCTATCTTGCAATGGCGAAGATGGGCTCTCCGGAGCTGCTTTCCCGTCTGAAAACCGGCATGACGCTGGAAAGCGGCGCTGCCGGAACCTTCGACCTGAAGAGTGGCGCGGTCAAGGATGTCCTGTCCGATCCCGGTTATCGCATCATTCCGGCGCTTGCCGGATGCGCTAGCGGGGGGGCGGCCATTCCCACCGAACTTAAAAATTTCCAGCCAACACTTTATTATCCTTCCACATTGCATCTTCTGGCATTGTCGTTTCTGGCAAGGAATAACGGGGAATGCCGATGAACAAGCCATTGTCGACCTCGGCTCTCATCCTGCTTCTGATAGCGCTCGCTGCCTTCCACTGGCGCGACAGCATTCTCGGACGGGTGTCGGACGTGCATACCTCGGCGGTCGGTGATAACCGGGCCGTGCAGCGCATGTCGCCGTCAGCCAATCCGGCGCAGATCAGCGCTTTCGTCAAAAACCGCGAGATGGCGCAGGTGACTCAGCCCGCGACACCGCCGGTAACGGTGCCGGCGACCGATCCTTTGCCGGTGACGCAGGCCGGCGGGCAAGCACCGCAAACACAGACGGCGCCGGCGCCGGCCCCCCGTACGCCCCAGCCCACATCGGGTAGCATGCCGGAAGTCGATCTCAGCGCGCTGCGCTATTTTGCGGCGAGAGGCGATACCCAGCGCCTTCAGGCTGAAATCGCGCGTCTTCGCACGCTTTATCCCAACTGGACGCCGCCGGCTGATCCTCTCGCCATTCCCGAAAACGGCGATCCGCGGCTCGACGCCATGTGGCAGCTTTATACAGATGGCCGTTATGCCGAGGTGAGAAAGGCGATTGCCGACCGCCAGCAGGCGGAGCCCGGCTGGCAGCCGCCCGACAATCTGACGGGCATGCTCACCCTGGCCGAAGCGCGCCAGCGGCTCGTCAATGCCTCCGATCTCAAGCAATATGCGACGGTGGTGGATACGGCGGCCAACAATCCCGGCCTGCTGACCTGCAGCGAAGTCGATGTCCTGTGGCGGGTGGCCGACGCCTTCGCCAATACCGACCGGATGGGACGGGCGCGCGACGCCTATCTCTACATTCTCAACAATTGCACCGCCGCAAGTGACAGGCTCGCCACGGTGCAGAAGGCATCTGCGCTTCTGCCGGCGGAAATGATGGACGATCTGCTTGCCAGGGAAAAACCTGGCGCAGACGGCCAACTGGAATTCGAACCGGTGAAGAACGATCTCGCCCGCCAGTTCGTGGCCAAGGCCGGGGAAAAGGCGAAAGAAGGCGAAAAGGAAGGGGGCGCCGTCCCCTCCGCCTATGTGATGCGGCTTCAGCGGCTTGCCGAAACCGACAAGCTTGCGAGCGACGCCCTGTTGCTCGGCTGGTACAATATCCGCCAGAAGAATATGACAGAGGCGGAAAAATGGTTCCGCAAGGGGCGGGAAGAGGAAGACAGCGCGTCCGCCTCTCAAGGGTTGGCGCTGGCGCTGATCGACCGTAACGAGCCGCGCGAGGCGGAGGACGTCATGTATAAATGGCGTACGGCTTCCGACGACGCGCTTGCGACCTATCTTGCCGCAACGGCCAATCTTCTCGCGCTGCAGCCACCGGTCGTGCTGCCGCCGGATGTGTTGCAACGTATCGCCGTCGAAACGATGGCGCGTAAGGATGCGGCCACCGCGCAGCAATTTGGCTGGTACTCGCTTGCCTTCCGGCAGACCCCGCTCGCGTTGCAATGGTTCAGCACGGCGCTTGGCTGGAAGCCCGATGATGAGCCGTCCGCCTATGGTATGGCCGTCAGCTATCACGATCTTCGCAATCTCGCCGGTCTGCGTGGCATCCAGCAGCAATGGGCAAGCCGCTCCCAGCGGATCGCCGATGTCGGAACCGCAAGGATGGTCGACCAGTCCGGTCAGACGATTGCCCCCATAACAGCGCCGTCCACTGCCCCACAGGCGACCGCGCCCGTACCGACCTATGCGCCACAGGGCGAGCCGGCGGTAGTATATGCCCCGCCTGTCGTCCAGCAGCCGGAACCTTCACGCAAGCAGGCGCGCCGCCCGGTGCAGGTGCAAAGCGAAGCCAGCGCCGCATCGCGCCCACGCTCCTGCGCGGCCTATCCCGATCCGCAGCGTCTGCCGCCGCAGCAGGCGCTCGATCTCGGCTGGTGCCTGATGGAGACGAACCGGCCGGCGGAGGCGCTGAAAGCCTTCGAAGCCGCCATTGAAGGCGGTCAGTCGACAGTTAAGAGCGATGCCGCCTACGGCCAGAGCCTTGCTTATCTGCGTATGGGCTTGACGGACCACGCCGCCGTTTCGGCGACGAAATCGAGCATGGACCGCCCGCGCGCGACGGAGCTGCAGGTCTCGATCCTTGCTGATCGCGCCGTTTCCGCGTTTGGGTCGAAGCGGTACGCTGAAACGCTTCTTCTGCTCGACCAGCGGGCGCGGCTGGCGGATGAACGAACGGACCTGATGGTGCTGCGCGGCTATTCCTACCTTGCCATGCGCCGTTATGGTGAGGCTGCACAGATTTTCGAAAGTCTGTCGGCTATCGGAAACAGGGACGGCATCCGGGGATTGGCTGCGGTGCGCGCCGCCCGGCCGAGCAATGGTCCGCAGGGCGGCTAAGACAGGCCGGCGCGAAACCGGCTGCTGTTTATTTTGCGTCGGTGAGGTTGCGGATGATACGCATGAAGATGCGTGCTCCGATGCCGATCAGCGCGTCTGGAAAGTCGTAATCGGGATTGTGCAGGTTGGGATAGTCCCTGCCTGCGCCGAGAAAGAACATGGCCGATGATGAAACGGCGCGAAAGCGGCCGAAATCCTCGGAAGCCCGCATGGGCAGCCCTTCTGAACCGTGGGAGATTTTCTCCTCGTCCAACGCCTGCCGGATGTGCTCGACCGCGTCGGGCGCATTTTCGCAATGCAGGAAAATATCGTCATAGGTGATGTCGAGTGTCAGCTTCTGCTCGGCTGCAACCTTTGTCGCCAATGCTTCCGCAGCCTCGCAGAGTTTTTCCATCCGGTCGTCGGTCAGTGTGCGCAGCGTCGCCCAGATTTCCGCATCGGCCGGGGAAATACCGAAAGCGGCTTCGCCCATCACGGCATGGGTGATCGTCACCATCGAAAAATCAGGCTCAGGCGGGAAACCGGAGCCGAGTTCGGCCAAGGCCGGCATCAGCTGAGAGATGGCCCGCATGGGGGAAATGCCGTGTTCGGGCGAGGAAGCATGCGCGGTCTTGCCGGAAAGGCGGATTTTGACACCACGCGACGCGCAGTTGACCGGTCCCTCCACGACGCTGACATGGGCGAAAGGCAGGCCCGGCAGGTTGTGGAGTGAAAAGGAGTAATCCGGCTTTATGTGTTCGAAACGCGGGTCGGCAAGGACGGAGGCGGCGCCCGCACCGGTTTCTTCCGCCGGCTGGTACAGAAGGATGATGCGGCCGGTCTCCGGGCGCTGCCGGGAAAGGCCGAGCGCCAGCGCCGTCAGAATGGTGGAATGGCCGTCATGGCCACAAAGATGGCCCTTGCCTTCGGTGCCGGATCGGTATTCGGCCTCGCTCTTTTCGTGAATGGGCAGAGCATCGAGCTCTGAACGGATCAGGATCGCGGGACCGCTCTTGCCGCTGTCATAAACCGCGGCGACGCCATGGCCGCCGAGCTCCGCAAAAAGCTGGTCAGGCTGCGCTTGCTCGAGAAAGGCACGGATGCGCCGCGCTGTTTCCTTTTCTTCGCCGGAGATTTCCGGATGACGGTGCAGATCATGGCGAAGCTCAACGAGATCGAGCATGTCCTTGTTGGTCAGAAACATCAAAAATCCTTGCAAGTCGTCCGGCCGGTTTTTCCTGCCGCAACTTACAGGGCGTTGCCTTTAATGCAAAACCTTTGGCGGGTGCCATCGTTTGCCCGCCGTTTTCGGCTTGATGGCGAGCGTGACGACATCTGTCGGCAGCGGGCTTTTTGTCTTTGCCAGTTCCAGCCGGGCAAGGGCTGCACGGGCTTTTTCTGCATATTCCAGATGCGCCGCATCATCCGAATGATAATGCTGCAGCCTGTCGAGAATTTCCGCGCCTTCCACCGCCCTTTCGGCGGCAATCAGCGCCACCGCGCATTTGTAAAGCGCTTCCCTGTGGAAGGGTGCGCGATTGGTTACCTGGCGGAAGGCTTCGGATGCCTCGTGGTAGTGCTGTTGCGCCAGTCGCGCCTCGCCGATGCGAAGCCACAGGACCAGGGGTTCCTGTCCTGCGGCCAGAAGGCTGAGAAAGGCGATCTCGGCCTCCCGGAATTCGCCCCGGTCGAACGACAGATTGGCGAGCCCGAATTGCGCGCCGAGATGGTCGGGTGCTGCGGCAAGCACCTGCCTGAAGGCGATATTGGCGGACGCCTTCTGGCCGGTCTTGTAGAGTTTGAGTGCCTGTTCGTAGACAAAACGGATGCTGCGCGGGTGAAGCGTGCCGCCGAGATTGTCTCCCGAGCGGGTGCGGAACAGGGTGCAGCTCAGCTTCTGCTCCTCCGGTCCGAAGAAATATTTGTAAGGCTCGTTGCCGCGCAGGAAATCATAGGTCCTGAAACCCTGCTCGATCGCCCGGCGAATGCAGTGGCCATGCAGCACGAGGCCGGGGGAAGGGGTCTTCCAGTTCTCGTCGCGGCCGGTGATATAGAACAGGATCGACTTCTTCTGGCGGTCGATGATATTGGCGAGTGCCCCCAGCGGCTGGTCGCCGAACCACAGGACCGGGACTTCCAGATCACCGCGGATATAGACATCCATCAACATTTGTCGTGTTGCGCCGATCAGGAGCTCGGTGCGCTCCTTGCCCTTGAACGGCGCCCAGCGGATGCGCCAGAAATCAAACAGGATATCCATATCTCGCTTGATGGTGTCCCTGGTTGCGAAGGTGATGCTGTATTCATCGCCGCCCTCCACCTTTCGCAGGAAGCGCCTGAGCTTTTGACGGGTCTGGCTGCTCATGTGGCTTTCCAGATAGCCGTCGAATGTCTCCGGCAGGCTCACCACCGGGCAGATGCAATTGTTGATGTTGTAGGGATTGGTCGGCATGTTGTCGCGAAACATGACGAGTGGCCCCTGCAGCGCACGGATCATTGCGTCACGGCGCTCCGGCGGGCCGGAGAGGTAATCGAGTTTCAGTTCTGTCCAGTGCTGCTGACGTATGTAGGAGCAGAAGCCGGCAACGGCATGATTTTCATAGTCCGGCAGAGTGATGAAGCCGGTGTAATCCGCCGCCGCATTGCCGGCCATGACGATGCTGTCATGGAAGCGGCCGGTTTTCTTGTCCGGTTCGGTGACGATGCGCAGTGGGAAAAACGCCACATAAGGCGAGCCTTCCGGCCGTTCACGCAGGGCAAGGATGAACCAGCGCCTGCGGCGCGGCATATAATCCCTGAGCCATCCCCAGGAGAGGAAATGCCGGGCATGGGGATCGGCCATGAACACCGCATCCCAGTTTTCGCGGATCGCCTCAAAGCCGGCGTCCGTGTCGATGATATCGATGCGCATTTGTCCCCCTCCCAATACTGATCACACATTCGGGAGGCTTCATTTTATGGGGAAACGGTCGGCTTCAAATATTCCCTTCGGGTGAAAGCCGTACATCAAATGGGATTAGCCCGTCACCGATCCGCCATCGCTGCGCCGCGACAAAAAAGACCTTGTCAGCCGGTGGCAGCGCTCTAACATGCGGGGCTGAATGCGCGGCCGGCTCAACGGTCCGCATGGCACAGGAGTTCTCATATGGCTGTTCCTTATATGCTTCTGACCGGCGCCAGCCGCGGAATAGGGCATGCCACCGTCAAGCTGTTTCAGGAAAAGGGCTGGAGAATCCTCACCGTATCGCGGCAACGCTTTTCCGAGGAATGCCGTTGGCCGTCTGCAAGGGAGAGCCATATTCAGGCGGATCTGGAGGACTTGTCCCGCATTGATGCGCTGGCGGACGAGGTGCGTTCACGGCTGCCGGAAGGAAAGCTTGCGGCCCTTGTGAACAATGCCGGAATTTCGCCCAAGGGTGAAGGCGGAAGCCGCCTCGGTGTAATGGATACGACGGCGGATATCTGGACGCGGGTTCTGAACGTCAATCTCGTTTCGACGGCGCTGCTTGCCCGCGCGCTTTTACCGGAACTTGAGGAGGCAAAGGGCTCCATCGTCAACGTCACATCGATTGTGGGCTCACGGGTGCATCCCTTTGCGGGTGTGGCCTACGCCACATCAAAGGCGGCGCTCGCGGCGCTGACGCGCGAACTGGCGCATGAATTCGGTCCGCGTGGCGTGCGCGCCAACGCCATTGCTCCGGGGGAAATCAACACCGCCATCCTCTCCCCCGGAACGGCGGAACTGGTGGACGCCCAGGTGCCGCTCGGGCGTCTGGGCACCACGGCCGAGGTGGCGCAGACCATCTATTTCCTCTGCTCGGAACAGTCGAGCTACATTAACGGCGCGGAAATTCACATCAATGGCGGCCAGCACGTCTGACACGCTGCCGATCAACCAAATGGAGCCCATATCGATGACCATCCTGCCGAATTCCGTCGAGGCACGCGATATCGCCTATCAGATGCATCCGAACGTCAATCTGCGCAAATTCGAAAAGACCGGCGGTCTGGTGATCGAGAGCGGCGAAGGCATCTATGTGACCGACAGCAGCGGCAAGCGCTATATCGAGGCGATGGCGGGGCTCTGGTCGGTGGCGCTCGGTTTCGGGGAAAAGCGGCTGGTGGAAGCGGCGACGAAGCAGATGCAGAAGCTGCCCTATTATCACACCTTTTCCTACAAGACACACGGCCCGTCCGTTGATCTCGCGGAGCTACTGATCGAGCTTTCGCCGGTGCCGATGTCCAAGGTGCATTTCACCTCTTCCGGTTCCGAGGCCAACGATCTCGTTGCCAAGATGGTCTGGTATCGCTCGAACGCGCTGGGCAAGAAGGACAAGAAGAAGATCATTGGTCGCATCAAGGGCTATCATGGCGTGACCATTGCCTCGGCCTCGATCACGGGCCTGCCGCGCAACCATGAGAGCTTCGACCTGCCGCTGGACCGCATGCTGCACACGGCCTGCCCCTCCTATGTGCATTTCGGCAAGGAAGGCGAGAGCGAAGCGGATTTCACCGCGCGTATCCTTGGGGAGTTGGAGGATATGATCCTTCGTGAAGGTCCCGAAACCGTCGCGGCCTTCTGGGGTGAGCCGGTGATGGGAGCCGGCGGCGTTCTTTTGCCACCGGAAGGTTATTGGGAAGGCGTGCAGGCGATCCTGAAGAAATACGATATTCTGCTGGTCGTGGACGAGGTGATCTGCGGTTTCGGCCGAACCGGCAAGATGTTCGCCTGCGAGACCTATGACATCAAGCCGGACGTGCTTGTCGTCTCCAAGCAGATTTCGTCGTCCTACATGCCGCTTTCGGCGATCATCATGAATGACAGTTTCTACCAGCCGATTGCCGATGAATCCGACCGTATCGGCTCCTTCGGCCATGGTTACACCGCCTCCGGCCATCCGGTCGCAACGGCTGTGGGGCTGGAAAACCTGAAGATCATTCAGGAGCGCGACCTTGTCGGCAATGTCGCCCGTCTGGAGGGCAGGTTCCTTAGCCATCTGAAGGCGCTGGCCGATCACCCACTCATTCATTCCTCGCGCGGTATCGGCCTCATCGGCGCGCTGGAGGTAAAACCATGGGAGGGCATGAAGCCGGGCGATACCACGCTTGCGCTTGCCGCCGCCATCGAGGAGGAGGGTGTCATCACCCGGCCGATCGGTGAATCCATCTGCTTCTGCCCGCCGCTCATCATTACGGCCGAACAGCTGGACGAATTGTTTGCCGGGGTGAAGCGTGGTCTCGACAAGATTGCGGCCGCGCGAGGCTGAAGACCCTTATAATGGCGCCGGTCGGTTTATCCGGCCGGCCCTATCCCCGGTAGGCCACAAGCACGGCGCCGCAGGCGATCAGCAGCACGCCGAGCCAGTTGGGCAGCGAGAGCCTTTCGCCCAGAAACAGCACTGCAAATACGGCGACAAAAACGACGCTCAGCTTGTCGATAGGCGCGACGCGGGCGGCATCGCCGAGCTTCAGCGCCCGGAAATAACATATCCACGAGGCGCCGGTGGCCAGACCCGAAAGCACGAGGAAGGCCCAGGTTTTGCCCGAGATGGTGGAAGGCTGCTGCCAGTTGCCGGTGATGTAAACCATCAGGCCCGCAGCCGCGAGAATGACGATGGTGCGGATGAAGGTGGCGAAATCGGAATTGACGTTTTCGATGCCGATCTTGGCGAACACGGCGGTGAGCGCCGCAAAGGCCGCCGACAGCAGCGCCCAGAATTGCCAGGCCAGAAACAGGTTCTTCATGCCGCCACTCCGCTTATCGCATTGGTCAAGCTTCGGCTCTATAGCATCTTTCGGACTATAAAAACCCCCGGTGATGGGGCTGGCCTGAACAATTGAAAGCCCGGCGCATCCAGTTGATGCGCCGGGCTTTCTGTATGTGCCTGCCCGGAAAAAACCGGGACAGGCCGGACCTTGGGAGGTCGTATTATTCGGCCGGCTGGACCGAAGCCGGAAGCTGATCCACATCGGCGATGCCGGTGAATTCTTCCTTGCCGCTCAGAACGCGAGCGAGCTGATCCTGATCCAGTTCGCCTTCCCAGCGGGCGACGACGATGGTGGCGACCGCATTACCGACGAAGTTGGTAAGCGCGCGGCATTCCGACATGAAGCGGTCGATGCCGAGGATTAGCGCCATGCCGGCGACCGGAACCGAAGGCACGACGGAGAGCGTGGCCGCGAGCGTGATGAAGCCCGCGCCGGTGATGCCGGCTGCGCCCTTGGAGGAGAGCATGGCCACCAGCAGCAGCAGGATCTGTTCGCCGAAGGAGAGGTGGATACCGGTTGCCTGTGCGATGAAGAGCGCCGCCAGCGTCATGTAGATGTTGGTGCCGTCAAGGTTGAAGGAATAACCGGTGGGGATGACGAGGCCGACGACGGAGCGCTTGCAGCCCGCCTTTTCCATCTTGCTCATCAGGCCCGGCAGGGCGGCTTCCGAAGACGACGTGCCGAGAACCAGAAGCAGCTCCTCCTTGATGTAGCGGATAAGCGCGACGATGGAGAAGCCGTTGTAACGGCAGACAGCGCCGAGCACCACGAACACGAACAGGAAGGACGTGATGTAGAAGGTGCCGATGAGCATTGCGAGGTTGGTGACGGACGAGATGCCGTATTTGCCGATGGTAAAAGCCATGGCGCCGAAAGCGCCGATGGGGGCAGCCTTCATCAGGATCGCGACCAGCTTGAAGATCGGATACATCAGGGCATGCATGAAATCGGTGACGGGCTTGCCCTTTTCACCGACGATGCCGAGCGCGATGCCGAAGAGAACCGAGAAGAACAGCACCTGCAGGATGTCGCCGCTGGCGAAAGCACCGACGATGGTGGTCGGGATGATGTTCATCAGGAAGCCGGTGATGGTCTGCTCATGGGCCTTGTCGGCGTAGGTCGCGACAGCCTTGGCATCCAGTGTGGCGGGATCGATGTTCATGCCGGCGCCCGGCTGCACGGTGTTGGCGACGATGAGGCCAACGATGAGCGCAAGCGTGGAGAATACCAGGAAGTAGATCATGGCCTTGCCGGCCACGCGGCCCACCTTCTTCATGTCGTTCATGCCGGCGATGCCGGTTGCGACGGTGAGGAAGATGACGGGAGCGATGATCATCTTGACGAGGCGGATGAAGCCGTCGCCGAGCGGCTTCAGCTGTTCGCCGAAGGCCGGATAGAAATGGCCGAGCGCGATACCGGCGATGATGGCCACCAGAACCTGAAAATAAAGGTGCTTGTAAAATGGCATTTTGGCGTGGCCTGCGGCCACGGCTGTCGTATCGATCATGTTTTTTCCTCCTCGGCCTCACCCTGCCTTTATTGGCCTCCCGGGATCGCCGTGTCGTTGACGGCTTCGCGCCGATTGCGGAGTCATGTGCAATACGCATGCCAGACTTGTTTATTTGCCGTAACCGGCTGATTTCAAAAGTAGTTTTTATTGAGGCTTTGCTGGCTCACGGACGTTTGTGCGGAATTCCGGACAAAATCTCTTGCGGTCTGTGTGTAAATCCGCACAATTGACGCATGACCTATCAGGATCAGGCACCTCATTCCCAGGCGAAGCGGCGGGCGCAATGGCTGGCGCTGGCGGGCCTGTGGCTGCTCGTCAGTCTTGGTGTTCTCCTGGTGGCCGATGAGTTCGCCCGCAACCAGGCGCTGCGGGTGGCGGGTTCCGACGCTGCCACGGACGCCGAACTGAAGATCGCGCTCCTGAATGTTGCGCTGGAGCGGCCGCGCGCCATTCCGCTGGTCCTGTCAGGAGATCCCGATCTTGCCGTGGCGCTGGATGGTGGTGGTGCTCCTGCCCTCGATCGGCTGAACCGCAAGCTGGAAGGGCTGATTGAAGGGACGCAATCCTCGGTGATCTATGTGACCGGGCCGACCGGATTGACCATTGCGTCGAGCAACTGGCGGCAGGCGGACAGCTTTGTCGGCTCTAATTATGCTTTTCGCGAATATTTCCAGGCGGCGATGAAGACCGGCATGTCCGAACATTATGCGCTTGGCAATGTCAGCCGCCGGCCAGGTCTTTATATCTCCCGCCGTATCGATTCCGCCGACGGGCGGCCGCTTGGCGTCGTCATCGCCAAGGTCGAGTTCAACCGGCTGGAGACCGACTGGAACATCGGAGGCAAACCGGTCTATGTGGTCGACAGAAACGGCGTCGTGCTGATGACCAGCGTGCCGGAATGGCGCTTCAGGACCGTCGCGCCGATTGATGAGGCGCAGCGGAAAATCATTTCCGAGAGCCTGCAATTTGGCAATGAGGCGCTTTCAGCCTTGCCATTTCGCGCGGCGCGGCGCTCAAGCGAGGGCGTTCCGCTCATTCATGTCGATCAACCGGGGAGCGAGCGCGGCGATTATCTGCAGCTCGAAATGCCGGTTCCGACCACTTCATGGACCCTGCATTATCTGCAGCCCGTGGCGCCGGCGCTGAACGCCACAATCCGCGAGGGCAGGGTGGTGGCGCTGGCGACGCTGATGCCGCTGATGGCGCTTTCGGCCCTGTGGCTGTGGCGCAGGCACAGGGCGCTTAAGGAAAAGGAAGAGGAACAGCGCGCCCGCACCGAGCTGGAAATGAAGGTGCAGGAGCGCACCCGCGACTTGACCAGAACCCGCGATCACCTGCAGGCCGAAATCGCCCTGCATGAAAAAACCACCGGTGAGTTGCGCAATGTGCAGCACGAGCTGGTGCAGGCCAACCGCCTTTCCATCCTGGGGCAGGTGGCGGCGGGTGTGGCGCATGAGATCAACCAGCCGGTGGCGACGATCCGCGCCTTTGCCGATAATGCCCGCACGCTGCTGAAACGCGACCGCATGTCCGAGGCCACCGAAAATCTCGAAAACATCGCGGCGTTGACCGAGCGCATCGGCACGATTACCGGCGACCTGAAAATATTGGCCCGCAAGGGCCGCACCGCCGCCGAACCGGTCAGCGTTCGCTTGGTCATCGAGGGTGCGGTCATGCTGTTGCGCAGCCGCTTTTCTGGGCAGATGGATGCGCTGGATATCGTATTGCCGGATCAGGACCTGAAGGTGCTCGGCAGCCGTATCCGGTTGGAGCAGATCCTCATCAACCTTCTGCAAAACGCGCTGGAAGCCACTGAAGAGACTGGGGCGGCCCGTGTCGAAGTTCGTGTGCGCGAAGAAGGCGACATGGTCGTGCTTTCCGTCAGCGACAATGGCACGGGCATTCCCGAAGCCATCCGCGCCCAGCTTTTTTCGCCATTCAACACATCAAAGGAAAGTGGCCTCGGCCTCGGTCTCGTCATATCCAACGATATTGCTTCGGATTATGGCGGGCGTATCGAGGTGGCGACCAGCAAGGCGGGCACATGTTTTTCCGTATTTCTGAAGCGAGCATGACATGACGGCGGACGGAACCATATTCCTGGTGGATGACGACTCGCAGCTGCGCAAGGCGATGGTGCAGACGCTGGAACTTGATGGATTGCCGGTCACGTCGTTTTCTCGTGCAGAACAGGCGCTTGCGGCTCTGAACGAGGATTTCGACGGCGTCGTTATCACCGATGTGCGCATGCCGGGCATGACCGGGCTTGAGTTCTTCGACCATGTGCGCAAGATCGATGCCGATCTGCCTGTCATCCTCATCACCGGCCATGGCGATGTGCCGATGGCCGTCGATGCGCTTCACAACGGCGCTTATGATTTTATCGCCAAGCCATTTCCCGCCGAACGCATAGTGGAAAGCGCGCGCCGGGCGCTGGAAAAGCGCCGGCTGGTGCTGGAAAACCGCGCCCTTCGCCGGGCGGCGGGACAGGCGGAGGATGATCTGCCGCTGATCGGTCAGACGCCCGCCATGGAGCGCCTGCGCACCACGCTCCGGCACATTGCCGATACCGACGTGGATGTGCTGGTGGCTGGCGAGACCGGCAGCGGCAAGGAAGTGGTGGCGACGGCCCTTCACCGCTGGAGCAAGAAACGCTCGAAAGGTAATTTCGTGGCGCTCAATTGTGGGGCGCTGCCGGAAACGGTGATTGAAAGCGAGCTTTTCGGCCATGAACCGGGAGCTTTTACCGGCGCGCAGAAAAAACGCGTCGGCCGTATCGAACATTCAAGCGGCGGCACCCTGTTTCTGGATGAGATCGAAAGCATGCCGCTTGCGGTACAGGTGAAGATGCTGCGTGTGCTGGAAATGCGCGAGGTCTCGCCACTCGGGTCGAACGAGGAGCGGCCGGTCGATATTCGCGTGGTGGCGGCGGCCAAGGTCGATCTTGGTGATCCATTCGAGCGCGGCACCTTTCGCGAGGACCTCTATTACCGGCTGAATGTCGTGACGCTGTCAATACCGCCGCTGCGCGAACGCAAGGCGGATATTCCGCTGCTGTTCTCCCATTTCGTCACGAAGGCCGCCAACCGTTTCAACATGCCGGTGCCGCAGATCAGCTCGGGCATTTCCCGCCGCCTCAATGACCATGACTGGCCGGGCAATGTGCGCGAACTCGGGCATTTCGCCGAAAGGGTGGTGCTTGGGTTGGAGGTGGAACCAGCGGGAGCGCCCGCATTACAATCCGCGCTCCCCGCCTCCGGCACCCTGCCGGAGCGCATGGACGAGATCGAAGCGCGTATAATCCGCGAAACGCTGGAACAATCGAATGGCGACGTGGCGGAAACCATCGCCACGCTCGGCATTGCCCGCAAGACCTTTTACGACAAGCTGCAGCGGCACGGCATCAACCGGGCGGATTATGTGAAGAGTGGCGCGGCGTGAGCCGGCGCGTGGTTCAGGTTGACGCCTGATGAAAAGCCGCGGATGTTTCCGTCCGCGGCCTGACAATAACGATCGTAATTGCGCCGAAGGTCGGCTTGATCAACCCGCTACGCAGAAATGGCGCTGGCCGTCATAATCCGTATAGGTCCCGGTGCGGGAATTGAAGCTCCGGTAACGCTGCGAGCAATAGTCGTACCAGGCGTTGGTCCAGGGTTCGATGGTGCGATAGGTGGCGCGCTGGCCGTAAACCGGGCGGCTGTCATAGACAGGTTGCGGGCGATAGACCGGGGCGGGGCGATAAACAGGCTGCGGCTGCGGCCGATAATAACGATAGTCCGGCTCTTCGTAGACGTAGCTCGGCTCATAACGACGGGGCGGGTCGATATAGACGCGCTCATCATCCACCGGCGCCGGGCGCGACATTGCGGAGCCGACGGCGACACCGGCGGCAAGACCGAGCACACCGCCCAGAATGGCGGCGTCGCGACGATCATGGCGGTCCCAGTCGCCAGCGGATGCGCTGCTCAAGGGAGCAATGGTAGCGGCGGCGACAGCGATTGTCAGAACTGTTTTAGCTGCAAAGGACGACATGGTGTGTTCTTCCGTACAGGTGGCAGGGCGCTGCCAGTTGCAAATTCGATGGTTAAGGAAATACAGCCCGGCTGCTGAACGGGCGCTGAATGAATTGTGGCGGACCGGCGGCGGCCCGCAATTCCTGTTTGCGCGCGCCGTACTTCGCGCTAGAACTCAAGATCAAACAGGACGCCCCGATGAGCCTTTCCCAGATAACCGTCAATTCCGACACCTCGCATGAAGACCGCGCCCAGGCCATTCGCGATACGCTGCGTGACGCCATTGTCGATCGCAGGCTCGCACCGGGCACGAAGCTGTCGGAATCGGAAGTGGGAACGCTGTTCGATGTCAGCCGCACGGTGGTGCGCGCGGCATTGCAGATGCTGGCTTACGAAGGGCTGGTGAAGGCGGAACGCAACCGGGGGGCCTTCGTCTCCAATCCGACGCCGGACGAAGCGCGACAGGTTTTCGCCTCGCGCCGGCTGATCGAACCGGGCGTCGTGGATGCGGCAATCGAAAAAATCACGCCTGCGGCTGTGACACGGCTAAGGGAGCATCTGGTGCAGGAAAGCCGCCACCAGCATGAACGTGGCCCGAGCGCCAGACGCGCGGAAATCAAGGCATCGGGCGATTTCCACCTGATGCTGGCCTCGCTTGCCGGCAATGCCATTCTGGAAAAATTCATGGACGAACTGGTCGCCCGCTCGTCGCTGGTGATCGCGCTTTATGGCCGCTCGGGTGTCTCGAGCTGCGGCCACAATGATCATGCCGATCTCTTGGATGCGCTGGAGGTAAAGGATACGGCAAAGGCCCGCGCGCTGATGTTGCAGCATCTCGACCACATCGAGGCCGACCTTGACCTGCGCATGATGGAAGGTCTGGCGCTGAAGGATGCGCTGGCGCTCTGATTGACTGCCCATCCCGTCTCGCGGGACGGGGATGGGCGGACTAAACTCGTATCAGGCGGCGTAACGGCTGATCGCCAGATCGTGCGTATCTATCTCGGGCTTGTTCCCGCTGATGAGATCGGCAAGCACCCGTGCGGAGCCGCAGGACATGGTCCAGCCGAGCGTGCCGTGGCCGGTATTGAGATAAAGATTGCTGTATCGGGTAGCGCCGATGACAGGCGTACCATCCGGCGTCATCGGGCGCAGGCCGCACCAGAATTTCGCCTGGGTCTGGTCACCAGCCCCGCCGAACAGGTCTTCCACCGAATGAGCCAGTGTTTCCTGCCGCGCGGCCGGCAAATCCTTGCTGAAGCCGGCGATTTCAGCCATGCCGCCGACGCGGATGCGTGAGCCGAGCCGCGTGATCGCCACCTTGAAGGTCTCGTCCATGACCGTGGAGACGGGCGCGCGCTCCTCCTTCACGATCGGAACCGTGATTGAATACCCCTTCACCGGGTAAACCGGCAGAGTAAGGCCAAGCTGGCGCAGGAATTGCGGCGAATAGCTGCCGAGTGCGGCGACGAAAATATCGGCCTCCACCAGCCCCCGGGTGGTTTCCACCGCCTTGACGCGTCCTGCTTCAACGATGGGGCGCATGATGCCGGTATCGTAAAGGAAGGTAACGCCGGCTTCTTCCGCCATGCGTGCAAGTTCAGTCGTGAACATGAAGCAATCGCCGGTTTCGTCGCCCGGCAAACGCAGGCCGCCGACGATCTTCTCCTTCGCGGGCGCGAGGCCGGGTTCGACGGCGGCGCAGCCGTCACGGTCGAGAATCTCGAAAGGCACGCCGCCCGCAGTCAGCACGTCGACATCCTTGCCGATGGCGTCGAACTGCTTCTGGGTGCGGAACACCTCAAGCGTGCCCTGCATGCGCTGGTCATATTCGATGCCGGTCTCTTCGCGAAGCGCCATCAGGCAATCACGGCTATATTCGGCAACGCGCACCATGCGGCTCTTGTTGATGGCATAACGTGCCGAGGTGCAGTTGCGCAGCATCTGGCTCATCCAGCGCCAGGCGGCGGGATCGGCCGTCGGGCGGATGATCAGCGGCGCGTGTTTCATGAACAGCCATTTCATCGCCTTGACCGGAATTCCGGGGGCGGCCCATGGAGAGGAATAGCCGGGCGAAACCTCACCAGCATTGGCGAAGCTGGTTTCCAGCGCTGCGGCAGGCTGGCGGTCGATCACCGTCACCTTGTGTCCGGCTTTTGCCAGATACCAGGCGGAGGTCACGCCGACGACGCCGGCTCCGAGGATAGTGACGTTCATGATCGTCTCACTTATGGCTGACAGATGTTGAAGCGATTGCCGGGGTTTCGCCCGGCTGAATATAGGTGCGGCGGTAACGGCGTCCGAGCCCGGTCAGGATTTCATAGGCGATCGTGCCCGCATCGTCGGCGATGTCTTCCAGCGTCTGGTCTGGCCCGATCATCTGCACGAGACTGCCTTGCGTCAATGTGTCTTCGGGCAGGGCGGATATGTCGAGAATGATGCTGTCCATCGAAACGCGGCCCGCAATCGGCAGGCGCACGCCGTTATACCACGCTGCGCCGTGATTGCTGAGCGAGCGCGGCAGGCCGTCAGCGTAACCGGCGGCGATGGTTGCCAGGCGCGTCGGACCGGCCGCTTCGAAGGAACCGCCGTAACCGACCAGCGAACCTGCGGGAACCGTGCGTGTCTGGACGACGGCGAGATCGAGACGAACGACCGGCTTCATCGGATTGGGACGGGCAACAGAGGGAGCGCCGCCATAAAGCGCGATGCCGGGGCGCAGCAGGTGGTTGTGGTAATCATTGCCCAGAAAGATGCCGCCGGAGTTGGAAAAGCAGACCGGTACATCAGGGAACGCAATGGCGCCTTTGCGCATCACTGAAAGCTGCGTGGCATTGGAGGCATGGTCCGGTTCATCGGCGCAGGCGAGGTGGCTCATGACGAAGGCGATGTCGATACCATCAAGCAATTGCGGCTGTGAGGCGAGGACTTCAAGCTCTTCGGGGGAAAGGCCGAGACGGCACATGCCCGTATCGATCTGCACGGCGGCAGCAAGTCTTTTGCCAAGCTTCTTGGCGTGGGCCGACCATTGGGCGATCTGCTCCAGCGAGTTCAGAACGGGAGTAACGGCCATGGCGGCACAGGAGGTCTCATTGCCGGGCTGAAGACCATTGAGAACAAAAATCCGCGCTTCTGCCGAAAGTCGGAGCCTGAGCGCCAGCGCTTCATCGATATGGGCGACGAAGAAATTGCGGCAACCCGCCTCGAACAGGACCTGCGAGACGATATCCGCACCAAGGCCATAGGCATCGGCCTTGACGACCGCTGCCGTCTGCGATGCTGGCGCCATCGCCGCAAGCGCCAGATAATTGTCGCGCAATGCGCCGAGATCGATGGTCAGATGGCCGCTTGCACCACCGGCTGCCTGCTGGCGGCTGATCTGCATGTCCATGTCGTTCACCCTCATTCTTATCTCATCAGGGTATTGCAACGATTATCGAATTTCTTGGCGATTGTTCGAAGGAAATGCGATAGAGTTCGTAATCACGCAATTTTCTTTTGCTAATTGGAATCTTCTATGTCGTCCCTCGATGCGACCGACCGCCATATCATCCGTCTGCTTCGGCTCAATGCCCGCATCAGCAATGCCAAGCTTGCTGCAGAGGTCGGACTTTCGGCATCCGCCTGCCTTCGCCGGGTCGATATTCTCGAGCGGGAAGGGATCATCCGGGGCTATACGGCGCTGACCAGCGGCCTTGCCGGCGGCGAGGTGATTTCGGTCATCGTGCAGATCACGCTGGATCGGCAAACAGAGGATTTTCTCAACCGTTTCGAAAACGCGGTGCGGCGATATCCGGAAATCCGCGAATGTTATCTGATGACGGGCGGCTCGGATTATTTTCTGCGCTGCGAGGCGGAAAGTGCGGGGGATTTCGAGCGTATTCACAAGGAAATTCTGTCGAAACTGCCGGGGGTTTCGCGCATTCATTCGAGTTTTGCGATCCGGAATGTGCTGGCGACGCCGAAGGCGCGGTAGCGTGGAGCGTATGGCTTACCCCCCTCTGTCCTGCCGGACATCTCCCCCTCAAGGGGGGAGATCGGATGGAGCCACCGCTTGTTCCCTCGCAATCATTTACTATCAATAAAGCGGCGTCACTGAATGCCGTGGGCCAGCCACTTGTCGATCTCCCCCCTTGAGGGGGAGATGTCCGGCAGGACAGAGGGGGTAAGCCCCGCACTCTGCACTAACTCCACCACCGATAAAAATGATGCACCGGCCCCCGCCCATGTCCAACGGCAAGCCCCCGCCCGGCATCGAGCGCCCCGCTCAGATACTCCTTCGCAAGCCCCACCGCTTCCCGCAACTCACAACCCCTGGCAAGATAAGCCGTGATCGCCGCCGCCAGCGTGCACCCCGTGCCGTGGTCATTCTTCGTCTCCACCCGTGCGACGGAAAGCGCCTGCATGGCGCCGTCCGCAAACAGATAATCCGTACTCTGCGGCCCCTCACCATGGCCGCCCTTGATGAGCACGGCTTTCGTACCCGCTTTCAGGATCGCCTCGGCCTGACGGGTGATCTCCTTCTCCGTCGTGGCCATCGGTGTGCCGGTCAGCAACGCCGCTTCCGGCAGGTTCGGCGTGACGATGGCGGCGAGCGGCAAAAGCTCGCGCCGCAATGTCTCGATGGCATCTTCATGCAGCAAACGGTCGCCTGACGTCGCCACCATGACCGGATCCAGCACCACAGGCTGTGATTGCTGCCGAAGCCGTTCGGCGATGGCGGCGATGGTTTCGATCCGCGATACCATGCCGATCTTCACCGCATTGACGGCAAGATCGGAGAAAACCGCGTCCATCTGCGCGACGATGGTGGCCACGGAAATATCCTCCACCGCGGTCACGCCTCTGGTGTTCTGGGCGGTTATGGCGGTGATGACGCTGGCCGCATAGGTATCAAGCGCTGAAAAGGTCTTGATATCAGCCTGAATGCCCGCGCCGCCGCCGCTGTCGGAGCCGGCAATGGTCAATGCAATTGATGTCATGGTTGTCTTGCTTTCAGCGTTGCGTCAATTGCGGAGCGGAAGTCCTTGGCTGCACTGGCAATATCGCCCGCGCGGAAAATGGCGGAAATGACCGCGACACCATCCGCCCCCGCCTCGATGACGGAGGGTACGCGCGCAAGATCGATGCCGGCAATGGCGCCCACCGGCATATCCGGCCGCCATTCCTTCAGAAGGGTGCGCAGCGTCGAAAAACCGTCGATGCCGACCGGCTTGTCCGGATTGACCTTGGAAACGGTTTCGAACACGCCGCCGATGCAGGCATAATCGACGGGCATGGAGGCCGCCCGTTCGGCATCGGTGCGATTCTTGACGGTGAGGCCGATGATCGCCTTTTCGCCGAGAATGCGCCTTGCGGTCTTCGCATCCATGTCGTCGGCGCCGAGATGCACTCCGTCCGCGCCAGAAGCGAGCGCCACATCCACACGGTCGTTGATGACGAGCGGAACACCGGTGCCGGCGATGGCCTCATGAATGGCGCGGGCGTTTTCGATCATCTCCCGCGTCGAGCCGTTCTTGTCGCGATATTGCAGAATGGTCGCGCCATTGAGTGCGGCGGCCAGAGCAAGCTCCGGCAGCGGCGCGACATCGCCAAGGCTTGCGTCTACCAATGCGTTGAGGCGGTAATCAACCTTGTTCATGCTCTATCCTCGCGTGATTGATGATGTCCTCACCGGAAATTTCGGAAAGCGCATCCAGAAATGCCGGTTCGAATGTGCCGGGGCCTCCGGCGCGTCTGGCGGCGAGTTCGGCGGAAACGCCTGTCACGGCAAGGGCGGAGGCCGCCGCCGTCAGTGCGTCTTTTTCCACCGCCATGAAGGCGGCGATGACGCCGCCCGACAGGCAACCAGTGCCAGTCACCTTCGCCATCCACGGATGGCCATTGACGATCCTGACGCTGCGGGTCGTGTCGCTGAGGTGATCCACAGGCCCGGTCTCTATCCTCACCACATCAGGCACATCGCCGATCATGCTCATTTCGGCGTGATTACCGCGCACGATGGTCGGGGAAAGTGCGATGAGTTCGCGCGCGAACTCCAGCCGCGACGGCGAATAGTCGCAATGCACGGGGTCGACGATCCACGGCTTGCCCGATGCATTGGCGATCTCGATCGCCAGCCGGATGACCTTGCGCCGTTCGGCATCCAGTGTGCCGAGATTGACGGTCAGCGCATCCGCCTTGGCCACGAAGCTCTCGATTTCCTCGAGCGACGTGGTCATGGAAGGAATGCCGCCGACAACAGTTATGCCGTCTGCGGTGAATTTCTGCACCACGGTGTTCATCAGGCAATGTACGCGCGGGCGCGTGTTGCGCACGCGCTCCAGTATGTCGGCGGCCTTTGTTGCTGTTGGATAAGTCGTGGTCATGGCTGTTGCAGCTCCACGGCAATGTCGTCCGCCGCCGGCGCCTGCTTGATCAGCTGCATCTCCCGCATGAAAGCGCCGAAACGGGCATAACGGGTGCGGTCGAGTGCGGCGGGGCGCTTGGCGAAACGCGGTAGCGTGTCGAAGAAGGCCTGCTTGTTCAGCGCGTCATCAAGGTTCGGATAGGCCTTGATGAAAAGCTGCCAGGCTTCCTGGGGGTGGTTGGTGATGAAGATCGCGGCCTGTTCCACGGCGGAGAGGAAACGCGGCAGGCGGCTGTCTTTTACGAGATCGCGATGGGTGACGAAGATCAGCTCGTCATAGGCCGGCACGCCATGTTCCTCCGGGAAGAAGGAGCGGCCTTCATGTCCCTCCAGCTTCATCTGCGTCAGCTCGAAATTGCGGAAACCGCCAAGCGTGGCATCCACCTTGCCGGCGATCAGCGACGGCGAAAGCGAGAAGTTGACGTTGATGAGTTCGACATCATCCTTCGTCAGCCCGTCCTTTTCCAGCATGCGCTTCAGCATGGCATCTTCAAAGCCGGAAACGGAAAAGCCGACCTTCTTGCCTTTCAGGTCCTTCAGGCTCTTGATCGGCCCATCGGCGAGAACGGTGACGGTGTTGAGGGGCGTTTCGACCAGCGTACCGAAACGCACGAGCGGCAGGCCGGCATCGTGATCGAGATAGAGGTTCGGCTGGTAATGCACGCCGATATCGGCCTGTTTAGCCGAGACAAGACGCGGCACGGCGGAGGGGTCTGCGGGCGGAACCAGTTCCACCTCCAGCCCGGCATCGGCAAACAGGCCGCGTTCCCTGGCGATCACCATCGGCGCATGATCCGGATTCACGAACCATTCGAGCAATACGGTGAGCTTGTCGGCCGCCTGGGATTGCATGGGTGCTAGTGCGCTTGCCGCCGCGACGACGAGGGAAAGAAGAGTTCGTTTCATGGTGCCGAAAGTCTCCGCAAATATCTGAAAGGAGTGGTGTGTTCTGTTTCTTTGGCCCAGGGGGCGAGATGGGCTGTTGAGAGATCGACGATAAGCCGCAGCAGCACTGCCATGACGGCGAGAATGGCCATGGCGGCGAACATGGTGTCGGTCTGCATCCGGGCATTGGACTGGATCATGACAAATCCGAGCCCTGCGGATGCGCCCACCCATTCGCCGATGACGGCGCCCAGCGGGGCTAGCGGCGCCGCCACTCTCAAGCCCGAAATCAGCGAGGGTAGTGCGAGCGGCACGCGCAACCGGGTGAGGACCTGCCAGTGGCTCGCCTTTGTCAGCGAGGCGGCGTCAAGGATGGCGCGATCCGTGCGGTTGAGGCCATCAGTGAAGGAGGAAGCGACCGGGAAGAAGATGATGATCGCCGTCATGACCACTTTCGAGGCCATGCCGAAACCGAACCAGAGGACGAGAATGGGGGCGAGCACGAAGACCGGAAAGGCCTGCAACACCAGAACCATGGGCCAGACGAGGCGGCCGAGGCGCGGGATGGCGGCAATGGTGAAAGCGACGAGAATGCCGGCGGCGATGCCTGCCGCAAGCCCGAGCGCCATTTCGCTGAGCGTCACCATCGCCTGCCCGAACAGGAAGCCGGGCTGGCGCAGGAAAGCGCCGGCAACATCAGCGGGCGATGGCAGGATATAGCGGGGTGGCGCAAACAGCCACGTCCCCGCCTGCCAGAGAACCAGCAGAAGACCGACACCGTTCAGCGCATGGGTGGCACGCATGGGCCGGACCTCAGACGCAGACGCACCGTGTGCGAAGGGCGGAAGGTTTCAGCATCATCATTCGTCTCCAGATGTGACAATCACGGAGATCAGGGCAAAGCGGAGAAGAGAAAGGGCAGCGCCCCCTGGGCGCGACAGTTCCGTTCCTACGCCGGCATGACCCGGATCAGGTTCAAGGGTCCGGCTCAACGCCATCTCAGCACCGTCTGGTGCTCCCCTCGGAAGAGTTTGTTTTGTAAGTCAAGTTTCATAAATGTCAACGTCGCGCCGCCGATCCGTCGTCGGGCGCGATCGCGGATACGTATCCATCTGCGTATTAGTTATTAAGGAAATTAGATTTATCGAAAATTAGTTATCTCTTGAAACTGCATTTCAATATTGTATGACTAATTTAGCCCCGGGAAAGATTATTGGGGGCGAATTTGAAGAACTTCTGGCAGGACAAATCGGGAAATTTCGGCATTCTCAGCGCCTTGTTGATGGTGCCGCTGATTGGCGCCGCGGGCGTAGCTCTTGATGTGACGCACGGCATGGCCGTCAAATCGGACCTGCAGATGGCGGCGGATGCCGCGGCGCTCGCGGTGGTTGCCGATACGTCGTCGAGCGTTCACAAGGCAAAGGAAATGTCGAGTGACGGCGTCATTACGCTTGGCGGCGATGAGGCCTCCGCATTCTTCGAAAGTAATGAGAGAGCCAATCCCGACTACAAGCTCCTGTCTCTCGACGTGTCGGTGATCAAGCGCGGTAACGCCATTGAATCGTCGGTTGGCTTCAAGGCATCCGTCGGCACGACGCTTTCACGGGTTCTCGGAGAGGATATCATCACCGTTTCGGGCAAGGCGACCGCCAAATACGAGACGGAAACATTTAGCGACTTCTATGTCCTTCTGGATAACACCCCCTCGATGGGCGTTGGCGCCACGCCGGCCGATGTCGCCACCATGGTTGCGAATACGAGCGACAAATGCGCTTTTGCCTGTCACATCGTGAAAGACGGGGTGGTGGACAAGAACAGCTATTATTACAAGGCCAAAAGCCTCGGGGTCACGACGCGCATCAATGTGGTGGCGCAGGCCACGGCAAGCCTTATGGACACGGCGAAGTCCACCCGCAAAAGCAGCAATCAATATCGCATGGCGGTCTACACTTTCGGAGAGAAAGCCGAAGATACGAAGCTGCTCGAAGTCGTTCCCTTGACGTCGGATCTGGCGACCGCGAAGAAGAAAGCCGGTGAAGTCGACCTGATGTCGATCCCGAAGCAGGGATTTAACAACGACCAGCAGACGGATTTCGACCGGGCACTCACTCAGATCGGCGACAAGATCGGCAATTCTGGAACCGGGGCGAGTTCGGCCAGCCCCGAGAAGATTATCTTCTTCGTTTCAGACGGTGTCGGCGATAGCTACAAGCCATCCAGCTGCACCAAAAAGACGACCAGCGGCCGCTGTCAGGAGCCGATCGATATCAAATATTGCACGAAGCTGAAGGAAAAGGGTTTCCGGATCGCCGTGCTCTACACCACCTATCTGCCGCTGCCTACCAATGACTGGTATAATAGCTGGATCGAGCCCTTTCAGCCGGAAATCGGCGCACGCATGCAGCAATGCGCTTCTCCGGGCCTGTTTTTCGAAGTCAGCCCGTCGCAGGGCATCAGCGATGCGATGACCGCCCTGTTTAAAAAGGCTATCACATCACCCCGTCTGACGGGGTGATGGACAACGAACCCGCTATCGTTCAGCCGATGGTGCGAAGCTGTTCGAACAACTGACGATGGCTGCTATCGGCACGGTAGAATATCGCCGGCTCGCCGAGCGGGGCTTCGACGGTGACGTCTCGCCCGCCGCGATAATGCGCGCCGCTCCATAGATGCACCCATTCGCCGTCGCCCGGAAGATAGAGCGAACGTTGGGTTTCTCCGGCTTTCCAGACCGGTGCGACAAGCATGCCCGCCCCGTAGAGATAGCAGTCCTGGATGGCGTAGGTCCGCCGGTCATCCTCGTAATGCAGGAAGAGCGGGCGTTGCACCGGCAGGCCTGTCTTGGTCGCTTCCACGGAGAGCGACTTCAGATATGGAGCCAGCGCGACATAGATGGATGTCATGCGGGCAAAATGGGCAAGAACCGCCTCATCCTGATCGATCTGAAGATTGTCGCGCGGCCTGTTGCCCTCATGGGTGCGCATCACCGGCGTGAAAGCGGCCATTTCCGTCCAGCGCATAATGAGTTCAGCGGTCCTGACATTGCCGAACAGGCTGGTATAGCCGCCGATGTCGGAGTGGTGATAGGCATTGCCCATGAGGCCGGAGGAAAGCGCGCCGCAGATGACGGTGACCAGGCCGTCGTGACGGGAGAAGTCGACAGACTGGTCGCCGCCCCAGATCAGCGGGCAATGGGCCTGCACGCCGGTGAAGCCGGCACGCATGAAGAACAGCGCTTCGCCGGTCTTTCCCCGGCTCTCGACGGCTTTCGCATTGACCTCGGCCCAGAGTGTTGGCCAGGCATTGTGCATCAGCTTGGCGTCGACGCCGTTGGAAAGCGTGATATCGATCGGCAGATATTCGCCGAAATCGGCCATCCAGCCGGAAAGGCCAAAATCCAGCATGTTTTTGCCGATGATCTCCTCGGCGAACCAGTCGGCGGCGGCCGGGTTGGTGAAATCGACCACGCCGCAATCGAATTCACCGAAATCCACCAGCGCCGTTTTGCCCTCGGCGTCGGTTGCGAAATAGCCGGCTTTTTCGGCGACCGGGAACAGCGGGCCATCGACGCAGAGATAGGGGTTCACATAACCCAGGAAGCGGACGCCCTGATCGGAGAGTTCGGCGATCTTCTGGCGCAGATGCGGATAACGCGTATCATTCGCCTGCCAGTCCCAGAACAGGCGCGCGCCAAAGGATGTCTGGCGAAGCCCCACCCAGTCCTCGCACCAGAGGCCGGACACCTTCGTTCCGGCCGCGCGGATTTTCTCCAGCCGGGCAAAGGAGTTGGCGCCGTCCTTTAAGCCGATGATCGCACCATTATAGACCCATTCCGGCAGTTGCGGCTGACGCCCGAACCGCAGTGAAAGCGCGGACACGGTATCGGTAAAATGATCGCCGGTGAAGAATTCGATCTTTTCGGGGATGGCCCAGATTTCGATCTCGTGGAAATCGCCATTGCGGAAATCGAAGACCGAATAGGCGCTTGTTTCCACATGCAGCGCATATTTGCGTGATGAGAGCCAGGTCGGCTGCGGGTAGTTGGTGTTGTAATAATCGCCGCCCGCCTTGCCGCTGACGTCGGACTTGAAAGTGATCTCGGTGGTCTTGTCGCGGCCGACCCCCGGCTCGGAGGTCCAGAGCGGGAAACGACGGCCGCGCATGTCGAAATAGGACATCTGCTCGCCGCCGCCCCAGACATGCTCGTCCGTTTCTGCAACGATGCGCAGCCAGAGGCGGTTGATGGTCTCGTCCAGCGCCGTCAGCAGGATGGCGTTACCGTCGAGCGTCAGGCGAAGGCGCGGCGCCTGTCCCGGCGCGGACGAGAGCGTGACGCTGTCACCGTTGACCTCCGCATGGCGCAGTGCGGTTCGCTCGATGACATAGTCCTCGATATCGAAATTGCCGCGATACATGTCCATCCGCTCCTTGCCGAAACCGGCGAAGAAGGCCGGATTATCGGGCGAATGGGAAAGTAAGGTGCGGTTGCCGATCGCGAGCGTGAAGCCGTCTTTGGTCGTTTCGAAATGCATGACTTAACCTTTTAGCCCTTGAGACCACCGGCGGTGAGGCCCGAGACAACCCGTTCCTGGAAGATAACGATCAGGATCGCGACCGGCACGATGCCGACCACCAGCGCTGCCGAAATGACCGGCCAGGGGAAGGCGAATTCACCCTGATACAGCTGGATGCCGACGGGAAGCGTGCGGAGCGCCGGATTGGAATTGAAGGACAGCGCCAGCAGGAACTCATCCCAGGCATTGACGAAGGCAAGGATGCCAGCGGTGAAAACGCCCGGCGCGCAGAGCGGCACGACGACCTTGAACAGCGCGCCGATGCGGGTGCAGCCGTCGATCATGGCGGCGTTTTCGAGATCGCGCGGAATGCTTTCGAAGAAAGAGACGAGCATCAGCGTGCAGACCGGAAGAGAAAGGACCGTGTAAGGCAGGATCAGCGCCGTCCAGCTGTTGAGCAGGTTCAGCGCCCGCATGATTTCGAACAGCGGCACCAGCAGCGTCACCAGCGGGAAGGTGGAAACGGCGATGATGAGTGAGAGGATCAGCGCCCGGTATTTGAGGTTGAGCCGCGCCAGCGCATAGGCCGCGAGGACCGAAATCAGAATGGTGAGCGCGGTGGAGAACAGGGCCACCATGAAGCTGTTGAACAGGAAGAGGTGCAGCGGCTGGTCGGAAAAGGCCTGCATGTAGTTGGCAAGCGTCGGCGCATGCGGAAACCAGGTGATTGGCTTCACCGTTAGTTCCGCTTCGGTCTTCAGCGAGGTGAAGAGGATCCAGATTGCCGGGAAGAGGCCGTTGACCAGCAGGATGGAGGCCGCGATGAAGCGCAGCGGCTTGCCGGAAAAGACGGAGGACAGACCGGAATTTGCAACGGTGCTCATGGGATCAGTCCTTCGTCCTGATGATGCGGAGATAAACGGCGGTAACGCACATGGAGAGCGCAAACATCATGACCGCCAGCGCCGAACCGTAACCGAGATCAAGGAAGGAAACGGTGTTCTGATGGATATACATGGCAAGCGTTGTGGTGGATGTGCCGGGCCCGCCGCCGGTCATCATGTAAGGAATATCAAAGGTCTGCAGCGCCGTGATTGTACGGAAGATGAGGGCGACGACAATCGAGGGCTTGAGGAGCGGCAGGGTGATTTCGAAGAACTGGCGGATTTTGCCGGCGCCATCCACATCAGCCGCTTCATAGAGCGAGCGCGGAATGGTCTGCAGGCCGGCGAGGATCATCAGCGCCATGAACGACGAAGTTTTCCAGATGATCGTCAGGCAGATGGCCGCAAAGGCCCAGTTCGGCGAATTGAACCAGATGATGCCTTCAAAGCCCAGCCGGTTGAGTACATCATTGACCACGCCATATTCGTAATGGAAGAACCATGCGAAGATGAGGCCGGCGAAAGAGAGCGGCAACGCCCAGGGAATGAGCAGCGAAAGCCGCATCGGCCACTGCATGGAAAAGGGGAGGTTGGCGAGCAGCGCCAGCCCGAGGCCCATGAACAGCGCGCCGGGCACGGTGATCAGCGTTATCAGAACCGTATTCCAGGTCGTTTCCCAGAAGATCGGATCGTCAAACATCGCCGCGTAGTTTTCAAAGCCGATGAATTCCGCCGGCAGACCTGATGTCAGCGACAGACTGAAAAACGAGGTGTAGACGAGCCGCGCCACCGGATAGACGATGATAAGCGACAGCAGGATCGCCGCTGGCGCCAGCAGAAGCACGGCAAGCGACCGGTCGCCGAGATCGAGCCACCGCGTCCAGCGCGGCTGTGGTTTTTCGTCCACCCGAACCATGGTTCTATCAGGCATTGTCACCTCTGCCACTCCCGCAACTGGATTCACGTCATCGTCTCCCGATCGGACCGGTTCATATCCGGCCCGTTTATCGCGCCGTTCAGGCGGCTTTGTTCCTGTCAGTCGAAACGGCCGGAAAGGGCATGGTTTGCATGCCGCCTTCCGGCCCAAAGCTTAGCGCAGAACGCGCCGCAGACGGCTTTCCATCTGCTTTGCGCCGTCTTCCGGCGTCATCACGCCGGCAAGCACGCCGTTGACCGTGGTGCGGATCGTCTCGCTGACCTCGTTGTAACGTGGCGTCACGGGGCGGGCCTTTGCCGTTTCAACGACGGGCAGGGCATCCGCGAACCAAGGGATCGTCTTGGTCACGTCGGCATCCTTGTAGAGTGCGGCATAGGTGGGCAGAAGGGCGGCGTTGATGGCCATGAACTTCGACACATCCTGACCCGAGAGATATTCCACCAGCTTCTTGGCTTCATCCTGCTGCTTGGAATAGGCGGAGACGCCGAATTCCCAGCCGCCGAGGCAGGTCGTCTGCTCGCCGCCCTTGACGGCGGGCAGGCGGGCGACGCCGACCTTGTCGTTCACCTGCGATTCCTTGCCCTGGAAATGGGTCCAGGCGTAGGACCAGTTGACGGCGAAGAGAACCTTGCCGGCCTGGAATTCCTTGCGGGTATCGTCGGTCGCCACTTCCGAAATGTTCTTCTTGGAAATGCCTTCATCGACGAAGCTCTTCCACAGCTTCAGCGAATCCACCGCAGCCTTGTTGTCGAAGTTCAGCTTGCCGTTCTCAACCAGAGACTTGCCCTCGCTCCAGTAGGGCAGGAGGAAGGTGCAAACCGCGCCTTCGATCGCCTTGCCCTGGAAGGACAGGCCCTGAAGCTCGGGGTTCTTTTCGCCTTCCATCACCTTTTTGGAGGCTTCCTTCAGCTCGTCCCAGGTGGTTGGCGGCTTGATGCCGTATTTGTCGAGCAGGTCCTTGCGGTAATAGAGGAACATGGAGTCGGCGAAGGCGGGCAGCGCCACGATCTTGCCATCCACCGTGTTGGCTTCCGCATAGGTCGGCAGATAGGCCGACAAATCTTTGCCGGCAAAATCGCTGGTCCAGCCGGCTGTGGCGAACTGTGCCGGGCGGATGACGTCGAGCATCAGCACGTCGAGGCTGGAGTCCTTGGCCGACATCACGGTGTTGAGATATTGCGCCTGCATTTCCGAGGTGTTGCCGCCGGTCTCGATGACCACCTTCACACCCGGCGTCTTGGCCTCATATTGATCAAGCGCCTTGCGCCAGACATCGGGCTGATGCTGGCTGGAAACGAAGATTTTCAGTTCGGTATCGGCAAAGGCCTGTCCCGAAAACGCGAGCATGGTCGCGCAGAGCGCTGCACCCATGAGGGCTTGGCCCCCGATAGCTTTGAATGTCATGTGTTCCTCCCGTTATTAAACCCTTGGCCGCAGCGTTTTTTGCTCGGCGATCAATGAATCGAGCGTTCCGTTGTCGCGTCGAAAAGATGGACCTTGGATGGATCGACGCCGATCCGCAGTTCCTCGTTCGGCGTCGGCCGAAGCTGCGGCGGCATGCGTGCGGTCAGCGCCGCATCGCCAAGGCTGAAATGGACGAGCGTGTCCGAGCCCAATGGTTCCACCACCTGCACCTTGACCGCAAGCTGCGTGTCGAAGCCCTCGACGGGGCCGAAATGTTCCGGGCGAATGCCGACGATGACTTCACGCCCGTCGAGGCCCGTTTCGCGGGATGGCCGGATGGCGGCCATCGGCAGGGAATTGCCGTCGGAGAATGCCAACCGGTCGCCGCTCACCCTTGCGCGGGCGAAGTTCATCGCCGGAGCGCCAACGAAACCGCCGACGAAGACGCTTTCAGGCCGGTTATATACCTCGTCAGGTGTACCGACCTGCTCGATATCGCCGCCGCGCAGGATAACGATGCGGTCCGCCAGCGTCATGGCCTCCACCTGGTCGTGGGTAACGTAGATGATAGTCGTGCCGAGCTGCTGGTGCAGACGCTTGATTTCCGTGCGCACCTGTCCGCGCAGTTTGGCGTCGAGGTTGGAAAGCGGCTCATCGAACAGGAAGACCTGCGGACGGCGCACGATGGCGCGGCCCATGGCCACACGCTGGCGCTGGCCGCCGGAGAGCTGGCCGGGCCGCCGGTCGAGAAGGTGCTCGATGCCGAGCATCCTCGCCGCCTCGTCAATGCTGGCATTGGCCTGCGATGCGCTGACACCGCGCACCTTCAGGCTGAAACCCATGTTTTCGCGCACCGTCTTGTGCGGATAAAGCGCATAGTCCTGAAATACCATGGCGATGTCGCGCTCACGCGGCGGCAGCCGGTTGACGACACGGTCGCCGATCCTCACCTCGCCGTCGGTAATGCTTTCCAGCCCCGCAACCATGCGCAGCGTCGTGGATTTGCCGCAGCCGGAAGGGCCGACGAACACGACGAATTCGCCATCGTTGATTTCAAGGTCGATGCCCTTGACGATGCGAAGCGCACCGTAACTCTTGTCCAGCTTGCGCAGGCTGACCGAAGCCATATTTTCCTCCTCACGACCGGCGCGTCCAGAATTTGAATGGACGCAATAGCCGGTATCAACCTTCAAATTCCACGCATCGCATCTTCGAAAATCGATCCCGATTGTCTGGCGATATCGTGGGATGGCGAAACGCCTGTCTCCCTGAGGTCGTGATATTACCTTTCATAAAAAGGAAATCAATAGTGTATCAATTTTATTTCTGACAGAAATCAAAAACTATTAACCCATTGATTAAAAGAAATATAACTGCAAAATCAGCCCAACGGCAGGCTGCTGCTTGCTTGCCTCCCGTCAAATTCTTTCATCCATGTGGATCACGCGAAATTTGCGCAATCTCAACGTATGCGTGAAACGTATCGTGCGACGGTATGGTCGAACCAGGTCCATGAAACTTCGGCCACGGCGCCATCCTGCGCCTGGCTGAGGCGCAGAACCCGCGGCACCGAAACGCCGGCTTTCTGGCCGAAAACCTCGGGAGCCCATTCGGGCACGTCGCCGAGATCGATGCGATCCTCCGCCTTCGATATCCAGAGGTTGAGGCGGGTGCGGTAATAGAGGTAGAGGGATTCCGACATGTTCTCGATGGCGATTGTGTCGACGTAAGAACCATCAAGCCAGATCTCCTCGATGGCTGCGGGTTTGCCGGCGATGCGCCGCAGGCGGCGGATCCTGTGCCCTTCCGCCGATGTGCCGAAAGCGGGCAGGTCAGCGGGCTTGGCAAGGCGGGCCACATCCAGAACCTCCGCCGTCGGCAGGCCGCCGCCTTCGATCAGTTCGAGGCGGAAGAAGGCATAGACGCTTTGTGGATCGCTGACGGCGCGGATGTAGTTGCCGGAACCCTGCACGCGCTCCAGAAGGCCGCGCTCCTGCAGTTCGGCAAGCGCCTTGCGCAGCGTGCCGACGGCGATACCGAGATCTGCCGCCATATCGCGCTCCGGCGCCAGCTTCTCGCCATCGATCAACCGGCCCGCCGCCACTTCGCGCACCAGCATTTCGGCGATCTGCATATACATGGGCAGGCTGCCACCAGTGTGTTTCATGTACCGTTTCCTCCCCCGAAACAAAAATTGATACATCATTGATTTACATATTTCTTGATGTTATGCAAGAAAAACGAGAGCGGCCTTTAGGAGGAATTGCATGACCGTCGTACCCGTTACATCCGCTGATCTCGATGCTGCCGAGGTCTCCTGGTTTTCCGCTTTGTGTTCCGATGACTACGCCTATCTGGGCGTGCCTGACGGCAGCCTGCGCTCCAGCTTCGAGCATTGCTCCGACATCGTCAAAAAAGCCGAAGAACTCGGCTTTCGCAACATTCTCTGCCCTTCGTCCTATCAGGTCGGGCAGGATACGCTGAGCTTTGTGGCCGGCTGCGCGCCGATCAGCGACCGCATCAATTTCCTCGCCGCGATCCGCTGCGGCGAAATGCAGCCGATTATGCTGGCCCGAACCGTGGCGACGCTCGATCACATGCTGAAGGGTCGCCTGACGCTCAACGTCATCAGCTCCGATTTCCCCGGCGAAGTGGCAGACAGCGCCTTTCGTTACAAGCGCAGCCACGAGGTCGTTGAGATTCTGCGTCAGGCCTGGACCCGCGACACCATCGACCACGACGGCGAGATCTACCAGTTCAAGGGTGTGTCGACCGAACCGGCAAGACCCTACCAGCAGAATGGCGGCCCGCTTCTCTATTTCGGTGGTTACTCTCCCGATGCGCTGGAACTCTGCGGCGCACAATGCGATGTCTATCTGATGTGGCCCGAGACGAAGGAGCAACTGTCGGACCGCATGCGCGCCGCCAATGAGCGCGCCGCCGCCCATGGCCGCACGCTGGACTACGGCCTGCGTGTCCATATGGTCGTACGCGATACCGAACAGGAAGCCCGCGAATATGCCGAACATCTGGTTTCGAAGCTGGATGATGAATATGGCCAGCTGATCCGCAGCCGCGCTCATGACAGCGGTTCGCTCGGCGTTTCGCATCAGGCGCGGGCCCGCGAACTCGCCGACAAGTTCGGTTATGTCGAACCCAATCTGTGGACCGGCATCGGCCGGGCGCGCTCCGGCTGCGGCGCGGCTCTGGTCGGCTCGACGGATCAGGTTCTTTCGGCGCTGGAGGACTACCAGAAGATGGGTATCCGCGCCTTCATTCTTTCCGGTTATCCGCATCTTGACGAGGCGGAACATTTCGGCACCAAGGTTCTGCCGCAGATGAAAACCTGCTCCCTGCCGCATGCTTACGGTCGGGTGCCTTCTGAAACGCCGGCCACGCCGCTCGGCAACGGGGAACGCCACTGATGGAACGCATTGCTCTTTCCGACAAACTCGAACTCAGCCGCATCGTCTACGGCATGTGGCGCATCGGTGACGACGCCGACACTTCACCGGCCCATGTACAGGCGAAGATCGAGGCCTGCCTCGCGCAGGGCATCACCACCATGGATCAAGCCGATATCTACGGCGGATACACGGCGGAAGCCATTCTCGGCGCCGGCCTGAAGGCTGCACCGGGTCTGCGTGACAAGATCGAAATCGTCACCAAATGCGGCATCGTCGCGCCGGCCGGGCGTCACTCAGCCGCGCGCGTCAAGCATTACGATACGACGGCCGGCCACATCAACGCTTCGCTCGAGGCATCGCTTCGCGACATGGGAACGGATCATGTCGACCTCCTTCTCATTCATCGCCCGGATCCGCTGATCGACGCGGAAGAAACCGGCAAGGCGCTCGATGCGTTGGTGGCGTCGGGCAAGGCCAAGGCCGTCGGCGTCTCCAACTTCCGCCCTTGGGACTTTTCCCTGCTGCAATCGGCCATGAGCAACAGGCTGGTGACCAACCAGATCGAGATGAGCCTCCTTGCGACGGATTGCTTCACCAACGGCGATCTCGCCTTCCTGCAGGAAAAGCGCGTTTCTCCGATGGCATGGTCACCGCTTGGCGGCGGTTCGCTGTTCTCTGGCGCGCATGGCGGAACAATGGCTGCCCTGCAGCGCATCGGTAAGGAACAGGGCGTTGATGCGACGGCTGTCGCGATCGCCTGGCTGCTGCGTCATCCGGCGAAGATCGTGCCGGTCCTCGGCACCAATAATCTCGAGCGGATCAGAACCGCAGCCGATGCGCTCAACGTGACGATGGACCGCCAGACCTGGTTCGAACTTTACACCCTTGCGATTGGAAAAGAGGTGCCGTGATGACAGTGGCAGAGGCGATCAAGATGCCCAATGAGCATGTATTCGTTCCCGGCGGGGAAAACAGCCGCAGCTTTCGCAATGCGCTCGGCGCTTTCACGACAGGCGTGACTGTCGTGACCGCCACCACGCCGGAAGGCCCGATCGGCATGACGGTCAACAGCTTCGCGTCCGTCTCGCTCGATCCGCCGCTGGTGCTCTGGTCTCCGGCCAAAAGCTCGTCCCGTTATCAGGCCTTCAGCGGCGCGACTCATTTCGCCATTCATGTGCTGAGCGCCGATCAGGACGTGCTGAGCGCCCGCTTTACCCGCAACGGCCGCGCCTTCGACGATCTGGATTGGGAATTGAACGACGAAGGCGTGCCGGTCATCCCCGGAACGCTTGCCCGTTTCGAGTGCCGACAGGCCGCCGCCCATGATGCGGGCGACCACACCATCATCGTCGGCGAGGTACTGCGCGCCGCGCATCGTGATGGCGATCCGCTGTGTTTTTCGGGCGGCACCTTCGGTCGCTTTGCCCGGCAATAACGGAACCTTCGGTCATTCCAGACTTTTTGGTATCAGTGACGCCGTTATTATTGAAACACTCCACTTTTCTAAGGAGCGCGCTGGTCGCGCTCCTTTTTGCAAAGTAAAATAGCATTCTTCTCTTTTTATACTGACGCTGATCTCTCAAACCGGGTTAAGTGGCTGCAAGAGATGATTCGCCGGACCTAACGGGCGAAACGATGCGTCGATGATGGAGAGGTGATGGCCGGTGGTTTCTTGCGGGAAGAGGCGTCGAAGGCCGGCTCAGGTTTTAGGCCCGTCCGACAGTTCCTCTTGCGGGCATCAACGAGCCTCTTTGCGCTGGCGTTGTCCTGTGCCATCGCGCCTGCTGCATTTGCAGAATCCATCGCCTGGGTTGGCTCTTCCTCGGATGACTGGTTCTCGCCAAGCAGCTGGTTTGGGTACACGCGTGTGCCGGGAGCGAACGACCTCGCCGCCATCAACGCTCCAGGCCCGACAATAGCCGCCGGGCGTGTCGCAGAAATCGATGAACTCGGCATTGGCATTACTCTGAACGGGTCGCTGTCAGTGGAGGGCGGCCTTAAGACTTCCAATACAAAACTCGGCAACGAGGATTTGGTCGAGGGCACGTTAAATTTTTCCGGCGGCGATTGGTCGAACAAACATGACATATTTATTGGCGGCGTAGGCATTGGGGAACTCTCCCTCACCGGCAGCAGGGCGGTCTCCGGTGGGAATGTCTACGTGGGTGGCGGTTCGGGCCATGGTTGGCTCACTCTCAACAATCTATCGAGTTTCGATAATACCGGCGCCACTTTTGTCGGTGTCGCGGCGGATGATGGCTTTGATCAGTTGCAGATTCTGGGCGCGAGCACGTTCAAGACCGGCGGATTTGTGGTCGCAGATGGTATGGATTCTGTAGGCACCGTCTCCGTAGAGGGGAACGGGAGCAGCCTTACCGTGTCGCAGGACATGGTGATTGGCCACGGTGGTGAGGGGCTTCTGACGATCTCCAGTGGTGGTGTTGTCAAGAGTCTTGCGACCACCATCATCGGCAATCTCGCCACATCGAGCGGAGGTTCGCTGACCGTCAACGGCCGTGGTTCCATTCTAGAAACCTCCGGCCCCTTGATTGTTGGCAATGAAAGCTCGGCAAGTATGTTTGTCGGGACGGCGGCGGAGGTTATCAGTGGCGCTGTCGTGATCGGCCGGCATTCGGTCGGTCAGGCCACCGTCACGGGCAGCGATTCCCGGTGGATCACGGGCAATCTGAGTATTGGCGGTGATGAGAACGATTCTGGCGGTGCCGTCGGTGATGGTACAGTCGATGTAATGGCGGGCGCTACCATCAACAGTGCCTCGGTTCAACTTGGCGCCGTCTCGGGTGCCAGGGGCTCCGCCACTGTTGATGGCGCGGATTCTACCTGGACGATCGGAGACGACGGCCTTTCTGTCGGCCTTTCCGGCTCTGGCTACCTGAGCGTCAAAGCCGGCGGTCATGTCGGATCCGTCAACACGGTTGTCGGGGCAAATGAGGGGAGTAATGGTTCTATCACGGTTTCCGGGGCCGGAAGCACCTTCAACAACGCCGGCGATCTCAATGTGGGTTGGGAAGGCGACGCTTCACTGCATGTCGATACCGGCGGCACGGTAACAAGCGACAGCGCAATTGTCGGCACAAAATCGATGATTGCCGTGGTGAACATCAGCGGCGGCGGTTCGACCCTGACGCTCGCTAAGACGCTGATCGTCGGATATGAGAACGCTACCGTGGGAGAGGTTTCCGTCATGACCGGCGGCGAAATCCGGGCGAGCGAGCTTTCGATCGGCGAGTTTGGCGGTTCTTCCGGCAAGCTGAGCGTTATCGGAGCGGGTTCGATCGTTACCGTCTCCGTTGACAGCAATCTCGTCAATTCCGGTTCAACCTATGTCGGGTGGCGCGGCGGTGGAAATTTAACGGTGACCGATGCCGGTTCTCTCGACACAAATCGCCTGTTTGTTGGCACGCAGGCTGGATCAAACGGCTTCCTGCATGTTGGTGGTATTGGCTCGCAGGTTGAGGTCCACGATGCTCTCGTGATCGGTGGAGGCGGCAACGGTTCAGTCGAGGTGACTGGCGGCGGCGCTCTTGCGGCCCACACTATTGTCATCGCGGCGGCGGCAGGTTCCACTGGCGTCTTGAACATAGGCGCCCGCGCGGGATTGACGGCGCGAGCGGCGGGTGAGGTTGACGCTGCTGGAATCGTTTTCGGCGCCGGCAACGGCAGTATCGTTTTCAATCATTCGGAAGCTGATTATGGCCTCTCCGCGAATATTTCGGGGGCCGGACGTGTTGTCGCGGAGAATGGTGTCACCACGCTCGCAGGCCATAACAGCTACTCCGGCGGCACCACCATATCTGCCGGTACCTTGAAAGGCAGGGCGACAAGTTTTGGTTCTGGTCAAATCGCCAACAGCGGGCAACTCGTTGTGGATGGGGCAGGCACGCTTTCAAATAGTCTCACCGGTTCCGGTACTGTCGAAAAGACGGGCGGCGGCAACCTCGTTCTTGCCGGCAACAACAGCTATTCCGGGACAACGACGATTTCCGCCGGCACGCTGACTGGAGCGGCAAAAAGTTTTGGTTCCGGCCAGATCGTCAACGATGCGCAGCTCGTCGTGGACGGGGCAGGCACATTTTCAAATGTCGTCAGCGGCACCGGCACCTTTGGAAAGACCGGCGACGGCAATCTGGTCATGACCGGCAATAGCACATATTCAGGCGCAACCGAGGTTTCATCGGGCAAGCTCAGCGTCAACGGCGCTCTCGCGAGCGCCGTTTCCGTCCGCAGCGGCGCGACGCTTGGTGGTTCCGGCACCATCGGCGGGCTGACTGTCGCTTCCGGGGGCACGCTGTCGCCCGGCAATTCAATCGGCACCTTGACATCGACCGGCGACGCGAGATTTCTCAGCGGCTCGACCTATGCTGTTGAAATCGACGCGACGGGCAATTCCGACAGGATTGCCGTCACCGGTACTGTCACCATCGACAACAATGTCAAACTCGTCGTCACGCCGCTTGCCAGTCATTCAGCCTATAGTCTCGGCACGCAATATCCGATCCTGACGGCAACGGGCGGTATTGCCGGCACCTTTTCCGGCGTGGACGAGAAATTCGCTTATTTGATTGTGGACGTCACAAAGAGCATGGATAACGGCACGGCATATCTCTCCTTTAGCCGCGCATCACAGGACCCCGGGCTTCTTGCCTCTGAGACATCGTCGGAGAATGCCCAAAACGCCGCGAATGCCGTTGAGGCGGCACGGGAAGATCCGGCGCTTTATCAGGCGGCATTGTTTCTGGGGCAAAATGAAACCCAATCCGCCTTTTCGCAGCTTGCCGGCGAGCTGCATCCGTCACTGGCCATGGCGTTGATAAATCGCAGCCAGCTAACGCGGGCTGTCATTCTCGAGAGGTTGCGCAGCGCCTTCGACGGCGTGGATGCGCGTGCGATCACGCCCGCCGGCAATGCGACGGGCAGGAGCGGAATGCAGCGTGTGGACGAGGGTTCTCTTACGTTCTGGTCCAATGGATTCGGATCGCGCGGCCGTGTCGACGGCGATGGAAATGGCGCTACGGTGGATATCAAAGGCAAGGGCGTCCTTATCGGCCTGGATGGGGATTTGGATGACGGCCTGCGTGCTGGTGTTGCCGCGGGTTACGGCCACGACAGCATAAGCCAGAAGTCCGCATCGGCGGATGTGGATAGCTATTATGTGGCAGCTTATGCGGGTCTGACGAACGGTCCGGCATCGCTGCGTCTTGGCGCGACCCATGCCTTTCAGGATATCGACACGCGCCGCGCTCTTTCCTTTTCAACATTGCAGGAAAATCTCACGGCCAGCTATGGTGCATCCACAACGCAGGCCTTTGCCGAGGCCGCCTGGCGTTTCGACCTCGATCGCACCGTCATCGAGCCCTATGCCAATATCAGCTATGTGAACCTGGAAACGGAGGCCTTTGGCGAGAGGGGCGGTGTTGCCGCAGTATCGTCCGGTTCGGCCAGTCATGATCAGCTATACACGACGCTTGGTGCGCGTTTGCGTCGGGATATTTCGTTGGACGACATGTCCGGGCAGGCGACGTTCGATATCGGGTGGCGGCACGCCTATGGTGACCCGTCAGTGGTGAGCACATTGTTTTATACCGGCGGCGATGGATTTTCCGTCGCAGGAACAGCGATGACGCAGGATGCCGCGCTGCTTAACCTGGGGCTCAGCTACGATCTCGCTCCTTCCGCCACTTTGACATTCCGTTATGGCGCGGTCTTTGGGGCAGGAGTGCTGGATCAATCCGCTTCGGCCGAACTGGGAGTCCGTTTCTGATGTCGTTCAGACCACACAAGTCGCGGAATGTGGCGCTTGCTGTTGCAGTCTTCGCCGGGGCCATGGCGGGTGACGCCGGTGCGCAGGAAGCCGCGAACCCGGCCGTGCCGCTGCATGAAGTTCATGGAAGCTGGCAACTTGCCTGTGCCGCACCAGTGAAAAAAGATCCCGCCGATCCGAACACCACGCAGACGGCGCCGGCCAAACCGCTCTGCGCCATCGCGCAGGTGCAGCTTGAGGAAAAAACCCGCAAACTTGTCGTCTCGGTCGAATTCCGGCTTGATGATTCCAAAACGCCGGGACAGCTCTCAGGCACCATCGTCCTGCCGTTCGGCCTGGCTGTCACCAAACTCTTTTCGATAAAATCCGGCAATGTGCGGCTGCAGGAAGTGCAGGTGAGCACCTGCCTTCCTGTCGGCTGCGTCGTGTCTTTCACACCCTTCGTCGAACTTGTCTCAGCTCTGGAAACAGGCAAGACGCTGACGATCGAAGCCCCGGATCTGCAGGGAAGAACCGTCTCATTCCAGCTGCAGTCGGCTGGTTTTTCCGAGGCGTTGAAGCGCCTCGGAAGCCTGTATTAAGCCGCGACGGAATCGGGTTCTGCGGCGTCTTCCGGCTTTTGCCGTTCAGCATGTTTCTCGGCTGATTTTTTGCGGGAAAACAGCCCGGTGAGAAAGTGGCCAAACCTGTCCATTTCCACGAAGATGACGGGGGTGATAAACAGCGTCAGCAATTGCGAGACGATGAGGCCGCCAACCACGGCGATGCCGAGCGGCTGGCGCAGTTCCGAACTCGCGCCCGAGCCGAGTGCAATGGGCAGTGCGCCCAGCAATGCGCAGAATGTCGTCATCATGATCGGCCGGAACCGGCGTACGCAGGCTTCGTGAATGGCGGTAGCCGGCGGTTCGGCCTTTTCGCGCATCAGTTCCACCGCCACGTCGATCATCATGATCGCGTTTTTCTTGACGATGCCGATCAGCATCAGCAGGCCGATCAGCGCGATGATCGAGAAATCCATGCCCATCACCTTCAGCGCCACCAGCGCGCCGAAGGCCGCCGCCGGCAGGCCGGAGAGGATGGTCAGCGGGTGGATGAAGCTTTCGTAGAGCACGCCGAGAACCACATAGATGGTCAGCACCGCCGCCAGAATGAGGATGCCGGTATTGCCCTGGCTCTGCTGGAAGATTGCCGCCGTGCCGCCATAGCTGGTGAAGACATCCTGCGGCAGGCCTATCGTGCTCTTGATCTGATCGATCCGGCTTGTGGCATCGGAAAGCGCTACCCCATCCGGGAGGTTGAAGGATATCGTCGTGGAGACGAGCTGGCCCGTCTGGTTGATGGTGACAGGCGCTTGCGTGCGGGTGAGGGTGGCGAAGTTGGAGAGCGGAACCAGAACACCTGATTTCGCCGAGAGAATGTTGATATCGCTGAGGAAATCATCATTCCACGGTTTCGAGCTGTCAAACTCCACAATCACGTCGTAGCTGTCGCCGGTGGACTGGATCTGCGCCGCCGTATAACCGCCAAAAGACATTTCCAGCGTCTTGCGCAGCTGGTCATTGGTGATGCCGAAGGCGGCCGCCTTTTCCGGATCGACGGAAATCGTTGCGGCGATCGCCCCATTCTGGGCGTCCGAGGTGACTGATGTGAAGGTGTGGTCGCGGCGCATCGCTTCCATCAGCTTGTTCGACCATTCATTGGTCGTGTCGGCATTCAGGCCCTGAACGACGAGCTGGTATTGGCTGGCGGAGCTGCGCCCGCCGAAACGCAGGCTCTGCTGTGGATTGATATAGGTGCGGATGCCCGCCACTTTCGATGTGGCCTGCCCAAGTTCCGTGAGCACCTGGCTGAGTGGCGCGCGTTCTTCCTTGGGCTTCAGCTCGACGAACATCGAGCCATTGTTCAGCGGGTTACGGGAATTGCCGCCGACAATGGAGGTGACGTGCACCACCGCCGGATTCTTGCGGATCTGATCGGCGACCTGAGCCTGCAAGTCACGCATCGCCGTGTAGGAAATATCCTCACGCGCCTGTGTCGAGACTGAAAGACGGCCAATGTCTTCCTGGGGAAAAAAGCTGGAGGGCAGGGTTTCGAAGAGATAAAGCGATGCCGCGACCGAGGCGAGGAACGATGCCAGCACGATGCGGCGATGGGAAAGGCACCAGCCGACGGCGCGGCCATAGGCGCGCAGCGTGCGTTCGAAACCCGCATCGAACCAGCGGATGATCGCCGGCGGTCTGGAGGAATGGCCGGAGAGGCGTGAAGCGAGCATCGGCGTCACCGTCAGCGACACCAGCGCCGAGGCCATGATCGCCAGCGTGACGACCATGCCGAACTCGTTAAAGAGCCTGCCGATGACGCCGCCCATCAACAGGATGGGAATGAAGACGGCAACCAGCGAGATGGACATGGAGAGAATGGTGCTGCTGACCTCTGCCGCGCCCTGAAGGGCGGCTTCCCGCATGGGCAGGCCTTTTTCATGCAGGCGCAGGATGTTTTCCAGCATGACGATGGCATCGTCCACCACCAGCCCCACCGACAGGGTTAGTCCGAGCAATGAAATATTGTCGATGCTGTAACCCAGGACATACATCATGCCGAAGGCGGTGATGAGCGACAGAGGCACGGCAAGCCCCGGAATGATGGTTGCCGTCAGGTGTCCGGTGAAGAGATAAATAACCGCCACCACCAGCCCGATGGTGAGGAACAGCGTGAACTGCACGTCCGAGATCGCGTCCTTGATCGCGGTTGAGGCATCATTCATGACGTTGATATTGACTGAAGGCGGTAATTGCTGGCGAAGCGCCGGCAGTTTGGCCTTGATGGCGTCAACAACCTCGACTGTATTGGCATCCGGTTGACGCTGCACGGCAAGAATGATGGCCTGTTCGCCGTCGAACCAGCTGCCGGCATTGGTGTTGTCGATGCTGTCTGTGACATTGGCGATATCGCCGAGGTGAATCCGTGCGCCGTTGGTCGTTGAAACGACCAGCGAGCGGAACGCCTCGGCGTTGGTGCGTTGCGTGTCCGCCTCGATCGTCAGGCGTTGATTTTCGTTTTGCAGGGCGCCGACAGGCACCTGATTATTGGCCTGAGCGATGGCCGTGGTGACGGTGTCGACGCCGAGGCCTCTTGCCTGAAGCTGCGTCGGATCAAGGCCGATGCGCACGGCGTAGGTCTGAGCGCCATAAATACTGACCTGCGCGACGCCTGAAATGGTGGAAAGAAGCGGCGAGATGATGTTTTCGGCGATTTCATCCACCTTGCTGGTGGGCATTTCCTTGCTGTTGACAGCGAGCAGCAGCACCGGCGCATCGGCCGGGTTGGTTTTGCGATAACTCGGCGTCGTCGTCATGTTGCTCGGCAGCTGCCGCTGCGCGCGCGAAATTGCCGCCTGCACATCGGCGGCCGCAGCATCGATATCGCGGTTGAGATCAAACTGCAGCACGATCGAGCTGTTGCCGAGCGTGTTGGTGGCGCTGATTTCGCTGACGCCGGGAATGGTTTCGAACTGCTTCACCAGCGGTGTGGTGACCGAGGTGGCCATTGTTTGCGGCGAAGCGCCTGACAGCGATGACGAGACATTGATCGTGGGAAAATCCACTTTCGGCAGGGCCGCAACGGGCAACAGGCGAAAGCCTGCGAGCCCTGCCAATATCAGGCCTATGGCAAGAAGCGTGGTGGCGACGGGCCGATTGATGCAGAAATTCGGGATCATTGGCCGCCAACCTTTTCCTGCGGAATATTGGCGGCCAGATTGCCCGCCGCGCCGCCCTTGTCGGAAAATTGCTCGACGACGAGCTGGCCATCGGCAAGTTCCGATTGGCCCTCGACGATGATATGCTCTCCGCCATTCAGCCCGCTCGCGATGGCCGTGAGATCGCCATTCGAGCGGGCGACTTCCACCGGCGTCATATGGGCATGATGGTCGCTATCGACGGTATAGACGAAATTGCCCTTCGGACCGGGCCGCACGGCGACCGTCGGCACGACGATCATTTCCTCATCCGAAACAAAATGAGCCGTTACGTTGACGGACTGACCGGGCCATAAAAGACCACGATCGTTCTTGAATTCCGCCTTGGCCAGCACGGTGCCAGAGGTCTGGTCCACCGTATTGTCGTAGAACCGCAGCACACCGCCCATGGGCTCGCCGCCCGTCGCCGCGGGATCGACATCAACAGCGGTGTCTTTTGTCACGCCTTCACGCAATTGCGGCAGATAGCGTTGCGAAAGCCGGAAACTGACCGAGATCGGATCGTATTTGGTGATTGTCACGATATTGACGCCTGCGCTGAGATAGGCGCCGGGGCTGACAGTGATGTCTCCGAGCCGTCCGTCGAAAGGCGCGCGGATTTCCATATGCTCGAGCGTCACCTGATCAGAGGCGAGCGTTGCCTTGTCGGCATCGATCTTGGCGCTGGCGCTGTCGCGCGCTGCCCTGGCCTGATCCAGCACCTGTTGCGATTCCGCGCTTTGCTTGACCAGATTGGCGGCGCGCTGGAAGGCCGCCTCCGTCTGCTCAAGCGTTGCCTGATCGGCGGCGATATTGGCTTTATCCTTGTCGACGGCGGCGCGGGCGATGCGGTCGTCCATCTTGAGGATCAGATCACCCGCCTTGATGTGCTGGCCGTCCTTCGCCTCGATTTCGGTGACGAGGCCGGCCTGAAGCGGTGCGATATTGGTGATGTCGGCCGCAACCGCCCAGCCCGTCGCCGTTGCATCCATCGGCAGCGTCGCCTTGCCGACGGCGATGGTGCTGACGGTGGGTGGCGCGCCATTGCGCCGCCCTCCACCCTGTCTTTGTCCTTGCTGTCGGGCTGGCTGGCCGCTCTGGGCCGATTGCGCCGCCGTTTCGGTGTTCGCCTGCGGCGAAACGCTGGCGAATTGTTTAAGGTAAGGAACTTGGTCGAGCGGCAGTCGATCCCTGAAATACCAGGTGCCGGCGGCTGCAATGGCAAGAACGCTGAGGGCGGTCCAGAAACGTTTCATCTGAAAATTCCGCGTAATGAGAGCGATACATGTTTCCCGAACATGTGCGGTAAGCCTTGGGAGCAGCTTTCCCCCACAAGACACCCAATGCGCTGCGAAATCACCTTAAACTTTTGTAATGGCGGCGACAATGACCGTCGCTACATGCGTTGTCTTTCAGGGGCGGACGATTTGGATTCGTGCCGAAAGCCCATGCTTGATCACGTTCACCTTCACCGCCGGTTCCGGCCAAAGAAAAAGCCGCCTCGTTTCCGGGGCGGCTTTGGTATGGAGCGGCGAGAAGCCGACGATCAGAAGGCTCGGATGGCGTTGCGTGTGGCAAGAACGTCCTCGGCAACATTGCCCGTCGTTGCCGGAACGGAGCCGACGAGATCCAGGAACTTGTAGAGTTCGGTGGCCTGCGAATTGGTGACGTAGATGATGTCGCGATCCTGCATCGGGAACTTGGTGGCCGCGAAGAAGGTCGACGGATCGCGCAGATTGGCGCGGAAGATGACCGGAACGTCCTGTCCGGGGAACTTGGACGTGTTGATGCCGAGCTTCACGAGAAGATCGCGCTTGACGATACGATAGACATAGACCTGAGCGGGGTCGGCACGGGAATCGAGCAGCCCGCCCGCCTTGCCGAGTGCATCCGAAAGCTTGAGATCGGCATCCTCGAACTCGAAACGCCCATTCAGGCCCGAAGCGCCGAAGGCGAGATAGGTGCGGCGCTCACGCTCCACCATGATTGTGTCGCCCGGAACCACATAGATGTTTTCGGAGGGCGTGCTGACGAGGTGGTTGTAGTTGACGCGCGCAGTCTTGCCGCGGCGGATCAGCGTGACATAGGATTCGATATTCGGGGCGCTGAGGCCCTTGGCATAGGAGATGACGTCGAGAACCCGATCTCCTGCTTCCGAAAGCTGAACCTTGGTCGGCTCCTTGACGTCGCCAAGCACGGAGGCCTGCGCGGAGCGGCTGGAAATCTTGGTGATGAGAACCTGCGGCTCGATGGCGCGGTTGGCGAGACGTTCCTCGATCTCGCTCTGCACATCCTCGACATTGCGGCCCGTGGCGCGAATCTTGCCCGCGTAGGGCACGCTGATATTGCCTTCCCGGTCCACCGTCTGGTTCGGCAGGCTGATGAAGTTGCCGGGGCGGCTGCCCGCGTCGTTCGGGATAAACAGGCCGCCGGCCTGGCTTTCAAAGATCGCGACCTGCACCACATCGCCGACACCCATCGGCAGGGCCGGAACGCCACCCTTGCCGCCGCCGAAACTGCCGAGCAGGGTCGTGGTTGTGGTATCGCCGACGTAATTGAGAACGGCGCTGTTGATATCGAGCAGCGCGTAGTCGACACCTGCGGTTTTCTGTTTGTCCTTGGAGGCAAATTTCACGGAAGCGTTAGATTCTATCGACGCTGCATCGGGCCCGGAAGCCGCTGTAACCGTGCACCCCGCCAGTGCTGCGGAGGCAAGCAGAATCGAAACATTCAATAAACGCATTTGGTCCTCGAAATGAATGCCGTCCGAAAAGCAGAAATAATCCGGACATCGTATAAGTTTTTAAAAATAAGCACTTCATAAATGACACTGGTAAAGAAAATAAAAACCGGCATTACATCCGTTCAGCGGAATCGCATCCCGAGATGTTTACGCCTCCCAATCAGGCATATGCCCAGTTTCAGGCGATGCTTCAAGTTCATCATCGCTCAACTGCGCCGAAAAACTTCGGGTGAGGCACGATGTTTTAATCCCCTGATGGTGTCAGTATTGTTGTGCTTCAATATTCAGTCGGCTGCCATAATCTCTTTGATTACCGCATTGCGCTAGTGCAGTTTTGTCACGCTTGCGCGGTTTCTTTTGCGGTTGATTCAATTGAGTTCTAATCAATTGTTTTATAAATGTTTTTATTAGCTCGTTATGCCCGCTCAGCCAGCGCGAAATTCACGGTATCCGCAAATTCCCGCAGGAAACGCTCGCGCGAGAAGCGCGCGGCATTGTTGATGCAGGCGTTCTTGTCGAAGCGATCGGAATTGTCGACGAACTCCTGTACGGCGGCGCAGATCGCTTCCGGTGTCTGCTCACCGAAATAAAGGCCGGTCGGATGGTTGGAGGCGCCGAGAGGAACGACGGTTTCCAGCACGCCACCCTTGCCATAGGCGATGACCGGTGTGCCGAGCGCCTGGGATTCGACGGGCACGATGCCAAAATCATCTTCTGCCGCAAAGACAAAGGCCTTGGCCTCGGCCATATATTTGTGAAGCTCCTCATTGCCGACGAAACCGAGGATTTCGACGTTCGGCGTGGCGATTTCGCGGATACGTTTCATATCCGGTCCGTCGCCGATGACGACCAGACGTTTGTCCGGCATCTTTGCAAAGGCTTCCACGATAAGGTGCACTTTCTTGTAGGGCACCAGCCGCGACGCCGTGACGAAATAGTCACCCTTGAGGTCGGACGGGGAAAGATGGGACGTATCCACCGGCGGATAGATCACGGTGGAATCGCGGCCATAACACTTGCGCACCCGGTTGCGGATGAATTTGGAGTTGACCGTCATCAGGTCGACGCCGTTGGCGGTGCGGATGTCCCACATGCGGATATAGTGAAGAACGGCGCGCGCGATCCATGAGGCGAAGCCGCGCGTCAATCTGGTTTCCTTGAGATATTGGTGCTGCAGGTCCCAGGCGTAGCGGATGGGGCTATGGATATAGGAGACGTGAAACTGGCCCGGCCCGGTGATGACGCCCTTGGCGACCGCGTAGCTCGAGGAAATCACCAGATCATAGCCGCTCAGATCGAACTGTTCGATGGCGAGCGGCATCAGCGGCAGATAGGAGCGGTATTTTTTTCGGGCGAAGGGCAGTTTCTGGAGGAAGGAGGTGTTGACGGGACGCCCGCCGAGAAACCCCCGGTCCCGCTCGCTCATGAAATCGACGAGGCAATAGAGGTCCGCGTGAGGATAAATTTCAAGAAGGTTGTGAAGCACTTTTTCGGCGCCACCTCTGTCGGTGAGCCAGTCATGCACGATTGCCGTCTTCATAATTTCCCCAATAATTTCAACGTAATAAAAATGAATGTTCCGCCTTGGAGTAAAGTTCGGCGGTGTAGAATATCAGGTCTGTCTGCAGCCTTTAAAAATACGGCTGGCGGTGATGAATAGCGTAACGACTAATAAGAATGTGCTGGTATGTATGTGGTGATCTGATGTTGGTCCGATCTTTAATAGCACTTTGTTCGCAAATGCGAAATATCCAACCTTCTTAATTCCCTTTCTTCCTTTACAGCCTAACGCCTGCCGTCATTCCCGCCGTCCCAGCTGGAAGAGTTGGATTTTTTGGTGCGCTGCATTTTGGGTAAAATCCCCATTTTTCCATCACCTTACAACCTGTTGCCGCCTCCCGCGCAAACCTGCCTCCCGTTTCGCCGATCACGGAAAGTCATCGCCATGCCGCATTGTCATTGACACGGCGACGTATCGAGATATTCTGTTATAAAGATGCATATAACATAATAATGGAACACATAAGAGCTGGGAGCTTGACCATGAGACGTAAACTTGCATTTCTCGCCACTGCCGCTTTGCTGTTGGCACCTAACGTAATGATGGCCGCGGAGAAGGGCGGCGTCATCAATGTCGCGACGATCGGTGAGCCGCCGACACTTGATCCCATGGCGTCTACCGCCGATCTCGTCGGCATCGTCACGCAGCATATTTTCGAAACGCTCTATACCTTTGACAAGGGCTGGAAGGTGACCCCGCTTCTGGCGGAAAGCCTGCCCGAGATCAGTGCTGATGGTAAAACCTACACGATCAAGCTGCGGCAGGGCATCAAGTTCCATGATGGCAGCGACATGACGTCTGAAGATGTCGTCGCCTCGCTTGGCCGCTGGATGAAGATCGCCTCGCGCGGCAAGCAGGCAGCCGGCTTCATCGAGAATATCTCCGCACCGAATGCGGCGACGGTGACGATTACCCTCAAGCAGCCCTATGCGCCGCTGACCTCGCTGCTTGCCTTCAACAATTCGGCGGCGATCATCTTGCCCGCTGAAAAGCAGGCGGAGCCCATGGCGGAATTCATCGGCACCGGTCCCTACATGCTGAAGGAGCGCAAGGCCGACCAGTATATTCAGCTCGTCCGTTTCGACGGCTACAAGTCCCGTGATGGCGAAAGCGACGGTTATGGCGGCGCACGCCATCAATATCTGGATGAAATTCGCTTCGTTCCGGTGCCTGATCCGAATACCCGTGTCGAGGCCGCTGTTTCCGGCCAGTATGATTATGTCGATTCCATTCCGGTCGAATCCTTCGACAAGGTGAAGTCCTCGTCGGCGTCGCAGCCGCTGATGCTGAAACCTTTCGGTTTCCCGGTCTTCGTGTTCAACACCAAGGAGGGACTGTCTTCCAAGCTTGAGGTGCGCAAGGCGGTAACCGAGGCGCTGAACATGGAAGACATGCTGGCAGCCGCTTTCGGCAGCAAGGATTTTTACGCGCTTGACGGCGCCTATTATCCCGACAATTTCTCCTGGCACACGGAAGACGGCGTCGAGGGCAATTACAATGTCGGCAACCCGGAAGCCGCTGCTGAAAAGCTCAAAGCGGCCGGTTATAATGGTGAGCCGCTGCGCATCCTCACCAGCCGCCAATATGAATTCCACTACAAGATGGCGCAGGTCGCCGCGGAATATCTGAAGCTTGCCGGCTTCAAGGTGGATATGCAGGTGGTGGACTGGGCGACGCTGACGCAGCGCCGCGCCGACCCGAAGCTCTGGGACATCTATATCAGCCACAGCCCCTTCCTGCCGGAACCGGCGCTGATGGGCGCGCTGTCCACCAGTTCGCCGGGCTGGTGGGACACGCCGGCGCGCAAGGCGGCGGTTGACGCCTTCACCTCGGAGGCCGATCCGGACAAACGCATCGCGCTCTGGGCCAATGTGCAGAAGACGATCTATGCCGAGCTGCCGCTCCTCAAGATCGGTGACTTCAACGCCGTAGCGGCCAAGTCCAACAAGCTGGAAGGCGTCGATCCGGCTCCGTGGCCCTATTTCTGGAATGCCTCGGTTACGAAGTAAGGCCGGTTTGGCAATCGGGTGCCGGGTACTGCATCCGGCACTCTGTCGCCACGGACCTCCTGTCCTTGCCGCGTCTCACCCCTCATTCCTGTGCTTGTCACAGGAATCCAGCCGACGCGCGTCTGCACGGCGAGAGGAGTCCTTCCAGCCCAAGGACTTGGGCTGGCTAGATTCCTGTGACGAGCACAGGAATGAAGGTGGAGTATAAAGCGGACGTGGGAAGAGACGTTCGATCTTACGACCGTGAGTGCCGGAATTGCCGGCGCTCATCGACAACTCTATTCAACCGTCGCCTGATAGCGGCCCATCACGCGCTTTGGAGCATACATACGTGATACGGTATATTTTCCAGAGACTTGCCGGAATGATCGTGGTGATGTTCCTCGTCGTCACCATCGTTTTCGTCATCCTGCGCGTCACGCCCGGAGATCCGGCTGCGGTGATGCTGGGTCCGGATGCCTCGGCGCAGGACATAACGGAGCTGCGCACCCGGCTCGGTCTCGATCAATCGCTTGGCGTGCAATATGTCTATTATATCGGGCAATTGCTGAAGGGCGATCTCGGCCAGTCGATCTTTCTCAACATGCCGGTTGGCGCAGCACTTCTGGACCGTGCGGAACCGACCTTCTTCCTGACGATCTTTTCGCTGCTGATTGCCAGTGCCATCGCGCTTCCCATAGGCATCTATGCCGCTTACCGGCGCGGTTCCTTCGTGGATCAGGCGGCGACCACCATAGCGATGCTGGCGGCGAGTATTCCAAGCTTCTGGCTCGGCCTCATCCTCATGCAGTTCTTCGCCGTCCGGCTCGATATGTTCCCGGTGTCGGGTTATGGCGGTCCGGGCGCAAGCTTCCTCGAGCGCATGTATCACCTGACCTTGCCGGCAATCGCGCTCGGTCTCGTTTCCTCGGCCCTCATTCTGCGTTTCACCCGCGCCTCGATGCTGGATGTTCTCGGTGACGACTACGTCCGCACTGCCAGAGCCAAGGGCGTCAAGGAGCGCCGGGTGGTGATGAAGCATGCGCTGAAGAATGCGCTCATTCCCATCCTGACCGTACTTGGTCTCACCGCCGCCGTGCTTATTTCCGGCGCGGTGGTGACGGAAACCGTCTTCGGCCTGCCCGGCATCGGCAATCTCGTCGTGTCAGCCGTGTTGAGACGCGATTATCCGGTCATTCAGGGCGCGCTTCTCGTCATCGCCGGGCTTTACGTGCTCATCAATTTTGCCATCGACATGCTCTACCTGCTGGTCGATCCGAGGGTTCGTTACTGATGGCCGATATCACCTCCACCGCCCAGCCGGCGCGCAACCCAACCATCCTGTTCATTCGGCGTCTTTTGAAGCGCAAGACGGTCGCCGCCGGTCTGATCGTGCTGCTCGTCTTCGTGTTGCTCGCCGTTTTCGCACCGATGATCGCGCCTTATTCACCGTCGAAACTGTCGATCGTGAACCGCCTGAAACCGCCGAGCGAACTCTACTGGTTCGGCACCGACGAATTCGGCCGTGACGTCTTTTCCCGCACCATCTTTGCCGGAAGGCTATCGCTTCTGGTGGGGGCCGCCGTGGTGGCGCTCTCGGCGTTGATCGGCATCACGCTCGGCCTGCTTGCCGGTTTCTTCCAGAAGCTGGATACGCCGATCGCGCGGTTGATCGATGCCATGATGGCGTTTCCGGATATTCTGCTGGCCATCGCGCTGGTGGCCGCTCTCGGCCCGTCGCTGACGACTGTCATCATCGCGCTCTCGGTCGTTTATTCGCCGCGCCTTGCCCGCATCGTGCGCGCCTCGACGCTGGTGATCCGCGAATTGCCCTATGTGGAGGCGGCCAAGGCGCTGGGCATTTCCACCTTCCACATCATGACGCGGCATGTGCTGCGCAATCTGATCTCGCCGATCCTCGTGCAATGCACCTTCCTTTTCGCCAGCGCCATGCTGGCCGAGGCCGGCCTGTCGTTTCTGGGGCTTGGTGTCAGCCCCGAAATTCCGACCTGGGGGACCATGATCTCCGCCGGCCGCCAATATATCGGCCAGGCGGACTGGATGACCTATTTCCCCGGCTTTGCCATCATTCTTTCCGTGCTCTCGCTGCAAATGGTCGGCGATGGGCTGCGGGACATGCTCGACCCAAGACTGCGAAGGGATTTGTAATATGACGTCCGGTGAACAGGCGAAAACGCCTCTTCAAGCTCCCATTCTTCTCTCCAATGTGAAACCCGTCGGCTTCGGAAAGGGTGCGCCACAGGCCTCGACCGATATTCTGATCGGCGGCGACGGCAAGATCGCGGCGGTTGGGCCAGCCCTTCAGGCGCCCGCGGATGCGCAGCGCATCGATGCCAAGGGCGCATTCATCTCGCCCGGCTGGGTCGATCTGCATGTGCATATCTGGCATGGCGGCACCGATATCTCCATCCGTCCATCCGAATGCGGGGCCGAGCGCGGCGTCACCACCCTGGTGGATGCCGGTTCGGCGGGAGAAGCGAATTTCCACGGTTTCCGCGAATATATCATCGAGCCCTCGAAGGAACGCATCAAAGCTTTCCTCAATCTCGGCTCCATCGGGCTTGTCGCGTGCAACCGGGTGCCGGAACTGCGCGACATCAAGGATATCGACCTCGACCGCATTCTTGAGTGCTACGCCGAAAACAGCGAACATATCGTTGGCCTCAAGGTGCGGGCGAGCCATGTCATCACCGGCTCCTGGGGTGTTACGCCGGTCAAGCTCGGCAAGAAGATCGCCAAGATCCTGAAAGTGCCGATGATGGTGCATGTGGGTGAACCGCCGGCACTTTACGATGAGGTGCTGGAAATTCTCGGCCCCGGCGATGTCGTGACCCATTGCTTCAACGGCAAGTCGGGCTCCAGCATCATGGAAGATGAGGACCTGTTCAACCTTGCGGAACGCTGCGCGGGGGAAGGCATCCGGCTGGATATCGGCCATGGCGGCGCTTCCTTCTCCTTCAAGGTAGCGGAAGCGGCGATTGCGCGCGGCCTTTTGCCCTTCTCGATCTCCACGGATTTGCACGGCCATTCGATGAATTTCCCCGTCTGGGATCTGGCGACGACCATGTCGAAGCTGCTTTCGGTCGATATGCCCTTCGAAAATGTGGTCGAGGCCGTCACCCGCAATCCCGCCTCCATCATCCGCCTCGACATGGAAAACCGCCTCGATGTCGGCCAGCGCGCCGATTTCACGGTTTTCGATCTTGTCGATGCCGATCTGGAAGCGACGGATTCCAATGGTGACGTGTCGCGTCTGAAGCGCCTGTTCGAGCCGCGTTACGCGGTCATCGGCGCGGAAGCGATCGCCGCCAGCCGTTATATTCCAAGGGCGCGCAAGCTGGTGCGCCACAGCCATGGTTATTCCTGGCGCTGACCCCGACTGGAATGGCGGAGGGCATTGCCTTTCGCCTTCCGCAGACACGACGGCATACCCGTCCCGGCATTATGAGGAATTCGCGTGAAACAGTCTTCGCTTGATGCCGAAGGGCATCTTTCGCCCTATGACCGGCTTGCCGCGCTCGGCATCTCCCTGCCGCCGCCGCCGCCGCCGATTGCCAATTTCGTCACCCATGTGGTGGAAGGCAACATGCTTTACCTTTCAGGGCAGGGCCCGAGGGAGGAAAACGGCCATCTTTACGCCGGCAAGGTGGGCGCGGAAATCGGGCTGGAAGAGGCCTATAACCATGCGCGCCTCACCGGCATCAATCTGCTTGCCGTCATGCACGAGGCGCTGGGGGATCTGTCGCGGGTGAAGAAGGTGGTGAAACTGCTGGGCATGGTCAATGCCGTCAGCGATTTCCGCGATCATCCGAGCGTCATCAACGGCTGCTCCGATCTCTTCATCGACGTGTTCGGCGATGCCGGGCAGCATGCCCGTTCCGCCGTGGGTTTCGGCTCATTGCCGGGCAATATCACCGTCGAGATCGAAGCGATCGTCGCGCTCAAGGGGTGAGGCTATTTAATGGTTGCGCCAGCCCATCAGCTTTTCGATCCGCTCCGCCGAGACCCTGACCTGTTCGGTGTAGTGGTTCTCGTCCGCAAGAACCTTCTGCTCCGGCAGAACGATGGAAATCGTCGCAACGCATTCGCCTCTGTTATCGCAGATCGGCGAGGCAATGCAGGCCACGGCGTAATCGGATTCGGCAACCTGTATCGACAACCGGTCATGGAAGGCGGTCGCCGCCGATTGCGACAGTGTTTCCGGATTGATCTCCGCGCGACCGGTCGGCGAAGAGCGGGCGCAGCGCCGGAAAAGTTCGAGACGCTCCGCTTCCGGCAGGTGGCCGACCAGCAGGCGGCCGGACGCGGTCCAGTTCAAGGGAACACGGGTGCCGACGCGCGAGGCAACCTGAAAATGGCTCGGCCCATCGGCCATGGCCAGCACAAGCATATGGTCGCCGTCACGACCGCAAAGCTGCACGGTTTCGCCGGCGTGGCGGCAAAGATCATGCATTTCATGCGTGGCGACACCCATGAAATCCAGCGAGCGGGCATAAGCAAGGCCGTAATGGTAAAGCCGCGCCCCGAGCCAGATGTTGCCATCGGCATTGCGGGCCAGCATGTTCTTTTCTACGAGATCGTCGATGATCACATAGACCGTGGAAAGCGGCGCCCTGACTGCCTTGGCAATCGCGTAAGCGCCGGCCGGCGATCCGGTTTCGTAGAGATAATCAATCACCTGAAGAGCGCGGTCGATGCCGCTGACGCGCGAGCGCTTGGCCCCCTTCGCGTCCGGGTTTTCCGCTGCGTCGGACGGGGCGGTTGAAGGCATTTCGTCCAGTCTGTGGGCGTCCAATTTCCGGCTCCTCATGAATTTTGAGAAGCTATTACATTATTATGGCATATATGTCGATGCCCATCGCATCGCAAAGACAGGAGAAAGACATGACCGAGGATATCAGAAGCAGGATCGGCCTTCGCCCGGTCATCAACGTCTCGGGCACCATGACATCGCTCGGCGCTTCCATCGTCGTTCCGGAAGCGGTTGAAGCCATGGCGGCGATCCTGCCGCAATTTGTCGAGATCAACGATCTGCAGCGCAAGGCAAGCGCGGTGATCGCAAGGCTGACGGGCGGTGAGGCCGGTTTCATCACGGCCTCCTGCTCCTCCGGCATCAGCCTTGCGGTGGCGGGTGCGATCACCGGCAACAATCTTCTGGCCATCGAAAAGCTGCCCGATGTGACGCCGGAAAAGAACGAGGTTCTGGTGCAGATGGGGCATGTGGTGAGCTATGGCGCACCGGTGGACCAGGCGATCCGGCTTGGCGGCGGCAAGGTGGTGCTGGTCGGGCAGGCGACGTCCACTCACCGTTTTCACATGGAAAACGCAATCACCGACAAGACGGCGGCGGCGGTTTATGTCATCTCGCACCATGTGGTCGATTACGGCCTGCTGCATCTTTCCGAATTTGTCGAGATCGCCCATGCCAAGGGTGTGCCTGTCATCGTCGATGCCGCTTCCGAATATGATCTGAAGCTGTTTCTGGCGACGGGTGCGGATGTCGTGCTCTATTCCGGCCACAAGTTCCTCGGCGGCCCCACCTCCGGCATCGTGGCCGGCAAAAAGGAGTTGGTGCGCAACGCCTTCCTGCAGAATATGGGCATCGGCCGCGGCATGAAGGTCGGCAAGGAGAGCATCTACGGCGTCATGGCGGCGCTGGAAGCCTGGGAAAAGCGCGACCATGCCGGCATCCGTGAGCGTGAGACCGGCTATCTCAATCTCTGGAAGGAAACGCTGGATGGCCGCCCCGGCGTGACAGCGCTGATCGAGCCTGATCCGACCAATAACCCGCTCGACAGGCTGCGCGTTATCATCAATGCCGAGGAAGCGCATATCACCGCCTGGGACCTGACGACGGCGTTGGCCAGGGGCAATCCTCCGATCATCACCCGCGACCACGAGGTGGAGCATCGCTATTTCTATCTCGACCCCTGCAACCTTCACCCCGGCCAGGAAACCATCGTGGCGTCGCGTCTGGCGGAGGAACTGGACAAGGCGCGCGCCTCCAACGAGGTGATTGCAACTCCGTTCGACGACCGCAGCCGCCACCGCTTCGACGGCATGCTGCGCTGGCCGGACTAGTAACGACTGCATATGGAACGAGCGGATGCCGCGAGTTTCTTCTCCCCGAGGGGGAGAAGGTCGCGGCAGCGGGATGAGGGGGCGACGTCAGCGATATTCGGAGAGCTTGCCCCCTCATCCGACCCTTCGGGCCACCTTCTCCCCGGCGGGGAGAAGAAATTTGAAGCAGTTCAAACGAGAAGAAAAGAAGGGAACGATCATGACCATGCCGCAGGCCGCACCCCTTGGTGCCAATGAGCCGGTGCTTTCCGTCCGCAATCTCACCACGTCCTTTCACGTGGATGGCGGCTGGAAACCCGTTGTGCGTGATATTTCCTTCGATGTCGGGCCGGGCGAGACGGTCGCGATCGTTGGTGAAAGCGGATCGGGCAAAAGCGTCACCTCGCTCTCCATCATGCGGCTGCTGGATCGTGACAGCAGCAGGGTTCAGGGCGAAATCCTGCTCGGCGGACGGAACCTGCTGTCCCTTTCCGAAGATGCCATGCGGCAGGTGCGCGGCAACGATGTCGCCATGATCTTTCAGGAGCCGATGACCAGCCTCAATCCGCTGTTCACCATCGGTGACCAGATTTCCGAAGCCTTGCTGTGCCATCAGCCCATGTCGAAAGCCGAGGCGCGGGCAGAGACGATCCGTCTCTTGGAAAAGGTCCGTATTCCCTCAGCCGCATCGCGTTTCGACGAGTATCCGCATCGCTTTTCCGGCGGCATGCGCCAGCGCGTGATGATCGCCATGGCGCTTGCCTCGCGGCCGAAACTGCTGATTGCCGATGAGCCGACAACGGCGCTCGACGTCACCATTCAGGGCCAGATTCTCGACCTCATCAAGACGCTGCAGGAAGAGGAGGGCACGTCGGTTCTGTTCATCACCCATGATATGGGCGTGGTGGCTGAGATCGCCGACCGTACCGTCGTCATGTATCGCGGCGAGCAGGTGGAAGTCGGCGCGACGGCCGATATTTTCCATCGCGGCAAACATCCCTACACCCGGGCGCTTTTGTCCGCCGTTCCGGTTCTGGGTTCCATGACGGGTGAGGAAAGACCGCTCCGGTTTCCCATCGTCAACACCACCACGGGGCAAACGCAGCAGCCGGCGCGCCCGGGCGATACCGTCGATGCGAGCGCCCAGCCGGTGCTGAAAGTGGAAGGGCTGACCAAGCGCTTCGACATTCACTCCGGCCTTTTGGGACGGCTCAGCGGCCGCGTGCATGCGGTGGAAAATGTGTCCTTTGATCTGCGAGCCGGCGAAACATTGTCCTTGGTCGGCGAAAGCGGTTGCGGAAAATCGACAACGGGACGTGCGATCATGCGGCTGATCGAGCCGGATGCCGGTTCGGTGGTGGTCAATGGCGAGAATATTCTCGCTCTCGACAAATCAGGCATGCGCGAGATGCGCAAGACGGTGCAGATGATCTTTCAGGACCCCTTCGCCTCGCTCAATCCACGCATGACGGTGGGAGCGGCGATTGCCGAACCCTTTCTGGAGCACCGCATGGGAAGCGCCCGCGAGGCGAAGGACGTGGTGGCCGACATGCTGAAAAAGGTCGGTCTCTCGCCCGATATGGCGGCGCGTTACCCCCACGAGTTCTCGGGCGGCCAGCGCCAGCGCATCTGCATCGCCCGCGCGCTTGCGCTTCAGCCGAAGGTTATTGTCGCCGATGAGAGCGTTTCGGCGCTTGATGTTTCGATCAAGGCGCAGGTTATCAACCTGATGCTGGATCTGCAGCAAAGCCTCGATCTCGCCTTCCTGTTCATCAGCCATGACATGGCGGTGGTGGAGCGAGTCAGCCACCGGGTAGCGGTGATGTATCTCGGCGAAATCGTTGAAATCGGCCCACGTGCGGCGGTGTTTGACAATCCGCAGCATGATTACACCCGCAAGCTGATGGCCGCCGTGCCGGTGCCAGACCCGGACCGCAGAAATACCCGGCGAAATGCCGCGAATGACGAGCTGAAAAGCCCGATCCGCGCGGTCGATTACGTGGTGAAACCGCGTGAGTACCGCGAGGTCTCGCCCGGCCACCTTGTCGCCTGCTAAAGCAGGTTAAAGACCCGGTACGTCGGACGTCGCGAAAGGCACGCGGTAACCACGCTGAAATGTTTCGCGCCGTCCGAGCTGGCGATACCATTGTTGTACTGCCGGAAAATCTTCGAGGTCGATTTTGTGACGCGCGAAACGCGAGACCCATGGCCAGATGGCGATATCGGCTATGGAAAAGTCACTGGCGATGAATTCCCGGCCCGTCAGTCGCTCGTTCAATGTGCGGTAGAGGCGCTCCACATCCGAGGCGAAACGCGTCTCGGCAAAGGGCGCCTGTCCGGCATTATAGGTCAGGAAATAATGGGCGTAACCGAGTGTGGGGCCAAAGTTCGCGGCCTGCCACATCAGCCATTCGGTGACGGTCAGTCGCGCAGCCGTGGAGGCTGGCAGAAGCCGCCCGGCCTTTTCGGCGAGATAGATCAGGATCGCATTCGATTCCGTCAGGATGGTGCCGTTATCGCGATCAACGATCGCGGGGATTTTAGAGCCGGGATTGATGCGGGTATAATCGGCTGAGAATTGCTCGCCTTTTTCGATGTCGATGGCGTGGCTGACATAGGGCAGGCCGAGTTCTTCCAGCGCAATCGAGATTTTCAGGCCGTTGGGGGTGATCCAAGTATAGAGGTCGATCATGCTAATCGAACATCGCCTCGTCTAACGGCAAAGCCCGCCTGCCTTTCTTGCCGGTCACGTCGGAAAGATCCGTATAAAGACCTCGTAATGTCAGAACCAGCTGGACGATGCGCGGATCGGTGACACGGTAGATCACCTGTTTGCCTTCCCGCGAGCCTTCGATGACACCGGCGTCACGCAATTCGGCAAGCTGCTGGGAAAGCGTCGGTTGCTGGATGCCGAGCTCATATTCAAGTGCTGAAACGGAGGCTTCCGTTTCCATGAGATAACAGACGATGGCCAGGCGATTGGCATTGGCGACAAGCTTCAAAAGCTCGCTCGCCTCCACCACGCTGCGGCAGATGAGATTGGAAACCGGTTTCGTCACGACTACAGGCCCATTTTTCAAACTATAAAAAAGTAAATTGTATCGCGATAAATTTCAATGGCTTGATTAATTCCTGTTTGACCAGATCAAGCATTTTTTAAAATCTACAGGATTAGTAGATTTCTCTTTCGCTTTCCGGACAAGGATAGCCAAAACGTTCCTCGAAAACATTCTATAAAAAAGTAGATTGATTGCGAAATGAGGTGTCGACATGAAAATCGGGGTCCATCCCAACAATCTGCATTTGCGGCTCGCCCGGCTCTGGCCCGGCGCCTTTGATGAATTCGATCCGGAATTTGTGCCCTATCGCGAAGGGCGCGATACGGCAGCGCTTCTGGAAAAAGGCGACATTCATTTCGGCGGCACAGGTTCGACGCCGCCCATTGAGGCGGATGCGCGCGGGCTTTCTGCAGCCTATATCGCGGCCTCTGCGCCGAGGCCAGCAAACGGCGCGATCCTCGTGCGGCGGGATAGCCCGATCCGCTCTGCGGCCAATCTTGCCGGAAAACGCATATCGCTGATCGACGGGTCTTTTCATACCTATCTTCTGGCGCGCAGTCTGGAAGGGGCCGGGCTTGGTCTTGCGGATGTGACCCGCATCGAAAGCGGCGACAGCGACAGCCTGCGCGACCTCGTGGAAGGCCGCGTCGATGCCTGGGTGACGATGTCGCCACGGCTCGAAAAAGCCCTGACCCATGAAGAGATCAGCCTTCTGGTCCGTTGCGGCTCCACCATTCCCAACCGCTCGCTGTTCTGGACGCTTGCGCGTCACACTGTAGCACTGGAAAGACGCGAGGCGATTGCCGCCGAACTGGACCGTGTCGGCCGGGCCGTCATGGCGGATATAGACAGGGCCGCAGCCCTTCTTGCCGCCGAGCCGGGCAGCGAAGGCGACGCGCAGTCATGGGCAAAGGTGCTGCGCTCGCGCGATCTTTCGGTGGTGCCCGCCACTGAGAATATCCTTGCCGAACAGCAGGAGGAGGCCGATACGCTTTACAGGCACGGCCATTTCTCTTTACCGGTTCTGACGGGGCAATCAGCCAGCGCGGGAGACGACAGATGAATGTTTTCTGGTACATGTGCGCGCCCGATGGCGCTTATCCCTGGCAACCGGAAGGATCCCGCAAGGTCGATCTCGGTTATTACAAGCAGCTGGCGCTTGCCTATGACCAGCTTGGTTACACCGGTGCGTTGTTTGCCACCGGTGCGCATGACGTCTGGGTTCTGGCAGGCGCGCTGCTTTCCTATACCGAGCGGCTGAAGTTTCTGGTCGCCATTCATCCTGGCCTTGTCGCGCCGACGCTGCTCGCCAAGATGGCGGCGACGCTTCAGGAGTTTTCGCGCGGACGTCTGCTGATCAATGTCGTCTCGGGCGATGCGAAGATGCTCGGCGCTTACGGCATGACCATGCCGCATGACGAACGTTACGATATGGCGGATGAATATCTGCAGATCTGGCACCGTCTTTTTGCCGGGGAGACGGTCGATTTCAAGGGGCGGCATTTCCAGACCGAAGGCGCAAAGTTGGCGCTGCCGGTGGGGCAGGGCATAGAGCCGCCACCGCTATGGTTCGGCGGCTCTTCGGACAAGGCCATCGACGTTGCGGCCAAACATGTCGAGACCTATCTTTCCTGGGGCGAAACGCCAGACCAGATCGGTGCGAAGGTCGATCTCGTCAAGGCGCGGGCGGAGAAACTCGGCCGCGAGCTGGAATACGGTATTCGGCTTTATGTCATCGTCCGCGATACCGATGAAGAGGCATGGGCCGCCGCAGCCGATCTCTACGGGCGTATGGATGAGCGCGCCATTGCCGCCAACCAGCGTTTCGTCGGCAAGACGGATTCCGTCGGCCAGCAGCGCATGACGGCGATGCATGGCGGGCAGAAGCCGGAGAACCTGCGCGATCTCGAAATCGCGCCCAATCTCTGGGCCGGTATCGGTCTTGTCCGGCCGGGACCGGGCACCGCGATTGTCGGCTCGCCCGATACCGTCATCCGCACGCTGGAGGCCTATAAAAAGGCGGGCGTGAATACCTTTATTCTGTCCGGCATGCCATTGCTGGAAGAAGCATTCCGCTTCGGGGAAAAGGTTCTTCCGCGTCTTGATGTATCGCGGGAAGTCTCGTCGGCGAAACAATTCACATGGTCGACCTTGTTCGACCGCGACCTCTCGGCAAAGGCATCGTAAGCATGGCCTTCCGGGAGTGGAGAAAAAAGACATGACGGCAAGTCCGGCAACAACAATTGCACAACGGCGCATCGGCCCCCAACGCGTAGCCGAGCGGGTGCTTGCCGTGCTGGACAAGGCGCTCGGTGCTGTCGCCGCCGCAATCCTTGCCACGCTTCTCGTGGTGGTGCTGGTCAATGTCACCCTGCGTTATCTGTTTCACACCGGCTTTATCGGCGCGGAAGACCTCGGCATCTGGCTGCATGTGGCGATGATCGCGGTCGGCGCGCCGCTCAGTCTCAAAACCGCGCTCGCCATGCGCCTCGATGTTTTCGTGCGGTTTCTGCCTGAGCGTTTTCACGCCGCGACCGAAGTTCTGGCGGATGCATTTTCCTTCGTCGCGGCGCTCATCCTCGCCTTCGGCGGGGTTGAAATCGCGGCAATGCTGGGCGGCACCTCTCCGACGCTCGGCTTGCCGGAATGGGTACGCTTCGGCTTTCTCGGCGCTGGCGGCGCGCTGATCCTTCTCTATCTCGCGCTTCAGCGTGTCAGTGAAGGCAAGGCGCTTGCCGTTCTCGCGTCTCTAGCCATCGCCATCGTGGCCTATGTCGGCCTGCCGGAAGTTTTCGTCGATACGACACTGCCGCCAAGCCTGTTTCTGGCGCTGACGGCGGCGTTGGGGCTGGTGCTGGCGGCACCGCTTGCCCATGCCTTCCTCGCTGCGGCGTACGTGGCGATCGCCTTCGGCAGCACCTTGCCCGAGCCGGCCATCGTGTCCTCGACCGTGACCGGCATGTCGAAATTCCTGCTGCTCGCCATCCCCTTCTTCCTGCTCGCCGGAAGCCTGCTGACGGAATCGGGCGTCGCCAACCAGCTGGTTCGGTTTGCCGCCTCCATGGTCGGCCACAGGCGGGCGGGGCTGGCGCAGACGACGCTGTTGACCAGCGTGCTGTTTTCCGGCGCCTCAGGTTCCTCTGTCGCCAACGCCGCCTTCGGCGCTTCCACCTTCCAGCCGGAGCTCGTCAAGCACGGCTATCCACCGGCGCAGGCGGGTGCGATCATTGCCGCCACCTCGGTGCTCGACAACGTCATCCCGCCCTCCATCGCTTTTTTGATCCTTGCCACAGCCACCAATCTTTCGGTCGGCTCGCTGCTGGTCGGCGGCTTCTTTGCCGGCGGGCTGATGGCGATCTGCCTTGCGGTGGCGATTCATTTGAGCGTGCGCAGCGTCGATACCCTGCCGCGCGCTACGGGAGTTGAGCGCTGGCGCTCCGCCATCGCCGCCATACCCGCCTTTGGCCTCGGCGTCATCGTGGTGGTCGGCATCCGCATCGGCATTGTCACCACCACGGAGGCGGCAGCACTTGCGGCGCTCTACACGCTGCTTCTCGGCTTCGGTTACCGGCTGGGCGCTGGGCGCATTTTCGTGACCTTCCGGCAATCGGCGGGTGAGGCGGCGGCCATCGGCCTGCTGATCGGCACGGCGGGTCCCTTCGCCTTCCTGCTGGCGGTCGACAATGTCTCCGGCCTCGTCACTGACTTCGTGACGTTGCTCGGCGGCAGCAAGATCGCGGTGCTTCTGCTCTCTAACCTCATCCTGCTCGCGGTCGGTCTGGTGCTGGATATCGGTGCTGCCATCCTGCTGTTCGGGCCAATCCTGCTGCCCGCCGCCGTGGCGGCCGGCATCGATCCGATCCATTTCGGCGTCATCCTTGTGGTCAATCTGATGATCCACGGCCTGACGCCGCCGCTCGGCATGCTGATCTTCGTGGTCAGCGGCGTCACGCGCATTCCGGCGACGGCGCTTTTTCGGGCTGTTGTTCCCTATCTCGTCTCCCTTCTCGTTTCCCTCGCCATTTTGTGCGTCTGGGCGATTTTCTTCTAAATCCGGGGTTTTATTCATGACTATTATCGATCGGCGCAATCTCCTCAAATTCTCCGCCATTGGCGCGGCGACGCTTGCCGCACCGGCCTTCGTTCGCACCGCAAATGCCAAAACCCGCAGCCTCACCGTTGCGTCTCTTTTTGCCGACGACAAGCCGGAAACGAAGATCTGGGTGAAGATCAGCGAGCTGGTGGAGGCGAAACTGCCCGGCCGTTTCCGCTTCAACATCGTCAAGAGCGGCGCGCTCGGTGGCGAAAAAGAAGTGGCGGAAAACATCCGTCTGGGATCGGTTCAGGCGAGCCTCTCCACGGTTTCCTCGCTTTCCGGCTGGGTTCCGGAACTGCAGATCCTCGACCTGCCCTTCCTGTTCCGCGATGCCGCCCATGTGCGCAAGGTGGTGACGGGCGAGACTGGCAACGACTTGAAGACGAAGCTCGGCGCGCAGCAATTCGTCGCCGTGGATTTCATCAATTACGGCGCGCGTCATCTTCTGACCAAGGAACCGGTGACCAAGCCGGCTGAGCTCGAAGGCAAGAAAATCCGCGTCATCCAGAGCCCGCTGCACACCAAGCTGTGGAGCGCCTTCGGCACCACGCCGGTCGGTATTCCAATTACCGAAACCTATAATGCGCTGGCGACCGGCGTGGCTGACGCCATGGACCTTACCAAATCCGCCTATGCCGGCTTCAAGCTTTATGAGGTCGTGCCTTATATGACCGAGACCGGCCATATCTGGGCCTCGGGCGTCGTCTATTATGGCGCGACCTTCTGGAACCAGCTGGATGATGAGGAAAAGAAAGTTCTTTCGGAAGCCTCCAGCGAAGGCGCGCAATATTTCAACCAGCTGATCGTTGAAGACGAGACGAAGTCCGTAGAGCTTGCGCTCTCCAAGGGCGGCAAGGTGCTGCAGCCGGAAGCGCTGGATGAATGGCGCAAGGGTGCTCAGGGCGTCTGGCAGGATTTCGCCGGTGTCGTCGGCGGTATCGACAGGATCGAGGCGATCCAGTCCGCCTGAGGATCAGCACTTCCAAATTGGAGAACCCCGCGCGTCGATCGGCGCACGGGGTTTTTGTTGCGCAAGATCAGTGCGAAGCGCCTGAACCGCCGACGGCGACGATAGAATAGGGCTGGCCTTCCACCGCAAGCGTGCGGGTTTCCTTCAGGCTTTCCGCATCCACCACGCGGATGAGTGAATGGCGCGGATCGGAGATCGCGACCTGCCCATCGGCAACGGCCAGACGCGGGCGCGGATCACGCCAATGGCCGTCCTTGCTGTAGGGCTGGGTGACCTTTGCCTTGCGGGTAATCGCGCCTTCCAGCACATCAAGCACATGCAGGTCACCGTCTTCCGTCAGAATATGGGCGTTGCGCGGATTGGCGGGATCGAGGATGAAATCCACGCGCCGGGTCGGCAGCTCCACCAGACGGAAGGCGTCCTTGCTATCAGGATCGATCAGGACGACCTTGTCCTCACCGTAATTGCCGAGGAAGAACTGCATGGATTTGTCGCCAAGCAGTGTGCCGGTATAGGCTTTCGGGAAATCCTCGGGATAGGTCAGCATTTCAAGCTTCGGACCATCGGTGCCGCCCGGGCGGGCAACGAGAATGCCTTCCTTGCAGCCGAAGGCGACAAGCCGTGCGGATGTCGCCTCGCCATGCAGATCGGTGCATGCCGCCTGTTCGCCAACCTGCTTGCCCTCCCTGTCGAGAACGCGCAGCCCTATGCGTGGCGGCAGCGCATCGGGTTTTGTTTCGACCTCGGTATTCGGCACGGAAACCAGAACGTAACGCCCCATCGTCACCGCCACACCATGATGCGGTGCAGTCGTGTCGACGGTGCGGACCTTGGCCTTGCCGTCAAGCAATGCTCCCTCGTCGATTATCTCAGCCTTGCCGCCACGGTCATAAAAGAGGATCGCATGGTCATCATGCGGCACGACGTGGAAAGGGCGCTTGCCTTCGAAGGTGACGGGCAGAAGCGCGGCATCCTCCACATTCAGATCGCGATGCTCACCGTGATCGGAAAAAACGATGCCGGTCTTGATTACATGCACCATGTCGGCATCCGATTGCGTCGCGAAAACCGTCATGCCGGAGGCGCTGGCGGTCAGCGCCGCATAGCCTTTGAGATCATAGCGCCCAAGTTCCTTGCCGGTTTCGAAATCGATTGCGCGCACCACCGGCTGGCTGTGATCGGCGACGAATAGCCGCCATTCCTTGATGCTGTCACTGCTTTCTTCTGCCAGCGCCATGCCTGGAATGAGCGGCGTGGCAAGTGCAAGGCATGTGGCGAGTGCGCTCATGCCGAAATGGTGATGAAGGGAAAATCTCATGGTGTTCCTTCCAGACGTTGTCATCCTCTTGCGGGTTCGAACCGATAGCGGGTCTTTGAGAATGATTGTAATGTTATTACGTTACGAAAGACGTATTAGCATTATGCACAGGGTCCATGTCAACCGACGTGGACGCCGTGCTGCTGAAAATCTGGAAAGTGTATATCGGTGAAGCGTTGAAGCGTCGGGGCTTCCGTGAAAGGCCGCAAACGCGACGTCATCCTCGGGCTTCACCCGGGGATGACGGAAGCGGAGGTTCCGGCGCTGAAGGCAGGCGCATTGCCGCGCCTGCCTTTCAGTGATTAGCGAATGTCTTCCGGCAGAACGTCCGAAGGAATGTTCTGATAAGAAACCGGGCGCATGAAGCGGCGGATCGACATGGTGCCGACCGAAGTTGCGCCGAAGTTCGTCGACGCCGGGTAGGGGCCGCCGTGAACCATGGCTTCGGAGACTTCAACGCCGGTCGGGAAGCCGTTGGCGAGAACGCGGCCCGCCTTGCGTTCCAGGATCGGCAGCAGCTTGCGGCCGAGTTCGGCGTCGCCGGCATCCAGATGCAGGGTTGCCGTCAGCTGGCCTTCGAAGCTCTTGGCGACTTCGATCATTTCTTCCGTGCTTTCGACCGTGACGATCAGGCCGAGCGGTCCAAAGACTTCTTCTGCGAGTGCATGGTTGGCAACCCAGTCCTTGCCGGCAACACGGTAGAGATAAGGTGTTGCATTGCGCAGGTTGCAGGAGGTGGTCAACACGTCGCGCACGCCGTTGCCGGCAGCGATGCGGTCGCGGCCATCACGATAGGCCGAAGCGATGCCATCGGTCAGCATGACCTGCGGGCCGACTTCGGAAAGAGCAGCACGCGCGGTTTCCGCGACCGTGTCTGCCTGCGAGGCAAGAACGACGGCAATGCCCGGATTGGTGCAGAACTGGCCGGCACCCATGGTGAGCGAACCCGCCCAGCCCTTGGCGATGGCTTCACCGCGAGCGGAAACGGCTTCCGGCAGCAGGAACATCGGGTTGACCGAACCGAGTTCGCCGAAGAAAGGGATCGGCTCGGGGCGCTGGGCGCAGAGGTCGAACAGCGCGCGGCCGCCGGCGAGCGAACCGGTGAAGCCGACTGCCTTGATGCGCGGATGCTGGACGAGCGCGGAGCCGACATCGCGGCGGCCGCCCTGGATCAGCGAGAAGACGCCGGGATGCAGATTGTGCTTCTTGACGGCGGCGAGAACGGCTTCGGCAACGATTTCGCCGGTGCCGGGATGGGCGGAGTGGCCCTTGACGACCACCGGGCAGCCGGCCGCCAGAGCCGCTGCGGTATCACCACCGGCGGTGGAGAAAGCGAGCGGGAAGTTGGAGGCGCCGAAGACCGCAACGGGGCCGATCGGGCGCTGCATGAGGCGGATATCCGGGCGCGGCAGCGGCTGGCGATCCGGCAGCGCTTCGTCATGGCGACGGTCGAGATAATCGCCCTTACGGATATGCGAAGCGAAAAGGCGCAGCTGGCCAACGGTGCGGCCGCGTTCGCCCTGCAGGCGTCCTGCGGGCAGGCCGGTTTCGGACGAGCCGATTTCGGTGATGGCGTCGGCGCGGGCTTCGATCTCATCGGCGATGGTGTCGAGGAATGCGGCGCGCTCTTCGCGGGTGGTATAACCGTAGCTCCAGAAGGCTTCTTCGGCTGCTTCTGCGGCCTTGTTCACCAGATCGACGGTGCCGACCGAAAAATCGAAAGCTTCGCCATGTGCAGGCTCGCTGCGGAATTTTGCTTCCGTTGCGACCCATTCTCCTGCAACCAGATGTTTGCCGTGCGGCTTGAAACTCATTGTGCTCTTCCCTGAAAATCTGATCCTGTGTGGAAAATCCACCCGACACCGTGACGCCAGACCGAAAAGCGACAGCGCAAACGCCATCAGCCGCGATCCTCGCCCGGTTGCCTTCTGCCTTAGCCCGTGTGGGGCTTGAGCGAAAGCCGGTTTTTCAACTATCTGACCGAAAAGTGTGATTAATTGGGCGAGGCGTGAAAAAGACCCGCTTCCGTTTACGCACACGGCGCTTTATTGTGACGCCATGATGACAAATAGACTTCCGAAATATGTCGCCTGGTCGGTTCTGCTGCTGATCGTGATCGTTACAATCTGCCCGATCGGATTTCGGCCGCATACGCTGACGACGGTTGGCATAGACCGCGCTGCCGCCTTCGCTTTCTGCTCTGCCGCCTTCGTGCTCGCCTATCCGCGTTATTGGCTGGCGATCATTATGGCGGGCGTTGTCGCGGCTTTCGGCATCGAGGCGCTGCAATTTCTGTCTCCGACACGTCATCCGCAGCTGACGGATGCCGCCGTGAAAGCCGCCGGAGCAGTTGCCGGTGGACTTGCAACCTTCTCCTATCTCTTTTTCCGGGCGCGGTTGACCGCAGGCTGATGGGCCGTCCGCGGTCAATTCTCCTGTTCAGCCTTTGCCGTTCGCAAGACCGAAACGGCTGTGCGACAGCGTGCGCTCGATGCCGCGCAGTTCCGCCAGCCCCTTCAGCCGGCCAATGGCGGGATAACCGGGTTGCGCGCCGCGCGTCAGGTCGTCGAGAATTTCCTGGCCGTGGTCAGGGCGCATTGGAATGGTGTGGTCTTCTCGGCCCTCCGACCGGCGGCGCGCCTCTTCGGTGACGAGTGCGGCGATGACGGCGACCATGTCGGTTCCGCCTTCCAGATGTTCGTCTTCGAAGAAGGAGCAGGGCACGGTGTCCGTGTCGCGCGTCACGTTGCGCAGATGCACGAAATGGATGCGGTCGGCAAAACGGCTGGCGATGAAGGGCAGGTCGTTATCCGCCCGCGCGCCGAGAGAGCCGGTGCAGAGCGTCACGCCATTGGCGCGGCTATCGACCTTTGAGAGCATATGGGCATAGTCGGCCTCGGTGGAGAGGATACGCGGCAGGCCGAGCAGCGGCCACGGCGGATCATCGCCATGGGCGCAGATGTTGATACCGACTTCTTCGGCAACGGGCGTCACCTCGGAGAGAAAGTCGATGAGGTTCTGCTTTAGCCTTTCGCGGTTAATGCCGTGATAGGAGCGCAGCTTTTCCAGAAGCTGGGCAAGCGTATAACCATCCGCCGAGCCCGGCAGACCCGCGCCGATATTACGCCCGAGCGCTGCGATTTTTGTATCCGGCATCTCAGTGAAGCGTTTTGCTGCCTCTTCCTCCAGCCAGTCCGGATAATCGGCCGTTGCGTCCGGGCGCTTCAGGATGTGAATGTCGAAGGCGGCGAAATCGGTAAGATCGAAGCGCATCGCCTTCGCGCCGTGTCTGGTTTCCCAGCGCAGGTCGGTGCGGGTCCAGTCCAGCACGGGCATGAAATTGTAGCAGACAGTGCGGATGCCGGAGGCGGAAAGGCGGCGCAGCGTCTCCTGCCAGTTGGATATGTGGGTTTTCCAATCGCCGGTCTGGGTCTTGATATCCTCGGAAACGGGCACGCTTTCCACCACGTCCCAATAAAGACCGCCGGCCTTGATGGCCTCATGCCGCTTGGCGATCTCGTCCACCGGCCAGACATCGCCGGTGGCGATGTGGTGCAGCGCACTGACAATGCCTTCCGCCCCCGCCTGAGCCGCATCCTGAACCGTGACCTTGTCGACCGGGCCGAACCAGCGCCATGTATGTCTCATCTTAAATCCTCAAATATCATTCTGCGGAAAATGTCAGTTGCACCTTGCAGGCGGCGGATCGGTCTCCGGCCTGTTCGAATGCGGCTTTCGCCTCGCCAAGCGGAAAACTGTGGGAAATGATTGGCCGCACATCGATCTTGCGGGTGGAGATGAGCCCCGCGGCGATGGCGAATTCATCGTGGAAGCGTTGCGAGCCGCGCCATAGGATTTCCTTGCCCACCAGCGCATTGAGCGGAATGGTAATATCGCCGGTCACGCCCACTTGCACGATGGTGCCGCGCGGACGCACGCAGGCGAAGGCGCTGCGGAGCGCGGGGCCAGCGGCGGAGCAATCGAAAATAACGTCGAAATAACCCTTATTGTCCTGATAGGGCAAAAGCGCCTCGGCATCCTTCGCGACATTGATCGTGCGGTCCGCACCCATGGCTGGCGCACGTTCCAGCGCCGCATCGGTCAGATCGGTCGCAACAATGATGCTTGCACCCGAATGGCGGGCCGCAGCGATGGTCAAGAGCCCGATCGGCCCGGCCCCGGTCACCAGCACCTTCGCGCCAGCGAGATCGCCGGCCTGGGCTGCGGCATGCAGGCAGACGGCGAGCGGCTCGGTGCAGGCAGCTTCGGCCGGCGAGGTTGCGTCTGAAAATGTTGCACATTGTTTTGCCGGAACTACGAGCCGGTCGCGGAACATGCCCTGTTCGTGCGGCAGGCGCATGGCGCTGCCCATGAAGCGCATTTCAAGGCAGTGGATCGGCTGACCCTTCAGGCAAAAATGGCAATGGCCGCAGGGCTGCGAGGGATTGACGGCGACGAGCTGGCCGATCGCGAGCCCGCTGACGCCTTCCCCCATCGCCCGTACATGGCCGGATGCCTCATGCCCGCAGATGATCGGTTCACGCACCCGGACCGGGCCAAAGCCGCCATCCTGGTAATAATGGAGATCGGAGCCGCATATGCCGCCCGCCGCCATGGCGAGCAGCACTTCGCCCGGCCCTGGCTCGACGAGGTCCTGCGTTTCGACGCGAATGTCCTTCTGGCCGTATAGACGTGCCACGCGTGTCTGCATGACGATGCCCTCATGTCTGTGTATGGAATGAATGAACCCGCGCGGCGAACCGCGCGGGCAGGGGGTTCGTCAGCGAATCAGGCCCATTTCGGTCGGCAGCCACAGCGTGATGGCCGGGACGAAGGTGATCAGCAGCAATGCGATGAACAACGGCACCAGCCATGGCAGGATGGCCATGGTGGTGCGTTCGACGGAGAGTTTCGCCACGCGCGAGAGCACGAACAGCACCATGCCGAGCGGCGGATGCAGCAGACCGATCATCAGGTTGAGCGTGATGATAAGGCCGAAATGTACCGGATCGATATGGAACTGCAGCACCAGCGGCAGCAGGATCGGCACGAGGATGGTGATGGCCGCAATCGTGTCTAGGAAGCAGCCGACGAACAACATCAAGAGGTTGACCAGCACGAGGAATATCCACTTGCTGTCGGTGATCGTCAGGATCGCCGCAGAGAGAAGCTGCGCCGCCTGGCTGACGGTCAGAAGCCAGGCAAAGACCGAGGCCGCCGCGACGATGAAGAGCACCGAAGCGGTGGTCTCGATCGTATCGAAGGTCGATTTCGCCAGCGTCTTGAAGGTCATCGTGCGGTAACGCACGAGCCCGAGGAACAGCGACCAGAGCACGGCCGCGACGGCTGCTTCCGTCGGTGTGAACCAGCCCATGGTCATGCCGCCGATCAGGATCACCGGCGTCATCAGCGCCATCACGGCGGAGAAGTCGAAATACCAGTCGCAGGCGAGCAGGATGACCAGCACGATCAGGATCGACAGGTTCAGCGACAGGCCAAATGCTGTGAGGACATAGATGCCGAGCGGCACCATCATCACCACGAAGACTTCTATTGATGCACCAAAGATGGTTCTGAGGCTGAAGGGCGTATCGGAGCCCCAGCCCTTGATATAGGCGAAGACCGCAACCGTGATCATCATCAGCAGCGTCATGACGACACCCGGAATGATGCCGGCCATGAACAGCGCGCCGATGGAGACATTCGCCATCATGCCGTAAATGACGAAGGGCAGCGATGGTGGGAAGATCGGCCCGAGCGTCGCGGAAGCGGCGGTGACGCCGACGGCCGCCTCGACCGGATAACCGTGATCCTTCATGGCCTTGATTTCGATGGTGCCGATGCCCGCCGCATCGGCCAGCGCCGTGCCGGACATGCCGGAAAAGATCACCGAGCCGATGATGTTGACCTGTGCCAGACCGCCCTTCATCCAGCCGACGAGCGCGACGGCGAACGAGTAGATACGTCCCGTCACCCCTGCCGTGTTCATGAGATTACCGGCTAGAATGAAGAAGGGAACGGCCAGAAGCGGGAAGCTCTCGACGCCTGCAATCAGGCGCTGCGCCGCTATGATATCAGGCGCGACATTGTAGAACACGATGTAGAGCAGCGAGGCCGAGGCCATGGAAATGGCGACCGGCAGGCCGATCAGCATCAGCAGAAGAAATGAGCCGATAAGAAGCAGCATCTGATCAGTCCCCCGCGCTCTGGAATTCTTCGGGCCGCTCCAGAACGGAATAGCCACGCCGCATATTGTCGATGAAGACCTGCACCGACCGGAAGAACATCAGCACGAAAGCGGCCAGAACCGTGTAGAAGACGATGTTGCGCGGAAGCGCCACGGTCACCATCTCCTCATCTGCGACGATTTCCAGATAGCGCCACATCAGCCAGGATGTGTAAGCGAAGAAGAGGATACGCAGCACATCGACAAGGATCGACATGACGCGGGCCACCTGCGGCGGCACATAGTGATAAAGCACATCCACCTGGATGTGACGCGACATGCGAACGCACATGACCGAGCCCAGAAACACAACGCCGATCAGGCAGTTGATGGCGATTTCTTCCGTCCAGGCGTAGCTGTTGTTAAGCACGTAGCGGGTAAAGAACTGAAGGAAGACGCACCCCGTCATCAGCCAGAAAAGGCCGAGCGTGACCCAGTCTTCGAATGAGTAGACCTTGAGATCAACCTCGGGCGGCGCCTCGTCGAATGTATGGGCGAGTTCCTCAGGCGTGACCTGAGCATGGATTTCCTGCGACATTGAGATATCCCGTCTGGAGAGAAAGGGCGGTGCGGCAAAAGGAGCCGCACCGGATCTTGGCTCACTTGACGGCGCGAATGGCTTCCCAGTCGGCCTTGTCGTAACCGAAGTCCTCGAACTTCACTTTCTCGATGACGTTCTTCTCGAAGTCGGCCTTGTCGACTTCCGCGACGGTCAGGCCGCGTTTCTTGAAGTCTTCGACAAGGCTTTTCTCGCGGCCTTCGATGGTCTTGGTGGTCCGCTCGGCGGCCTGCTGCATGACCTCGGTGAAGATTTTCTTGTCGTCATCGGAAAGCTGCGACCAGAGGTTCTTCGAAATCACCGTGTTGAGGTGGTCGACGATGTGACCGGTCAAGACGATGTTTTTCTGCACTTCGAAGAACTTCTTCGCCTCGATGGTGGTCAGCGGGTTTTCCTGCGCATCCACGGTGCCGTTCTGGAGCGCCAGATAGACTTCCGCAAAGGCAATCGGCGTGGTGTTGGCACCGCAGGCGCGCGGCATAGCGAGATAGGCCGGAACGTCAGGTACGCGCATTTTAAGCCCGGCCATGTCGGCGCAGGCGGCAATCGGCTTGTTGGATGTGGTGTGGCGCGTGCCGTAATAGCTGACGGCGGCGATGTGGTTGCCGGTCTTGTCTTCGTAACCCTTGGCGAGGCGCTTGAAGATGTCGCTCTTGGTATAGGCGATCAGATGGCTCGGATCGCGGAAGATATAGGGGAAATAGGTGACGCCGATCGGCTTGAAGTCACGCGCGGCGAAGCTCGAACCGGAAATGATGATATCAACGGTGCCGATCTTCAGGCCCTGATTGATATCGGCTTCCTTGCCAAGCTGGGAAGCCGGAAAGACGTCAATCTTGTAGCGGCCATCGGTGCGCTTGGCGATTTCTTCGGCCGCCCAGACCGAATCCGTGTGGAACGGCTCGGAGGTTTCGTAAACATGGGCCCATTTCAGCGTGGTCTGCGCCTGCGCCGCCAGAGCGGAAAGCAGGATGGCGGCGGTTGCGCCCATCAAAGTCGACAATCTGATTTTCATTCTTAACTCCTCCCGAATTAAAGCCAGATGTGCTGTTTTTTCCGTCGCCGGTTGCGGCAACGGTCACTCTTCCCCGATCGCTTCCTCCCCGAAGCTTTCGGAAAATCTCTTCTGCGACAGCGTCAGATGCTGCCGCATCGCCTCACGGGCCCCTTCCGGGTCGTTGGCGGCAATGGCGTCACGGATTACCCGATGCTCCTGCACGGCGAGGTTCCAGGTGTGCGGGCCCTCGAAATAGCTGGCGAGCTTTTCGAAAAAGGGTGACAGGCTGCGCTCGTCATAGATCAGGCCGGTAAAGCGATTGAGCGCCGAATTGCCGATGATGTCGGCAATGGCGGTGTGGAAAGCCCGGTCGAGATTGAGCGCCTGTGGCGAATTGTCGAGCGCACCGGCCATGCGTTCGATGATATCGTCAAGCCTGGCGATGCATTCCGGCTTGGCAAGCCGTGCGGCTTCCTCGGCAATCGCGCTCTCGATGATGCAGCGCGCCTGCAGGATTTCAAACGGACCATGCGCATCCGGCACCGTCGGCTTTTCTTTAGCCTGCCTGCCGGCTGCGCTGACATAGACGCCCGAACCCATGCGGATATGGATGTGGCCCTCCACTTCCAGGACGATGAGGGCTTCACGAACCGTCGGGCGGGAAACGCCGAAGCGTTCCGCAAGGTCCCGTTCCGCCGGCAGGCGCTGACCTTCGGTCAGCTCCCCGCTTTCGACGAGCAAACGAATTTGTTCCGCGACCAGCCGGTAAAGGCGGCGCGGCTCCAGAGCCACAAACATGATGTCCCTCCCAGCGCGAAAGTCTCCCCCGATCGCGCAAGCGGTAAGATGGTCTTACCAATTTTATTAGGACGCATTTATGTGGTGCTGTCAATTGGCCGGTGTGGAAAAGTGCGGGGCGAAAGACTTGCGGCCGATACAGAGGCTTGGCATTTGCCTTACTCCGGGGCTTTTTCCATTTCCGCCATTCCGGCCTTGAACCGGAAGCCAATCAGCCCAAGTCATTGGACCGAGGGTGATGGCAAAGTCCGAAAACGTCTCCTCCGTCATGCTCGGGCTTGTCCCGGGCATCTGCAACCGCTCGGCTTTGCGATACGTGGTTGGATCCTCGGGACAAGCCCGAGGATGACGGCGCATGTGTGGGCTGGCTTTCAGCTCTTGCTACCTGCAAGCTTCAAGCCGCCGTCGTCGCCGATGATGACATCCAGCTCACCATACCCGCCAATGGAAAGATGCGGCGTTTCGATCGGGTGGGAATGGGTCACGTTGATGACAACCACCGCGGCGCCCATGCGTTCTCCGGCCTGAATGCCTGCGGGCGCATCTTCGAAGACGATGCAGCTTTCCGGCGCAACGCCCAGCCTTTCGGCGGCCTTCCTGTAACCTTCGGGATCGGGCTTGCCGTTGACGACATCGTCCGCACAGATCATGACGGGTGGCGGAGTGATGCCGGCCGCGGCGAGCCGGCGTTCAGCCAGTTCACGCACGGCTGACGTGACGATGGCCCACTTGCCTGCCGGTAGAGACGAAAGAAAGTCTGCGGCGCCCGGTATCTGAATGATGCCGTCCACATCATCCATCTCGGCGCGCAATATCATATCCGCCTCCGCATCCACATTAAGGCCGGGAATCGCCTCGCGACGGATCACCTCCGAGGCCCGCATGCCGTGAATGCGCTGCAGGAAAGCATTCGGCTCGATGCCATTTGCAACGGCCCACTCCCGCCAGACCCGCTCGACGACGGCGATCGAATTGACGAGTGTTCCATCCATGTCGAACAGGAAGGCCGCAAACTCTTGCGAAAAAATCTGGTTCTGCGGCGGGACTTTGCTGTGCATCTCATTCTTCCGTTGGAACTGTGGGACAGCCCGTATCTACAGTATCGGAAGACATAACGGAATCGCTTTTCCATCCCGGGAATCGAGGGCCGGCTCAAGGCCGGTCGGAAATCGTGTGCCAGAATCGGACGTGCTGCGATCCCGTCGAGTCGAAGTTCCAGGGCGGAGAAGGAGAGGGAGAGCGTGTCTTCGCTGAGACGTCAGCCTGCTGCAAGGATAAGCTGTCATCATAAACATTCGTAGAGGGTAGAATATCGCAAAATCAAAAGGTAACCGAGGTTTTTGAAAGTTCCGCGCGAAGAGTTTCGCATTGGGGATTTTCTTAACGATTTCCCTTCTTTGGGGCCGGCGTTAACCATTTGTTAACCATATTCGAGGTACCTAATTGTCAACGATTTATTTACCAAGATGACCAAAGTGCTAACAGACCAGCGTTCGATCCGTATCAAAGGCCGCTCCTTCCTCGCAGTCGTCCTGTCCCCCGAATCTCCGGTCGATCAATGGCTGGAGAGGCTTGATGATCTCGCCGCCCGTTCGGCGGGCTTCTTTCTGTCGCGGCCGGTGGTTCTCGACGTCTCGGAGCTGTCGCTCGACAAGGCGGGACTGAAGGAACTGCTGGCGGCGCTGACGGAGCGCAATGTCGGCATCATGGGCATTGAGGGCGTTCGCCCCTCGATGATCGAGCCGGGCATGCCGCCATCGCTGAAGGGTGGAAAGCCTGCTTCCGATGTCGAGGTTGAACCGGTCGCCATCGCCGCCGACTTGCCGGAGGAAAAGCCGCGTGCTGCCGGTGAGGTCAGGGCCGTCGTGCAGTCGCTGGTCATCAACGAGCCGGTGCGTTCCGGCCAGTCGATCATGTTTCCCGAGGGCGACGTGACCGTCATCGGCTCGGTCGCCTCGGGGGCGGAAATCATCGCCGGCGGTTCGGTGCATATTTACGGCGCCCTGCGCGGTCGGGCCATGGCTGGTTCGCTCGGCAATGTTTCGGCGCGCATCTTCTGCCGCAAGCTCGAAGCGGAGCTTCTGGCCATCGACGGCGTCTATAAGGTTGCCGAAGACATTGACGACAAGCTGCGCGGCCAGCCCGTTCAGCTCTGGCTGGAAAACGATACGATCAAGGCCGCAAAACTCGGCTGATAACAGATAAACACACAGGAACAGGAGAGAGCCATATGGGGAAGGTAGTCGTTGTAACTTCCGGCAAGGGCGGGGTCGGAAAGACCACCTCGACCGCAGCGCTTGGCGCCGCATTGGCGCAGAATAAAGAGAAGGTCGTGGTCGTCGATTTCGATGTCGGCCTGCGCAACCTCGATCTCGTCATGGGTGCTGAACGCCGTGTGGTTTACGATCTCGTCAACGTCATCCAGGGCGATGCCAAGCTGACGCAGGCGCTGATCCGCGACAAACGCCTCGAGACGCTGTTCCTCCTGCCCGCCTCGCAGACGCGCGACAAGGACAATCTGACGCCCGAAGGTGTCGAATGGGTCATCAACGAGCTGAAGAAACATTTCGACTGGGTGATTTGCGACAGCCCGGCCGGTATCGAGCGCGGCGCGACGCTGGCCATGCGTCATGCGGATGTGGCCGTTGTTGTCACCAATCCGGAAGTTTCCTCCGTGCGTGATAGCGACCGCATCATCGGCCTGCTCGATTCCAAGACGCTGAAGGCCGAGCGCGGCGAGCGCATGGAGAAGCACCTGCTTCTGACGCGTTACGATGCTTCCCGCGCCGAGCGTGGCGATATGCTGAAGGTCGATGACGTTCTGGAAATCCTTTCCATTCCGTTGCTTGGCATTATTCCCGAAAGCACGGATGTGCTGCGCGCTTCGAACGTCGGCGCGCCGGTCACGCTGGCGGATGCCCGTTGCGCGCCGGCCATGGCTTATTTCGACGCCGCTCGCCGTCTGTCCGGCGAGGATATTCCGGTGGTCATCCCGGGTGAGAAGCGCGGCATCTTCTCCAAAATCTTCGCAAGGAGGGCTGCATGAGCATCTTCAGTCTTTTCCGCAAACAGAAGTCGGCACCGCTTGCGCGTGAGCGTCTGCAGGTGCTGCTCGCCCACGAAAGGGCATCGTCCGGCTCCGATCTCGTGGCTATCCTCCGGGAAGAAATTCTCGGTGTCATCGCCAAGCATGTACAGATCGACAGCGACCGGGTGCATGTGAAGATGGATCGCGACGAGCATGTCTCCATTCTGGAGATCGACGTCGAAATCCCGCTCGGCGCGGACCTGCGCGCTGCCTGAAGATGTTTTGCCAAAGACGCCGCCCGCTTCCGGGCGGCTTTTTTATTCCGCCGTCGTGTCGACGGGTTTGCGAAACGCTTCCTCCAGGTCACCTGGCAGCGGGCGTTTCAGGTTTATCCCGTTCGGCGGGATCGGCGCGTTGAACCATTTGTCGTAGATTTTTTCGATTTCACCGCTGGCATAGATTTCGCCGAGCGCCTCGTTGACGGCGTCCCTGAAGCCTGTATCGCCGTGCCGGAGCATCAGGCCATAGGGCTGGGGCGGAGCGAGATATTCGTTGGAGATGACGTAGTATTCCGGCTTGCCCGTCTCGGCGACGAAGGATCGCAGGAGAATATCGTCCATCACAAAGGCTGAGGCGCGGTTTTCCGTCACCATGTCGAAACTGCCCTCCGTGCTGTCATTCTGCAGCACGGCAATGTTCAGCCCCAATTTGCGATTGAGCACGTTCAGCTGGCTGATATTGATGGTTCCCGTCGTCACCACCACCGTTCGTCCGGCAAGATCGGCGACGGTGTTCAGACCACTCGATTTCAGCGCGACATAACGCGTGCCGGTGATGAAGTGGCTGTAGGAGAACCACACGGCCTTGCGCCTTTCCTCCGTATTCGTGCTTGCCACGCATTCCATATCCATCGTGCCGTCATTGAGAAGCATGATGCGGTTGCTGGGGGTGCGCTTGACGAATTCTACCTTCAGTTCGGGCAGGCCGAGCTTTCTCTTGATGGAATCCGTCACCCTCAGGCAGAGTTCGATGCTGTAACCAATCGGTTCCGGCCCGGCGCCAAGATAAGAAAAGGGAATATTGCGATCGGCATAACCGAGCTTGATCGTGCCGGTTCTGGCAATGGTTTCAAGCGTCGGCGGTTGGGCGTCGTCACTGGCCGCCTGGGCGGGCAGAAGACTGAGGAAAAACAAGAAAAGCCATAATGTCGATCTCTGCATCGCGCATCTCCAGCCAAAATAATCCGTCAAAACATCTTCGTGAAAATCGATAGGGGTTGGCGCTTTGCGCTCTCAGTCCTGGTATTCGCTTGGATATTCGTAGGCGTGTTTTAATGACGCGGCCATTGGCAGGTTCAGGTTCATGCCGTTTGGGGGAATGGGCTTGGTGAACCATTTTTCATAGAGGCCGTGAATGGCCGGCCCGGTGAAGATATGTCTGAGGCTTTCATTGACCGCCGCCTTGAAAGCCGGGTCGTTGCGCCGGAAAACCAGGCCATAGGGTTCGGGTGCGCTCAGCGTTTCCTCGGAAAGCGCATAGAGGTCCGGGTTTTCCGATGTCGCCGCCAGCGCCGCGAGCAATATGCCATCCATGACAAAGGCGGACGCCTTGCCGGAAACCACGAGTTCGAAGGCCTCCTCATTGGTTTTTGTCGGCATTACCGAGATGTTGAGGTTCTTCGCCCGGTTGACGGCGTTGAGCTGCTCGATATTGACGGTGCCGGAGGCGGATGTGACGGACCGTCCGGCGAGATCGGCAAGGCTTTTCAGATTGTCCTGCCTGCGGGAGAGAAACTGCGTCGCGGTCATGAAATTGGGATAGGAAAAATCCACGATCTTGCGGCGTTCGCTATTATTGGTCGTGGCCGCGCATTCAATGTCGATCTGGCCGCTGCGGACAAGGATGAAGCGGGTCGCGGGCGTTGCCTTGACATATTCGAGCTCGATGCGGTCGAGCTTCAGCTTCCTGCGAATATCTTCGCTGATCGCCCGACAAAGATCGGTCGAGAAACCGGTGACCTCGCCATCGGGCAATTGATAGGAAAAAGGCGGTTCGGCCTCGCGATAGCCGATGCGGATCTTGGCGGTTCTGGCAATCTGCTGAAGCGTGTCGCCTTCGCTGGCGGCCTGCAAGGAGGTGATGGGAGCAAAGCATGTGAGGAAAAGGCAAAATACTGAAAGACGCATTTTATGTCCTCTGGGCCGGCGGCCGGTTTCTCAAATGGCTTTTTGTGGTGGGCAATAGGTTTCCTGTGTCGGCCGACCGATGTCGCCGAATTCACCCTGCGCAATCGGAGTGATGACGGCGCGGTTCTTGAGAATTCGGGCAAGCGGCGCGGGCTCGGCAAAATAATAGCCCTGCGCTTCGTCGCACCCGGAAAGCTTGAGCGCTTCGACCTGCTCACTGTTCTCAACTCCTTCGGCGGTGACCTTCAGGCCGATCTGTTCAGCCATGTCGATGACGGTGTTGACGATGGCCGAACACATGGGATTGGCCGGCAGGCCGGAGACGAACTCCCGGTCGATCTTGATCTTGTCGAAGGCGACGTGGGTAAGTGTGCTGAGCCCGGCATAACCGGTGCCGAAATCATCAAGAGCGAGGCGAACGCCTCTTTCCTTCAGCAGTTTCAGCGCCCGGGCGCTGCTGTCGCGTTCCAGCATGGCCGTTTCAGTCACTTCCAGTTCAAGCCGCTCCGCCGGGAAGCCGGATGTTTCAAGCGCCCGGTCGACGACAGGGACGATATCATCATTGCAAAGCTGAACGGCGGATAGGTTGACGGCGAGCCTGATATCCTTCGGCCAGGTCATCGCATCCATGCAGGCCTGTGCCAGAACCCATTCGCCCAACGGCCTGATGAAGTTGTTTTCTTCGGCAAGCGTGATGAAGCGGTCCGGGGTGATGAGGCCAAGCTTGCTATGCCGCCAGCGGGCCAGCGCTTCATAAGCGACGATGCGACCGCTCTGCAGATTGACCACGGGCTGGTAATGCAGCTCGAATTCGTGGTTTTCGAGTGCGGATTTCATGTCTATTTCCAGCGCATGCTTGTGCTGCGCCGCCATGTCCATGCCCGCCTCATAGAAAACGAAATAGCCGCAGCCCATGGATTTCGCCCGGTAAAGGCCGAGATCTGCGTGTTGCAGAAGCTGCGTGGCGGATGTGCCGTGGCCCGGCGCGCAGGCAATGCCGATGCTGGTATCGATGCTGATATCGCTGCCTTCCAGGTTGAAATTGCGCGAGACGGCATGCACCACCCGGGCGGCCAGCATCGCCGCATCGCTCTCGCAGTCACCGTTCGTCGATTGGATGATCGCGAATTCGTCACCGCCGAGGCGGCTCACCATATCGTTTTCACCGAGCACGGAGGAAATCCGCGAAGCCACCGCCACCAGCAAGGCGTCACCGGCGGCATGTCCGAGTGTGTCATTGACGGCCTTGAAGCGGTCGAGATCGAGCAGCATGACATTGAAGGGCTGGCCGGACGCCGACAGTTGCTCCAGACGGTTTTCCAGCGTCTTCATCAAAAGCACACGGTTTGGAAGTCCGGTCAGAGCGTCGTGATGGGCCATATGCTCCAGCTGCTGCGCCATATCGCGTATCTGCCGCAGGCGTCCACGCTCAAGAACCGCCTCGCGCAACGTCTCGATGGCGGTGGCCATGTCGCCGATCTCGTCCCTCCGCTCCTGAAACGGCGTAGCGACATCTGTTTCCTCACGGGCAATCCGCAGCGTCGCCTGCACGAGCGCCGGGACCGGTTTCAGGAAATGCCGGGCAATCACGGTCACAAGCACGCCGGTGACGGTCAAGACCACGATCAGGGCGGCGAGCGAATTATAGATCAGCTTGCGCTGCGCGCCATAAAGCGCGTCCGAGCCGCCGATGCTGACGGCGACCGCGCCGATCGGTTTCTTCGTTTCCGTGCTGATGATCGGCAAAAGACCGATATAATGGCTGGATTCGCCGATGGTCGCAAAACCGGTGGAAAAACGCGCGGCGACCGCATCTCTGGAAAAAATGGGATCGGTGGCGAGCGGCTTTTCATCGTCATCGGTGGCGTTGTCGAAGGCCGCCGCGATCTGTCGGAAGCCGGAATCGGCCTCATCATAACGGAAAAGCCAGACGGCATTCTTGGTCTGCGCGCCGATAAGCGCAAGCACGTCGCTGGGGTTGAAGCCGGTGACGAGAATGGAGTCATCATCGCCGATCGGCTTGTCGGTCAATATGCCGTTGACCTGCCCGTCGGTATCGGCGGTGACGCTGACATAGGTATAGATGCTGCGAAGCGTGGCGCTGGCGATCTGCGAATTGACGCGGGCCTGGTTGAGCCATTGCTCGCTGGCGGCGGCGACGAACATGTACCAGCCGACGAGTGCGCCGATGCTGTAGGAGAAGATCACGCCGCCGAGGAATATCAAGGTTATCTTGCTGGCGAGCGACCGCCGCCGCGAAAACCGGCCTGTTTCCGGTTGCGTCGGTGAGCGAAGCGTGTGGCCCGGTTCAACCTGTCTATCTGTCCCGCGATAGGCAGTCTCTTCCATTCGCGATAGTCCCCCGCGATGTCGCGTTATAATTGTTTTATGGAATTTTATAGGGCATGCGTTTCAATGATGTCTGCTAAATAATTCAACAAAGTTTAGAGGCGATTAAGAATTAATCCGTCTTTTTATAGTCGTAGCTTATATAAGAAATGGCGTTCCTGCACCTCAGGTTGAAAAATCGGAGGTTAGAGATGAAGTGTCAAGGATAGACTCTAAAATCCTGCGATCTTCGTCATGTTTCCTGATCCGGCGTCTGGGGGCATAGATGGCGCGATGATTGACCTTGCCAACGGGTCGATAAACGGCATGTTGTGCGCAACATGCCGTTTTCAGGGAAGATATCCATGGCTCACAGAGGCAAAAATATCGCGCAGCTTTCCGTTCTCATCCAGAGCGGCCATCTCGATCCGCGCGCCTTGGCGGAGGAGACGCTGGATGCGATCGGCAATGAGGCCGATCAAGCCATTTTTGTCGAGTTGACGGGCGCGCGGGCCATGGTAGAGGCGGAAGCCGCGTCAAAACGCATTGGCGAGGGCCGCTCCTGTGGCGTGCTTGATGGCATTCCGGTGGCCTGGAAGGATCTTTTTGATCTGGAAGGCATGGCGACCACGGCCGGATCGAAGGTGCTTGCTGACGATGCGCCTGCGTCTCGCGATGCGGATGTGGTGACGGCGCTGAAGCAGGCGGGCATGATCTGCATCGGCCGCACCAATATGAGCGAGTTCGCGTTTTCCGGTCTCGGCATCAATCCGCATTATGGCACGCCACGCAATCCTGCTTCTGCGGACGGTCACCGTCTGCCGGGCGGCTCGTCGTCCGGCGCGGGCGTCACTGTCGCCGCCGGCCTGGTGCCGGTGGCGATCGGCACCGATACGGGCGGATCGGTGCGTATTCCCGCCGCTTTCAACGGTGTGGTGGGTTACAAGGCAAGCCGCGGCCGTTATTCGATGCGTGGCGTTTATCCCTTGGCAAAAAGCCTGGATTCGCTCGGGCCGCTCACGCACACCGTACAGGACGCCGTCTGGGTGGATGCCGCCATGCGCGGCAAGGCGTCTGCCGATCTCTCTCGCGCGCCTCTTTCCGGCCTTTCGCTGGTGGTGCCGGAAACGGTATTTTTCGATGGCATAGAGGATGGCGTCGCAACCGCTTTCGAGCAGGCGGTGGAACGTCTTGTCCATGCCGGGGCTTCGGTGCGGCGGCAGGCATTTCCGATTTTCTCGGAGCTGTTCGATCTGATCAGGGAAAAGGGCGCGCTGGTGACGGCGGAAGCTTTTGCCCTGCACAAGACACGGCTGGAAGGTGCGGATGCCGCGCTCATGGACCCGCGCGTGGTTGCGCGAACGAAGCTTGGTGCAAATATCTCCATGTCTGATTATATCGCCATCATCGAGGCGCGCGAACGCATGACGGCGGCGTTTTCCGGTATGATCGGCATGCAGGAGCTGCTGGTATCGCCGACATTGCCGCATGTCGCGGCCAAGGTCGCGCCGCTTCTTGATAATGATGATGCCTTTTTCGCCATGAATGCGAAAACCCTGCGCAACACCCAGATTGGCAATTTCTTCGATCTCTGCGGTGTTTCTATTCCTTGCGGCACGGGCGAGGCGGGCATGCCGGTCGGCTTGCTGCTTTCCGGTCTACACGGCTCGGATGACCATGTTCTCAGCGTGGCGATGGCGGCGGAAGAGATTATTCGCGGCTGATGAAAAGAAAGGGCGGCCTTGTTTGGCCGCCTCTCAATGCATGCTTCAACGCGCCGCCCAGTTGGCGCCGCGGCGGAACATGGTCTTCATCTGCGGCACGGAAAATTCCTTGGCCTGATGGCCGAGCGCCGAATAGAAGACGCGGCCCTTGCCGTATTTGCGCTTCCACACCACCGGCATCACCACGCCATCGATCCACCAGGCGTGGTCGCCGGTGAATTTCGTCGTGGCCAGCACCTCGTTGGAGGGGTCGACATGCATGTAATATTGCTCCGACGTATAGGGGAAATCGGAAATTCCCTCCATCAGCGGGTCGTCGGGGCGGGTGATGTTGACCGTGTAATCGATGATATTGCCGGGATGGGCGACCCATTGGCCGCCGATCATGAACTGATATTCCACGCATTCGCGGAAACTGTCGCCCGCGCCGCCATGGAAACCGGCAATGCCGACGCCGTTTTCGACGGCGGCTGTGAGGTTCTTGATCTCTTCCTTCTCGATCTTCGACATAGTGACAATAGGCACGACGAGGCTGAGATCGTGCACGGAAGGATCGGCGAAAGCCTCCGTGCTGTGCTCCACATAAACCTTGAAACCGTCTTCTTCCAATATGTCCTTGACGATCGTGGCGCATTCCTGCGGCTCGTGGCCGCTCCAGCCGCCCCATACGATAAGTGCTTCGCGCATTTATTTCCTCCTGCGGATTATTTGCCGAGCTGGCCGTCGACCAGCGATGTTTCGAGCGGGGCGGGGCGCTCCGCTTTGGTGGTGATGGAAACGGTCGTGCCGCTGTCCGACGCCGTCTGGAAGGCTTCCATGACTTCCAGCACATGCAGGGCGAGATCGCCATTGGCGCGGTGCGGACGGTTCTCGCGGATCGCGTAGGCCATATCTGCGACACCGATGGAGCGGTAATTGCCGTCAGCATAGGGCGAGGACAGCGACTGCGACTCGAACTGGCCGCCCTTCTTCAGCAATTGCACCTCACCGCCGAAATGGTTGGGATCGGGCACGATCAGCGTGCCTTCGGTGCCGTAGAGTTCCAGCGGCACATGTTTGTGGCCCGCCACATCGAAACTCATGCCCACCTGCACAATGGCGCCGTTCTCAAAGGCCAGCACGCCGGACACATGGGTGGCGACATGGACGGGGATTTTTTCACCGTTCTTCGGTTCGCTGGTGATGAGGCGCTCATTGCGCGGTGCAACCGCAAAGCCCGCCACCTTGGCGACCGGGCCGAACAGGTTGACGAGGTCGGTAATGTAATAGGGGCCCATATCCAGCATCGGTCCGCCGCCGACCTCGTAATAGAAGGCCGGGTTGGGGTGCCAGCGCTCATGGCCGGGGCACATGAAGGTCGCCGTTCCGCCAACGGGCTGGCCCAGCACGCCCTCATCGATCAGGCGGCGTGCGGTCTGGTGTCCGCCCCCAAGGAAGGTGTCGGGGGCCGAACCGATGCGCAGGCCCTTGGCCTTTGCCGCATCCGCAAGGCGCTTGCCTTCCGTGAAATTGATGCCGAGCGGTTTTTCCGAATAGGCGTGTTTGCCGGCATCAAGCGCGCGCAGCCCCACTTCCACATGCGCCTTGGGGATCGTCAGGTTGACGATGATTTCCACTGACGGGTCGGAGAGAAGCGCGTCGATGCTTTTTGCCTGGAGGCCGAATTCCTCCGCCCGCGCCTTTGCCGCTTCCTCGTTCATATCCGCCAGTCCGCGAATATCGAGAATGGGAAACGACGCCATGGCCTTGAGATAGGCGCTGGAAATGTTGCCGCAGCCTATGATGCCGATACCGACCTTGTTCATATGATTCCTCCCGTAAATCAGAAATGCCTGGGCCTGCTCAACCCTGCGGGCTAGAGCGCCGGCCCGGTTGTGTTCCATGGCGATTCGTAAAGTTCGTAAAGCGCAACGGCCGCGGCCCCCTGCGCCCACAATTCGTCGCTCGCAACATCGAAAACCAGTTCGGCCACGCCGGCCAGCGATGGCGGCACGGCGGCGTTGTAGCTGTTGCGAATGCTGGCGATGAAAGGTTCGCCAAGTTCGAGGCTGGAGCCGGTGATGATGACCCGCGGCGGCGCAAACAAGGTGACGATATTGGCAAGCGTGAGACCAAGCGCCGCCCCGGCGCGCAAGGCTGCCGCGATGAGATCGTGATCTTCAGCCGCAATCAGCGCATGGGCATGCTGCATGCCACGGCCGAGCCGGATCGCTTCGGCAAAACGCCCGTCCACCGGGCGGGAGCCTAAAATGGCGTTTTCGCCCGCCTGGCTCGCCAGCCGCACCGTGCCTTCATTGGCAAGGCCTATGACGAGGTCGCCGAGATTGTGGCTTAGACCACCGGCGCCGCGAAACAGCTGGTTCTGGTGCAGCACGCCAAGCCCGAGTGTCTGTTCGAGCGAAATCAGCACCATGTCTTCGAGGTCACGCGCATGGCCGAACCAGTGGTGGGCAAGCGTGATGGCGTGGGCGTCACTTTCGATGATGGTTGGCGAATTCAGCCGCGCGGTCATTTCCTCGGCGAAATTGACGTTCACTTCGCGCAGGATAGGGCTGCTGCGGATCCTGCCCGTGCGGTGTTCGATGACGCCGGGCAGGCCTAGACAGACCATGTCCACATCCTCAAGCGAAAGACCGGCATCAACGACGCAGCGTCGTACGCCGTCTTCCACCAGATCGGCGATGACGCCGATGGGCTGGCGGTCGACGCGGATCGGCAGGGCAAGGGTTGACAGCACATTGCCGCAGAAATCGGTGACGACGAAAACCATGCGGTTTGCGGCGATCTTGGCGCCCACAACGCGGGCGGCATCCGGGTTCAGTTCCAGCATCACGCGCGGTCTGCCGCGCGCGCCTTCGGTACGGATATCACCGATATGGCGGGTGAGAATCAGCCCGTCATCGAGCAGCGAGGCGGTAATCGCCGAAACAGTCGTGGTGGAGAGCTGCGTTCTTTCGCTGATTTCCACCCGCGAGATCGGGCCATGGCGGCGGATGCTGTCTAGCACGCTCAGCCTGTTGATCGCGCGCATCAATTCGGGGTCTGCGGTCTTCATGAGGTCCTGCTGCGATCGGGTTCGATCTAAAACGAATTTATATCGGATTGCGGATTAAATAACGTCTGTCGGGAGGGGTGTGTCAAGCGGTTTGGGTAAAAAATTGGCAAACCGCCTTGACATCGGGCAGGGTGTGGGGTGAATTAATCCGCATTGGGGAATAAATGGTGAGGAACCCCAGGGAGGATCACGATCATGACGTATTGGCACGCAGGCGCAAGCCTGAGCGGCAGGCGGATTGCCTTTGCCGCAACGACAAGCATAGCCCTGATGCTCGGCGCGGCCAGCGCCTCGGCAGCGACCGTCGTTAAATGGATGCATGTGGAGCTGGACCCCAAATCCGTGGCTGTCTGGGAGGAGATTGCCAAGGAATACGAGGCCAAACATCCAGATGTCGATGTTCAGCTGCAGTTCCTCGAAAACGAGGCCTTCAAGGCAAAATTGCCGACGCTGCTGCAATCCAACGACGTGCCCGACTTCTTCTACAGCTGGGGTGGCGGCGTCCTTGAGGAGCAGTCCAAGACCGGCGCGCTGAAGGACCTGACCGAAGTTTTCGACGCCGATGGCGGCAAGCTGCGTCAGGCCTATAATGCGTCCGCAATCGACGGCCTGTCTTTTGACGGCAAGGTCTGGGCCGTGCCTTACCGTGTCAGCCTCGTCAGCTTCTTTTATAACAAGGAGCTTTTCGCCAAGGCCGGTGTGAAGGCGGAGGACATCAAGACATGGGACGATTTCAGCGCCACGGTCAAGAAGATCAAGGAAGCCGGTATCGTCCCGATCGCCGGCGGCGGCGGTGAAAAATGGCCGATCCATTTCTACTGGAGCTATCTCGTCATGCGCAATGGCGGGCAGGCCGTGTTCGATGCCGCCCGCAAGGGCGAAGGCGAAGGTTTCATGGACCCGGCGATCATCAAGGCCGGTGAACAGCTGGCCGAGTTCGGCAAGCTCGAACCCTTCCAGCCCGGATATCTCGGCTCCACCTGGCCACAGGCGCTCGGCGTCTTCGGCGACGGCAAGGCGGCGATTATTCTCGGTTTCGACAATACGGAAGCCAACCAGCGCAAGAATGCCGGTGACGGCAAGGGGCTCGCCCCTGAAAATATCGGCCGCTTCGCCTTCCCGGTTGTCGAAGGCGGCGCCGGCAAGGCCACTGATACGCTGGGCGGCCTGAACGGTTGGGCGCTCACCAAGAACGCCTCCAAGGAAGCGATCGATTTCGCAACCTTCCTGACCAGCAAGGAAAGCGAAGAGAAGATGGCGACCGCCGGCATGATCCTGCCGGTTGCCACGGGTGCCGCCGGTGCGGTGAAGAACCCGCTGCTGGCGGATTCGGCAAAACAGCTTGCCGCCTCCACCTGGCACCAGAACTTCTTCGACCAGACGCTGGGCGCCGCCGTCGGCCGTGTCGTCAACGATATTTCAGTCGAGATCGTTTCCGGCCAGATGACCTCCGAAGAGGGCGCCCAGCAGATTCAGGACGCATTCGAGCTGCGCTGATCTGACGGTTTCCATGGCGGCGCCGCGAATGTGCGGCGCTGCTTATCTGCCTCCATGAAAGCGGATAGAGATGACGGATATTTCCATGACTTCTGCGTCCATACCGGCGCGCGGCGCGGCAAAGGCCAAGCGCAAGCAAAGTTCGGTCGCGCATGACCGGGCGCTCACCCTTCTGGTGTTTCTGCCACCCGCCCTGCTGCTCTTTACCCTGTTCGTCATCCTGCCCATGGGCGAGGCGGCGTGGTACAGTCTTTACCGCTGGAACGGTTACGGCACGCCGACCGATTTTGTCGGTTTGAAGAATTTCCAGGTTCTGTTCGGCAATGCCGCCTTCTCGCAGGCCCTGATCAATAACGGCCTGATCATCCTTATCTCGATCCTGATCCAGATTCCGCTGGCGATCTGGCTGGCCATGATGCTGGCGCACCGCATTCCCGGCGTCGTCGCCTTCCGGCTGGTGTTCTTTCTGCCTTATGTTCTGGCTGACGTCGCAGCGGGCCTGATCTGGCGCTTCGTTTATGATGGCGACTATGGTCTGTTCGCCGCCATTTCCAATTTCTTCGGCTTCGCCAACCCTTACGTGCTGGCCGACAAGGATGTGGCGATCTACGCCGTACTCGGCGTCATCGTCTGGAAATATTTCGGTTTCCACATGATGCTGTTCATCGCCGGCCTTCAGTCCGTCGACAAGAACGTGCTGGAAGCAGCCGAAATCGACGGCGCGTCCGGCTGGCAGAAATTCCGTTATGTCACGCTGCCGATGCTCGGTTCCACGGTGCGCCTTTCCGTCTTCTTTGCTGTGATCGGTTCGCTGCAGCTGTTCGACATGATCATGCCGCTCACCGGCGGCGGCCCCTCCAACTCCACACAAACCATGGTCACCTTCCTATACACCTACGGCGTCATGCGCATGCAGGTGGGGCTTGGCAGCGCAGTCGGCGTCGTTCTCTTCGTCATCTGCGTGACGCTCGCCTTCGGTTACAAAAGGATTTTCATGCGCCATGACTGACACATCCACTTCCGTCCGCATGCCGCTGCAAACCAAGCTTTATCTTTATATATCGCTGAGCCTGATTGCGGCCATCGTGCTTATCCCGTTGCTCACCACCGCGCTTGGCGGTTTCAAGACGCTGGGAGACCTGCGCGTCAACCCGTTCGGCATTCCGGCCGAATGGCAATGGGCTAATTACGGCGATATTCTCTTCGGCAAGCGCTACTGGCTGCAGATTTTCAACTCGCTGGTGATTGCTCTATTGACGGTGTTCCTGACGCTCACCGTCTCGGCCATGGCCGCCTTCACCTTCGCGCATGTCAAGTTCTTTGGCTCGTCCTTCCTGCTCAATTATTTCCTGCTCGGGCTGATGTTTCCGGCGGCCACCGCCATCCTGCCGCTGTTCATTCGTATCCGCGATCTCGGCCTGCTCGATACCTATTGGGGTGTGGTGCTGCCGCAGGTAGCCTTCGGGCTGGGCATGAGCATTCTCCTGTTCCGCAATTATTTCCGTAACCTGCCGGACGAGCTGTTTCAGGCGGCCTTTGTGGATGGCTGCGGTTATCTGCGCTTCTTCTGGCATATTTCCGTGCCGCTTTCGCGGCCGATCGTGGCGACCGTTGGCATCGTCTCCTTCGTCGGCAGCTGGAACAGTTACATCCTGCCGCTGATCATGCTGAATTCGGAATCTAAATATCCCTGGCCGCTCGGCATCATGGTTTATCGCGGCGAATTCGGCACGGAATGGCAGCTCGTTCTCGCCTTCATCACGCTGACGATCCTGCCGACCGTCATCGTCTTCTTCCTCGCACAGAAACACATCATCGCGGGCCTGACGGCCGGTGCCGTCAAATCGTGACGTGAAAGGAGCAAAACATGGCTTCCGTTGAACTTAAGGATATCCGCAAGTCCTATGCCGCGCTCGATGTCATCCATGGCATTTCGCTTGTTATAGCGGATGGTGAATTCATCGCGCTGGTCGGTCCATCCGGCTGCGGCAAGTCCACGCTGTTGCGCATGATCGCCGGGCTGGAGGAAATCACCGATGGGGATATTCTCATCGGCGACAAGGTGGTCAATGGCATGACCCCGCGCGAGCGCAACATCGCCATGGTGTTCCAGTCCTATGCGCTTTATCCGCATATGACGGTGGCCGAAAACATGGGCTTCAATCTGAAGCTCGCCGGCCAGCCAAAAAACATCATTGAAGAACGTGTTGCGGAAGCCGCCCGCATGCTCGATCTCGGCAAGCTTCTGGATCGCAAGCCTTCGCAGCTCTCAGGCGGCCAGCGCCAGCGTGTCGCCATGGGCCGCGCCGTGGTGCGCAACCCGGCCGTCTTCCTGTTCGATGAGCCGCTTTCCAACCTCGATGCCAAGCTGCGCGTACAGATGCGCAGCGAAATCAAGGCCCTGCACCAGAAAGTTGGCACGACCTCCATCTATGTCACCCATGACCAGATCGAGGCCATGACGCTGGCGGACCGGGTGGTGGTGCTCAATCACGGCCGCATCGAACAGCAGGGCACGCCGCTCGAGCTCTACAAGACACCCGCCAATCTCTTCGTCGCCGCCTTTATCGGTTCGCCGGCCATGAACCTCATCGAGGGCGTGGTCGATGGCGAGGGTGACCAGCCCGCCGCCCGGCTTAAGGACGGCACCGCGATCCGCATTGCCGCCTCCCGCAAGGTCAAGCGCGGTCAGCCGGTAACGATCGGGCTTCGCCCCGAACATATCGGTTCGGCGATCGGCGGCGATATCTCGCTTACCGGACGGACGGTGCTGGTGGAGCCGACGGGTGCGCAGACCCATGTGGTCTTCGAACTGGCGGGCGATCAGGTTACGGCAGTGGTGGATGGTGAGCAGCCGGTCAAGGTCAACACCCCCTTTGCAGCCACCGTGCACCATGAGCGCGTGCACGTCTTCGACAGGACGAGCGGGCTGGCGCTTTAAGCGCCTCCCGTCTTTTAAATGAAATGCGGAAATTCTCTTGCCCCTCCGCTTTTGGGGCTTGTTTGAAAATCACGAGCGGTTAGCTTGGCGCTTGGGAACAAAGCGGGTTACCGCGCAACTGTATCGATGCAGGAGGAGATTTTTATGAGAACGATCAAAGGGCCGGGTCTTTTTCTCGGTCAGTTTGCCGGTGATGCAGCCCCCTTCAACAGCTGGGACGGCATTACCAAATGGGCGGCGGAAAAGGGCTACGCCGGCGTGCAGGTGCCGACCTGGGCCGGGCAGCTGATCGATCTCAAAAAAGCGGCGGAATCGAAGGATTATTGCGACGAGTTCGCCGGCGTCGCGCGCCGGAACGGCGTGGAAGTAACCGAGCTTTCCACCCACTTGCAGGGTCAGCTCGTCGCCGTTCACCCGGCCTATGACGAGGCCTTTGACGGTTTTGCCGCACCGGAAGTGCGCGGCAACCCGAAGGCGCGTCAGCAATGGGCGGTGGAGCAGGTGAAGCTCGCGCTGAAAGCCTCGAAAAATCTCGGCATCAAGGCGCATGCGACGTTTTCCGGCGCGCTTGCCTGGCCGTTCGTTTATCCGTGGCCGCAGCGTCCGGCCGGTCTGGTGGAAACAGCCTTTGACGAACTGGCGAAACGCTGGACGCCGATCCTCGATTACGCCGATGAGCAGGGTGTGGATGTCTGCTACGAAATCCATCCGGGCGAAGATCTGCATGACGGCGTCACGTTCGAGATGTTCCTCGAGCGGGTGAAGAACCACAAGCGCGCCAACATGCTCTACGATCCCTCGCATTACGTGCTGCAATGCCTCGATTATCTCGACAATATCGACATCTACAAGGACCGCATCAAGATGTTCCACGTCAAGGATGCGGAGTTCAATCCGACCGGGCGGCAGGGCGTCTATGGCGGTTATCAGGGCTGGGTTAACCGTGCTGGCCGCTTCCGTTCGCTGGGCGACGGGCAGGTCGATTTCGGTGCGGTCTTCTCCAAGATGGCGGCCAATGATTTTGACGGCTGGGCCGTCGTTGAATGGGAATGCGCACTGAAACACCCCGAAGACGGCGCCCGCGAAGGGGCAGAATTCGTCAAGGCGCATATCATCCGTGTCACGGAAAAAGCCTTTGACGATTTCGCATCTGCTGGCACCGACGATGCGGCCAACCGCCGTATGCTTGGGCTTTGAGAGCATTTCAGGGGAGATATTATGGCTATTGAAGGAAAGACAACCGACAAGGCGAACAAGCGGATTCGCCTTGGCATGGTCGGTGGTGGTTCGGGCGCATTTATCGGCGGCGTTCACCGTATGGCGGCGCGGCTCGACAATCGTTTCGATCTCGTGGCAGGGGCCCTGTCCTCTACGCCGGAAAAATCCCTCGCCTCCGGCCGCGAGCTGGGGCTCGATGCCGAGCGTTGCTATGGCTCGTTCGAGGAAATGGCCGAAAAGGAAGCGCTGCGCGAGGATGGCATCGAGGCGGTGGCGATCGTTACCCCGAACCATGTGCATTATCCGGCGGCGAAGGCGTTTCTGGAGCGCGGCATCCATGTCATCTGCGACAAGCCGCTGACCTCCAATCTGGAAGACGCCAAAAAGCTGAAGCAGGTGGCCGACAAGGCCGATGCGCTGTTCATCCTCACGCATAACTACACCGGTTATCCGATGGTGCGGCATGCGCGGGAACTGGTGGAGGCAGGCGCGCTCGGCACGATCCGTCTGGTGCAGATGGAATATCCGCAGGACTGGCTGACGGAAGCGGTGGAACAGACCGGCGCGAAACAGGCCGTCTGGCGCACCGATCCGGCTCAGTCCGGCGCCGGCGGCTCCACCGGCGATATCGGCACCCATGCCTATAATCTCGGCTGCTTCATTTCCGGTCTGGAGGCGGATGAGCTGGCCGCGGATGTGCATACCTTTGTCGAAGGCCGCCGTCTGGATGACAATGCGCATGTGATGCTGCGCTTCAAGCCGAAGGGCGGCAAGCAGGCAGCCAAGGGGCTGCTCTGGTGCAGCCAGGTTGCGGTCGGTCACGAAAACGGGCTGAAAGTCCGTGTTTATGGTGACAAGGCCGGCATCGAGTGGACGCAGGCCGATCCGAACTATCTCTGGTTCACGAAGCTTGGTGAGCCGAAGCAGCTCATCACCCGTGGCGGTGCCGGGGCAGGGGCTGCGGCAGCACGCGTCACCCGCATTCCGTCCGGCCACCCGGAAGGTTATCTCGAAGCCTTCGCCACGATCTATACCGAGGCGGCGCATGCCATCGAAGCCCGCCGCAGCGGCTCGGCGCTCGATAAGGCGGTTATTTACCCGACCGTCGACGACGGGGTTAAAGGCGTCGCCTTTGTTACCGCCTGCATCGAGTCCGGCAAGAAGAACGGCGGCTGGGTGAAGCTGTAAAACGATGTTGCGACCTCATTCTTCTCCCCGCCGGGGAGAAGAAGCCCCGAAGGGGTAGATGAGGGGGCACGCTTTCCGATATCTCTGACGTACCCCTCATCGCGCTGCCGCGGACTTCTCCCCCCTCGGGGAGAAGGAAACAGGCGGTACGGCCTCGCGTCATCGCTTGGTCCTTTATGCTCAGGACTAGCGGTCAAAGCCGGAAGATGAAGGCTGTGGCGATACGCGGCCGCGATGCAGAGCTTGGTCTGTTCGCCACGAGGTAATCAATTAACGCGGGTTGACTGCGTCTGCGCCCGTTCCGTTATGGGGCAACCGTCCTGAAGTTTGGTCCAGGACGAAACGTTGAGCTTCATCTCGCAGCGCGCGAGATAGGAGCCACCGTCGACCTTCAGGCAGGATATCTGGCCGAGTTCGAACATAGTGCCGCGATTTCGGCATTTGCAATTATGGGCATCCGCCAAGGCAGGAATAAGGGCCATGATCAGGCCAAGTATGAGCACTCCAGTACGCATGGCTGAGGCTCCAAAGGATATCCTGCCAGATTACTCCTGTCCGAGGGCATAGTCAAAAACGGCTTTTGCCTGATGATGCGCGCCCTTTGCGGGCAGCAGCGCTGCGAATTCCCCCGCTGTCACCCGATCAAAATCGCCCTGATATCATTCACATTCGTCAGGGTCGGACCCGTCACGACAAGGTCTCCTGCCGCCTTGAAAGCGGTGTAGCTGTCGTGGCTTACGAGCGACTGACGCGGATCGACACCGGCTTCGCGCATGCGGGCAAGCGTATCCGGCGTCACCACAGCACCCGCCGCATCCTCGACGCCGTCTATGCCGTCGCTATCGCCGGCAATGGCCCAGATGCTGCCCGCGCCCTTCAGCGTCAGTGCGAGGCTCAGCAGGAACTCCGTGTTGCGGCCGCCCTTGCCGGCTTGCCCCTTGCCAATCGTGACCGTGGTTTCGCCGCCGGAAAGCAAAACGGCCGGGCCCTTGACCGGCAGGCCCTTGCGACTGGCGGAGAGCGCTATGCCGGCCATGACAGCCCCGACATCCTTGGATTCGCCTTCCAGCGAATCCCCGAGGATGAGCGGCGTAAGCCCGAGTTTCACGGCCTCATCCGCTGCCGCCTGCAAGGCGAGCGAAGGAGCGGCAATGAGCTGGATATCCTCGTCGATATCGCCGGCCTTCGGGGTTTCCTCGCCTTTTTCTAGCACCTTGCGCACGTTTTCCGGAAGATCGAGCGCATAACGGGCGATGATTTCCCGCACGGTTTCGATGTCGCTCGGATCGGCAACTGTCGGGCCGGAGGCGATTTCCGAGGGGTCGTCGCCCGGCACGTCGGAAATCAGCAGCGAAACAACCTTGGCCGGTCTGGCGGCCAGCGCCAGCCGTCCGCCCTTGATGCGGGAGAGGTGCTTGCGCACGGCGTTCATTTCGGAAATCGTCGCGCCGCTGGCAAGCAAAGCGCGGTTGACGGCCATCTTGTCCGCAAGTGTCATGCCTTCGGCCGGCGCCACCATCAGCGCCGAACCGCCGCCGGAAATCAGCGCGATCACCATGTCGTCGGCAGTCAGCCCTTCAACGGCGGCGAGAATGCGTTTTGCCGCTTCCGCGCTCTTATCGTCGGGCACGGGATGCGAGGCCTCGATGATTTCGATACGCTCGGTCGGGACGGCATGGCCGTAACGCGTGACCACCACACCCGAGAGATCGACATGTGGCCATGCCGCTTCAAGCGCTGCGGCCATGGCGGCCGAGGCCTTGCCGGCGCCCACCACCACGCAACGACCTTTGGGCGGGGAGGGAAGGTGGTGTTGCAGCACCTTTTCCGGATCGGCGCTGGCGACTGCGGCCATGAAAATGCGGTTGAGGGCGTCTCTTGCGGACGTGTCGTTCCATGCGCTCATCGGTTCATGCTCCGATCCAAAGGAAGCCGAGCGCAAACAATGCCGGCAATGCCTGAATGAACAGGATCTTCATATTGGCTGTCATGGCGCCGAAAATACCGGCCACCAGGACGCAGGTCAGGAAGAAAACCTTGAAGCTCAGCCCTTCATCGCCCTGCGTGAGCCCATAGATCAGCCCGGCTGCGAGAAAGCCGTTATAAAGGCCCTGATTGGCGGCAAGCACTTTCGTCTGCCGGGCAAAATCCGCCGAAAGACCGAAAGCCTTGCGGCCGGCCGGCTTTTCCCACAGCAGCATTTCCAGAATGACGATGTAAATATGGATGGCCGCAACCACGGCAATCAGAATGCTGGCGATCATCGGCGGTTTCCTCCAAACCATGATATCCGTCGCCGTTGTCTGAACAGGCGGCGAGCGGACACTTCCGTTTTAACGGCGGGACGAAGGGCTGCAAGGCCAGAATCTCCTCTTCCCGTGCAAACTGTTGAAGAGCGGCAACCTGTTGCTTGACTCTTTGCTGAAATAGGAACAAAACAAGAACAATAGAGATGAATAACCGGAATTGAAACCTGTCATGCCATGCAAAAGCGCGCGGATCAGTTGCTCGTTGTCGAAGAGCTGCGTGAAAGGCTGGAAAGGATCGGTAACGGCCCTGAGCGGCTGCACGAGACCTTGCCTTTCGGCGTGGATGCCATCGACCATCGCCTGCCGGGAGGCGGGCTCAAGCTCGGCTGCCTGCATGAGGTAAGCGGCGGCGGCAATGGCGCTGCCGATGGCGCGGCGGCCGCCCTTTTTGCGGCTGGTGTGGCGGCGCGGCTTTCCGGCAAGGTTTTATGGTGCGTCACCCGGCGGGATCTGTTCATGCCGGGGCTGACGCAGGCTGGCCTGTCGCAGAACCGGCTCATCATTGTTGAATGCCGCGATGAGAAGGGCGTGCTCGACTGTTTCGAGGAGGGTTTACGCTGCAATGGTTTCGGTGCGGTGATGGGTGAGGTGGCGAAACTGCCGATGAACGCCTCGCGGCGGCTGCAACTGGCGGCGGAAACCTCCGGTGTTACCGGCATCGCCATCCGCCGCTTCCGGCGCGCGGCCGATGCGGCGCTGTACGGCGAGCCGACGGCGGCGGTGACCCGCTGGCGCATCTCCGTCCGTCCTTCTTCGCCCTTGCCGGTGCCGGGGGTGGGCAGGCCGCGCTGGTTTCTGGAGCTTTTGCGATGTCGCGGCGGCGAAAGCGCTGAATTTGAAGTGGAAGCCTGTGATGCAAAGGGTCGTCTCGCTCTACCTGCCGACATGGCCGACGGATCGCTTCCGGCGTCTTTCGGGAGAGAACGCGCCGCCGGTTGAAAAGCCGCTGGTCATGATCGGCCGCCAGGGCAGCCGCCGGCTGGTGCTGGCGCTCGACAAAGCGGCAAAGGCGGCGGGCATCCGGCCCGGCACGCCGGTCAGCAAGGCGCAGGCGCTGGTGCCGGGCCTTCTGGTGGAAGATCTGGATGCAGCTGGAGATGCCCGCGCCCTGCAGCAGCTGGCCTTTCATTTTCTGCGCATCTATGCCCCCATTGTCGCCGCCGATACGCCTGATGGGCTGGTGCTGGACACGGCGGGAGCGGACCATCTGCACGGCGATGAGACGCTGATGCTGAGCGGCATGGTCAACCGCCTGCATGCCGCAGGCTTTGCCGCCCGCGCGGCCATTGCCGATAGCTGGGGCGCTGCCCATGCGCTGGCCCGCTTCGGCCGCGAGCAGATCAGCATCATACCGCCGGGCGGGCAGCGGGCGGCGATCAGCGGCTTGCCGCTTGCTGCGCTGAGGCTGGAGGAGCGTATCGTTTCCGGGTTGAAGGTGCTCGGCTTCCGCAGCATCGGCGAGCTTGCCGAAGCCCCGCGCGCGCCGCTGACCCTGCGTTTCGGTCCCGAACTCGTCCGTCGTCTTTCCCAGGCTTTCGGGGAGATCGGCGAACCTATCGAACCGGTGCGCGTGGCCGAACTGGTGGAGGTGCGGCGCGCCTTTCCCGAGCCGATTGCGGCGGCGGAAACGATTGCCCGTTATACGCAGAAGCTGGTCACGGGGCTTTACGCAGCACTTGAAAAACGCGGCCTCGGCGCCCGCAGGGTCGATCTGGTGCTGCACCGGGTCGATAGCGGCCTGCAGGCGGTGCGCGCAGGCACCTCCAGACCGGTGCGCGATATCAAGCAGCTTGTCCGGCTTCTGACTGACCGTATCGATACCATCGATCCCGGTTTCGGCATCGAGATGATGGTGCTGACCGCCACCCATGCTGAGCCGCTTCTCGCCGTGCAGGCTCGCTCCTCGCTTCTGGAGGAAGGACGTGCGGACATCGCCGATACGGTCGATGTCATCCTCAATCGTGGCCACAGGGTCTATCGTTACGCGGCGGTGGCGAGCGATGTGCCGGAACGCTCCGTTGCCCGCGTTGCGGCGCTTGCATCTGAGGATATGCTCGGCTGGCCCGGCCACTGGCCGCGCCCGGTCAGGCTTTTTGCAAGGCCGGAACCCATCGAGACGCTGGCGCTGCTGCCGGATCATCCGCCGCGTTATTTCATCTGGAAAGGCGTGCGCCATAATGTGCGGCGCGCTGACGGGCCGGAACGGGTGTTCGGCGAATGGTGGAAACGCGACCGGGAAAAGGCAGCCGTGCGCGATTATTTCACGGTGGAAACCGAAAGCGGCGAACGCTTCTGGATTTTCCGTTCCGGTGACGGAGAACATGTCGAGACGGGCTCGCAGGGCTGGTTCATCCACGGGGTCTTCGCATGAGCACCCCCCGTTATGCCGAGCTGCAGGTGACCACGCATTTTTCCTTTCTGCGCGGCGCAAGCTCCTGCGAGGAGCTTTTCGAACAGGCCAAAAACCTCGGCATCGAGGCGCTGGGTATCGTGGATCGCAACAGCCTTGCGGGCATTCCCCGCGCTTACGAGGCGGCAAATACCTACGGCATCCGGCTCGTCATCGGTTGCCGGCTCGATCTGGATGACGATCTTTCCGTACTTGTCTACCCCATGGATCGCCCGGCTTACGGTCGGCTTTGCCGGCTGCTTTCCGTGGGCAAGAAAAGGGGCGGCAAGGGCAAGTGCCGGCTGACATGGGACGATCTCGTCGCCTATGGCGAAGGCCTGATCGTGGTGTTGCTCGCCGATCTTGCGGATGATCTCTGCGCGCTTCGCCTGCGGCGGCTGAAAGCTGCTTTTGCGGATCGCGCCTATATGGCGCTCAGCCTCAGAAGACGTCCCAATGACCAGATGCGGCTTTTCGAATTGTCGAATATGGCTCAAGTTGCAGCTGTACCGACGGTGGTCACCAATGATGTGCTGTTTCATGTGCCCGAGCGGCGCATGTTGCAGGATGTCGTCACCTGTATCCGGCACAATTGCACCATCGACGAGGCGGGTTTCCGCCGCGAGCGGCATGCCGACCGCTATATGAAGCCGCCGGAGGAAATGCACCGGCTATTTGCCCGCTACCCCGAAGCGCTGGCCCGCAGTCTCGAAATCACGAAGCGCTGCAAATTTTCACTCAAGGAACTGGTCTATCAATATCCCGAGGAGCGCAGCCTGCCGGGGCTGACGGCGCAGCAGGCGCTGGAGAAGATGGTCTGGGAAGCGGTGCCGGGGCGGTATCCGCAAGGTTTACCGGAGAAGGTGGAAAAGGCGCTCAAGCATGAGCTGGCGGTTGTCGGCAGGTTGCAATATGCCTCCTATTTCCTGACCGTGAGTGCCATTGTCCGTTATGCGCGTTCAAAAGATATCCTATGTCAGGGGCGCGGTTCGGCAGCCAATTCGATTATCTGTTTTGTACTTGGCATCACCGCCATCGACCCCGCTCTTTTCAGCAATCTCGTCTTCGAACGTTTCGTTTCCGAAAACCGGGGAGAACCGCCTGATATCGACGTGGATTTTGAGCACCAGCGGCGCGAGGAAGTCATCCAGTGGGTCTATGACACTTACGGCCGTGACAAGGCGGCGCTCTGCTCCGTTGTTACCCGTTATCGTGGGCGCGGAGCGTTGCGCGATGTCGGTAAGGTTCTGGGCCTACCGGAAGATCTGACGAAGCTTCTATCCTCGCAGGTCTGGCGCTGGAGCGAGGGTGTGGGTGAAAAGCAGGTGAAGGAACTGAACCTCAATATGGAGGATCGTCGCCTGAAGCTTGCCTTCGAATTGGCCAACCAACTTGTCGGCACACCGCGCCATCATAGCCAGCATCCGGGCGGCTTTGTGCTGACCCATAACCGGCTGGACGAACTGGTGCCGATCGAACCCGCCGCCATGGATGATCGCCAGATCATCGAATGGGACAAGGACGATATCGATGTCGTGAAATTCATGAAAATGGATTGCCTGGCGCTCGGCATGCTCTCCTGCATGAAGCGCGGCTTCGATCTGCTGGAGGCGCGCACTGGAGAGACGTATGATCTCGCCGCCATGCCGCCGGATGACGGTCCCACCTATGCCATGATCCAGAAGGCCGATACGCTCGGCACATTCCAGATCGAGAGCCGGGCGCAGATGTCGATGTTGCCGCGCCTGAGGCCGAAGGAGTTTTATGACCTCGTCATTCAGGTCGCCATTGTTCGCCCCGGGCCCATTCAGGGGGATATGGTGCATCCCTATCTGCGTCGCCGACAGGGAAAGGAGCCGGTTCGTTATGAAAAACCGGAACTGGAAAATATTCTGAAAAAGACGATGGGTGTTCCGCTGTTTCAGGAGCAGGCCATGCGGATCGCCATGGATTGCGCCGGTTTTACCGCAGATGAGGCGGACCAGTTGCGCCGAGCCATGGCGACCTTCAAGAATGTGGGTACCATTTCCAAATTCAGGGAAAAGCTCGTCACGGGCATGGTGGAGCGTGGTTATAAGCAAGAATTTGCCGAACGTATCTTCAAGCAGCTGGAAGGGTTCGGCAGCTATGGTTTTCCTGAAAGCCATGCGGCCTCCTTTGCGTTGATTGCCTATGCCTCCTCATGGCTGAAATGCCATTATCCCGATATTTTCTGTACGGCGCTTCTCAATTCGCAGCCCATGGGGTTTTACGCTCCTGCCCAGATCGTGCGCGATGCGCGCGATCATGGCGTTGAGGTACGCCCGGTCTGTGTCAATAACAGCCGCTTCGATTGCACGCTGGAGCCCACGGGTGAGAAGGATGCGAAAGGTGACGAGCGTTATGCCGTGCGGCTCGGTATGCGCCTGGTGAAGGGGCTTTCCAACAAACATACTGCCGATATCGTCGCCGCCCGGCAGAACCGGCCTTTTGCCTCGGTGGATGATCTCTGGCGAAGGGCGGGTGTTCCGGCCGCCGCCCTCGTCTGTCTGGCCGAGGCCGATGCCTTTCTGCCGTCGCTTTCGCTTGCCAGACGCGAAGCGCTCTGGGCCATCAAGGCCTTGCGCGATGAGCCGTTGCCGCTTTTTGCTGCTGCCGCCAGCCGCGAAAACGCCGTGGTGGATGAGCTTCAGGAACCCTCCATCGCGCTGAGGCCCATGACTGATGGTGGTGAGGTGGTGCAGGATTACGGCCATGTGGGGCTGACGCTGCGCGAACATCCCATGACCTTCCTGCGTCGCGATCTTTCCCACCGCCGCATCGTCACCTGTGCGGAGGCCGTGCGCGCCCGTGATGGCGCATGGCTGGAAACGGCGGGTCTGGTGCTGGTGCGCCAGCGCCCCGGCTCGGCAAAAGGGGTAATCTTCATGACGCTGGAGGATGAGACAGGCATCGCCAATGCGGTGCTGTGGGTGAAAACCTTCGAAAAATACCGTCGCGTGGTGCTGTCTGCCGGCATGGTCGGCATTTACGGCAAGATCCAGCGGGAGGGCGAGGTGGTGCATCTGGTCGCCCACCGGCTGACCGATCTGTCGGAAGCGCTGGCCAGCGTGGGTGAGCGCAACCATGCCTTTCCCCTGCCGCATGGGCGGGGCGACGAGTTCCACCACGGCATTCCGCCGGATGATCATCGCATTATCAGGAAGCGTCCGCCGCCTGCCGTGGATGATGCGGACGAGGTGGAGCGGATAAAGGTCATCTCCCGCAATTTTCACTAAAAGGCGGCTCAGATCACCTTTTGCGCGCCACGATGTAAGGGCGATTGTCATTGCCCTTTGTCGCGTGGATTTCCGTGGCCAGAATGTCGAAGCCACTGGCGTCTATATGCCGTCCGAGCTCAACCGTGCTGAACACGCCCGCATAGGGCGCTTTTCCGATCAAACGCATCGCCGGCAGGACAAGGCGGATAAACGGGTTCATATCCCCGACGCAGGGTGTCTTGGTGATGAACAGCCCCTGCGGCGCAAGCAGGGAATGAATATGCTGCAATGTGTCGGGCAGGTCGCGGAGCAGATGAAGATAGTTGAAACCCAGCACCGCGTTGAACTGCCGAGGGCCGGGCACAAGCGTTTCCACGGTCGCAGCACTGAAAACGAGATTCGGTAGAGCACCGGCGGCGTGTTTTCTTTCCTCGGCGATTGCAATCATGTCGGCGGAAATATCCGTCGCGAGATAGTCTTCGACACTGCCAGCGAGCCGGATTGCCGTCGTTCCGGTGCCGCAACCCAGTTCCAATACCCTGTCATCCGGGTTCAGCAGGGCGCGGGTCCGCTCCAGCGTGCGCTCATATCCGGCCTCATCCGAAATCCTGCCCTTCGCATATTTCCGAGCGGTCCGGTTCCAGAAACGGGCGTCGTCGGCAATATTCATGGCGGATGCTCCCCGGACGGCGTCCTTCCACTTCGGGCGGATATGCTCTCACGCGATATCCTATCCGGTTTGTCTGAAGTTTTTAAGCCGCATCCTCCAGCCCGGCCGTATCCTTCCTGCGGAACTGGCTGGGGGGCGCGCCGAGCACGCGTTTGAAGGCGCGGCTGAAGGAGGCTTCGGAATCGTAACCGAGTTTTTCCGCCGCCAGCGTCACCCGCATGCCTTCGCGCAGCCACAGCCGTGCCTGGTGCATGCGCACGCGCACCACATAACGCGCCGGGCTTTCGCCCACCACACGGGTGAAGCGCTCCGCGAAACTGGAGCGGGAAGCACCCATCAGGGAGGCAAGCTCCTCCACGCTCCAGTCCTTTTCGGGATTGAGGTGGATGGCGGCCAGCACCCGCCCGAGTTCGGGGTTGCGCACCGCAGCCAGCCAGCCGCTGGAATCGCCGCAGCCATACTCCACCCATGTGCGGATCAACGTCGCGGTCAGCACATCGGCAAGCCTTGCCAGAATGCCGCCCGCGCCAACGCGGTTCAGCTCCACTTCGCGCGTCATGGCCTCCAGCAGGTGCGGAATGGCCGGGTCGCTTTTGGCGAGATCGCTGGTCAGCATCACATCCGGCATCAGCTGCAGGAGGGGGTGCAGGCTATCCATGTTGAAACGCATCGAGGCGGTGAAGGCGACAGTATCGCCGCCGGCGCTGGCGCATTGCAGGTCGAAAACGCCCTGGCAGACTTCCTTCTTGCCGAAACGGTCGAAGGGGGTAGGCGTCACATTCTCGCCGCTACCCAATACATGGGCGTGGCCGCGGGGCAGAAGAACGGCGTCGCCGCATGTCAGCGTCAGCCACTCGCCGGAAGGTTTGCGCAATTTCGCCTGGCCGACGCCGATGAAATGGAACCGTGCCGCTTCCTGCTCGGGAAAAGAAGTCGCCCAGGGCGTGGCCATGCGGCACCGGCCGTATTCCACGCCGTCGAGCCTCAGGCCACGCAACATTTCCGTCAGGGCATCATTCATGGCGCTCTCGCAAATTCGGATTTTTGGTTAAGGAATATGGATTTTCTAGCATGGAAACGCCGGGCTGTCACGCATAGCTTACGACCATTGATTTGCAGAGGCTGAGCCGGCCTCCCACCGGTTTCACCATTTTGCCATTCCGTTTCAGAGCGCATCCCGGAAATGCGCATCAGGAGATTTTCATGAACAACCGGACCATAAACGAACTTGAATATGTGCCGCGCAAGACGGAGCCGGATGCGAAGTGGGCCGCCGTGGTTTCGCTTTCGCTCGGCGTCTTCGGGCTGGTGACGGCGGAATTCCTGCCGGTCAGCCTTCTCACGCCGCTTTCGGCCGATCTCGCCGTCAGTTCCGGCATTGCCGGCCAATCCATTACCGTCACGGCGCTGGTTGCGGCGGTCGCCGGCCCCGGCGTCGTCATCGGTACACGCAGCATCGATCGCCGCTGGACATTGCTCGGCCTCACCACGCTGCTGATCATCTCCAGCACTTTGGCCGCCTTCGCAAACGGCCTCTTCATGCTGTTTGCCTCGCGCGTCCTGCTCGGCATCGGCCTTGGCGGCTTCTGGGCCATGTCCGCGGCGCTGGCACTGAGACTCGTACCGCTTGATAAAATGCCGCGTGCCATGGCCATCATCCTCACAGGAGTTTCGGTCGCCACCGTCTGCGCCGCGCCCGTGGGCGCGTGGATCGGCGCGACACTTGGCTGGCGTTCTGCCTTCGTGGTTGCGGGTGCGCTCGGTGTCATCGCGCTTCTCGCGCAATTGCTCACTGTTCCGTCGCTGCCGCCGGCTGGCGCACCGGGTCTTTCCACCATGTTCCGCCTGTTGCAACGGCCGCAGGTCCGGATCGGCCTTCTGACGACGCTGTTCATCGTTGCGGGTCACTTTGCCGGCTTCACCTATGTCCGTCCGTTCCTGGAAGATGTGACGCTTCTTGGCGTCGAGGCGATTTCGCTCGTCCTTCTGGTTTATGGTGTCGGCGGCTTTTTCGGTAATCTCTTCGGCGGTTTCCTCTCCGAGAAAAACACGGCATGGGCAGTGACGTTCGCCGCCACCCTGATCGCCGCATCGGCTTCCGTTCTGGTCGTGGCGGGTGCGTCGCCCCTGATTGCCGGCCTTGCCATCGCCTCCTGGGGTTTTGCCTTCGGCGCACTTCCAGTCAGCGTGCAGAGCTTCATCACCCGGGCCGCTTCCGACGAAGCCGAAAGTGCCGGCGCGCTGCTGCTCACCACGTTCCAGATCGCGATTTCCAGCGGTGCGGTTCTGGGCGGTCTGCTGATCGATCTTCAGGGTGCGACGATGGTCTTCGTCTTCGTGGCGATTGCCGCCCTTCTCGGTGCTTCGCTGATGGCGTCGCGCCGCGGTGTGGTCCCGCAGGTCGAAGCGTCGCAGGGGTAAGCCAAGCCGCGACAAAAAAGACCCGCCTTCGAGCGGGTCTCACGAGAAGCGCAGGCGTTATCGCGTCTTTAGGGCGCCTTGATCGCGTTCTGCGTCCGGTCCTTGCCTACCTCGATCACATGGCGCATGGCTTTCACCGCCGCATCCGCGTCACGCGCCGCAATCGCGTGTACGATACGCAGATGATTGGAGGCGATCTCGGCGATGGTGCCGGGTGAAGCGGCCGGTGACGAGAGCTGGAAGGATATCGCAAGTGCGGCTTCGATCAGCCCGCTTGCCGAGCGCATGAAGGGGTTGCCGGACATATGCGCGACCGCAAGGTGAAATTCGAGATCGACCTTGGCGATGCTTTCCGGCGTATGTTTCGGATTGTCGAATTTGGCGGCGATGACGTAAAGGGAAACGATATCGTCATTGGAGGCCTGCAGCGCCGCTGCTGCTGCCGCCGCCGGTTCCAGCGCCAGGCGGATCTCCGCCAGATGCGTGACGAATTCCTGATCTATGCCGGCCTCGCAGCGCCAGCCCAGCACGTCGGGATCGAAGAAGTTCCAGCTGGAGCGGTCTAGAACGCGGGTGCCCACCTTGGCCTTGGGTTCCACCAGCCGCTTGGCCGCCAGCGTCTTCATGGTTTCGCGCAGCACGGTGCGGGAGACGCCGAACCGCAAGGAGAGTTCGGCATCATTGGGCAGCAGGGAGCCTTCCGCAATCCTGCCCGAGACGATGGCGCTGCCGAGTTCGGAGACCACATGGGCGTGGCTGTTCCGGCGTTTTCGCCCGCTTATCGTCGTTTCGAGCAGCCCCAAGCATGCCTCCCTTGGCAATTATGCCGGATGTGGTCCGGCCAGTCTCCTGTTTGAATACCAGATGATTGCGCGCTGCAACACGATGAAGACGAAAAGCAGCACACCGATGACGATTTTCGTCCACCAGGAAGAAAGCGTCCCGTCAAAAACGATGTAGGTCTGGATCAGCCCCTGTATCAGAAGGCCGATGAAGGTTCCCGCCACCAGCCCCGTACCGCCGGTCAAAAGCGTCCCGCCGATGACGACGGCGGCGATGGCGTCCAGTTCCACGCCCACCGTCGCCAGCGAATAACCTGACGAGGTGTAGAGCGTATAAACGATGCCGGCGAGGCCCGACAGGAAACCTGACAGCGCATAGATGCCGATGGTCGTTGCTCCGATCGGCACGCCCATCAGCTCGGCCGACTGCGGATTGCCGCCGAGCGCATAGACATTGGCGCCGAACCGGGTGCGGCTGGCGATGAGCATGCCTGCGGCGAAGACGAGAAGCATCAGCATGGCCAGCGCCGTCAGCCTGCCGCCGCCCGGAAAGCGGAAATAAAAGCCCTGTATCGCATCGATGAAGGGGTGCGAGATCGGCACAGACTGGGTGGAGATAAGGTAAGCAGCACCACGCGCCAAAAACATGCCCGCCAGCGTCACCACGAAAGGCGGGATCGACAGGAAGCGGATCATCGCCCCCATCAGGCAGCCGAACAGCGTTGAGACCGCCAGCACGATGGCGAAGGCCAGCAGCGGATGGATGTTATAGGTGCCGACCATGACCGCCACGAAGACGCTGGTGAAGGCGATGACCGAACCGATGGAGAGATCGATGCCGCCCGACAGGATGACAAAGGTCATGCCTACAGCCGCGATGCCGAGAAAGGCGTTGTCGGTCAGAAGATTGCCGATCACGCGCGTTGACAGGATAGACGGATATTGCAGCACGCACAGCAGATAGGCGACCACGAAGATCGTCAGCGTGGTGAGGAAGGGGAGATTGCGGCTGTGGATCATCGCGCGGTTCCTTCCTTGGTCATGCCGTTGGTGGTGACCGGTTTGGGGTGCGGCTTGGGCGGTCTGACGAAGCCCAGAACCGCCACGATTGCCGGCGATTGCAGTGTGAGCACCACCATGATGATGCCTGCCTTGATGATGAGGTTGAATTCCGGCGGAAAGCCCGAAACGAGGATGCCGGTATTGATGGTCTGGATGATGAGCGCGCCGATCAGCGACGCCGTGATGGAAAAGCGGCCGCCATTCAGCGATGTGCCGCCGATCACGACCGCCAGGATCGCGTCCAGCTCCAGCCACAGCCCGGCATTGTTGGCATCCGCGCCGCGAATATCGGCGGTCACGATCATGCCGGCGATGGCCGCGCAGAGGCCGGAGACGGCATAGACGAAAAACAGCAGGAAGCGGGCCCGCACGCCGGCGAGCGCCGCTGCACGGCGATTGATGCCTGTGGCCTCGATCAGGAAACCGAGCGCGCTTTTACGCACCAGAAGGCCGATCAACAGCGCCGCCGCCACCCAGATGATGACGGGCAGCGGGATGCCTGCGAACGAGCCGGAGCCGATGGCGGCAAAGCTGTCATTGTTGAAGGTGAGAATGACACCCTCGGTAATAAGCTGGGCGATGCCGCGCCCGGCCACCATCAGGATCAGGGTGGCGATGATCGGCTGTATGTCGAGAAGGGCGACCAGCACGCCGTTCCACAGGCCGCAGGCAATGCCCACCGCAAGTGAGATGACGATGACCGAGGGAATTGAATGGCCATTGCTGATGAGCGTGGCCGCGACCGCGCCGCAGATGGCGATGACCGCGCCGATGGAAAGATCGATACCCTTGGTGGCTATGACCAGCGTCATGCCGATGGTCAGCAGAGCCACGGGAGCGGCGCGCACGAGAATATCCACCAGACTGCCATAGAGCCGGCCATTCTGGAAAGAAACATGCAGGAAACCCGGCGAAATGATTGTAATTGCTGCCAGAATGATAAAGAGCGCGGCAAGCTGGGGAGCAAGTCTTTTGAAGCGTCGCGTCACAGCCACCATCATGCCGCCTCCGTTTTCGCCGCATCCGCAATTGCCCGCATGATGTTGTCGGCGGTCACTTCGCTGCCTTTCAATTCACTGACATGGCGGCGGTCGGAAAGCACGACCACACGATGCGCAACGGCCGTCAGTTCTTCCAGTTCGGAGGAGATGACGACGAGCGACATGCCTTCGCCGCAGAGTTTTTCGATCATTTTGAGAATTTCCGCATGCGCGCCGATATCGATGCCGCGTGTCGGCTCGTCGAGTATCAGCAATCTGGGCTGGGTGGCGAGCCAGCGCGCCAGAATGGCCTTCTGCTGGTTGCCGCCGGACAGGAATTTGATCGGCCGGTTAGGGTCGGCCGGGCGGATATCGAGCGATTTGATGAAGCTTTCGGCAAGCTCCGCCTTCTGTCGGCGCGATAGTGGCCGTGCCCAGCCCTGCCGCGCCTGAAGCGCCAGAGCGATATTATCGGTGACAGAAAAGTCGCCGATAATGCCGTCCGTTTTGCGCTCTTCCGGACAGAAGCCGAACCCGGCCGCAATGGCGGCCTCGGGAGACGAAATCGCCGCTGGTTTTCCGTCAATCATCGCCGTGCCGGTATCGGGACGGTCGATGCCGAACAGCAGGAAGGCGGTCTCCGTTCGGCCGGAGCCAAGAAGACCGGCGACGCCGACGATCTCTCCCGGCCGGATGCCGAGATCAAAGGGGGCGATGCTGCCGCGCTTGCCATAGGCTTCGAACCGGATTGGCGGCTCGCCCTCGGCGACCGTATCTTCGGTGGCCTGATGCTCGTGGGTAATATGCTGAAGCTCGCGACCGAGCATCATCGAAATGAGTTCGGACCTCGGCAGGCTGCCGATGTCGCGGGTGCCGACGAGGCGGCCATTGCGCAGCACCGTCACCCGGTCGGCAATATCATAGACCTGATTGAGGAAGTGGGTGATGATGATGATGCCGATGCCGCGGGCGCGCAGGTTTTTCAAAACCCCGAACAGCATCTCGACCTCATGGGCGTCGAGGCTGGCGGTCGGCTCGTCGAGCACCAGCACCTTGCCGGAAAGATCGACGGCGCGGGCAATGGCGATGATCTGGCGGATAGCGACGGAATAGCTGGAAAGCAGGGCGTTGACGTCGATGGAAAGCCCGTATTGGGCGAGCAGCGCCTGCGAATTCTTCTGCATCGTGCTGCGGTCGATCAGCCCGAAGCGGCGCGGCTGGCGGCCGAGAAACAGGTTTTCGGCAACCGTCAGATTTTCGAGAAGGTTCACTTCCTGATAGACCGTGCCGATGCCAAGCGCCTGCGCCTCGCCCACATTGGTGGGCGAGATTTCGCCGCCCTCCAGAAAGATCGAGCCGCTGTCGCGGTGATAAACGCCAGTAAGGATTTTGATGAGCGTCGATTTGCCCGCGCCGTTTTCGCCAAGCAGGGCATGGATTTCACCGTGCCCGAGCGAAAAATCGACGCCATCGAGCGCCGTGATCCCCAAAAAGGATTTGCCGATGGCGCGTGCTTCCAGAAGTGGTGCCGTTTCGGACATTGAGCAGGTTCCGCATGAAGAATGCCATGATGGAGCGGCACGAACGACGCGCCGCTCCTTCCGAAGAATAGGGTATCAGTAACCCAGACCCTTCTTCGCCTCGTAGACCTTCATCGGATCATCGGATGCCGTATAAAGTTTGGATTCGGTTTGAATCCACTTCGCTGGCGCCTTCTTGTCCTTCAGATAGGCTTCGAGCGCGTCGAAGGCCGGGCCGGCCATGTCAGGCGTCAGCTCGACGGTCGCGTTGGCTTCACCGGCTGCCATGGCCTTGAAGATGTCAGGCACGGCATCGATGGAGACGATCTTGATGTCGGTTCCGGGCTTCAGGCCGGCTTCCTTGATCGCCTGGATCGCACCGACGGCCATGTCGTCATTGTGGGCGTAGACCGCACAGATGTCCTTGCCGCCGCCTTCGGCCTTGATGAAGCTTTCCATCACTTCCTTGCCCTTGGTGCGGGTGAAGTCACCCGTCTGCGAGCGTGCGATCTTGATGTTCTTGTGCGAGGCAATGGCTTCTTCGAAGCCCTTCTTGCGGTTGATGGCGGGCGAAGAGCCGGTCGTGCCCTGCAATTCCACCACCTTGCAATCCTTGGAGCCGACGTCCTTGACCAGCCAGTCGCCGGCAACCTTGCCTTCATGAACCTGATCGGAGGTTACGGCGGTCAGGTAAAGATCGTCCGGAGCCTCGATCTGACGGTCGAGCAGGATGACAGGGATTTTTTCTTCCTTGGCTTCCTTCAGCACGGCGTCCCAGCCGGTTGCGACGACCGGCGCGATCAGGATCGCGTCCACGCCCTGCGCGATGAAGCCGCGAACGGCCTTGATCTGGTTTTCCTGCTTCTGCTGCGCGTCGGCGAATTTAAGCGTGACGCCGCGCTTCTCTGCCTGCTGTTTGGTGACGGTGGTTTCAGCCGCGCGCCAGCCGGATTCCGAACCGATCTGCGAGAAGCCGACGGTAAGCGATTTGGCGGAAACACTTGATGCAAGGCACAGCGAAACGGCGACAGTAACTGTCGCGAGAGCTTTTCTCATCTTAATCCTCCCAGAGATGATGTCAGCGTGACGCCAACACTATGAGCATATAGTAATACTCTTGAAAAGAGGCATTTTCGCATATTTCAATTTCAGAATGGTGTTCCTGACCTCAGATTTTGAAATATATTAATTAATATCAAATGGATAAATGATTCATGTTTTGTGGTTCAAACACCCGGTATTGCTGCTGCTCACACCGCTATAGCGCTTGACAGCATATGGCTTCGTCTAATAGTAATACAAATAAGAAGATGATTTTTGCCGGAATTTCGGGCCTTGCGATCGGAATTCAATCGGCAAAAGAGGGAGGGAGATTCCTTTGCGCAATCCTGCGATGGCCGTAAATGCCGAAAAATATTCGGTTAAAGCCGCAGAGCAGCCCAAGCCTACTCGTCTGGGCTCTCACTGTCGGTTATGCGTGATCTCCGAAAGCTGATTCCATTTTCCTTGCGCACAACATAAGCTTGTCGCATTTCGTAATATTTTACCGTTGGCCACTTCCGGCTGGAGACCGCATCATGACCAAATCCGACAATCTGCCCGCAACCCAAGGCAAGGGAGGCAAGCTTCGTTCGCGCGCGTGGTTCGACAACCCCGCCAATGCGGATATGACGGCGCTTTATCTCGAGCGTTACATGAATTTCGGCCTGAGCCAGGCTGAACTTCAGTCCGACCGCCCGATCATCGGCATTGCGCAGACCGGCTCGGACCTTTCGCCCTGCAACCGCCACCATCTGGAACTGGCTAACCGCCTGCGTGAAGGTATCCGTGAAGCGGGCGGCATCGCCATCGAATTCCCGGTGCATCCGATCCAGGAAACCGGCAAGCGTCCGACCGCCGGTCTCGACCGTAACCTTGCATATCTCGGCCTCGTGGAAGTGCTTTATGGCTATCCGCTCGACGGCGTCGTTCTGACCATCGGCTGCGACAAGACCACGCCTGCCTGTCTTATGGCGGCGGCCACCGTCAACATTCCCGCGATTGCCCTTTCCGTCGGCCCCATGCTGAACGGCTGGTTCCGTGGCGAGCGCACCGGTTCCGGCACCATCGTCTGGAAGGCCCGCGAACTGCTGGCAAAGGGCGAGATCGATTATCAGGGCTTCGTCAAGCTCGTCGCTTCGTCGGCCCCGTCCACCGGCTATTGCAACACCATGGGCACGGCAACGACCATGAACTCGCTCGCCGAAGCGCTCGGCATGCAGCTTCCGGGTTCCGCCGCCATTCCGGCGCCTTACCGCGACCGTCAGGAAGTGTCCTATCTCACCGGCCTGCGCATCGTTGAAATGGTCAAGGAAGACCTCAAACCTTCTGACATCATGACGAAGGATGCCTTCATCAACGCCATCCGCGTCAACTCGGCGATCGGCGGCTCCACCAACGCGCCGATTCACCTGAACGGCCTAGCACGCCATGTCGGCGTCGAACTGACTGTCGATGATTGGCAGACCTATGGCGAAGACGTGCCGCTGCTCGTCAACCTGCAGCCGGCCGGCGAATATCTCGGTGAGGATTATTACCATGCCGGCGGCGTTCCGGCAGTCGTCAACCAGCTGATGACTCAGGGGCTCATCAAGGAAGACGCGATGACCGTCAACGGCAAGACCATCGGCGACAATTGCCGTGGCGCCATCATCGAAGACGAAAAGGTCATCCGCCCTTACGACCAGCCGCTCAAGGAGCGTGCGGGCTTCCGCGTTCTGCGTGGCAACCTGTTCTCCTCCGCCATCATGAAGACGAGCGTGATCTCGGAAGAGTTCCGCAACCGTTATCTCTCCAACCCGAACGACCCGGAAGCCTTCGAAGGCCGCGCCGTGGTGTTTGACGGTCCGGAGGATTACCACCACCGCATCGACGACCCGTCGCTGAAGATCGACGCCAACACCGTCCTGTTCATGCGCGGCGCCGGCCCGATCGGTTATCCGGGTGCTGCGGAAGTGGTGAACATGCGCGCACCGGACTATCTGTTGAAGGAAGGCGTCAATTCGCTGCCCTGCATCGGCGACGGCCGCCAGTCCGGCACGTCGGGCAGCCCGTCCATCCTCAATGCATCTCCCGAAGCTGCGGCCGGTGGCGGTCTCGCCATCCTGCAGACGGGTGACCGCGTTCGCATCGATGTGGGTCGCGGCAAGGCCGACATCCTGATATCAGGTGAGGAACTGGCCAAGCGTTACGAGGCGCTTTCCGCCGAGGGCGGTTACAAGTTCCCTGACCATCAGACGCCATGGCAGGAAATCCAGCGCGGCATCGTCAGCCAGATGGAAACCGGCGCGGTTCTGGAGCCAGCCGTAAAATATCAGCGCATCGCCCAGACCAAGGGCCTGCCGCGCGACAACCACTAAGCAAGGCCGTTTCGGCTGACCGCTTTTTAATCAGCCCCGGGGTAGAACCCGGGGCTGAAGCATTTTAAGCGCCGTGCTCCGCAATCGCGTGAACTTTGCGGGCGGGCGAAGAGCACGATGTTTTCGTTGCTTACCTGCCTACTTCCCCGATGGGGCTGGCGGCTTTCCCAGATACGGCAGGAAGAACATGTACAGCCCGCTGAAAATAAGCAAAGTCAGCGGCAACAGCGGAGCATAGACGATCACCGATGGCGTCGGACCGAAGGCCATCGAAACGAAGTTCGCCAGAATGGTGATGGTTAGCAGAATGCCCAGCCACCGATGGCTCTGCCTTATCCAGTTTCGCAAGATCAAAGTCGCCCCCAAGAAAATGCATCCATGATGGAATGTGACACATGGCGCTTCAGCGGGCCTGAATGAGCTTCCAGCCATTGCCGGAAGGATCGCGGAAGCTCGCATCCACCGAGCCGTAGCGGGCGATCGGTTGCTGGGTGAATTCGACGCCGCGTTTGTGCATGGCGTCAAAGGCTTTCTGGCAATCCTCGACCACCAGAACCAGCGGCGGCATGGCGCCTTTGGCCACGGCTTCGTTCAGATCTTGCGCCGTGGCATCGTCAACGGTCGGAGCCTGCGGCCGAAACAGGCCCAGCTGGAAATCCTGTTGGTCCGGGTGCTGCACGGTCAACCAGCGATAATCGCCGTTGCGCGCGTCGGTGTGCACACGAAATCCAAGTTTTTCGACGTAGAATTGCAGCGCTTCGTCCTGATCACGAACGTAAAGCCCGACAACTTGAACACCATTTTTCATGAGATATCTCCCTTTCGCTCGTCGTGCCTAGCGCTTTTCGTTCGCCGGCGCTTCTCCGAAACTGCGATTGTGAGATGAGGGCGATTTGCGGCGCTGACGAAGCAATGGGGAACCTGCTCGAGATCGGCGGGCGAAAGCCGCATCCCGCGCCGCAACTCACTCGGATTTTCCCCCGTCACATCGCGGAAAACACGGCCAAAGGTGCCGATGCTGTTCCAGCCGGTCTGCAGCGCGATTTCGATGATCGCAAGGTCCGTGTCACGCAGAAGCGCCACGGCGCGCTCCACCCGGCGGGTCAGCAGATAGCGGTGAGGGGGTATGCCGAAGGCATCGCGAAACGATCTCGCGAAATGGGCCTGTGAGGCGCCGCTGACACTGGCAAGTCGTGAAACAGGCCACGCCTCATGGGGCGCGGCATCCATATGATCCCTGGCGCGCAGAAGGCGGCGCAGCAGTTTCAAGTCTCTGTTTGCAGAGTTTTTGTCATTTCCGGACGGGCGCATGCGCCAATCATTGAATGAACCGGTGGCCCTTGGCAAGTTTCACGCGCGGCAGGCCGCCGAGACCGCTTAGATCACCGGATAAAGCGACCAGAAGAACAACTCATATTCCTGGTCGCGGTCATCGTCATGCGACTCGTCATCAGGTCTGCGCGGCGTTTTGTCCTGAAACTCGGTTTCCACCCGCTCGTTGACGACGGGCATCCTTCGGCCGATGCCAAAGAGGTCAAAGGAGAGCATGTTGAACCCTGCTACCATGGCCAGTTCCCTTCTTCACGCGAGTTAACGGTGTGTTAAGTTTCGCGCGTTGCCATGATTTCGTCAAGATTGACCGAGGAATTTGTCTACCATTTTTAACAACAATGTCGTGACTGACGTTTCACTGCTGCCGGATTTTGCGCAATGAATGTTTATCGCCATCTTCACACGCGGTTCGGATCGGCGTCAGAATAGGTTTTTTCGGTCGCCTCCAGCGCGGAATCGGTGTCCGCAGCATGGCCGAGGCTTTTCAAGGCGCTGGAGAAGGCCACGATATTGGCTTTCACCGCCTCCGGATGCGCCCGCCGGCCGGTGTGGTTGAGCCTTATCAGCCGTTCCGCGCCGGGGCCCACTCCGGCGGAAATATCCGCGCCATGCTTTTGGGATGCAGCGGCGAGGAATGTCTTGGCTTCGACGGTATCCGGCAGGATAGCGGTGGAAACGAGGGCGGAGGCGTGCGGCTCCTCTACCCAGGTTGGAATACCGAGCGCCCTGATGCCGTTCCGGGTGGCCGCCGCCGCCCTTTCGTGGCGCTCATTGGCGGATGCCAGACCTTCCGCCTCTATCCGGTCGAGGGTGGCCTCCAGCGCATAAAATTCCAGCGGCGCGGGCGTTCCGGGCAGCGCGCCGCGGCCGGCATCAAGCCAGAGTTTCTTCTGGTCCAGAAGCGAGAGCATGGAGTTGTCAGGTGCACCACCATGGGAAAGAAGCTCCCACGCTTTTTCGCTGACGGAAATGGCGGAAACCCCGGCCGGCCCGGCCAGCGCCTTTTGCGGGCCGATGACGGCGATATCGATGCCCAGCCGGTCAGCCTCGAAGGCATGTCCGCCGATGGACGCGACGGCATCAACGAGGGGCACGATGCCCCTTTGCCGAGCGAGTGCGGCGATGGCGGGCAGGGGGTTGAGAATGCCGCTTGCCGATTCCGCGTGGACGATGGCGAGAAGATCGAAATCCGGCCCTTCGTCCAGCGCCTGCTCCACCTCCTTCAGTGTGACCGGCTTCGCCGGGCTGGCCGTCAGGTTGCGCACCGTCGCGCCGCCCCTTTCCAGCCAGCCGCCGAACCATGCGCCATAGGGGCTGGTAACGATGTTGAGCGCCCTCAGGCCCGGTCGCGCAAGGCTTGTCGCCGCTGCCTCAAGCGCCAGCACGGCTTCCGCCTGTATGAGAAGGACGTCGTTCTCCGTGCCCATCAAGGCTGCCAGCCGGTCGGCAAGAGCGGCATAACGCTCCGCAGGAAAAGCGGGTGGGTCGAGCAGCAATGCATAATCGGGAACGGGCATGTCTTTTCCTTACGTGGTGATGGTCAGGCGCGGCGCGGCGTCTATCAGGGTTCTGGCGGTCGAGGATTGCGGCGCGGAGACGATATTTCCCGTCCTGCCGATTTCAACGATCCGTCCCGCTTCCATGATGGCGACGCGGTGGCAGACGGCGCGGATGACTGCGAGGTCGTGGGAGACGAAAATACAGGAAACGGCCGTCTCGCGCTGGATTTCCACCAGAAGTTCGAGGATTTGCCTGCGAACTGAAACATCCAGCGCAGAGACGGCTTCATCCAGAATGAGAAGCGACGGCTTGAGTGCAATGGCCCGCGCGATCGCGACGCGTTGCCTCTGTCCGCCGGAAAGCTCGAAGACCGAGCGGCTGGCATAGCTGGCGGGCAGGCCCACGCGCTCGAGGAGACGGCGTATTTCCGCTGCACGCTCGCGTCTTGCGACCATGCGATGAATGCGCAACGGCTCGCCGATGGCATCTTCGACGCTGGCGCGCGGATTGAATGCGCCATGCGTATCCTGAAACACCATCTGCATGTGCTGGCGGGCGGCTCGAAGCTTCCCGCCGTCAAGCGCCAGCCAATCGCGGCCTTTGAAATGGATCGTGCCTTCGTCAGCCGGGATCAGCCGCATCAGAATGCGCGCCAGCGTCGATTTTCCGCAGCCGGAGGGACCGGCAAGTCCCAGCGTCTCACCGGGCTGAAGCGAAAAGGAGATATCGGAAAGCGCCGCCACCGTTCTTGCGCCGGTGCGATAGGTTTTCGACAGTCCGTCGACGCTCAGAAGGGCTTCGTTCATGACGCGGCCTCGCTGATGAGCGGCGGGGTCGAGAGATCGAGATAATCGGCAAGCAGCGCACGCGTATAGTCATGGGCGGGTTTGGAAAGCACCCGCCGTGTCGGTCCATGTTCCACCAGCAGCCCCGCGCGCAGAACCGCGATCTCGTCGGCAAGGCTGGAAGCAAGGCCGATATCATGGGTGATGAAGACCAGCGTTTTGTTTTCCTGTCGCACCAGATCGTCCAGCAGCGTGGCGATGGCGGCTTGGCTGACAGTATCGAGCGCGCTCGTGGCCTCGTCGGCAATCAGGATCGAAGGACTGGCGGCAATGGCGGCGGCAATCGCCACGCGTTGCCTCTGGCCGCCGGAAAGCTGGTGCGGATAGGCGCCGAGCAGATGGGAGGGATGCGGCAGCCGCACCCGCTCCAGAAGGTCGCGGGCAAGATCGCGTGCTTGCCTCCATGACAGGCCGAGATGCCGCACGGCCCCTTCCGCCACCTGTTCGCCGATGCTGAGAACCGGGTTGAGTGTCGCGCCAGTATCCTGAAAGATCGTGCCGATATCGCGCCCCGGCAGCGGCCTGCCGTGAAACAGGCCGCTATCGCGGCTCCAGGAAATATCACCGGAAATACGCGCGTTGCCTGGGAGAAGCCCGGCGATGGCTCTGCCGAGCGTGGATTTTCCCGAACCGCTTTCGCCGATGATCGCCAACCTTTGCCCCTGCCGGATGGTCAGCGCGACATTCTGCAACGCCGGCGCATTGCCTGTTGCATAAAAAACGCTGAGATCGTCGATCCGGCACAGCGCATCGCCGCTCATGGCGCTTGCCTCCTCGTCGCCATCGCCCTGTTGATGCCTTCTGCTAGAAGATAAACGCCGAGAACCGTGACCAAAAGGCCGATGCCGGGGATGACGGACAAAAAAGCGGCCGAGCGCAGGACGTTGCGTCCTTCCGCGATCATCGACCCCCAGGTGACGATATTGGGATCGCCGAGCCCGAGGAAGGACAGTGCCGCCTCAGTCAGTATGGCGGCCGCGACGATGATGGCGGCGAGCGCCAGAACCGGCGGCAGCGCGTTGGGCAGGATCTGCCTGAACGCAATCTCCAGCGGACGCATGCCGATGGCGCGCGCGGATTGCACATAATCGCGTTCGCGGATGCTCAACACCTGCGCCCGCATCAGCCGCGCCGGATCCGCCCATGCGCCGAGCGCAATGGCGAGAATGACAATGGGCATGGAGGGACCGATGGTGCTGACGAAGGCGAGTGCGAGCAGGAAATTCGGCACGATCTGAAAGGCGTCGGTGACGCGCATCAAAGCTTCATCCACGAGGCCGCCGGCAAATCCGGCAATGGTGCCGATGACGGTGCCGATGACCAGTGCCGCGGCGGCGGCGCCCATGCCGACGAGCAGGGAGGCCTGCGCGCCATGGGCAAGTTCGGCCAGCACGTCGCGGCCCAGCCGGTCGGTGCCGAGAGGCAGGGCGGCGTCCGTAAAGGGCGCGATCAGCGGTTCGCCGACAATGGCCAGCGGGTCGCCCGGAAAGAGGAGGGGGGCGGCGAGCGCCGTCATGGCAAGCAGCACCAGAATGATGGCTCCTGTGGCGCCTTCGAAACTGCGCAGCAGCCGGAGAGCGAAACTCATGCCTGTCGCTCCCCGCTGCCGATGCGCGGATCGAGGACGGCATAGAGAATATCGACGGCGAGATTGACGAGGATGACGAAGACGGCGCTGGTCAGAATAATGCCCATCAAAAGCGGCGTGTCGCGGCCGCTGACGGCTTCCTGCGCCAGCCTGCCAAAGCCGGGAATGGCAAAGACGCTTTCGATCACCACGCTGCCGCCCAGCATGGTTGCGGCCTGCAGGCCGAGCACGGTGACGAGCGGAAGAGCGGCATTGCGCGCGACATGGCGCAGCACGATCCGCCGTTTGGAAAGCCCTTTTGACCTGGCGAACAGCACGAAATCCAGCGGCCAGACCGCGGCCATGGCGGTGCGCATGACGCGCAGGAAAAGCGCCAGGTAGATGAGGCCGAGACTGGCGACCGGCAACACGAGATGACGGGCAATATCCAGCGCCCTTGCAAATCCCTGCTTGCCCGAGGCGATGGTTTCGATGCCTGAGGTGGGTAGCCATTTGAGTTGAACGGCGAAGACGATTGCGAGCACGAGGCCAAGCCAGAAGCCGGGCGTGGCGTAAAGCGCCAGCGAAAGCGTTGAAAGCACGCGATCCGTCAGCCCGCCGGGACGCGCACCGGCCACGATGCCAAGTCCGGTGCCGAGGATGAAGGCGAGTATGGTAGCGCTGCCCATCAGGAGAAGCGTGTTCGGCAACCGTTCGAGGATCAGCCCCAGCACCGGCCGGTCGAAGGCAAGCGACCAGCCGAGATCGAGCCGCAGCACCGAGCTGGCATAGAGCCAGAAACGGGCAAGCACCGAACCGTTCAGGCCATATTGCTCGCGCAATACATCCCGCAGCCCGGCATCGCCGCCGCCGATGGAGACGAGATAGGCATCCACAGCGTCTCCGGAGGCATTTTCAAGCAGCACGAAGGTGAAGACGAGAACAATCAGCAGCACCGGAATGGCGCTGACTGCCCGTCGCTTCAGCAATGTCGTTGCACGCTTCACGGCGCGTCCTCAGGTGTCGACCGTCGTATCCGCCCAGTTGGAAACGGCCCAGCGGGGATTGCTGGCGACATGTTTGACCGTATCGCGCGCCACCGTGATGAAACCCCATTCGGCGACGTTGATCAGCGGCAGATCGGCGGTGACCTGCTTCTGGAAATCCTTGTAAAGCGCCGTGCGTGCCGCCGTATCAACCGTTACCGCCGCCTTGTCGATCAGTTCGTCCAGCGTCTTGTTCTCGTAACCGCCCTGATTGGAGAAGCCGACACCCGCCGGAATGCCGGAACGCACGAGAATCGTGGTGGAAATCGCCGGATCGCCGCGGAAGACCGGCGGCGCGATCGCGAGGTCGAAGGCATGATCGGTGTAGACGGCCTTCTGGTGAGCTGCTGAATCATTATTGACCAACTCGGCATCAATGCCGATTTCCTGCAGCGCCTGACGAAGATAGGAACCGAACTGTCTGGTTTCATTGAAATAGGGAGCCGGAAGAAGTTTCAGGGAGAAACGTGCTCCGTTCGCGCCGCGCGCATAACCCGCCTCGTCCAGCAGGGCATTGGCCTTGGCCACATCGAAATCATAGGTCTCGACATCGTCGGTATAAAATTCCGGCGCGTTTTTCGGCACCGGGCCTGTGGATGCCGTGGCGTAGCCGAGGAAGACTTTGTCGATGACGAATTTTTTGTCGATGGCGTGGGCGATGGCCTGTCTGACCTTGAGATCGGCCAGTTCCTTGCGGCGATGGTTGATTTCGACCACCAGCTGATAGGTCAGCGCCTCGTAACCATCGGCGATGACCTTGATGCCCGCTACCTTCGAGATGCGGTCGAGATCGGCCAGAGGCACGGCGGAAAAGGCGGCGAGCTGAATTTCCTCTGCTTCGAGCGCGGAAGCCGCTCCCGCCCGGTCCGGCAGGACGCGGTAGATGATCTCCTCCAGCTGCGGCTGCCCCTTGCCCCAGTAATTCGGGTTGCGGGTCAGGCGATAATATTCGCCGGGCTTGTATTCGGCAAAGATGAAAGGCCCGGTGCCGACCGGTTTGGTATTGGCCGGGTTGGTGGCGATATCGGTGCCTTCATAAAGATGTTTCGGCACGACGCTCGTGACGACCGGCAGCGCGTTGCGGATGAGCTGGAACGGCGTTGGCTTGGAGAAGCGGAAGATCGCCGTGTGTTCATCCGGCGTGTCAACCTTATCGAGATTGGCAAAGACCAGCCGTCCGAGGTTCTGCAATGGTTTCCAGACGGAGAGCGCCGAAAAGGCAACGTCCGCGGAGGTAAAGGGTTTGCCATCATGCCAGGTCACGCCCTCACGCAGCTTGAAGGTGGCGCTTAACCCGTCATCCGATCCCGCCCATTCGGTTGCGAGGCGCGGTTCCAGGCCGTCCTTGCCGTTGAAGGAGGCTTCGGCCAATGGCTCGATAATCTTGCTGGCAATATAAAACACGCCGTTTGAGGCGACGATCGCCGGATTGAGGTTCTTCGGCTCCGAATCGGCCGCAACGATCAACCTTCCGCCGGGCGCCGCCTGCTGCGCAGCGGCAATGCCCGCCAGCCCCGTGGTTGCGGCAAGAAGAAGCGAGGTCTTGAGAAGCGAGCGACGGGACAGGTGGACAGGCGACATGATTCACTCCGGAAATGAGGGCTGGGCGGGCCTTTCCGCTTGGTCCGCGGCCGGCCGATCTTAAGGCTGCAACCTCGGCAGTGTCCACGTTAATTCGCGGGCTTTACAGCAATGATTTTACGTTGCGAGGGCCTTTGCGGAAACAATATGCTTTCCGGCGGTACTGCGCTTTTCTCACCTTGCCTTCTTGCCCTCGGTAATGCTCTGAAAATTTGATATAACCCAATAAAATTAAGTGGTTGGAATGCCGTTACCTCGATGGCATGTGCCCCGTGCCGCCTGTGGACGGAACGAAAATCTGCCGCGTCGACCCCGTTTGGAAAGGGGTAATTAACCTTTATTTTTTATTTCAGGGAGACCGAAATATGTACGTTTATGATGAGTGTGCACGCTGCCATGAGCTTCTCCCGATCCAGATTCCAGAATTCGTCCAATAGCGTAGGGGAGGGGAGCGAGAAGGCTCGTCATGCCGGCGGCCAGTCGGTTGCCGGTCAACAGACGGCGGCGATGAAGGCCGGCGCGGCACCCAAGCCGAATGCCGATGTCAGCGCAGCCGACGCCATCGAAGGCCGCGCCGAGATGCCCGGCTGGCAGAATGCTTTTGTGCTCGGCCCGAATGTCCGTTTCACCCGCACGCCGGAAAGCGCGTTTGCGCGGCGCGTGCCGGTCGAGACCCCCAATATTCCGGAGGAGGAAGTCCCGGCTGTCGCTCCGCCTGAAGCAGTGGAGCCGGAAGTGGTGGAGCAACAACAGGCTGTGCAGCAGGAGGTTGCTCCTGTCAATCAACCAGCCATAAAGCCGGCGGAGCAGCGCATGCCGCCGCCGCGCATGCCGTTCCTGCCGCAGCCGCCGGATGCCCGGGGCGCGAGGGCGCTGACCTACAAATTGCGGCTGGAGCTCGCCCGCAAGCAGGCGGAAGAGGCGGCTGCTGCTGCCCGGATGCCGGTTCAGACGGAGATTTCCGTGGCTGCAGAAGCGGCTGCGCAGCAGATATTCTCGCCGGTTCAGCCGCCATCCGTCGAGCCCGCCATCGATGCAGTTCAGACCACCGCACCGCAGGCCGTCATTCCGGCTTTCGCCGCCCATCTGCCGGATGAGCTGTTCTGGGAAGTGATGACGCTTGATCTGCCGGGCAGCGCCGGCGAGGGCGTCTCAGCGTCCGCGCGCGCCGCTCTTGCAAATTCGGTCACGGCACCTGCTGTCGTCGCGCCGGTCGCCTTTGCATCGCCAGCAGCCGCTGCGATCGTACTTTCATCCGAGCCTCCCGTCGTCACCGTGCCGGGCGGTTCCGCAATTCGGCTTTACCGTGAGATCGGCGTGCGTCAGTCCGTCGTTCCCGCCGCCATCGCGGTTGCTGAACAGGAAATCGCGCCGCCGCCAGTCGCGGAAGCGCCTATGGTGGTCGAGACGCAGAGACCTGTGGAGCAGGTTCAGCCGGTGGAGAAAATTGCGGCCGAGCCGCGTTTCACCGTCCGCGCGCCCATCCAGGCCTCGCAGCCGATGTTTCGCGAAGCGCCGATCTTTGCCGAAGGCGAATATGAATACCCCTCCATCGATCTTCTGCAGGAAGCCCGCGTCCAGCAGACCACGACCATGACGCCGGAAGCGCTGGAGCAGAGCGCCGGACTTCTCGAAAGCGTGCTGGAGGATTTCGGCATCAAGGGCGAGATCATCGATGTTCGCCCCGGCCCTGTCGTCACGCTGTACGAGTTCGAGCCCGCCCCCGGCGTCAAGTCCTCGCGCGTCATCGGCCTCTCGGACGATATCGCCCGCTCCATGTCGGCGCTTTCGGCACGTGTCGCCGTTGTGCCCGGCCGCAATGTCATCGGCATCGAACTGCCGAACCCGGTGCGTGAGACGGTTTATCTGCGCGAGCTGATCGAAGCTACCGATTACGCTGAAACCCGCCAGAAGCTTGCGCTCTGCCTCGGCAAAACCATCGGCGGCGAACCTGTCATCGCCGAACTGGCGAAGATGCCGCACCTTCTGGTCGCCGGCACCACCGGCTCCGGCAAGTCGGTTGCCATCAACACCATGATCCTGTCGCTGCTCTATCGCCTGAAACCGGAAGAGTGCCGCCTGATCATGGTCGATCCCAAGATGCTCGAGCTTTCGGTTTATGACGGCATCCCGCATCTTCTGACCCCTGTCGTCACCGATCCGAAAAAAGCAGTCATGGCGCTGAAATGGGCCGTGCGCGAAATGGAAGATCGCTATCGCAAGATGTCGCGTCTCGGCGTGCGCAATATCGACGGTTATAATGCAAGAGCCGCTGCCGCCCGGGCCAAGGGCGAGACCGTATTCTGCAACGTGCAGACCGGCTTTGACCGCGCCACCGGCGAGGCGGTTTACGAGCAGGAGGAAATGGACCTTACGGCCATGCCTTACATCGTCGTCATCGTCGATGAAATGGCCGACCTGATGATGGTCGCGGGCAAGGAAATCGAAGGTGCGATCCAGCGCCTGGCGCAGATGGCGCGCGCCGCCGGCATCCATCTCATTATGGCAACCCAGCGCCCGTCGGTCGATGTCATCACCGGCACGATCAAGGCGAACTTCCCGACCCGCATCTCATTCCAGGTGACGTCGAAGATCGACAGCCGCACCATCCTTGGCGAACAGGGCGCGGAGCATCTGCTCGGCCAGGGCGATATGCTGCACATGATGGGCGGCGGCCGCATTGCGCGTGTCCACGGCCCCTTCGTTTCCGACGAGGAAGTGGAAAAGGTGGTCGCGCATCTGAAGACGCAGGGACGTCCGGAATATCTCGGCACCGTTACCGAAGACGCCGACGAGACCGACGAAGAGGTGGAAGAGGAAACCGCTGTTTTCGACAAGTCCGCCATGGGTGAGGACGATAGCGATGATCTCTACGAGAAGGCTGTCAAGGTGGTGATGCGCGACAAGAAGTGCTCTACATCCTATATCCAGCGCCGCCTGTCCGTGGGCTATAACCGCGCCGCTTCGCTGGTCGAGCGCATGGAACAGGAAGGCATTGTCGGGCCTGCCAACCATGTCGGCAAACGCGCGATTATCGCCGGCGAACGCTCTTCTTACGATGCCATGGGAGCGGAAGACTGATTGAGCCCTCGGGGCGCGCGATATTCGATTGCAAAAACGCGCCCCGTGAATAGCTTGTGCGGCATGGGTTCTGGAATTGGGAGGATTCCCTCATGGCGCACAGCAATGAAAAAGCCACCGTTCTGGCGAGTCTGGATGAGCTGGAGCGGTTTTGCCGCACCGTTTTCCTGGCCGCCGGCACTGATGACGAAACGGCCGATGCGGCGACACGCGCCATGATGCATGGCACAAGGCTCGGTGTGGACAGCCATGGAGTTCGCCTGCTTGCCCATTATATTACCGCGCTCGAAGGCGGGCGTCTCAATCGGCGGCCGCAGATAGCCCGTGTTTCCGGCTTCGGCGCAGTGGAAACGATCGATGCCGACCACGCCCATGGCGCCCGCGCCACCTATGCGGCCATGGACAGCGCCATGTCGCTTGCGGAAAAATTCGGCATCGGCGCGGTGGCGATCCGTAACTCCTCACATTTCGGCCCGGCCGGCGCCTATGCGCTGGAAGCTGCGCGACAGGGTTATATCGGCCTCGCCTTCTGCAATTCGGACAGTTTCGTGCGCCTGCATGATGGCGCCATGCGTTTCCACGGCACCAACCCCATCGCCATTGGCGTGCCGGCAGCAGATGACATGCCCTGGCTGCTGGACATGGCCACCAGCGCGGTGCCCTATAATCGCGTTCTGCTTTACCGGAGCCTCGGCCAGCAGCTGCCGCAAGGCGTCGCCTCTGATGGAGACGGCGTCGATACGCGCGATCCGCATGCCGTTGAAATGCTTGCCCCGGTCGGCGGCGAGTTCGGGTTCAAGGGTGCGGCACTTGCGGGAATGGTGGAGATTTTCAGTGCTGTGCTCACGGGCATGAAACTCAGCTTCGATATCGCTCCCATGGGCGGGCCGGATTTTGCCACGCCGCGCGGGCTTGGGGCCTTCGTTCTGGCGCTGAAGCCGGAAGCCTTCCTGGAACGGGAGGCGTTCGATGAGGGCATGAAACGTTATCTCGAGGTCCTGCGGGAATCCCCCGCGCGGGAAGACTGCAAGGTCATGGCGCCGGGTGACCGGGAGTGGGCGGTGGCCGCAAAACGGGAAAGGGAAGGGGCTCCTGTCGATCCCGTCACGCGAGAGGCGTTCTCGGAACTCGCGGCAAGATTCTCGGTTAGTCCGCCCGCCTATCATTAAATCTGCCTGCGGCTTTCCGTCTTCAGCCCAGAGTCAGGCGGGGCGCAGCAGCATGTTCGGGTGCGGATAGGCGGCGGCGGCCGGGCTCAGCCTTTCGGCGACGACGGGGCGGCCGATATAATAACCCTGCGCGTAGTCGATCTCCATCTGCCGCACCAGCCTTAGCTGTTCCTCAGTCTCCACGCCTTCAATCAGGATCCTGTGGCCGCGGTTGCGGATGAGGCGGATCATGTCCTGCAGCATCGCCCGGCCGCGCGGGGTCTTGCTGTCATGCAGGAAGGAGCGGTCGATCTTGACGGTATCGAAATCCGTCATGCGCAGCCACGAAAGGCCTGCGAAACCAGTTCCGAAATCATCCAGCCAGATATTGATGCCGAGCGTCTTCAGGTCGTTCAGACACCGCAGCACGTCCGAATGCATTTCCATGTCGACGCCTTCGGTGATTTCGAAGGCGAGCCTGTTGCCGGCAATGCCGGCCTCCACGAGAATGGCCGCGACCGAGGTGGCGAAACCGGGATTTTTCAATTGCATCGGCGAGACGTTGACGCTGACGACAGCGACCTTGTCATCGGCCAGTATCTGTTTGCAGACGGTCTTGATGGTCCACAGGCCCAGTTCCATGATCGTGCCGGTGCGCTCGGCAATCGGAATGAAAATACCGGGTGCAACAGGGTTCCCGTCCAGCAGGCGAAGCCGCATCAGCGCTTCGACCCCTGCTGTCTCATTGGTCGAGACGTTGAGAATCGGCTGGTAGACGAGGGAAACGAGGTTTTCCGCAATGGCGATTTTCAGCAGCGCGGCAATGTTCTCTGTCTCGTCGCTGGTCTGCGGATCATCGGGATCGAACAGCTTCATGCAGTTGCGGCCGTTGCCCTTGGCAATATAGAGCGCGCGGTCGGCTTCATTGATGATCTTTTCCAGCTTGCCGTCCGGATTGGGGCGGGTGAAGGACGCACCGATGCTGACGGTGACGATGAAGGTGCCGTCCCGGCGCTGGTCATGGGCGAGCGACAGGTTTTCAACGGTGTGGCGGATCGTCTCGGCCAGCTCGCCAACCTGCTGCTTGGACTTGAACGGCGCGAGCACGATGAATTCCTCACCGCCATAGCGGCCGATTGAGGCGCCGTGTTCGGTGATGGCATCCTGCAGGGCGGTGCCAACAGTCATCAGGCATTTGTCGCCTTCCTGATGGCCGTAACGGTCGTTGTATTTCTTGAAGAAGTCGACGTCGATCAGGAAAACGGCAAAGCCTTCTTCCTTCCTGATCCAATTGTCCCACAACAGGCGCAGATGATGATCAATGGCGCGGCGGTTCTGAAGGCCGGTCAGGGAGTCGGTGTTGGAAAGCCGCAGCAGCGCCTGGCCACGCTCGTCCGCCGCCTTCTGCTGCGCCTTCGCCTCCAGCCCGTTCACGAAGACGTGGTAGCGCTCCCGGTTCAGGTTCCAGTTCACGTAGGAAGTGAAGACGAAGCAGGAAATGTAGAAGGTGCCGAAGGCGAACTTGTAGAACGAATCTTCGGGAAACTGTGTCGCCGCCAGAAAATAGGTAACAAGAATAATGCCCGAAGACACCAGCGACAGATGAAAGCGGAAGGTGAAAAACAGGTTGGCGCCCATCATGAAGATCGCCCCGAAAACCATGTAATAGGACATGTTTTCGGTATTGTCGGTCAGCAGCGAAGGTAATAGCCAGCCGATATAACCCATGACGAGAGCGGTGGCGCAGGTAATATCAAGCGCCGCAGTGCTGGCGCCATTGCGCAGCTGAATTTCCAGCGTCAGCAGCGATGAAATGACGACGGCGAAACGTGCGAGAATGGTGTAAGATGCGACGTCGGGTATCAGAATGATGTCGGTTGCGGCAAACAGCAGATAGATGAAAACAGCGGTCCACAGGCCCCGTCGGATTGAACCACGGCGGCTGCGCTCACCTTCCTGCTGGTAAAGGGCAAGAAGTTCCTCAGAAAACCGGGACTCCGGCCGCCGATAGTCTTGCTGTCCACTCACCTCTCCCAATGTGTGCTTCATGCACTTTCCCATAGTGTTGCGTATACTTTATTAAGTAACTGCTTATTCCACTTTTCCGTGTGCTGTCGCACCCAGTGCGGGTTCCCGTCGATCTCTGCCGATGTGCGCGGAGAACATGGAAAGGAAGAACGCATCATACGTTCGCAACATTAAGTTTCACTAAATCGCGTATCCGCTTTCTCCCGTACTTACGAGTGTGACCAAAAAAATACGCTAATCTACTAATGTATCCCTACACCGCACAAAAATCGAAAGCGAGTGGCCTTCCGTCTCCCAGAAACGTATAGTTAACAATGTGTTAATACTGGAGGCTGAAGTGGTGCGGGTAAAGAAGAAAAATCTTGACGGGGCAAGTCTGATTACCCCGGATACTGTCGCAAAAGAGATTTTTGCACGCAGGACGGAAACATTCGATGAGCAGTTCGCAGTTGCGAAAGCAGAGGTGGCGCTCATTCTCGAATTGGCACAACAGCAATTCGACAATCGTGTTTCAGCACGTGAGATAATACATAGAACGGCGGGCGCACTTCATGGCCTGCGGGAAAATCTCCACTCCAGCGTGTGGGCTGAACTGATTCCGCTGGTACAGAATCACCCCGTTTCGAACCATTTTCTGGAGGACCCGTTCACGCGGTGGTCTTTCGAAAAGCCGCGGGGTTATTCGGGCGATGCGCAATTGCTCGATTTCATTTATGGTCACGACAGTGTTGCCGAACTGGTGAAGAAGGCCACGCCGCTCGGTGCGGCCCTTTACGATTACACGAAGGACGCCAGTTCCTCGGTCGCCGTGCGCGAGCGGCGCGATTTGCTGACACGGTTCGTTGACGAGGCCGCAGCCCGGCACGGCAATGAGACGGAAATCCTCACCATCGCGTCCGGCCATCTGCGCGAGGCGGATGCCTCCGTGGCGCTGAAAGAGGGCGGGATCAAGCGCTGGGTGGCGCTCGATCAGGATCCCTTGAGCGTCGGTTCCGTCGCCCGCGATTTCAACGGCAGCTGCATCGAGGCGATCGATGGTTCCGTGCGTGATATCGTGCTGCGCACGCAGGAACTCGGCACTTTCGACCTGATCTATGCGGCCGGTCTTTACGATTATCTGAACGACCGCGTGGCTATCAAACTCACGCGCCGCTGCATGGAGATGCTGAAACCCGGCGGCATGTTCCTCTTCGCCAATTTCTCGGAAGACATCGTCGTCGACGGTTATATGGAGACCTTCATGAACTGGGCGCTGCTATTGCGCTCCAAGGCGGATATGTGGCGGATCGTCAATGCAAGCGCCGACCCTTCCAGCATCGAGGCGGAGGTGTTTTTCGGCGAAAACCACAATATCGTCTACGCGACGATGCGTAAGAAGGCGTGAGACCTCAAGGTCGATAGAAAGCTACCCTCGGCACTCGTTCACGGGAAGCGAGCGAGTGCGCCTTTCGCCTTCTCCCCGCCGGGGAGAAGGTCGCGGCAGCGGGATGAGGGGGCAAGGGTCGTGAGATGCGGAGAGCTCGCCCCCTCATCCGACCCTTCGGGCCACCTTCTCCCCGTCGGGGAGAAGAAATGGGCGGAGACGCCGTGCCCCATCTCTTTGCTTGCGACTTCCTGTTCCCCGCCTGTCCGCCGCCAATAACCATTTGATTAAACGCCGTCGCGGGCCTAAGAATCCGCGCCGAATGCGTTGCAGAATGGAATGGCTGAAATGAAGAGATATTATTCGGATATGGGTGGTCTGCCGGGGCAGACGGAACTTCTGTCGAGCAAGGCGGTGTTCAAGACCGCTTATGCGGTCATCCCCAAAACCGTCATGTCCGATATCGTGACAAGTGTGCTGCCGCACTGGACCGGCACCCGGGCCTGGATCATCGCCCGGCCGATGACGGGTTTTTCCGAAACTTTCGCGCAATATATCGTTGAGGTGCAGCCCGGCGGCGGCAGCGACCGGCCGGAACCGGACGCACGGGCCGAGGCGGCGATCTTCGTCGTTGACGGCGAAATGACCGTGGAGTTCGAAGGCGTGCAGCATGGCCTGCGAGAGGGTTCCTTTGCCTTCCTGCCTGCCGGCTCCCGCTGGCAGCTTCGCAATTCGGGCAAGGCGCCTGTCAAGTTCCACTGGGTCCGCAAGGCGTTTCAGGCGGTCGAGGGTCTGGAGCCGCCGCCGGTGATCTTCACGCATGAAGATGACAACACTCTCTCGCCCATGCCCGACACGGACGGCAAATGGGCAACGACCCGTTTCATCGATCCGGAGGATGTACGTTACGACATGCACCTCAACATCGTCACCTTCGAGCCGGGCGCGACCATTCCCTTCATGGAAACCCATGTGATGGAACACGGCCTTTATGTGCTGGAAGGCAAGGCCGTCTACCGGCTGAACGAGGATTGGGTGGAAGTGCAGGCGGGTGACTTCATGTGGCTGCGCGCCTATTGCCCGCAGGCTTGTTATGCGGGTGGACCGGGCCGCTTTCGTTACCTGCTCTACAAGGATGTGAACCGGCACGTGAAGCTCTGGTAACGGGCATCATAGTCACAGAACCCGGGAATTATCGCGCAATCCGAAGGTTTGCGCGATAAATGCTTGCGTTAAATCGAATATCTCTAATAAATCCGGTGATGCGGGCGGCCATTGCCGCCCCGCACCCTTTCGGCCTTCATCCGCATTTACCTCAAGAAGAATGCCCGCATGAGTGAGACGATCGATACCAACATCTTCAACCTCGCGCCCGTGGCGATGTGGATAGAAGATTTCAGCGACGTGAAAAGCCAGTTCGATATCTGGCGGTCGCAGGGCGTCGAGGATATCAGGACGTTTCTTCTCGAAGATTTATCAAGGGTTGCAGCCTGCTCCCAGAAAATCCGTGTGATCAAGGTCAACGCCAGGACGCTGGAGCTGTTCGAGGCGCGTGATCAGGCTCATCTCGTTGACAATCTGCACCGGATTTTTCGTGACGACATGCTGGAAAGCCATGTGAACGAGCTTTCCGAACTCTGGGCGGGCAAGACGGAATTCACCAGCAACGCGGTCAATTATTCAATCGGCGGCAAGCGGCTGGATATTCAGTTGCGCGGCGCGGTCATCCCCGGCCACGAAGAAACACTCGGGCGGCTGCTTTTGACCACCGAGGATGTGACGGAGCGGGAGGAGGCCCGCCGCAAGGAGCGTCTCAACCGCCGTTACGCCGAAGGCATGTTCAAACATTCGCCCGTTTCCCTGTGGGTGGAAGATTTCAGCCGGGTGCGGCGATTGATCGAGGAGGTCAGGGAGCGCGGCATCATCGATTTCCGCGTGTTCATGGATGTTCATCCCGAATTCGTGCGGCAATGCATGAGCGAAATTCGCGTCATCGACGTCAACCGCGCGACGCTCGACCTGTTCTGCGCGCCGGACCGGCAGGTTCTGTTGCAGCGGCTTGGCGATATTTTCCGCGGCGAGATGGAAAAGCCGTTCCGCGAACAGCTGATGGAGCTTTGGAACGGCAATCTCAACCACCATCGCGAGGTGGTGAATTATGCGCTTGACGGTTCGGAGCGGCACGTTCTCCTGCATTTTTCCGTTTTTCCGGGCCATGAGCACGACTGGTCGCTGGTGCAGGTGGCGCTGACGGACATTACCGCGCGCAAAAAGGCTGAAGCCTATCTCGAATATCTCGGCAAGCACGATGTGCTGACCAAGCTGCACAACCGCGCCTTCTATTCGGATGAGTTGAACAGGCTGGAACGCAACGCCCTCAGGCCGGTTTCTGCGATTGTCATCGATCTCAACGGCCTGAAGGACGCCAATGACAAGCTGGGGCACGATGCCGGTGACGCGTTGTTGCGGCGCATGGGCGAGGTGCTGAACGGCGTGGTGACCGCGCCGAACCATGCCGCGCGTATCGGCGGCGACGAATTCGCCATCCTTCTTCCCGGCGCCGACAAGCAGGTTGCCGCCGCCATGGTCGAAACCGTTTATGAGCTGCTGAAGATCAACAACCAGTTCTATTCCAGCGCGCCGCTCAGCCTGTCGCTGGGTGTGGCGACCAGCGAGGCCGGCGAGACGATGGAATCGCTGGTGCGCCGCGCCGATATGAATATGTACGAGCAGAAGAACGCCTATTATGCGGCCCTGCGCAACAGATCCGCCGATAATAGCGACACGACGAATAACGGTGCGCCGGAATCCACCTCGCTGAAGCGTCTGTTCTAAGGGGGGAGGGCGTCTGGGACATTCCCTCAGCCCCGACGTCATCCTCGGCCTCGTGCCGAGGATCTAATCACGTCGAATAAAATCAATCGGTTGCAGATCCTCGGGACAGGCCCGAGGATGACGTCGAGAGAATGTTTATCTCCGGAATCTAAACCGCACAGCGGTGGCTTGGACGTGACGGAAGCAGCGGAAAGCTTCATTCGTCCGGCTGTCGCCTCCGGCCCGTCGCAATATGTCCTGCCTTGAACGCCAGTTAGTCCTCCGTTCCCAATTACAGCGCCCCTGTGCAAACCGTCTCACGCCTTCACAAGCGCGTGAGATGGCTTTTGCACTGCAACAATTTCATTGCCAAATTTTACATACGTCTTAGTATGTATGTAAATGTGACCTTTTTTATGGATTCGGAGCGCAGTATGGCGAACAGATTGAGGCAGATCGCGGCGGTGTTGTTGACGGGCATCGTTTTGGTCGGATGTAGCGATGAGCAGGCCTCAGCGCCCGGCGCGCCGCCGCCCGGTGCCGTGAAGATCGTGACGGTGAAGCAGGAAGAGCTTCCCATTACCAACGAATTGCCCGGACGCATTGCGCCGACGCGGCTTGCCGAAGTGCGCCCGCGTGTCTCCGGCATCATCGTGGAGCGGGTATTCGAACAGGGCTCGCTGGTACAGGAAGGGGATGTTCTCTACCGGATCGATCCCGCGCCGTTTCAGGTGCGTGTCGACAGCGCCGAAGGCACGTTACGCCGGGCGCAGGCCGCGCAGCTTCAGGCGCGGCAGACCGCCGACAGGCAGCAGCAGCTGCGCCGGTCCAATGTTGGTTCCCAGCAGGAGTTTGACAATGCCATCGCCCAGCTGGCGCAGGCCGATGCCGAGGTGGCCGTGGCCGAAGCCGGCGTCGCGGAAGCGAAGCTCAATCTGCAATATGCCGATGTCAAAGCCCCGATCGGCGGCCGGATCGGCCGCGCACGTATTACTGAAGGCGCACTTGTCAGCGCCACCGGCTCGGAAAATCTGGCGACGATCCAGCAGCTTGATCCGATCTATGCCGACTTCACCCAGCCGGCCGCCGATCTCATCCGGCTGCGCAAGGCCCTGCAGGATGGCAAGCTGATGACCGGCCCGAACGAAGCCGAAGTCAATCTGCTGTTTGATGACGGCAGCCGCTACCCCGTTCCGGGTCGCCTGCTGTTTTCTGAAGCCGCGGTAGATGAAACCACCGGTCAGGTGACGCTGCGCGGTGAATTCCCGAACCCGAACGGCGATCTGCTGCCGGGCATGTATGTGCGCGTGCAGATCCAGCAGGGCATCCAGAAAGCCGCCTTCGCCGTGCCGCAGCAGGCGGTTCAGCGCGATGCCGGCGGTCAGGCCAGTGTGCTTGTCGTTAATGCCGAAGACACGGTTGAGCAGCGTCGCGTCAGCGTTGGCCGCTCCGTCGGCGATCGCTGGGTAATTTCCGAGGGCCTGAAGGATGGCGACCGCGTCGTGGCCGAAGGTTTCCAGAAGACCGCTCCGGGCGCGAAGGTGAAGCCGGAACCGTGGTCTGATGAGGCCGATGTCGCCACTACCGCCGGCAGTGAGAGCGCGGCTCCCGCTGCGAAGCAATAAGGACCGATTTTATGGCACGTTTTTTCATCGATCGGCCCATTTTTGCCTGGGTCGTCGCCATCTTCATCATGCTGGCGGGCCTGCTTGCCATTCCCATGCTGCCGATTGCGCAATATCCGAATGTCGCCCCGCCGCAGATCTCCGTCTCGACCACCTATCCGGGCGCGTCGCCGGAGGATATTTACCAGAGCGTCACGCGTCCCATCGAAGAAGAGCTGAACGGGGTTCCCGGCCTGATCTACTTCGAATCGACGTCGGAATCCTCGGGTCGCATTTCCATCAACGTCACCTTTGCGCCGGGCTCCAACATCGGTGAAGCCCAGGTGGAGGTTCAAAACCGCATTGCGCGCGTCGAACCCCGCCTGCCGCAGGCGGTGACGCAGCAGGGCCTGCGCGTGGAGCAGGCGGGCACGTCGTTCCTGATGATGGTGGCGCTCACCTCCGTCGACGGCAACACGGATGCTATCGGTCTCGGCGATTATCTCAGCCGCAACGTTCTCGGCGAGTTGCGCCGCGTTCCCGGCGTCGGCAGCGCGCAATTGTTCGCCACCCAGCGCTCCATGCGTATCTGGATGGACCCGGACAAGATGCTGGGCCTCAGCCTCACCTCGAACGACGTCATCGGCGCCATTCAGGCGCAGAATTCGCAGGTTGCCGCTGGCCGCATCGGCGCATCGCCAAATCCCATCGGCCAGCAGATTTCCGCAACGGTCAACGTGCAGGGCCAGCTCACCTCGCCGGAAGAATTCGGCTCCATCGTGCTGCGCGCCAATCCGGACGGCTCCTCCGTGCGGCTGCGCGATGTCGCGCGGGTGGAAGTGGGCGGCGAAAGCTATAACTTCTCGAGCCGCCTGAACGGCAAGCCGAGCGCCGCCATCGGCGTGCAGCTTTCGCCCACCGGCAATGCGTTGCAGACCTCCGAGGGCGTTCGCGCCACCATGGAGGAACTGTCCCGATATTTCCCGCCGGGTCTGGAATATGAAATTCCCTATGACACCAGCCCCTTCGTGAAAATCTCGATCCAGAAGGTGATCAACACGCTGGTGGAGGCGATCATCCTCGTCTTCGTGGTGATGTTCGTCTTCCTGCAGAATATCCGCTACACCATCATCCCGACACTGGTGGTGCCCGTGGCGCTGCTCGGCACGTGCGCCATCATGTATGTCTCGGGTTTCTCGATCAACGTTCTGACCATGTTCGCCATGGTTCTCGCCATCGGCATTCTCGTCGATGACGCGATTGTCGTCGTCGAGAATGTCGAGCGCATCATGGCGGAGGAGCATCTGTCGCCCAAGGAGGCCACCCGCAAGGCGATGGGCCAGATTTCCGGCGCGATCATCGGCATCACGCTGGTGCTGACGGCCGTGTTCGTGCCCATGGCCTTCTTCCCGGGCGCCGTCGGCATCATCTACCAGCAGTTCAGCCTGACCATGGTGGTGTCGATCCTGTTTTCGGGCTTCCTTGCTTTGTCGCTCACGCCCGCGCTCTGCGCGTCGTTCCTGAAGCCCATCAAGGCCGGGCACCATGAGAAGAAGGGCTTCTTCGGCTGGTTCAACCGGGGCTTCGACAAGGCGTCGCACAAATATTCCTCGTCCGTCGGCAGCATCATCAAGCGTTCCGGCCGCTTTATGGTCATCTACGCGGCTTTGCTGGCCGGTCTTGGCTGGGCGTATATGCAACTGCCGAGCTCGTTCCTTCCAAACGAAGATCAGGGCTACCTGATCGTTGACATTCAGGCGCCGGCGGAAGCCAGCAGCGACCGCACCCTGCAATCCATCCAGCAGATCGAAAAGATCTTCATGGAAGAGCCGGCGGTGGATCGTGTGATTGCGGTTTCGGGGTTCTCCTTCTCCGGCTCCGGCCAGAATGCGGGTCTCGCCTTCGCCACCCTGAAGGACTGGAGCGAACGCGGACCGAACGATTCCGCCGCCGCCATATCGGCGCGCGTCAACGCCAAGCTGTGGGGTCTTCCGGACGCCATGTCGTTTGCGCTGTCGCCGCCGCCGATCCAGGGCCTCGGCAATTCCAGCGGCTTCACCTTCCGCCTGCAGGATCGCTCGGGCGCGGGACAGGCGGCTCTCAGCGCTGCCGGTGCGCAACTGATGGCCGCGGCCCGTCAGAGCCCCATCCTCGCGGGTCTTCGTATCGAAGGCATGCCGGATGCGGCGCAGGTCAATCTCATCATCGACCGTGAGAAGGCCAATACGTTCGGCGTCACCTTCAGCGACATCAACGCCACCATCTCGGCCAATATGGGCTCGTCCTACGTCAACGACTTCCCCAATGCCGGCCGCATGCAGCGCGTGACGGTGCAGGCGGAACAGGGCCAGCGCATGAAGACGGAGGATCTCCTGAACCTCAACGTCCGCAATGCCAATGGCGGCATGGTGCCGGTGAGCTCATTCGCCACGGTGGAATGGGTGCGCGGTCCCTCGCAGGTGGTCGGTTACAACGGCTATCCGGCTGTGCGTATCGGCGGCCAGTCCGCACCGGGCTATTCTTCCGGTGACGCCATTGCCGAAATGGAGCGTCTGGCGAGCGAATTGCCTGCTGGTTTCGGTTTCGAATGGACCGGGCAGTCGCTGCAGGAAATCCAGTCCGGTTCGCAGGCGCCGGCGTTGATTGGGCTCAGCGTTCTGTTCGTCTTTCTTCTGCTGGCAGCGCTTTACGAAAGCTGGTCCATTCCGCTCTCCGTCATGCTGGTGGTGCCGCTTGGCGTCATCGGCTCGGTGGCGGCTGTCATGCTGCGCGGCATGCCGAACGACGTCTACTTCCTGGTGGGCCTCGTCGCCATCATCGGCCTGTCCGCAAAGAACGCGATCCTGATCATCGAATTCGCCAAGGATTTGCGGGCGGAAGGAAAATCCACCTATGATGCGACGGTGGAGGCGGCGCACTTGCGCTTCCGGCCGATCCTGATGACGTCGCTTGCCTTCTCGCTCGGCGTGCTACCAATGGCGATCGCCTCCGGTGCGAGTGCGGCGAGCCAGAACGCCATCGGCACCGGCGTTCTGGGCGGCATGATCTCGGCGACGATCCTCGCGATCTTCTTCGTCCCCGTCTTCTTCGTATTTGTCATGAATATTTTCGGGGATCGGAAGAAGGAGAAAGAGATTGCTGCTGACGCCGTATCGCCGGCGGAATAAAACGAGTGTGGAGGCCGGGCTAAAAGTCATTTGAATGCGTTCATCTGATTGACAGCGCGGTACTGCAAAGAAGGCACGGTGCGAAAGCGCCGTGCCGCGATTGGAAGGAGACATCAGCATGCGCCGAACCAAGGCCGAGGCAGAAGAGACGCGTCAGGCGATCCTTGCCGCTGCCGAGCGGGTGTTCTTCAAAAAGGGCGTTGCCAACAGCTCCCTCGATGAGGTGGCGGCTGCGGCCGGCGTCACGCGCGGAGCGATCTACTGGCATTTTTCCAGCAAGAGCGATCTCTTTATCGGCCTCTATCAATCGGTGTCCCTGCCGGAATCGGATCTGCTCGATTTCGGCGACCCCGACGTCAAGGGGCTGGCTCTGCTGGCCAAGATCGAGGAAGCCGCCTGCAAATGGCTGACGCTTCTTTCAAAAGATGAACAGCGCCAGCGCATCATGACCATCAGCCTGCGCACCAATTACTCCGATGAGTTCGCTCCGGTGCTGCACGCACAGGAAGAACTGGACCGGTATCACAAGGATCGGCTTGAGGGCGCTTTCGCGCGGGCGCAGGCGGAAGGTGCATTCAACGACAACTGGACGGCGGACTCTGCGCTCGACGCGCTCTACTGGCTGCTGAAGGGCATGTGCTCCGACTGGCTGCTGTTCGGCAAGCGTTTCGATCTGGCCAGGGAGGGCGCCGAAGCTGTGCACCGTCTGATGAAGGGGTTCAAGCGCTCCTCCGCATCCTGACAGGACTTTCGGGACCTTCGGGTCTGCGGTTCATACGGTCAAATTTGAGTGTATTCTAAAAGACCAGCGAAAATTGCTTTACGTACCTCAAAACGAACGCTAGCTTCTTCTTCGAGCTTTGGGAGGAGTTCGCAGATGGTCATTTCAAATAAAATTAAGGGGCAAGCGCCGTCCGTTCCTACCGGACACCGGTGACGGCACATGGCTTTTGCTGACGAATCTCCAGACCATGCCCTTATCCGGACGGTTGGGCTGTCGAAGTCTTTCGGGCCGGTACAGGTTTTGAAGGATATCGAGATCGCGGTGCGTGCCGGTGAGGTCCACGCGATCATAGGCGAGAATGGCGCCGGCAAGTCGACGCTGATGAAGCTTCTGGCCGGCAATGAAAAGCCGTCGGGCGGGGAAATCCGCATCGATGGCGAAGCCGTGACGCTGAGCGGCCCCGTGGATGCCGAACATCGCGGCATTGTTCTCGTGCATCAGGAAATATTGCTGGCGCCCGATTTGACGGTGGCGCAGAACATTTATCTCGGCCGCGAAGTGCGCAGAGGCGCCATGGTGGATGACCGCGCCATGCGCGCCGGCGCCCGCAAGGCGATCGCCGATCTTGGCGGTACGATCGATCCGGACGCCATTGTCGGCAGCCTTTCTATTGCCCAGCGGCAGCTGGTGCAGATCGCCCGCGTTCTGCTCGTGCCGCATCGCGTGGTCATTTTTGATGAGCCGACGGCGAGCCTTACGCCCATCGAAACGGATGCGCTGCTGAATGTCATCAGGGACATCCGGGCAAAGGGCGTGGCCGTGCTTTATATTTCGCACCGTCTGCCTGAAGTGAAGGAGATTGCCGACCGGGTGACGGTTCTGCGTGACGGCAAGCTGATCGCTTCCCATCCGGCATCGGCGCTGGAGCCTGCCGATATGGCGCGGCTCATGGTGGGGCGCGACGTGGCCAAGCTTTATCCGGACCGCGCCGCCGGCGGCGAGCACGAGCCGGTTCTGCAGGTGGAGCATTTTACCGTTCCGGGGTATGCTCAGGATGCCGGTTTCAGCCTGCGCAGGGGCGAAATCCTTGGTTTCGCCGGTCTGGTCGGCGCCGGCAGAACGGAACTCATGGAAGGAATACTCGGCCTGCGCGCCGGGCGGGGAACCGTGCGGCACCACGGCGGGCCGGTGCATTTCGCAAAGGCGGAAGACAGCCTGAAGGCCGGCATCGTTTATCTGAGCGAGGACCGCAAGGGCAAGGGGTTGCTGCTTGGCAAGGATCTGCGGATCAACTTGACACTGGCCTCGCTCAGGAAATTCAGCCGGATGTTCCAGATCGACACGCGGCGCGAAACGGCGGCGCTCGATGATGCGGTGCGCGATTTCGATATTCGCACTGGCCGCAAGGATTTGCTTGCGGGCCAGCTCTCCGGCGGCAACCAGCAGAAGCTGCTGCTCGCCAAGATGATGCTTCTCGATCCCTCCATCGTCATCATCGACGAACCGACACGGGGCATCGACATCGGCACCAAGGAGCAGATCTACCGCTTTATCGCCAAGCTCGCGGATGAGGGGCGTTCGATCATCGTCGTTTCCTCGGAAATGCCGGAGCTGATCGGTATCTGTGATCGTATTCTGGTGATGCGTTCGGGCAGGATCGTCGGTGAGGTGACCGGCGAGCGCATGACCGAAAACGACATCGTGGCGCTGGCGACGGGCGTTCATACGCAGGAACCTGCCTGAGCGCCCGTGTCCTGAAAAATATGGCCTGATAAAAGAAACTGAGGGAAAACATGACTGAGGCCGCATTTGATAACGGCAAAACGCCGAAGACCTCGAAGGACTGGGACCTGCGAGCGGTTGCGCCTTTTGTGGCGCTGGCCCTGCTTCTGGTTCTCGGCGCCATCGCCAATCCCAATTTCATCGGCATCGACAATCTGTTGAATGTCGTCACCCGCAGCGCCTTCATCGCCATCATCGCGCTCGGCGCCACTTATGTCATCACGTCAGGCGGGCTTGATCTGTCGGTCGGCGCCATGGTTGCATTTGTCGCCAGCCTGATGATCCTGTTCATGAATAGCGGCGTCATCGCCAGTCCGCTCTTGATGCTGCTCACCGCCATGGCTCTGGCGCTCGCCATCGGCGCGGCCTGCGGGCTGACAAACGGCCTCATCACCACGGTCGGCCGCATCGAGCCCTTCATCGCCACGCTCGGCACCATGGGCATCTATCGCGGGTTGACCACATGGCTGTCACAGGGCGGCGCGATCACGCTGCGCAATCCGGAAATCCAGACGCTGTATCGCCCGGTCTATTTCGGCAATGTCCTTGGCGTGCCGGTGCCTGTCATCGTCATCTTCGTCACCGCCGCAATAGCCGCCTTCGTGCTTTACCGCACCCGCTATGGCCGGCATCTCACGGCCGTCGGCTCCAGTGAGGATGTGGCGCGTTACTCCGGCATTTCGGTCGCACGGGTCCGCACCATCGCTTATGTGGTGCAGGGGCTCTGCGTCGCCGTTGCGGTGCTGCTTTACGTGCCGCGTCTCGCCTCCACCTCGGCCACGACAGGCATGTTGTGGGAGCTGCAGGCCATCACCGCCGTCGTCGTCGGCGGCACGGCGCTGAGAGGCGGGGTAGGGCGCATCTGGGGTACCATCTGCGGCGCCTTCATTCTGGAGATCGTCGGCAATATCATGATCCTGTCGAACTTCGTCAGCGAATATCTGATCGGCGCCATTCAGGGCGCGATCATCATCATCGCCATGCTGGTGCAGCGTTCGCTCAGCCGCAGGTGACGTATCACGCCGCGCGATGAGGGGCACGCGCGGTTGAAGGAGGAACGCCCCGGTCTTGGGAGGAAAGAGACTATGCGTAGTAAATTCATCGGTGTGGCCTTTGCCGCGCTGGCCACGGTGCTTGCGGGTTCAGCGCATGCGCAGGACAAGAAGGTCACCATCGGCGTGTCCATTCCGGCGGCCGACCATGGCTGGACGGCGGGCGTCGTTTATCATGCCGAGCGTGTGGCGAAGCTGCTGATGCAGGAGCATCCGGGGCTCAACGTCATTGTCAAGACGTCGCCGGATGCCGCCAATCAGGCGAACGCGCTTCAGGACCTTGCCGTGCAGGGGCTTGACGCGCTTGTCGTGCTGCCATCCGATCCCGATCCGCTGGTCAACGCCATCAAGGAGATCAAGGACAAGGGCACCTTCGTCGCGCTCGTCGACCGCGCGCCGAGCGTCAACGACAATTCGATCCGCGATCTCTATGTTGCCGGCAACAACCCGGCGCTTGGTCAGGTGGCCGGCGAATACATCAAGAAGACGACGCCGGATGCCGAAGTTGTGGTTATTCGCGGCCTGCCGATCCCGATCGACCAGCAGCGCCAGGATGGTTTCGACAAGGGTATCGCCGGCTCCAGCGTCAAGGTTCTCGACCGGCAATATGGCAACTGGAACCGCGACGACGCCTTCCGCGTGATGCAGGACTATCTGACCAAGTACAAGAAGATCGACGTGGTCTGGTGTCAGGATGACGACATGGCGATCGGCGTGCTGGAGGCTATCCAGCAGGCGAAACGGACCGATATCCAGTATATCGTTGCGGGCGCCGGTTCCAAGGACATGATCAAGAAGGTCATGGATGGCGACAAGCTGGTCCCGGTCGATGTGCTCTACCCGCCGGCGATGGTGGCGACAGCCATGCAGCTGACGGCCGGGCATTTCTACGATCAGGTCCCGGTCGCGGGTGAGTATATCCTCGATGCGACCCTGATCACCAAGGACAATGCCGAGCAGTTCTACTTCCCGGATTCGCCGTTCTGATCTGACTTTCAGCCAGCATCGACGCCCGCCGCAAGGCGGGCGTTTCATTTGGTGGCTTTACCCGTTCTTCCTGAACCACGCCGAGAGATAATCGACAAAGCTGCGCACCTTGGCGGGCAGGTAGCGGCGATGCGGATAGACCGCATAAATGCCCCTGTCCTTGGAAATATAATCGTCAAACAGCGTCACCAGTTCACCGGACTGGATGTAAGGTCGGGCGATGAAATCCGGTACCAAAGCGATGCCGAGACCGGCGCGCGCCGCGCGCAGCGTCGCCTGCGGGCTGTTGACCTCGATTGGCCCGCTGATGGTGACGGAATTCGAGCCGCCATCCGGCTCCAGATACCGCACTGTATTATGAAAACGCGTATTGGTGTCGATGATGAAGGGAACGCGGGAGAAGTCCTGTGGGCCATCGAGCGGCCCGTGTTGCGCCACGAAATCGGCCGTCGCCACCGCATAGACCCGGAAATCGGAAAGCTTGCGGGCAATGAGGCCCGAATCTTCGAGCCGGGTGATTCGAACCGCGAGATCGAAACCTTCCTCGATCAGGTCGACGAACCGGTCTTCCGCGACAATTTCCAGCGACAGTTCAGGATTTTCCTTGGCAAAATCGATCAGGCTCTGGCCGACATCCGCATCGATGAAGGTGCGGGGAACGGAAATCTTGAGCTTGCCCTTCAGATCGGCATTCTTTTCACGCACCAGATCGGCGAGGTTATCGATCTCCTTCAGAATATCGGAGGCGGTGCGGTAATAGGTGTGGCCGGCTTCCGTCAGCGAAAACTGCCGGGTGGTGCGGTTGAGGAGCAGCGCGCCGAGATCATCTTCCAGTTCCCGCACATATTTGGACAGAAGCGCCTTGGAGCGCCCGGTCTTGCGCGCTGCGGCGGAAAACCCCTCAGCTTCGACAACATCGATAAAGGCGCGGATGCGGGTCAGCGTGTCCATGAAAATCCTCCAGTTCGTTCCACATAATTGAACGCTGAAAGGCGACTGTTCAACCTTAAAATCGCTGCTGAAAAAATCCGCGACATGATGAAAAAATCCTCTTGATTATGACGGCGAATATTCTTATCTCCCGTGCTGCCCAAAGTCGCACGTGCCCATGTGTGTCCGCCGAGTCCTCGATGTGGTGAGGATTTAGGTAAGGTACCTGGAACTAACCCCTCCAGTCGCTATTCCGGCCAACCGGGAAATGCGAGGACATATGAAGCAACGACGGTGCGGGCCTTTCTGGTTCTCTGCCGGCTTTCCATCAGCCGGGGTACTGAAGAGGCACACCATCATTGCCTGAAGTGCGGTCGGGTCATTCCCTCCAATCGATGGCAGACAAAGCCGAATGATGCTCTGGCAGGGCGTCGTTCACATTCGCGCCTTGAGCGTATGTTATCGAATCTGCGCCTCCACCGGCTGATTCGTATGCATATCTCGAGCGTCCTTTGTCCTTCGGATTTTTCCGGAGCCGGTTTAACAGGGAATATATCGATGACGACTGCACGCATTCTCGACTTCATCAAGACCCGACGTCCCGAAGGCCCTTGCCTCGTGGTTGATCTCGACGTCGTGCGCGACAATTTCAACGCTTTCCGGCATTCCCTGCCGAACAGCGCCATCTATTACGCCGTCAAGGCAAACCCGGCTCCCGAAATCCTGAAGCTGCTTGCTTCGCTCGGCTCCAACTTCGATTGCGCCTCCGTGGCTGAAATCCAGATGGCGCTCGACGCGGGTGCGACGTCCGACCGTATCTCCTTCGGTAACACCATCAAGAAGGAACGCGATGTTGCGCGCGCCCATGCGCTCGGCATCGATCTCTTCGCCGTTGATAGCCATGAGGAAGTCGAGAAGGTTGCCCGCGCCGCTCCCGGCGCACGCGTGTTCTGCCGCGTACTGACGGATGGCGAAGGCGCCGAATGGCCGCTGTCGCGCAAGTTCGGCTGCGTGCCGCAGATGGCTGTCGACGTTCTGGTCTATGCACATCAGCTCGGCCTCGAATCCTACGGCGTATCCTTCCATGTCGGTTCGCAGATGATGAATCTCGACGCATGGGATGCGGCGCTGGCCGATGCCAAGCGCGTCTTCGCTTCGCTTGCCAAGCAGGGCATCCACCTGCAGATGGTCAACATGGGTGGTGGTTTCCCGACCAAGTACCTGCGCGACGTTCCGGCTGCCGAAGAATACGGCCAGGCGATCGACACGGCGCTGCGCAAGCACTTCGGCAACCAGATCCCGAAGACGATCATCGAGCCGGGCCGCGGCATGGTCGGCAATGCCGGCGTCATCAAGGCGGAAGTTGTTCTCGTGTCGCGCAAGTCCGACAATGACAACCACCGCTGGGTATTCCTCGACATCGGCAAGTTCGGCGGTCTCGCCGAAACGATGGACGAGGCTATCCGTTACCCGATCCGCACCGAGCGCGATCAGGACGAGATGGAGCCCTGCGTTCTGGCCGGTCCGACCTGCGACAGCGCCGATGTGCTTTATGAAAAGAACATGTACCCGCTGCCGGTCTCTCTGACCATCGGCGACGAAGTTCTGATCGAAGGCACGGGCGCCTATACGACGACCTATTCGGCAGTTGCCTTTAATGGCTTCGAGCCGCTGAAGGCTTACGTCATCTAAGCGTCGGAAAATCCGATCATTAAAAGTCCGAACGCCGTCCGCTGAGCAGGGCGGCGTCTCGACCAAGCTTCCGTTCCGGCTTTGCCGATTGTGCTGATGCGCAAATCCCTGCTTGCTGCACCTCTTCCAGCCGAGGAAAGCGTGTCGGCGGGCCGGAACGGCTCCACCATTTTTTTATCAAGGGCCGCGTGTGGGCGGTAGTGTGACGGGAGGCCAAGGATGGCCGCTCTTTTGAATTCGGTACGGGCATTTTTCACACCGCAGACATTTCATGTCGATCAGGAAAATCCGGGCGATGTCGTCGCCCGTGAGAACCTCTTGGACCGCGCCATGGGCGCAGGCCGCCGCCGCAAGTCTTCCGAGAAGCTGCGCGCCGGCCGCGTTCCGGCCGAAGGCCTGGCGCTGGTCGCCCGCGATGAGGATGGCCACGTCATCGGCACGGTGCGCCTGTGGAATGTCGAGGCCGGCATCTCCCGCGAAGGTCGCGCCATCGAAGCGCTGCTGCTCGGCCCGCTGGCTGTCGATGCCGCCCATGAGGGCAAGGGCATCGGCTCGGCGCTGATGCGTGCAGCGATTGGCGAAGCCACCAAGCGCGGCCACGGCGCCGTTCTTCTGGTTGGCGACGCCCCTTATTACGAACGTTTCGGCTTTTTCGCTGACAAGGCCCAGCATCTCATCATGCCTGGCCCGTTCGAGCGCAGCCGTTTCCTGGCGCTGGAACTGAAAGCCGGCTGGCTGGAGGGCGCTGCCGGTCTGCTCGTGGCAAGCGGTCGCAGGCTCTCGGCCTGAGACGAACCTCGCTGCTGATATAAAACCCCGGCCCAAGCCGGGGTTTCTTGTTTCTGCTATATGGCCATGGGATCGGCCGTTGCCCGCCCATAATTTCCCGGGCGCCTCTTGCGCGCAAAAATTTACGGGTATATACCCGAGACAAATGCCAAACGATAGTTGCCACTGCATCCTCTTGCGCAAAGCATCCCGTAAGGTCTCGTCCTATTATGACGAGGCCCTGGCGCCGCTTGGCGTCAATATCGGTCAGTTCAGCCTGCTGCGGAACATCAACCGCACCGCGCCCGTCTCGCTAACCGATCTGGCCGCGCGGGTGGAACTGGATCGCTCCACCGTCGGCCGCAACGCCAAGGTGCTGGCTCGTATGGGTCTGGTGGCCATCGGCCACGGTGAGGACCAGCGGGAAGCGATGCTGACGGTGACGAAGGAAGGCCACGCAATCCTGAAGGCGGGTGCGCCGCTCTGGGATGGGGTGCAGGATGAAATCGAGGCCCGGCTTGGGCCCGAGAAGACAGCACAATTGCAGGAACTGCTCGCAGCCCTGTAATTTTTGGGGATATGCGGGTATCTGCCCGCAATATGGGGTATATACCCGCAAAATATCGGCCACGGCCGCTGGAAAGGGAATTGATCATGCTCTCCACACGCCTCGCCAGCTGGATGGCCGGCAGAAATCTGCATTATGGCTGGCTCGTTGCCGCAACCACCTTTCTGACCATGCTGGCCACCGCCGGTGCGATGGGATCTGCGGGGGTGATGATCCAGCCGCTGCACAAGGAATTCGGCTGGGATATTGCTGATATTTCTTCCGCAATGGCTGTCAGGCTGGTGCTTTTTGGCCTGCTTGGGCCTTTTGCCGCCGCCTTCATGAATCATTTCGGCGTCCGGCAGGTGGTGTCCACCGCGCTTGCCCTGATCATGGGCGGCATTGTCGCCTCATTTTTCATGACCGAGGTATGGCAATTGCTGCTGCTCTGGGGCGTGGTGATCGGTGTCGGCACCGGCATGACCGCCCTGGTATTGGGCGCCACCGTGGCGGCTCGCTGGTTTTCCAAGCGTCGCGGATTGGTGATCGGCCTCATGACGGCGAGCAACGCCACCGGCCAGCTGGTCTTTCTGCCGCTGCTGGCGGCGCTGACGGAAGCCTATGGCTGGCGAACCGCCCTGACCCTGTCCGTCGCGGTAATTGCCACCGCCATGGTCCTTGTCCTGCTTTTGATGCGTGACCATCCGGCCGATGTCGGCCTGCCGGCCTATGGCGAGACAGTGGTGGCAAAGCCGGTCAAGCAGGATCACAATCTTCTTGCCACATTGCTATCGCCGCTGGTGACGCTGAAGAGCGTATCGGGCAATCCGGTCTTCTGGGTGCTGTTCGGCACATTTTTCGTCTGCGGGCTTTCGACCAACGGTCTCATCCAGACGCACTGGATTTCTATCTGCGGCGATTTCGGCATGGCTGCAGTAACGGCGGCGGGCACGCTGGCGGTAATCGGTATTTTTGATTTCTTCGGCACGATTTTCGCCGGCTGGCTTTCCGACCGGTTCGACAATCGCTTCCTGCTGTTCTGGTTCTATGGTCTGCGGGGCCTGTCCCTGCTCTACCTTTCCTTTTCGGGGTTCAGCTTCGTGGAGCTTTCGGTCTTTGCCGTCTTTTACGGGCTGGACTGGGTAGCGACCGTACCGCCGACGGTGAAACTTGCCGCCGAGAATTTCGGCCGTGAAAAAGCCGGTCTCGTTTTCGGGTGGGTCTTTGCCGGCCACCAGCTGGGAGCCGCCACCGCCGCATTTGGCGCCGGTTTCTTCAAGAGCGACTTCGACACCTATATGCCCGCGCTGCAGATTGCCGGTCTGATGTGCATGATCGCGGCCGTCTCGGTGCTGCTTCTGCGCAAGCCCGGTTCCGCGAGCCTCACGCCCCAGGCCGCGTGAGAAAGGTGATGCACTGAAAAAGGCCTGCCGATGCAGGCCTTTTGTATTTCCCAGAATATGTGCCGGGCGCGCAGTGTACCGCTCATAGACCGCGAATGTATCTGTTGCGAAATTATCACAATGCGCGCCGGTTCTCAGTTCCCTTGCGCGATCCGTATCCCGGTTTGATCCATCTCAATCGGCCTGCCTTTCCCGTCGTCATAGTGGCTCCCAAGCGGTTGCGGCAGGCGACGATTCGCAGTCCCGCCGTCATCAGCCGGTTTCCGGGGACTTGCCCGGCTGCGGTGCGCTACAGGAGAGATGGAATGACGAACAGAAACAGAAAAATCGCCCTGCTTGCCAGTGTCATGGCTGGTGTTGCGGCCACGCTGATATCCGCTAATGCCATGGCGGCCGATCTGGCCCCGGCAGCGCCGGCGCCCACCGCGGAAGAGGCGATTGCTGCGGCAAGCCCGTGGATGCTGCGCGTGCGTGGTCTCGGCGTCATCACCAATGATAGCGGCAGCGTCGATGGTGTGCCGGGCGCCGGACTGTCCTATTCGGATACCGTAATTCCCGAACTCGACATCAGCTATTTCTTTACCGAAAACTTTGCGGCCGAACTCATCCTCGGCACCACCTATGCCAAGATCAATGGCGAGGGCGTGCTGGCCGGCACGCCCGTCGGCAAGACCTGGCTTCTGCCGCCAACGCTGACGCTGCAATATCACTTCACCGATTTCGGCGCCTTCAAGCCCTATATCGGCGCGGGCGTGAACTATTCGCTGTTCTACAACCAGTCGGAAAAGCCCGGTTTCAGCAATCTCGACGTGAAGAACAAGCTCGGTGCTGCCGTGCAGGTCGGTTTCGACTATATGCTGGACGAGCATTGGGGCGTGAACTTCGACGTCAAGAAGATCTTCCTGAAGACCGACTGGACCGCGGAACTCGGCGGCACGCCGATCAGCGGCAAGGCGAAGCTCGATCCCTGGCTGATCGGCGCGGGTATCACCTATCGCTTCTGAGCACGGTTCGATGTTGCGCCGCCTTTGACGGGCGGCGCTAGATCGGCTATAGGACGGCCACGGGCGTAAGAGCCCCGGCCGTCCGCAGGCGTTTGCGCCCCTGGTGAAGCTCTTTCCTGAATAACGGTCATCCCCCATGTTTTGCATGTCGTCGATGGCAACGCGGACCCCCTTCGGAACATTCGGCATGCGCATGTTGGAGAACCGTTATGAACGTGTCCAAACCGCTTCCCGCGCTTGAGGGTCTGAAGGAACAGGCAAAACGCCTGCGCGCCGCCCTCGAAGGTGAGGGGCAGGCAATCAACCATTCGAAGGCGCTGGAACTCATCGCTGCGCAATATGGCTTCCGCGACTGGAACACCCTCCACGCAGCGACCGGCAATCGCCCCGCCTTCAATCCCTATCTTCTGGGCTCAAGGGTGGAAGGCTTTTATCTTGGCCAGCCCTTCGTGGCCTCCGTTCTGGGCGTGCAGGCGCTCGGCGGCGATCCCGAACGCTACCGGCTGACCCTGCATCTCGACGATCCGGTGGATGTGGTGACTTTCGAAAGCTTTTCCACCTTCCGTCAGCGGGTTCACTGCAACGTCGACACCTCCGGACGCACCGTGGAGAAAACCTCCAACGGCCGGCCGCAGGTGGAACTGGTCTGGTAGGGGGAGGCCAAAGGTTAAATGCGGGCATCCACCAGATGTCGGTCAGGACACTTACCTGCCCTTAAAGCTCTCCTTCGTCATGCTCGGGCTTGTCCCGAGCATCTGCAACGTCGTGATTTTGTTCACCGTGATCAGATCCTTGAGACAAGCCCAAGGATGACCTCGAGCGAAGGGTATGTTTGTCAGCGATCTGACCGAATGGCGGGTGTCTCGCCTTCCGTCAAAAAGCCTAAATCCGCTTGCCCGACGCATCGAATAGATGGAAATCCTTTGCCTGTGCGGCGATTTTCAGTGTTTCGCCGATGCGCAGCTGCGAACGACCGTGGACGCGGAAGATGATGGCGGTGCCATCCGCGAAGGAGCCGTGCACATAACTTTCCGCACCCACCAGTTCCACGGCGTCCACCTGCACCGTGCCGCTGAAGGCTGCGTCCGCAGGGGCTTCGTCGGCAAGTGTGATGTCCTCGGGGCGGATGCCGAGTGTGGCGACGCCTTGCGGCAATGCAGTGGTTCCCTGCACCGACCAGCCGGAGGAGCCGTTGGACGTCGCCGCGCCGTGGTTGAGCAGGTTCATCGAGGGGGAGCCGATGAAGGTGGCGACGAAGGTGGTGGCCGGTTTTTCGTAAAGCTCGATCGGCGTGCCCATCTGCTCGATGCGGCCGGCATTCAGCACCACCAGCCGGTCTGCCAGCGTCATGGCCTCCATCTGGTCATGGGTAACGTAGACGCTGGTGGTGGCGAGCGAGCGTTGCAGGCGGCGGATTTCGACGCGCATCTGCACGCGCAGCTTGGCGTCGAGGTTGGAGAGCGGCTCATCGAACAGGAAGGCGGCGGGCTTGCGCACGATGGCGCGGCCCATGGCCACACGCTGGCGCTGGCCGCCGGAAAGCTGGCGCGGCCTGCGCTCCAGGAACTGTTCGATTTCCAGCGCCTTGGCCGCCTCGGTGATACGCCGATCGATCTCGTCCTTCGGCGTGTTGCGGTTCTTCAGGCCGTAGGCAAGGTTCTGCCGCACCGTCATATGCGGATAAAGCGCATAATTCTGGAACACCATGGCGATGTCGCGGTCCGACGGTTCGAGATCGTTGACGACGCGATCACCGATGATGATCTGGCCGCCAGAAATGCCCTCCAGTCCGGCAATCATGCGCAGCAGGGTGGATTTTCCGCAGCCGGAGGGGCCGACGAGCACGATCATCTCGCCGTCGGCGATGTCCATCGATACGCCCTTGATGGCCTCGACATTGCCGCCATAAACCTTGCGGACGTCTTTTAGCGCAATTTTTGCCATTACTTCTCGGTCTCCACCAAACCTTTGACGAACCAGCGCTGCATCAGCACCACAACGATAACAGGGGGGATGATGGCGAGGATCGCCGTCACCATCACATAATTCCAGGGCGTCGAAGCGTCGGTGAAGTCCACCATGCGCTTGAGGCCGATGATGATCGTGTTCATCTTGGCGTCGTTGGTCACGAGCAGCGGCCAGAGATATTGGGTCCAGCCATAGATGAACAGGATCACGAAGAGGGCAGCAATATTGGTTTTCGACAGCGGCAGCAGGATATCGCGCATGAAGCGGAACGGCCCGGCATTATCGATACGCGCCGCCTCGACCATTTCACCGGGAATGGTCAGGAAGAACTGCCGGAACAGGAATGTTGCCGTCGCGGACGCCATCAGCGGCAGTGTCAGTCCCGCATAGGTGTCGATCAGCCCAAGATCGACGATGACCTTGTAGGTGGGCAGAATGCGCACCTCCACCGGCAGCATGAGCGTGATGAAAATCATCCAGAAGAAGCCCATGCGGAAAGGGAAGCGGAAGAAGACGATGGCGAAGGCCGACAGGAAAGAGATGACGATCTTGCCGATGGCGATGGCGAGCGCCACGACGAAGCTGTTGAACAGCAGCCGCTCGAGGCTGACACCGACAACCCTTTCCACGCCGCCGACCATGGCGTCAGTATAATTTTCACCGAGATGGCCGCCGGGCAGCAGCGACATTGGCGGGCGGATGATGTCGTTCGACGTCATCGAGGAGGCGACGAAGGTGTAATAGATCGGGAAGGCCACAATGATGATGCCGAGAACCAGCATCAGATGGGCGATCACGCGGGCGACCGGGCGATTTTCAATCATGGGAAATCCTCAGCCGTAATGCACGCGCTTCTCGACGAAGCGGAACTGGAAGGCGGTCAGCGCAATGACGATCACCATCAGGATCACGGATTGCGCGGCGGAAGAGCCGAGATTGAGGTTTACGAAGCCATCATTATAGACCTTGTAGACCAGCGTTTCCGTGGCCTTTGCAGGCCCGCCGCCGGTCACGGCATGGATGATGCCGAAGGTATCGAAGAAGGCGTAGACCGTGTTGACGACCAGCAGGAAGAAGGTTGTCGGCGCAAGCAGCGGAAAAACGATGGTCCAGAAGCGCCGCGAACCGCGCGCGCCATCTATAGAGGCCGCTTCCAGCAATGATTTAGGAATTGCCTGCAAGCCTGCGACAAAAAACAGGAAATTGTAACTGATCTGCTTCCATGCGGCGGCCGCGACGACGAGCAGCATGGCCTGATTGCCGTTGAGCAGCGGGTCCCACATGATACCGTTGCGGCGCAGGATGTAGGAGAAGGTTCCCATGGCCGGGTTGAACATGAAGAGCCACAACATGCCGGCCACGGCGGGCGCGACGGCGTAAGGCATGATCATCATGGTGCGGTAAAAGCCTTTACCGCGCACCACGCGGTCCGCCGCTGTCGCCAGAAGCAGCGCCAGCCCCATGGAGACGAGTGCGGTCAGGATGCTGAAGATGACCGTGACCTGTAGCGAGTTCAGATAGCTTTCATCCGAGAGCACGGCAGAAAAATTGGCCAGCCCGACGAAATTGCTGCTCAGCCCGAAGGCGTCCTCGCGCATGGTTGACTGGTAGAGCGCCTGACTTGCGGGCCAGAAGAAAAAGATCACCGTCAGGATGATCTGTGGCGCGACCAGCAGATAGGGTAGGATCTTGTTGGGGAATACGACGCTTTGCACGGCGATCTCCTGATGAGATGGGAATACCGCCCGCACCTGATAAGGATGCGGGCGGAGCAGGGGATCGTTTAGTTGCCGGCAGCCTGCTTGATGGCTGCATCACCGCGCTCTACGATCTTGTCGAGAGCCGTTTTGGCATCCTGCTTGCCGGCCAGCATCGCCTCGAACTCTTCGTTCATGATGTCGCGGACCTGCGGCAGGTTCACGAGACGAACGCCCTTGGAGTTTTCTGTCGGCGGCTTGCCCATCATCTGCAGCAGCGGCGTTTCGCGGGCAGGGTTCTTGTCATAGAAGCCGGATTTCTTGGTTTCCTCATAGGCCGCGATCGTCACCGGCATGTAACCGGAGACCTGATGCAGGCGTGCCTGAATCTTGGTCTGAGAGAGGAAATGGAAGAATTCGGCCACACCCTTATATTCGGCTTCGCTCTTGCCGCCGAAGACCCAGAGGCTCGCGCCGCCGGGAATGGTGTTCTGCGGACCATGGCCCTCATAATAGGGAAGCTGGCCGATGCCGTAATTCATGCCGGTCTTGACGATATCGCCAAGGCCGCCTGAGGATTCGGTCAGGATGCCGCATTCGCCGGACATGAACAGCTGCTTGGCTTCCGAAGTGCGGCCGCCGTAACGGAAGACGCCGTCTTTCGCCAGATCGGCAATCGCCTGGAAGTGTTCAACGAAGAGCGGCGCGTTGACCGCAAGCTTGACATCGGTGCCACCAAGCCCGTTTTCATTGCTGCCATAGGAAACGTTGTTCCACGCGGCGAAGTTTTCAGTCTGAATCCAGGTGAGCCATGTGGAGGTGAAACCGCATTGGGCGGCACCGCTTGTCTTGATCTTCTTGGCGGCTTCGAAAACTTCCGGCCATGTCTTCGGCGGGTTGGCGGCATCGAGGCCGGCCTTCTGGAAGACATCCTTGTTGTAATAGAGGATCGGAGAGGACGAATTATAGGGGAAGGACAGCATGGTGCCGTCAGGCTTGGAATAATAGGCGACGATGCCGGCCAGATATTCGTCCTTGTTGAAGGTATAACCGCCTTCCTTCAGCACATCCGCCACCGGTTTGATGGCGCCGGCGGCACCCATCATCACGCCAGAGCCGGCGTCGAAGACCTGAATGATCGCGGGCGGCTGTTTGGCGCGGAAGGCGGCGATGCCGGCATTCAGGGTTTCCGGATAGGTGCCCTTGAAGACGGGCGTGATCTTGTAGTCTTTCTGGCTCTCGTTGAACTCTTTCGCCAGCGTATCCACGACCTCGTTATTGGCGCCGGTCATGGCGTGCCACCACTGGATTTCCGTTACTGCATATGCATTCGATGTGACAAAAAACGAAAGCGCGGATGCCGCGGCGAGGCGGTAGCTGAGTTTTTTCAAGGTGATTCCTCCCATTATGAAAACAGTAAAAGATACAGCCCCTTAATTGCAGCCTATCCTCCTCGATCCGGCTGCGGGCGATCTTTCCTGTATTAGCGCTACCGATTAAAAGCGAACTCTAACGAAAATGCAAGAGAACGTGGAACGATTAAAACGAAAGTGAAGGAAACGGATTTATTATTCCATTTCCTTCGTTCCGTGGTTTTTTCATGCGCCCGAGAGTTGGGAGCATGTGGATATGCCCTTTTCCTCCCCGGCATAAGGGAATTGCTCTTGCCGGAACTCCCCTAATCACCATTGATATGTTATTACATTACATATTATGGTTTCGTGAATTTTATGGATAGCGAAGGTGTTGGCGTGTTTGGAATGAAGCGGAAGAAGGCGGTGGAGCGCAGAGGCGACGCAACCGTCGCGCCATCCGTCAGCACGGTGCCGGTCACCCTGCTGACGGGTTTTCTGGGGGCGGGCAAGACGACGTTGCTGAACGAGCTTCTGGCTGAGCCGGCCATGCGTGATGCTGCGGTTATCGTCAATGAATTCGGCGCGGTGCCTATTGATCACGGTCTGGTGCGGACGGGTTCTGAACGATATTTCAGAACGACGACGGGCTGCATCTGCTGTACCGCCACCAGCGATATCCGGACCTCGCTTTACGAGCTGCATCAGGCCTTTCTGGAAGGGGTGATGCCTGAGGTATCGCGCGTCGTCATCGAAACCACCGGCCTTGCCGATCCCGCGCCGATCATCAACAGCCTGATCGCCGGCGGCACGCCGGCGCTTGGCCTGCGCGATCACATCGTGGCCCGGCATTTCCATCTTTCGGGCGTGGTCACGGCTTTCGACGTTGTCTCCGGTCCGGCGATGCTCGACAGTTTTATCGAAGGCTGGAAACAGCTTGCCTTTGCCGACCACGTCGTCCTGACGAAAACCGATCTTGCGGATGCCGCGGCTATTGACCGCGAAAGCCTCGCGGATCTCAATCCTGCGGCGTCGTTTCATGACCGTAATGCGGCCGGCTTCGACCTGATGTCGTTATTTAAGGCATCGGATTATTCGCTGCGCGGCAAGCCGGAGGATGCGCCGGGATGGCTTACGGCCGACAGGCTTAGCCTTCATGCCGCCCATCACCACGATATCAACCGCCATGGCGTCGGGGTCGAGGCTTTCGATCTCACCTTTGACGGTGTCCTTGATCCGCAGGCGATTGTCACTTTTCTTGAACTCGTCACCAGCAATGTGCATTCCGGCCTGTTGCGGCTCAAGGGAATTTTCGGTGCGGCGGATGACCCTGAGCGGCCGGTTGTCGCCCATGCGGTGCAGCATCGGCTTTATCCTCTGACCCGGTTGAAAAGCTGGCCGGATGGCGAGCGCGTCACGCGCATCGTCCTGATCGGCATGGATATGCCGCAGCAGCCGATCCGCGATCTGTTCGATACATTGGCCTCGCAGGCGGGGCGGAAGGCATTCCGATGACGGTAAAAACGAATCCGCTTGCACGCAGCGGCTCCGCGATCGTCTCGCGGGCCCGCATCATGAAGGATTGGACGCGGGAACTGCTGCGCCTTTCAGAAGACGACATCGTCTCCGTCCACGAGATTTCCTGCGCGCTGCCGAATTGCCCGCCGAAGGAAACCGTGATCCTCATTCTGTCCGCATCCGGCAAGATCCGGCAATTGTCGGTCCATAAGGCGCTGCTGGATGTAGCCCGTCACGATGTCGTCGAGGCCATTGCCGCTGATGTGCCGTAAGGCCGTGTGAAATGTCGCCCGCTTGACGGCGGGAGCGTCATCCGGCACTTCGGCAAAGACCGTGAGATTCGCGGATGATGAAGGACGGGTAATGGCCGATCTGGCAGTATATGCGGGTTTGTTTCTGACGGCGTTTATCGCGGCGACCATTCTGCCCATGCAGTCGGAGGCGGCGCTGGCGGGCCTCATCCTTCTTAAGTCCCAGCCTGTCTGGCTACTGGTCGCCGTGGCCAGCGCCGGCAATGTTGCAGGCTCCTTTGCCAACTGGCTGCTTGGCCGCGGCATTGAGCGCTTTCGGCATGAACGCTGGTTTCCGGTCGGGGAGGCGGCGCTGGAGCGCGCGCAGAACTGGTATCGCCGTTATGGCAAATGGTCCCTGCTCATCAGCTGGGCGCCGCTGATCGGCGATCCGCTGACGGTTGCCGCCGGCATCATGAAGGAGCCGCTGCCGGTCTTCCTGCTGCTGGTCACCATCGCCAAGGTCGGGCGTTATCTTGTGCTGGCGCTTGTGACGCTGAATTTTCTGTAGTGTTTCGCAAGAAACGCTGCGGCCTGTTTCTTCTCCTCGCCGGGGAGAAGATGGCCCGAAGGGTCAGATGAGGGGGCAAGCTTACCGCATATCGCTACCCTCGCCCCCTTATCCCGCTGCCGCGACCTTCTCCCCGGCGGGGAGAAGGCGAAAGACGCAACCGCTCGGCTGAAATGCGGGCGGTGGAGACAATCAAGCCGCCTGCCGGTCCCAGCTTGCGAAAGGATCCGGCAGGTGCCGCCATGCATCCGGTGTGAATGCCTCGGTATCGATCAGGCAGGCATCGAGCTGCGCGCGGATGCGCGCCTCGTTCATCGGGTCGGAGCCGATGAAGACGATTTCCTGCCGCCGGTCGCCGAAGACCGGATCGAGATAGGGCTTCATCATATCCAGGAACTGCTTTTCGCGCGGCCATTGCTCTTTGGGCACGGCGGACCACCACAGGCCCATCCTGCCGGTGCGAACCAGCGCGCCGGCCTGGCTGATCTCCCCGACATAACGCGGTCGCGTTGCCAGCCAGAAGAAGCCCTTGGCGCGCACCACGCCGGGCCAGGCGCGGTCGATGAAGCGCTGGAACAGCACTGGGTCAAACGGCTTTTGAGCGCGATAGACGAAGGAGCGGATGCCATATTCCTCGGTTTCGGGAATGTGATCCTTGAAGCCGTGCAATTCCTTGAACCATAGAGGGTGTTCTTCAGCCCTGGCGAAATCGAAACGGCCGGTGCCCAGAACCTCCTTCAGCGCCACCTTGCCGAAATCGGCCTCGATGAGTTTCGCATCCGGGTTCAGCCCGACGATGATCTTGCGTGCGGCGTCCCGCTCATCCGGTGTGGCGGTGCCGATCTTGTTGAGGACGACGACATCGGCAAATTCGATCTGCTCGACCAGAAGGTCGACGATGGTTCGGTTGTCACCTTCGCCCGCCGTTTCGCCCCGGTCGGCCAGAAAATCAGACGAACCGTAATCCTTGAGAAGATTGGCGGCATCCACCACCGTCACCATGGTGTCCAGACGCGCGACATCGGAAAGGCTGCGGCCGTTTTCATCGCGAAAATCGAAAGTTGCTGCGACCGGCAGCGGTTCGGCGATGCCGGTGGATTCAATCAGCAGGTAATCGAAACGGCCCTGTTCGGCCAGCGCCCGCACCTCGGTCAGCAGGTCGTCGCGCAGCGTGCAACAGATGCAGCCATTGGTCATTTCCACCAATTGCTCCTCCGTGCGGGAGAGATTGGCGCCGCCATCGCGCACCAGCGCGGCGTCGATATTGATCTCACTCATGTCATTGACGATCAACGCCACGCGCAGACCTTCGCGATTGGCGAGAATATGATTGAGAAGCGTCGTCTTGCCGGCGCCCAGAAAGCCGGAAAGCACGGTGACGGGAAGTTTTTTTGACATGCGGACCTCGTTCTCTAGCAACGGTCGCGTGGACCTCATATTGGCCACGTCAGAAGATCTGGAAACGAGGGGTTCGGGATTTCTCGCTTCCATGAATGTAACGTAATAACATTACATTCTAGTTGTATGTCAACCTGCTATGGCAAAAAACGTCCCGCAACGGAGTGGTCTGCGGCTTGGGGAGCGCGCAACGCCATCTTTCCAATGGTTAATGTTATTTCATTACATATTCGTTTGACGAATGTAATAACATTACATATTACGGGTCATCGAATGACATCCTGCCCCGGAGGGATCGATGAACGATCCGTGCCTTGCCTTCAAAAACCTGACACTTGGATATGCCGGCCGCGCGGCGGTGCATCACCTGAACGGCGATATTGCCAAAGGCTCGCTCACTGCGGTGGTCGGCGCCAATGGCTCTGGAAAATCGACGCTGATGAAAGGCATTGCCGGCATTCTGAAGCCGCTTGGCGGCGAATGCCGGGTGAGTTCAGGTATTGCCATCGCCTATCTGCCGCAGCAATCGGAACTCGACCGCTCATTTCCCGCGCAGGTGCGGGATCTGGTGGCGCTTGGCCTCTGGCCGAAACGCGGCCTGCTGGGCCGCCACCGTCCGGCGGACCGGGCGGCGATGGGCCGCGTGATGGAGGCCGTCGGGCTTTCTGGTTTTGAGAGGCGCAATATCGACTCCCTCTCAGGCGGCCAGATGCAGCGGGCTCTGTTTGCCCGCGCCATGTTGCAGGATGCGCAGTTGATCCTGCTGGACGAACCCTTCAACGCCGTCGACGAGCGTACCGTTGCCGACCTTATGGTGCTGATCAAATCATGGGTGGCGGAAGGGCGCACGGTCCTTGCCGTCCTTCATGACCATCAATTGGTGCGGCAGCACTTTCCCCAAACCCTGTTCCTTGCCCGCAAGCTTGTTGGTCTGGGCACGACTGCCGATGTCCTCAAGGCGGAGAACATCCGGCAGGCGCGGCATTTCCATGAGGCATGGGAGGAAAATGCACCCTGGTGTGAGCCAGCCGACGACCCTTCCGGCCAAATAGTCGCGGCAAGTCCGCAGATGGCATCCGCTCATTCCCATTCCCACTCACACGCGAATTCGAATGCCCATGGCTGATATCTTCATCCAACCCTTCGTCCAGTATGTCTTCATGCAGCGCGCGCTTGCCGGCGCCTTGATCCTTGCCGTCAGCTGCGGTCCGGTCGGGGTGTTTCTCATGCTGCGCCGCATGAGCCTGACGGGTGACGCCATGTCTCACGCCATCCTGCCGGGGGCGGCTGTCGGGTTTCTGTTTTACGGACTGGAAATCCTGCCGATGACCATTGGCGGGCTGGCCGTCGGCCTTCTGGTCGCGCTGGGTGCAGGCGCTGTGTCACGCTTCACCATCCAGAAGGAAGACGCGTCGCTTGCCGCCTTTTATCTCATTTCACTGGCGCTCGGCGTGCTGCTTGTCTCGTGGCGCGGTTCGAGCGTGGATCTCATGCATGTGCTGTTCGGTACGGTGCTCGCGCTGAACAACGAGGCGCTCGGCCTGATCGGCGGCATCTGCATCGTGACGCTTCTGGTGATGATCACCTTCTGGCGGGCGCTGCTGGCGGAATGCCTTGATCCCCTGTTCCTGCGCTCGGTCAGTAACTGGGGCAGCCCGGTGCATTTCCTCTTCCTCGCCATTGTCGTGCTCAATCTTGTTGGCGGCTTCCAGGCGCTGGGAACGCTGCTGTCGGTCGGCCTCATGATGTTGCCCGCCGCCGCCAGCCGCTTCTGGTCCAACCGCGTCGCACCCATGTGCTTCATTTCCATCGGCATCGGCATGATCTCCTGCTTTGCGGGCCTGCTCTTGTCCTATCACGCGTCGCTGCCTTCAGGCCCGGCGATCATCCTTTCTGCGGGCGTCATCTATGCGCTCTCCATCCTCGTCGGCACGCGTGGCGTGCTCAGCGATCTTCTCGGTTCCGGCCGTCACAGAACGGCCTGAAAACAGCGTTCGAAAAAGGAGAATCTTCATGTTCAAAACCCTCCGTCTAGCCACCGGCGTCAGCCTTCTTTCCCTCTCCCCGGTTCTGGTGGCGCAGGCGTCCGCCGCCGAACTCAAGGTCGTGGCGAGCTTCTCGATCATCGCCGATTTCGCCAAAAATGTTGGCGGCGACCGCGTCGAGATCACCACACTAGTCGGGCCGGATGGCGACGCCCATGTCTATGAACCACGCCCGGCCGATGCCGTCGCCGTCAGCAAGGCGGATGTGGTGCTGGTCAATGGCCTGGAATTTGAAGGCTTCCTGAAGCGTCTGATCGACACAAGCGGCACAAAGGCGCCGGTGGTGGAGCTGACGAAGGGCGTGGAACCGCTCAAGCTTTCCGAAGAACCGGCAGGCCATGCGCATCCGGAAGCCGAGGAAGAGGAAGGTCACGACCACAAGGCAGAAGAAGCCGGCCACAAGCACGAGACGACGGAGGCCCATGATCACGATCACGGCCATGAGGGGCATCACCATCACGGCGAGTTCGACCCCCATGCCTGGCAGTCGATCAAGAATGCCGAAATCTACGTGAAGAACATTGCCGGCGCATTTTGCGAGGTCGACAAGGCCGGTTGCGCCACTTACACAGCCAATTCGGATGCCTATATCGCCAAGCTTGCCGCTCTGAACGAGAAGGTGAAGACCGAGATCGCCGCCATCCCGCCGGAAAAGCGCGTCATCATCACCTCGCATGACGCCTTCGGTTATTTCGAGCATGCCTATGGCCTGAATTTCCTCGCGCCCGAGGGCGTATCGACGGAGTCCGAAGCCTCGGCCGCCGATGTCGCGAAGCTGGTGGATCAGGTGAAGCACGACAAGGCTTCGGCAATCTTTGTCGAAAACATCACCGACAAGCGGCTGATCGACCAGATCGCCAGCGAAACGGGTCTGAAAGTTGGCGGCACGCTCTATTCCGACGCGCTTTCGACCGCCGATGGCCCGGCTGCGACCTATATCGACATGATCAACCACAATATCGAGACGATCACGGCGGCCGTGCTCGGCCAGTAAGTTCGACCATATCGCTGTGAGTTCGGGGAGGGTGGCTTGTGCCGCCCTCTCTGCTTTTGTGTTTATGCAATGGCCTTGGAACTCTTCCTTTAACGATTTCCATATTGGTGCTAAAAAGCCTCCTCATGTCCGATGCGCTTCACATCTTCACCGACGGCTCCTTCGACGATGCCTCCAGATCCGGAGGATGGGCGTTCTTGGTTCATGACGCGGGCCACCAAGTCCATTCCGCTTCAGGCAGGACTGTCGGCACATCGAACAATACGTTCGAGGTCCTCGCCGTCCTCAATGCACTATCCTGGATCGCTGTCGAGGCGCCAACGCGGGCTGTCACGCTCTGGACGGATGCCGTTCATGTCATCGAAGGCTGCCGCCGATATAGGGCGATCTGGCGCAACAACGGCTGGAAGCGGATCACGCCTAACCAGCACACTCGCCGAAGGCCGATTCCCGACAGGGAAATCTGGCAGCAGCTCGACAGGCTGCTGGAGCAGCACCCCCATGTGGTCGTGCAATGGTGCAAAGGGCATTCCGGCACTGTCGGCAACGAGCATGCCGATGCTTTGGCGCGTGGAGTGGCCCGCGCGACGGTGACCTAGCCGACAGCCGTCAGTCGCCGCGATTCGGCGGCTTAATCTCTTCACTTCAGTCATCCCGCGTCTCGACCTTTTCCTTATCGAGCTGCTGCGTCGGCACTTTTTACCGCACGCCCAACCACGCAATCACGCAAGGCCACCTGAATCGTTTCAGGTATTCCGCTGCCATTTCGGCGGCGCAACAGGACGTCGCGGAGGAGTGGCGCAACCGGCATCCGTCCTTACCGGTTGACAATCGATTTACCGTTTGAAATGGTAAGATGTCAGACCAATTTAAAGGGAACGTCTTGGACAGATCCGGCCGCGAATTGATGCAGCCTATTCCACCCAGCGACCGCGTGCGCCAGGTTGAGGCTGCACTTTCCGATTATGTCGAGAGAGCGGGGCTGAAGGCTGGAGACCGGCTGCCGGCCGAGCGGGAGCTGATGGTGGCGCTCGGTGTTGGCCGTTCCACGATCCGCGAAGTCATCCGCAAATTTCAGGCGCTCGGCGTCATCGACAGCCGCAAAGGCAGCGGCAATTATCTCTTAAAGCCGATTTCCGCTGCCACCGTGCATATGCCGATCTCGATCGATGCCGAAAGCCTGCGTGATGCGCTGCTGATGACGCTGGAAGTGCGGCGTGGCATCGAGGTGGAGGCCTCCATGGCCGCCGCGCGCCGCCGGACTGCTGAGGATATCGCCACGATGGAAGCGCGGCTCGACGAAATGGAGCGCGTGCATCTGGCCGAGGGAACCTCCGGCAAGGCCGACCTTGCCTTCCATCTTTCGATCTACGATGCCACCCACAACACGCTTTTCAAGCAGCTTCTGGAGCAGATGCGCGAAGGTTTCGAACGTTTCTGGCTGAAGCCTTTCGACCGGCCGGACTTTGCAAGCCGCTCCTTTCCCTTTCACCGCACGCTGTTCAACGCCATCGCCGCCGGCGATGCCGAGACCGCCCGTGAAGAAACACTGAAAATCCTCGCCGTGGTCGAGGAGGATATCAAGGACATGTCGAAATGAACCAAGGCAACGATCTCTTCGATCCCGCCTCCCTGATTGTAGCGCATGACGAGATCCACGCTTTCGAAGCCGTGGTCCCGCCGCTGGTGCAGACCTCGCTTTTTACCTTTTCCAGCTACGATGAAATGGTCTCCACCTATCGCGGCGAAAAGGTGCGGCCGGTCTATACGCGCGGGCTGAACCCGACCGTGCGCCTGTTCGAGGAGATGCTGGCAAAGCTGGAAGGTGCGGAAGATGCGCTCGGTTTTGCAAGCGGCATGTCGGCTATTTCCTCCACCGTTCTCTCCTTCGTTTCGCCGGGCGACCGTATCGTCGCGGTGCGCCATGTCTATCCCGATGCGTTTCGCCTGTTCGGCACCTTCATGCAGCGCATGAATATCGAAGTTGTTTACGTAGACGGCCGCGACGAGGCGGCGGTTGAAAAGGCGATGCCGGGCGCGAAGCTTTTCTACATGGAAAGCCCGACAAGCTGGGTGATGGAGGCCCATGATGTCGGCGCGCTCGCCGCGATTGGCAAGCGCCATGGCGCGGTCACCGTCATCGACAATTCCTGGGCAAGCCCGGTCTTCCAGCAGCCGATCTCGCTTGGCGTCGACCTCGTGGTGCATTCGGCATCGAAATATCTCGGCGGCCACAGCGATGTGGTCTCCGGCGTGGTTGCCGGTTCCAAGGCGATGATCGACCGCATCCGGGCGGAAACCTATCCCTATCTCGGTGGCAAGATGTCGCCTTTCGATGCCTGGCTGCTCATTCGGGGCTTGCGCACCCTGCCGTTGCGCATGAAGGCCCATCAGGCCTCGGCGCTTGATATCGCAACCCGTCTTCATGCGCTCGATGTGGTGGAGAAGGTCTGCCATCCGGGGCTGACGAACCATTTGCCGCCCGGCCTTAACGGCACGTCGGGCCTGTTTTCATTCATTTTCAAGGAAGGGGTGGATGTGCGCGCTTTCGCCGATCGCCTCAAGCTTTTCAAACTGGGTGTTTCCTGGGGCGGGCATGAAAGCCTGATCGTCCCCGGCGAAGTGGTGCTCGAACAGAAGGCGCAGCCGAACTCCGCCCACACCTTCGGCATCAGCGCGCGTTCGGTGCGCCTGCATATCGGACTGGAGGGCACCGAAGCGCTCTGGAACGATCTCGAACCCGCGATCAAGGCGGCCTCCGCCGCCTGACGCGTTTTAAACCTGACGACAAAAAAGGGGAGAACGACATGAAAAAACTGGTAACAGCAGCAATCTTCACCGCCCTGATGACCGGAACGGCGCTGGCGGACACAACCTTGAAACTGGTCGAAGTCATTACAAGTCCCGAACGGACGGAAACGCTAAAGGGCATCGTTTCGAAATTCGAAGCGGCCAATCCCGGCACCAAGGTGGAAATCATCTCCCTGCCGTGGAGCGAAGCCTTCCAGAAATTCGCCACCATGGTGTCGGCCGGCGATATTCCCGACGTGATGGAAATGCCCGACACCTGGCTTTCGCTCTACGCCAATAACGGCATGCTCGAAAGCCTCGAGCCCTATCTCGCCAAGTGGGAGCATACAGCGGGCCTCAGCGAGCGCACGCTGGAACTCGGCCGCGACGTGAAGGAAACGGCCTATATGCTGCCCTATGGTTTCTACCTCAGGGCCATGTTCTACAACAAGAAACTGCTGGAACAGGCCGGCGTGAAGGAGCCGCCGAAGACGCTCGACGAATTCGCCGATGCCTCCAAGAAGGTCGGGGCGCTTCCCGGCAAATACGGCTATTGCCTTCGCGGCGGACCGGGTGGCCTTAACGGCTGGGTCATGTTCGGTGCATCCATGGCGGGCTCGAACGAGTTTTTCACCAAGGACGGCACATCCACTTTCGACAGCCCCGGCTGGGTGAAGGGCCTGACCTATGTGATCGATCTCTACAAGAACGGGCTGGCGCCGAAGGACAGCGTCAACTGGGGCTTCAACGAGATTGTCGCTGGCTTTTATTCCGGCACCTGCGCCTTCCTCGATCAGGATCCGGACGCACTGATCGCCATCGCCCAGCGCATGAAGCCGGAAGATTTCGGCGTCATGACCATGCCGAAGGGACCTGACGGCAAGACCTTCCCGACCATCGGTTTTGCCGGCTGGTCGATCATGTCGGCATCCGCCAACAAGGACCTCTCGTGGAAGCTGGTCGAGACGCTGGAAGGGCCGGAAGGCAATATCGAGTGGAACAAGAAGACGGGGGCGCTGCCGGTGCACAAGTCGGCGGAGAAGGACCCCTTCTATGCCAGCGAGCAGTTCAAGGGCTGGTTCGACGAACTTGCCGACAAGAACGCCGTGCCGACGACGATGCCGACCTATCTTGAGGAATTCGCCTTCTTCAAGGATTCGCTTGTGATCAAGACATCGCAGGAGGCGCTTCTCGGCGATATCACGCCTGAAGACCTCGCCAAGCAATGGGCTGATTACATGACCAAGGCGCAGCAGAAGTTCCTGGCCTCGAAGTAACGACACGGACCGGCCGCGCGGGCGACAATGCCCGTGCGGCGGGTCTTGCCGGCCTTCGCTGCGACAGGCCTTTTCCTGCAATTTTTCGGATCGGTGAGCCGAGAGGCTGGAAAACCCGTCCGTTCCGTCGTCCGATCAGGGAGCGATACAATGTCCTATGCCCATGGCGCCGGGCCGGTGGCCGCGCGCAAACCGGCTGGCAAACCAGCAATGCGAAGGTTTGCCGATTGGGCCGAACCCTGGCTCTACAGCGCGCCCGTGCTGGTGCTCATCGTCGCCGTCATGCTCGTGCCGCTGGTGCTTGGCCTTTCCTATGCCTTTCGTGATGTGCAGCTGCTCAATCCGTTTTCCGGCGGTTTCGTTGGCCTGAAACATCTGGAGGCGCTGTCGCAGGATGCGGCCTTTTACCGGGCGCTGAAGAACACGCTGTGGTGGACGGGCGCTTCCGTGTTCCTGCAATTCTTCTTCGGCCTCATTCTGGCGCTGCTGCTGGACAAGCCCTTTGCGGGCAGGGGGCTGGCGCAGGCGCTGGTATTCCTGCCATGGGCCGTGCCGACCTTCCTTGCCGGCCTCAACTGGGCATGGCTGTTCAACCCGGTCATCGGGCCGCTGCCGCACTGGATGGTCTCGCTCGGGCTTTTATCCGCGCCCAACAATATTCTCGCCGATCCGCGTCTCGCCATGTGGGGGCCGATCATAGCCAATGTCTGGTGGGGCATTCCCTTCTTCGCCATCACCCTGCTTGCCGCATTGCAGGCGATCCCGCGCGATCTTTACGAGGCGGCGGAAATTGACGGGGCAAACCCGCTGCAACGCTTCACCTCCATCACGTTGCCGTTTCTCGCGCCCACCATCGCCATCACCATTCTGCTCCGCACCGTCTGGATCGCCAATTTCGCCGATCTCATCATCGTCATGACCAATGGCGGACCGGCGGACCGCACGCAGATCGTCGCCAGCTACATCTTCACGCAGGCCTTCCGACGTCTCGATTTCGGTTATGCCTCGGCCATCGCGCTGGTGCTTCTGGTGCTGCTTCTGGCCTATTCCATGCTGATCGTGCTGTTGCGCCAACGCCTTATCGAGAAGGACTGACCGATGACATCAAGGATATTCCTCACCCTTGCCCATCGCCTCGCGATCCTCGCCTATATCGCCTTTGCGCTTTTTCCGCTGTTCTGGCTGCTCAAGGTCTCCGTCACGCCGAATGACCTGCTTTACAGCGAAGGTGTGCGGATGTGGCCCTCGCGCGCGACATGGGATCACTATCGTTTCGTCATAGAAAACAGCGCTTTCCCGACGTTTTTTAAGAACAGTGTCATCGTCGCGGGCTCAACGGCGCTTGCCGTGACGGTACTCTCGTCACTATCAGGTTATGCGCTGTCGCGCTTCCGCTTCAAGGGCAAATACTGGATCGTGGCGCTGATGCTGATTACCCAGATGTTTCCGCTGGTCATGCTGGTCGCGCCGATCTTCAAGATGCTGTCGCCGCTCGGCCTCACCAACAGTCTCACCGGCCTCGTTATCGTCTACACGGCGTTTAACGTACCCTTCGCCACCTTCCTCATGCAGTCCTTCTTCGACGGCATTCCGAAGGATCTGGAAGAGGCAGCGATGATCGACGGGGCGAGCCGGTTTACGGCCTTCCGCCAGATCATCCTGCCGCTGACGCTGCCGGGTATTGCCGCCACTCTGGGATTCGTCTTCACCGCCGCGTGGAGCGAGCTTCTGTTTGCGCTGATGCTGATTTCCGGCAATCAGAGCGCCACCTTCCCGGTCGGGCTTCTGACCTTCGTTTCCAAATTTTCCGTCGATTTCGGGCAGATGATGGCCGCGGGCGTTCTGGCGCTCATTCCGGCCTGCCTCTTCTTCCTGCTCATTCAACGTTATCTCGTGCAGGGCCTGACGGCCGGCGCGGTGAAAGGATAATCCCATGGCTTCCATCGAGCTGAAGAATGTCGGCAAGACCTATGGCGACCTTGCGGTCCTGCACGGGGTCGATCTGAAGATCGAGGACGGCGAATTCATCGTCCTCGTCGGCCCATCCGGCTGCGGAAAATCGACACTGCTGCGAATGATTGCCGGTCTGGAGGAGATTTCAGCAGGCGAATTGACCATCGACGGTGAGCGCGTCAACGACCGCAAGCCGAAGGACCGGGATATCGCCATGGTGTTCCAGTCCTATGCGCTTTATCCGCATATGAGCGTCGCCGACAACATGAGCTACAGCCTGCGCCTGCGCCGCAGCACCAAGGAGACAATCGCGGCGGCCGTGGCCGGTGCTTCGGCGAAACTCGGTCTCGATCCCTATCTGGCGCGCCGTCCGAAGGCGCTTTCCGGCGGCCAGCGCCAACGCGTCGCCATGGGCCGGGCCATCGTGCGCCAGCCTAAGGCATTTCTGTTCGATGAGCCACTCTCCAACCTCGATGCACGGCTTCGCGAGCAGATGCGGGCCGAAATCAAGCGCATGCATGCTGATCTCGGCGCTACCTCGGTTTATGTCACCCATGACCAGATCGAGGCGATGACGCTTGCATCCCGTATCGTCGCGATGAATGCCGGCCATGTGCAGCAGATCGGCGCACCGCTCGATCTCTACGATCGCCCAGCCAATCTGTTCGTCGCTGGTTTTATCGGTTCGCCGGGCATGAATTTTCTGGAAGGACGGCTCGGACGGGAGAATGGCGGTAGTTTCGTCGTGCTCGGCGATGGCACACGCCTCGAACTCGGCCGCGACGTGAAGCTTGCCGATGGTGAGCCGGTCACACTCGGTATCCGGCCGGAACATGTCACCGTCTCGCCTGCGGATGGTGCTGTCGAGGCGACCGTCGATCTCGTCGAGCCGACGGGTCTCGGCATCATCCTGCACCTGACCGTGCATGGATTGCCCTTCAAGCTGTTTTCGTCTGATCGGGCGCTGTTGCAGCCGGGCAAGTCCATGCGGGTCGGTTTCCCGCAGGAACGGCTTCATGTTTTTGACCGAAACGGTGTCAGGATCGACGAGGCCTGAACTTAAGGCGTCATATCGCGATGCCCTTGTCATCGAACCTGTGGATTTTGGCATCATCTGGTGTGATGAAGACGGTATCGCCGTGTTTGCATTCGAATTCACCGTCGGTTCTGGCGGTGATGGGGCCGATGCCGGGGACGTCGAGATGCAGGAAAGTGTCGGAGCCGAGATGTTCGGCAACCGTGACCTTGCCCTGCCACAGCCCGGTTTCTTTCGACAGCACCAGATGCTCGGGCCGCACGCCGGCGGTTGCGGCGCCCTTCTGGCGGGCGTAATCGCCGGTCACCAGGTTCATGCGCGGCGAGCCGATGAAGCCGGCGACGAAGAGGTTGGCGGGCGAGCGGTAAAGCTCCATTGGTGAGCCGACCTGCTCGATATTGCCGCGGTTGAGGACAACGATCTTGTCGGCCATGGTCATCGCCTCCACCTGATCGTGGGTAACGTAGATCATCGTTGTCTTCAGTGTATTGTGTAGCTCGGAGATTTCCAGCCGCATGGTGCCGCGCAGCGCCGCATCGAGGTTGGAAAGCGGTTCGTCGAACAGAAAGGCTTTCGGTTCGCGCACGATGGCGCGGCCGATGGCCACGCGCTGG